>JAYOYH010000008.1:0-36665 GCA_038153405.1 Gemmatimonadota bacterium | reverse complement strand
CGGGGCCGCTCTATCACGTAGCGCAGCGAATCTGTTCGACGGCGCGGTGAGACAGGCTCGACAGCGTTACCAGATTTTCTGTCGTGGCTAGCGGGACGGTCTGGGCGAGGAGCCGGCCGAGCGGTCGATTTTTATGCACAGAAAGATAATTGATTGACTCGTCCAGCGCTTGTGCTATATACGGGTGTAAGGTAGTATATGGCCAGCTGTTCATTTACTCGATGGGACTGCAATGAGCGACGAGAAAAAACTCTTTCTACTCGATGGAATGGCGCTGGTTTACCGCGGACACTTTGCCCTGATGCGCAACCCTCGCATGACTTCTCAGGGCATGAATACTTCGGCGGTATTTGCCTTTGCTAACACTCTGCTGAGCATTCTCGACCGCGAGCAGCCCACGCATATAGCCGCTGTTTTCGACACGCCTGAACCGACGCACCGACACAAGATGTTTGCCGAGTACAAGGCGCAGCGCGAGGCCATGCCGGAAGATTTGAGCCAGGCGCTCCCCTATGTGTTCCAACTGTGTGAAGCATTTAATATGCCCGTTATAAAAATGCCCGGCTGGGAGGCCGACGACGTGATTGGCACCTTGGCGCTGCGCGCCGAGGGCGAGGGGTTTACCACGTATATGGTCACGCCCGACAAGGACTACGGGCAACTCGTTTCCAACAAGACCTTCATCTACAAGCCGGGGCGCGCCGGAGAGGATGTCGAAGTGCAGGGCATCGGAGAGATCCTCGAACGCTGGGGCATCGAACGCATTGACCAAGTTGTCGATGTTCTCGGTCTAATGGGCGATGCATCCGATAATATTCCTGGCGTGCCGGGCATCGGCGAAAAAACAGCGCAAAAGTTGGTTGCGCGCTTTGGCCGTCTCGAAGGAGTGTTGGAAGGAGTTGACGAGCTAAAGGGCAAGCAAAAGGAAAACCTCGAGCAGTACCGTCAACAGGCTTTGCTGTCCAAAGAATTGGTCACCATTGAGCGCAATGTGCCCATCGAATGCGATTGGGACGCCATGCGCTGCGATGCGTGGGATGGGCAAAAATTAGCCGCGCTCTTTGTTGAATTGGAGTTTAATACGCTGGGCAAGCGCGTTCTGGGCGAAGGCTTTGCCGATATGGCAACCGGCGGCCCGGGCGGCGCGCCGGTCGAGTTAAAGACCATCGAAGGGGTGCCGCACGACTATCAGCTCGTCGACACGGCTGAGGCGCGCGCCGAACTAGTGCGCCAGCTACTCGAGTGCCCGTCGTTTTGCTTTGACGCCGAGACCACCGGCCTCGACGTCAAGCGCTGCGGTCTAGTGGGGCTGGCCTTTTCTTGGCAAGCGCACCGGGGCTATTACGTGCCTTTTCCGAGCGAACGGGCCAAGGCGCAAGCGCTGCTGGAGGAGTTTCGCCCCGTCTTTGCGGGGGAGAGCGAGAAAGTGGGGCACAACCTGAAATTCGACCTCGGGGTGCTGCGCTGGCACGACGTCAACGTCGCGGGCCCTTTTTTCGACACCATGCTAGCGGCTGCGCTGATCGACCCCGAGGGGCGCCGCAGCATGGACCACCTGGCCGAGACGCTGCTGGGCTACCAGCCGATTTCCATTGCTGAGCTCATCGGCAAAAAAGGCGAAGATCAGCTCAGCATGAATTTAGTTCCGCTGGACGAGGTCGTCGAGTATGCGGTTGAAGATGCCGATATTACTTGGCAGTTGGCCGGGCTGCTGCGCGAAAAAATTGTCGAGATGGGGCAACAGCGCGTGTTCTACGAAATTGAATGCCCGCTCTTGCCCGTGCTGGTCGAAATGGAGCACGAGGGCGTGCGCATGGAAAAGCGGGTATTGGAGGCGATGGCCCGCGATTTTCAGGAACACATTGACCACACGGCAGGGCGCATTTACGAGCTGGCTGACGAGGAGTTTAACCTCAACTCCGGCCAGCAGCTGGGCGCCATTCTATTCGAGAAACTCGCGCTCGATCCCAACGCGCGGCGCACGGCCAAGACCGGTCAGTTTCAAACCAGTGAGCAAGTGCTGCGCCGCTTGGCCTACCGCCACGAGATTGCCCAGCGCGTGCTGGACTACCGATTGCACACCAAGCTCAAATCGACCTATATCGATATGCTGCCCGGCGCCGTATTTGCCGACACGGGGCGCATTCACACCCACTACGAACAGGCGGTGACGGCAACGGGACGCATGCAGTCGCACAGTCCCAATCTGCAGACCATTCCCATTCGCTCGGAGCAGGGGCGCGAGATTCGCCGCGCCTTCGTGCCGCGCGCTGACGATTACGTGCTCCTTTCGGCCGACTACTCGCAGATTGAGCTGCGCATTGCCGCCGAACTGAGCGGCGATGGCGATATGCTGCAGACCTTTCGCGACGGCGGCGACATTCACACGACTACGGCGATGAAGATCTACAGCGTCGATAAAGAGGGCGTTACCGACGATATGCGCCGCCAGGCCAAGACGGTCAATTTCGGCATAATTTACGGCATCTCCGCCTTTGGTTTGGCCGAGCGCCTCGACATTAGTCGCTTTGAGGCGGCCGAGCTCATTAAGCAGTACTTTGCCCAATATCCCGGCGTGGAAAACTACATCGAAGAAACGGTGGAGTTTGCGCGCGAGAAGGGTTATGTCGAAACGGTGACGGGGCGGCGGCGCTATCTGCGCGATATCAACTCGCGCAATGCCAATACGCGCAAGGGGGCCGAGCGCAATGCGATCAATACGCGCATTCAGGGATCGGCAGCCGACATGATCAAGCTGGCGATGAACCGCATCCACGCCGAGCTGCGCGATGCCAAGAGCAAGATGCTCCTGCAGGTGCACGATGAACTGGTCTTTGATTTACACCTGAGCGAGAAGGACAGCGTGCCCGATATCATCGCCCGGGCCATGCGCGAGGCGCTGCCGATGGAGGTGCCGATTGAAGTGGAAATGGGTACGGGGCGCGATTGGCTCGACGCGCATTAATAGGGGGCTCTGTGAAAAATACAACCGCCTGGCTAAGGCGCGGCGAGAAAGCAGCTCAACTGTGACGGACGATATAGTGGAGAAGGGATTTGGCAGCGACAACCACGCCGGCGTGCACCCGGAAGTCTTACAGGCACTGGTCGAAGCCAATGTGGGACACGTGCATTCGTACGGTGACGATCGCTTTACGCGGCGCGCCGAAGAAGTCATGCGCCGCCATTTCGGCGAGGGTGCCCAGCCGTTTTTCGTATTTAATGGCACGGGGGCCAACGTCACGGCCCTGGCATCGCTAACGCGTTCGTTCGACGCGGTCATCTGCGCCGAATCGGCCCATCTGCACATCGACGAGTGTGGTGCACCCGAGCGCGTGGGGGGCGTCAAATTGTTAACGCTGCCGACGCCCGACGGCAAAGTGCGTCCGGAGCAGGTGCGCGCTCGGCTGGGCGGGCGCCTCGACGAACACCAGGTGCGCCCCCGCGTAGTTTCGATCACGCAGACGACGGAATTGGGCACGGTGTACAGGCCCGAAGAAATTGCCGCGCTGGCCGAATGCGCGCACGAGCACGGACTTTATTTGCACGTCGATGGGGCGCGCTTTGCCAACGCCGCTGCCGCGCTTGGCGTCGAGCTGCGCGCGATTAGCACCGATGTTGGGGTAGACGTGCTGTCGTTTGGCGGCACCAAGAACGGCCTGCTGCTCGGAGAGGCCGTCGTATTCTTTGCCGAGGAACTGGCGGCCGACTACCGCTATGTGCGCAAGCAGAGTATGCAGCTGGCATCGAAAATGCGCTTTGTCGCCGCGCAGTTTGCCGCGCTGCTCGAGGGCGACCTGTGGCGGCGCAGCGCAGCGCATGCCAATGCCATGGCCAAACGGCTCGAGGCGCAGGTGCGCTCCATTGCCGGCGTAGAAGTGACCCAACGGGCCGAAGCCAACGCCGTTTTTGTGCGCTTGCCCCAAGCGGCAATTCCCATTTTACAGGAGCAGTTTTTTTTCTACGTCTGGGACGCGGCCCGCGGCGAAGTGCGCTGGATGACGTCTTTTGATACGACGGAAGAAGACATCGATGCCTTTGTCGCATGCATAGCGCATACCATGGAGCAATTTCACTAGGAGGGATTCCCTTGATCGTCGATACGCATACGCATTTTTACGACCCATCGCGTCCGCAGGGCGTGCCGTGGCCCGGGCCCGACAACGAACTACTCTATCGCACGGTGCTGCCCGAACACTATCGAGCGCTGGCCGAACCCGAGGGCGTTACCGGAACGGTCGTCGTCGAGGCCAGCGCCTGGTTAGAGGACAATGGGTGGATATTGGACCTGGCCGAGGCCGATCCCTTTGTGCTGGGCCTGGTCGGCCATATCGATCCGTGCCGCGCGGAGTTTGCCGACGAATTGGCGCGCTTTGCCGACCATCCGCGCTTTTGCGGCATCCGCTGTGGGTCGGGCTATTTTGCCGCCCCGCCAGAAGGCGAATTTTTGCGCGATATGGAACTGCTGGCCGCCCGCGATCTAGCGTTGGACGTGCTGTTGAACACGGAGCAGTTTCCCGCCTTAGAGGCCCTCGCTGAGGCGCTTCCAGCGCTGCGCATCGTCATCAATCACATTGGCCACGTGCCCGTTGACGGCTCGCAACCCGACGGGCGCTGGCTGGCCGGTATCGAACGCTTGGCGCAGTCAGCCAATGTGCATATGAAGGTATCGGCGGTCATGGAGCAGAGCCGACAGCAGCCAGCGCCGGCTGACGTGGCGTACTATGCTCCCACGCTCGAGGCGATGTGGCAGGTATTTGGCGCCGAACGGCTCGTCTACGGCAGCAATTGGCCGGTGTGCGAGCGCGCCGGCAGCTTTGCCGACTCTTTTGCCATCGTGCGCAATTTCTTTGCGGCCAAGGGTGAGGAGGCTTCTGAGCAGTACTTTTGGAAAAACGCGCTGGCCGTCTATAAGTGGGCCTAGTAGCCTAGCTGCTTGTCGACGGTGCTCAGCAGCGGTTGGCCGGCGACATAGCGACGCAGGTTGTCCAGCACGAGCGCTTCGTTGCGCGCTGCGCGCTCAGGCGCATTGCCGGCCATGTGCGGTGTGATGATGGTGTTGGGACACCGCCAGAGGGGATGGTCAGCGGGTAGGGGTTCCGGATCGACGACGTCCAATCCCGCCCCGGCAATGGTGCCGCTGTTGAGGGCATCGACCAGCGCGTTCGTTTGCACGGTTTGGCCGCGGCCGATGGTGATGAGCAGAGCGCTGTCCTTCATGCGAGCAAATGCAGCCGCACCAAAGAGCCCTTCTGTCTCGGGCGTATGCGGGACAGTAGTGACAACGATATCGGCGCGCGACAGCATCTCGCCAAAGCGCTCCGTGCCCCATTGCTCAACGGGTCCTCCTGGCTCGGGGTGTTGGCGCACGGCGATGACGTCCATGTCGAAGGCGCGCGCACGCTTTGCCAGCGCCTTGCCTACGCCGCCGTAGCCGACGATGCCGAGCGTTTTGCCGCCCAATTCGTAGGCCCTGCGCGCTCCGTCGGAGCTTCCGTCCCAGCGGTTGAGGCGCGCGCAGGCGGCAATACCGCGCGTTAGGGAAAGTATCAGGGCAAAGGCGTGCTCGGCTAAGAGGGGACCAACGGGCGTGCCCTTGGCGCAGGTCATAACGACGTCCGATGCCAAAAATTCGGGACAGAGCAGTGGGTCGACTCCGGCACTGGAGCAGTGAAACCAGCGCAGGCGGGGCGCGCGCTGTAGGTAGGCTGCAAAACCGCCGCGCAGCCAGCCCATGCCCATCATGACGGCGATCTCGGCATCGGCGCTGGCCGCTAATAATTCTTCTTCTCCATCGGCACTGACGATCTGCAGATCGGGGGCGATGCGCCGCGCTGCCTCAATGTCCAGTGCTCCGCGCAGGACCATTTTCATATCTGACTGCCCTCCCGCATGTATAAAAGTACTTGAGGCATCCTCTTGCGTGTATTATTATGCGTCCAAAACGTGGGATCCTGTGCGGATAACATAGCGCCCGTGCGCGCTGCTCACAACAATCCTAGGAGGTGCTGTTTGTATGGCTAGTAAAACGGGTGCTGCGCTGTGGATGGGTTGCGCGTCGCTGCTGCTGTTTGTTTTGCCGCTTCCGGCGCGCTCTGTTTTTGAAATGCTACAGTACTCAAACACAAACTCGGATACGACGATTCCCTCGACGCCTTTGGCGTGCATGGGATCGGCGGTATTGTCGGTGCCCTGCTGATCGGTGTCTTCGCTGCGGAGAGCTTCGGTGGGCTAGGGTTGGCAAACGAGTTGATCGGCGCACAGCTCTGGGCTCAATTTGTCCGCGTGCTTTTTACGGTCGTATATAGCGGTTTGCTCTCTTATATTATCTTGAAGATGGTCAGTGCCTTGGTAGGCGGCCTGCGCGTCAGCGAAGACGACGAAGTGAAAGGCCTCGACGTAGCCCAGCACAGCGAGCAGATCCACAATATGGAGTGTTGAAGTTAAAACGGTTTAGCGGAGGATAGATATTATGAAATTGCTCAAATGCGTCGTGCGTCCCAGCGCACTAGAAAAGGTCAAAGAGGCGCTCAGTTCGCTGGGTATTATGGGCATGACCGTCAGCGAGGTTAAGGGCTTTGGACGACAAAAAGGCCACAAGGAAGTCTATCGCGGTGCCGAGTATGTAATCGACTTCACGCCCAAAGTGGAGATCGAGGTCGTCGTAGGAGACGAGTTGGCCCATCAAGCCGTCAGCGCCGTGCGCGAAGCGGCCAACTCCGGCAAGATTGGCGATGGCAAGATTTTTGTCGTGCCGGTTGAGGAAGTCGTGCGCATTCGCACTGGCGAAACGGGTGAGGCGGCCATATAGCGCTGCGCGAACAACAATGGCGAAAAACCGCTCTCCCCACGTTGGGATGGGCGGTTTTTCTATGGAGGATAGGCGATGTCGACATACGCTCTGCAGGCCAACTACTACCAACAATTCGATGCTGATTTCGATCGCGACGTGCCCGGTGAGGGCTACGGAGGGTGGGGGCGAATAGAAGTTGAAATTGCCCGTCAGCACACGGCATTAGTCGTTATGCATGCGTGGAATACGGGGTCGAGAGAGGCGTTCCCGGGCTGGCATCGCGCCGTCGAATATATGCCGCGCGCCAATGAAATTGCCCGCGAGGTCTTTCCGCCGCTCCTGCGCGCAGTGCGCGCGTCGGACTTGCCCGTCCTGCACGTAGTTGGCGGGGGCGATTATTACGGCCAGTATCCCGGCTACCAGCGCGCCGTTCAGTTGGCAGGTGCTCCAGCCGCTGCTCCCGAGCAAGTTGTCGCCGATCCCGCTCTGCAGCGCCTCCGCGCGCTGCGGCGCGAAAAAGTCTTTGTCGGGCCGCATAACGAAGCCGATGTGCGCAGGGGATTTGCCGCACTGGATTTCATGGAGGAGGCGCGGCCGCTGGGCGGTGAGGGCGTAGCTGAAAACGCCGAACAGCTCTTTGCCCTGTGCAATGAGCGCGCGATAAACCATCTGATCTACGTCGGTTTTGCCATCAATTGGTGCCTGCTGTTATCGCCGGGGGGGATGGCCGATATGAGCAAGCGTGGCATGATGTGCTCGGCGCTGCGCCAGGCCGTTACGGCGGTGGAAAACAGGGAGACCGCGCGCGCAGAACTGTGCAAGGAGATAGCGCTATGGCGGGTGGCATTGGCTTTTGGTTTTGTCTTTGACGTGGCGGATTTTCTAACTGCGATAGAGGCGTAGAATTTCGGCTGCCTATGTTGCATAAATGCGCCAATGCTTATGTTTTTTAGTGAAACTATCTCAATAAAAGACAAGTGAGAGGATGATATGCCCATAGTCAACTTTGAGCGTTATTGCGAAATGCTCGACAAAGCGCACGCTGGAAAATATGCCTATCCGGCGATTAATATCTCCAATATGGACACCCTCAACGCCGCCATTGAAGGCTTTGTTGAGGCGGAGAGCGACGGCATTGTGCAGGTTTCTACCGGCGGCGGCGAGCACGCTTCTGGCAACCTCAAAGACGCTGTCCTCGGGGGCATTTCGTTGGCCGAACACGCCCATCGCATTGCCGCACAATACGATGTCAATATTGCCTTGCATACAGATCACTGCACCACGGACAAGGTGGAGTCCTTTCTAAAACCGCTGATCGCCGAGACGTCGCGGCGTCGCAAAGAGGGTTTGCCCAACCTCTTTTCGAGTCATATGTACGACGGTAGCGATTTGCCGCTGGAAGAGAATCTCAAGACCGCTGTGCCCCTGCTGGAACTGTGCCGCGACAACGAAATCGTTCTCGAAGTCGAGACGGGGGTAGTCGGCGGAGAGGAAGACGGCCTCAATCGCGAGGGCATCGACAAGGAAAAGCTCTACACCACGCCCGAAGATATGCTCGCCGTATACGAGGCCCTCAGCCCGATTGAGGGCGGCCGTTTTATGCTGGCGGCGACCTTTGGCAATGTGCACGGCGTCTACAAGCCAGGCAACGTCGTGCTCAAGCCCTCCATTCTCCGCGAGGGCCAGGATGCGGTGGTCGGCAAACACGGCGATGCGGCGCGCTTTTGGCTGGTATTTCACGGCGGTTCGGGGTCTTCGCAGGAAGAGATTCGCGAGACGCTCGACTACGGCGTTATCAAGATGAACGTCGACACCGATACGCAATACGCCTTTACGCGGCCGATCGTAGACCATATGCTGACCAATTACGAAGGCGTGCTGAAGGTCGAGGGGGAAGTCGGCAACAAAAAAATGTACGATCCGCGCGCCTGGCTTAAAAAGGGCAAGGCTAATATGGCCGCCCGCGTCGTGCAGGCCTGTCAAGACCTCAACTCGGTAGGTAAGAGCATGGGGCGGTAAATGCGGGCCGAGGCCCTGCTGGAAAAAGTATGTGCGTCCTTTGATGCGCTGATCGAACGTGCCGACGAGCACGGAGGCCTCTTTCCCTCCGTGCTCAATCGGTTTTCAGCGCGCCCGCTAGGAGCAATGCCTCCGGCCATACCCGGCCAGCGCGACGGCGACCGCGCCTACGGGGGCTCCAATCTCATCCACGACGAGGCGGCGCTCAAAACGCTCTATGCGCTGGCCGATGCGCTCGACAGGCCGCACTATGTCGCGGCGGCTGATCGCTACCTTAAGCGCTTTGCCACTCACTGCACCGACACGCCTTCGGGCCTCTTCCCATGGGGGGAACACGCCTTCTGGGACTTAGCGCGCGATCGCATAGGAAACAGCCGGTTCCTGCGCAATCCCGGCGACGGGAGCGGAGCTATCCACGATCACCTGCGCCAGGCGCCGCTGTGGCTGTGGGAAAAGCTCCAAGACTTCAATCCGCGCTGCGTGCAGACATTCGCTCGTGGCTTAGACGGCCACTGGACGGAAGGCAGGGGGTGGGAGTACATACGCCACGCTCCTATCGAAGATGTGCGACGGCACGGACGGGGAACGCGCTCCTGCGATTTTCCCCGGCACGGGGGATTCTATATTTTCGACTGGGCTTTTGCCCACGCGCACAGCGGCGATGCGTGCTGGATTGAGCAGATCGAACGCATGGTGGACTATTGGTGGCCGCGGCGCGATGAGCGCAATTTGTTGCTGATTGAGAGTCGCTCGCCGGTAGAGGATGTGCATTTCTACGATACCAATGCGCCGGGCCAGACCCTATCGCTCGCCGTTAGCCTGCTGGAAAGCGCCCCGCTCTTAGACGCAACCCACCCGGCGCTGGCCGCGACTATGCGCCGGCGCGCCGGTGCCTATATCGACGGCTTTTTTAACGCCCCGCACGATTTGGATGCCGGCGTATTTGTCATTCTCAGCAAGCGCGTCGATAACGGGGTGGCACAGGCCATGCCCATATGGGGCAGCGTCTACGGTGTCTGGCCAGCTTCTTACGTCGCGCTGAGTTGTTTATGCGGTTATCGCATTACCGGCGATCGGCGCCTCTTCGACTGGGCTGCGGCCGTCGGGCATGCCTATGCGCGGGAAGCGCTGCCCAATGGCGTGGCCGTACCGGCAATGGATGCCGGCCTGGGCTTGGGTCTGCTGGCCGATCTCTATGCGGTCAGCGGCGATAAAAACTGGCTCGATAGCGGATTGGCTCTGGCCGAAAGCGCGATCGCTTGCTATTTTGATGCGGTACTGCCGCGCGGCGCTGCGGGAATAGACTGGTACGAGTCACAGATGGGCCCGTCTTTTCTCCAGCACGGCATAGCGCACATCGCCCTATTGGCGCGCGATGGAGCGGAGTGCCCATTGCAGGCAGACTACACGGCGCGCTGAGGCGGCGCACCGTTAGCGCGAACATCGCGTCCCCTTTCTAGTATTTCCGGTGAGGTAGTTAGCAGATGACCGAGTTCGTACGTCACAATTGTGGTTTCTGCGTGGCGCATACGCTGCACGATGCCTATCGATTTATCCACTCCCTTCAGCATCGCGGTCGCGAAGCGGCCGGTATTGCCGCTGTTGGCGATGGACGGATCGACGTCATTAAGTGGAAGGGATCCGTCTCTACTTTCGACGTGACCGATCTCCACAAGATTTTTCTCAGCCCCCATTACCACACCTATTTGGCCCACGTGCGCTACGCTACGCGCGGATCAAAAGACAAGATTCTCGAAGAGGCGCACCCGCACGTAATTGGTGGCCGGATTGAAAACCGCGATAACCACATTTTAATCTGGGACTGCGATATGGCCGCTGTGCACAACGGTCAGGTCGACCCCGTGTTTTTTCGCGACGTGGCCCCAGAAAACCTCTATTCGAGCTGTGATACCGAGGCATTGCTCTATCTGTATCGCGAGCGCGGTGAGTTTAATTTCCTAAAGGAAGTGCCGGGCGCCTTTACGCTAGCCATCGCCGACAAGCGCAAAAAAGACGTCATCGTCATGCGCGACCGCACCGGCATTAAGCCCGCTGTGCTGGGTTGGAAAGACGGCAAATACGGGGTGGCCTCTGAGGATATCGCCTTTCGCAAGAACGGCGGCGAGTACGTAGAAGACCTCGATCCCGGCACGATTTACTACATTGAACCCGAGGGCGGTTATTCTAAGGAAAAGCTGCTCGATGTCGATAAGGCGCACTGTTTTTTTGAGTGGAACTACATAACAGATCTCGACTCGATTATCAACGGCGTGAGCGTGCGCAGCATTCGCGAGTCGCTGGGAGAGGAACTCAGCGCAGAACTGCAAGACGATATACAGGGAGCCGACTTGGTGACCTATTTGCCGCGCTGCCCTGAGGTGGCCGCCCGCTCCTTTGCCAAGAAGAGCGAATTGCCCTTTGAGCCGGTGTTTTACAAGATGCGCGGAGAGCGCTCTTTTCAGGGTTCCACCGCCGGAGAGCGCCGCGAGTCGATAGGTCAGAATCTGCACCTGCTGCCGGGTATGAAGGAGAAGCTGCGCGGTAAGACCGTTATATTACTCGATGACAGCATCGTGCGCGGCAACAACTCCAAGCGCGCGCGCGACCTGCTCTACGAGAATGCGCAGGTAAAGAAGGCCTATCTGGTCAGCTATACGCCGCCCATTGGCATTATCGGCGATGATGGGGTGCCGCGCGGCTGCACGTTTGGCGTCGACATGCCGCCCGATCCGCCGCCCGGCGACGAGTTTATCGCGCGCAATCGGACCATCGAGGAGATTGGCAAGGCGATGGAAATGCCGGTGCTCTATTTGTCGCGCGCAGGTATGCTGAAGGCCTTTGCGCGGGCGGGCCTGGAAGAGGGGGACTTGTGCACGTTTTGCATCGGCGGGCGCATGCCCTTTGAAGTGGCTGGTTCGCTTATTCAGATTGGCGAGAAACCGCAAATGGATCTATTGGAGGGCGTGCGGCCATAAGCTAACAACGAAGAGCACAACGGATTTTGCAAAAGGGGAGGTCGCCTGCCGGCGGTCCTCCCCTTTTTGCATGGGGCGTGTCTATGGGCGGTCGAGTGCGTCAACCCACGCTTCGGGATCGTCGCCCTGAAGACCGGAAAGGATCTGCACTTCTTGATCCATCCACAGCCAGTTGCCCGGCTGCAGATCGCTGAGCGGGCCGACATTTTCAATCTCGCCAAAGCGCTCTTTGCCGTCGAAGACCTCGGGTGTCGAATTAAACATCGTGACCGTGCCCCCTCCTTCGGGGTATTGACCGTTGGCCACGTGGGCAACCGACGAGCGCAGCGCGTGCTCGCCGTATACGTAGGCTACCCAACCGCGGTCGGTGTCGGTGCCGACTTTGAGCCAGCCGTGGCGCGGCAGCACGCGGTAGTCAACAGCCAATGCTCGGCGGCCCAGGTGGAGTCCGTCCTGGTCGGGGTCGGTATTGGGCCAGAAGATAAAGTGCTGGCGATCCTCGCTGCGCCAGGGCGCAATGCCCACGCCGCCGTCGGGCTTGATTACGTTGAGAGCCCACAGGGCCAAGCGCCGCTGCTCTGCGCGCAGGTTCTGCATGCCGTGGCGGATGTGCAGGATCGGTTCTGTCTCGTGCAGTGAGATTTCCATACACAACTGCAGGCCGGCGCTGTCGGCGGGGGCAGCCTGCAGGCGCAGGCCGCCATTGGCCATTGTCTCGGCGCTGGCCCGTTGCAGGGCAGGAAGCGGCGAGTGCGCATTCTGCGTCGGTTCGAGAAACCAGGTGCGTATGCCGAAGTATTCGTAGTCGTGGCTGACGTGCAGCGGGTTTTTACCGCCGATAAGGCGGAAGGCAATCACGCGCGGATAGGGCTCGGCGATGACAAAGGCCTCGGCGCTGGCATTGCGCAGCCACCAGCCCGCATAGCCGGAAAATTCGCCGGTGGGTTTCTCGTTGCTCCAGGCCGACCCGGCAAGGAGAAGTAGGGACAGTAGCGTGAGTCGCATAGGGCCAAGCTCCTTAGTCAATGAGTAGATCGCCCGTTTCCGTAGCGCGCAGACCAATTTGTTTTAGCTGGTCTACGTCGATGTGTTGGTCTCCGTATACTTCGCAGATATAGCGGACGTCAAAGGTTGTGCCGGCTGGCACGGGCACCTGCGGTGGATGAAAGTTGACGTGGATATCGACGTAGTTGCCGCAGACCGAATAGTGCATCTTCTGGTTGGGGTCGGGGTTGTCGATCAGTGTGAGGACGTTGCCGCGCTGCGATGGGTAGAGCGCGTAAAAGAGGCGCTGGCCCTCGCCGTGCTGGCCGCCGCTCAGATCGGGGCGGTAGCTGTACTTTACAAAACTTTCGCCGCCCTGGACGAAGAGCACCGCGTCGTGAAACCAGGTCTCGGGCAGGCGCGATGGGTAGGGGAAGATGTCGGAGAACTCGACGTTGTCGTCGTCCCATTGCTCCAGTGCGGTAAAGCGCATGCGCACCTCAAGGCGGGGACGCGGATGGTCGTAGGGGATACGCAGCCAGGTCTCCGATTGGGCGCGTCCGCTGGGGTTGGTGGCGCAGAAATACAGGGCTACGGCGTCGGGACCGTCCTCGTCGAGGCGGAATGCGCGCACGTCGCTGCAGTAGTTGTGCTTGGAAATACCGCACGACTTAAAAAAAGCCATCGGCATTTCCCAGACGACAGGATCTGTTGAACTGTAGTGGGTCAGGCGGTGGACGGCGCCGGAAAATAGATCGAATTCGAGCAGGGGGGCCTGCCGGTTATGGCTGCTCCAGACGACCACGTCGCGGCGGTTGCCGGCGCGCCGCTTGAGGTCGACGCCGCCCATTTCGCTTTGGTAGACCGCCTGGATGCCGGGCACCTTTTCGATGCGCAGTACCGTCTCGCGCTCGGGGTGTAGACGCGCCGCTACCAGCACGTCGTCGACGGAGTCTCGCCGGTGTGACATCTCTATGGGCACGCAGATATCGTCGGTCAGCTCGCCCTCGGATACTAGCTGCACGGGGATGCGCTGTCCGTCGGCAGTGGCCACGACGCCGCCGCAGTGGCGCGGGTCGGTCTTGCGGCGATAAAAGCGCACGCGCACGTCGCGCGCCAGCGCATCGGGCGGAAAGGCTATCTGCACAGCCGTTGGATCGATCTGGCCGATTTCATAGGTGCCGTCTTCCTCGGTATAGCAGCGCAGGTAGCCACCTGAAACGCTGGGTGTGAGCGGTTTTTGCACGGCCTCAATGCGGCCCTTTAGGGCTTGGAGATCGGCTCCGCGCGCGATAACCAGGGAGGCGGTAAAAGTGCACTCGCCCTCCCGCTCTGCTTCGACGCGGCCGTCGCGTAGCCAGCACAGGCGCACGGCCGAGCCTTCTTCCCACAGGGAGGCTTCAACGCCGGCAGAGGCTGAGCTACAGGTCCAACCCATGCCACCGCGTGCCCACTGCTGCATGCCGGTGGGCCAGCGCGAGGCGTAAAATGGCGGCAGTGGGCCATGATCGGAGCCGACGTTCCAGACGTGGCCCTCGTCGCGCGCCCAGAATAGAGCCGCCGCTTCCAAATCGCTCTCGAGAAATACCGCGCGCTCTTCGAGCTGAGGACCAAACGGGCGGGCGGCAGTGCCGTATTCGCTCAGCGTTTCTGGACCAAGGTGAAGGTGCGTATAGCGGCCGTCATCGACGACCTCGACAAAGGCACCGCCAATAGGACCGTGGCCGGCGCGATCGACGATTTGCATATTGAACGTGCAGTGCAGATCGCCGTTGGGATAGAGCCAGACGTCTTGGCGGCCGTCGCCGTGGTAGTGACCCGCCTCGTCGAGTAGGTCAAAGGCCACGCGCATGCCCAAGCGCACGGGGCCTTCTTCTAAAAAGTGAAACTTGGGCGCCGGGTCGTTCTCTTGGCAAATGAGGACCGACTGCTCGTAGTCGTCGGCCTCGCGCTCCTGGCGACAGACCAATCGCACCCTGCAGGCCAGGCGCAGGGCCGCGTCGCGCAGACCGCTGCGGCGGTCGGGACCATCGGTGCCAATGGAGAGTATCCCTCCTTGGTATTTGGCAAATGAGATCGCCTGCTCGCCGGCAAATCGGCCCTTCCAATGGCTGTGACAGTCGACGAATATTCCGCTGGGTGGGCGTTGGGAAGGGGGCATAAAAAAACCTCATGGGGTGGTTGTGGCTGGAGCAATAATTGTGCATGATACTGCCTGCACAGAACGTTGTCAATAAATGGGGCATGGGCCCTGCTAAACCGGGAGATAGGAAGATGATCGTAGAGGAAGTGCGCTTGTGGAAGTTGACACGACGCCACGTGCGCCAGCGCTTGGAGCAGGGGTTGATCAAGGCGGCTATATTGCCGACGGGAAGCACCGAGCAACACAACGAGCACTTGGCGATGGAGCACGATACGGCCAGCGCCGCTTACGTGGCCCACCAGGCGGCGCTGCAGCTCTATCCGCAGGTCGTAGTAGCCACGCCGATGTCGGTGGGTATTTCCGAGCACTGGATGGAGTTTAAGGGGACGCTCAGCCTGCGTCCGGAGACTTTTTTTACCGTTGCCTACGACATCTGCGAGTCGCTGCAGCGCCTCGGAGTTGAGCACATTCTCATCTGCAACGGCCACGCCGGCAACGGACCGCTGCGCAACGAAGTGGCCGGTTTCAGCGAGAAGTTGGGGATCGACGTGCAGTTCCACAGCTATTGGGAGGCCTATTCTAAAGAGTACGTAGACGAGGTCCTAGACTCCAAGGACTGTCCGGCGCATGCGGCTGAATTCGAAACGTCCTTTGCCATGGCTGCGTTCCCGGAGAATATCCACTGGGAGGGCGTCGATTACGAGGCGGCCAACCTCGATATCCAGAGCGAGAGCTACCGGCCAAGAGATCCCGAGTACTTCCGCGCCGGACGCGATCTGGCCACGCCCAAGAAGGGGCGCGTCATGGCCGACGTAGCCATCGACTGGGTTGCGGAAAAAATGCGCACGATGATAGCGGTATAGTCGGAAAAACTGGCCTTATGAGCGGAAAGTTAGCGGGTAAAGTCGCCTGGGTCTCCGGTGCGGCGTCGGGCATGGGCGAGGCCATTGCCGAGCTCTTTGCCCGCGAGGGCGCCTGCGTGGCTGTAGTCGACGTGCAGGACGAGCGCGCCGCAGCGGTTGTAGAGCGCTTGGTCGCCTCAGGTGCGCGCGCGCTATCGTCCTCGTGTGATGTGGGACATGGTGCGCAGGTAGAGCATTCTATCGCTGAAACCGCAGCGCAGTTTGGCGGTTTGGATATCGTCGTTAACTGCGCTGGCATCGTCCACGTAGCGCCGCTGCACGAGTACGATGAGGCGCAGTGGGACCAGCTGATGGGCGTCAACGTAAAGGCGATCTATCTATCGACGAAATACGCGCTCCCGCATCTGAGACAGCGCGCGCGTTCCTATGTGGTGAATATTGCCTCAGCCAGCAGTTTTATCGGTCAGGCACTGACGCCGGCCTATACCGCTTCCAAACATGCAGCGCTGGGTTTAACGCGCTCCATCGCACTCGATTACGCTGCCCTCGGCCTGCGCTGTAATTGCATTTGCCCGGGCATTACTGATACGCCCATGCTGCGCTTTCACCTCAGTGCGGCAGGCGATCCCGAAGCCGCTCTAGGGCAGCGCCTGCAGCGCGTGCCGATGGGCACGGCCATGCAGCCGGGCGATATAGCCAAGGCCGCCCTCTACTTTGCCTGTGAGGATTCGTCGGGGATTACCGGCACTTCGCTGGTAGTCGATGGCGGTTGGACGGCGTGTGCCGAATGGCAGGTCGAAGGCCAGACGCGCTTTATGGCCGATGAGTCAGCCGCCGATAAGAACCCGTAGGTGACAGTGGTTCGAGCGAGTTCGAGTGCGAAAACATAAATCATGGGGGGAATGCGAATGTACCGGAGTGGACTAACGTTTGCGCTAAAGCCTGATTGCTATGCCGAATACAAGAAAGCGCACGACGAATTGTGGCCCGAAATCGCCACGGCGCTGCGCGATAACGGCGTCAGTATGGTGATTCATTACTATGGAGATCGGCTATTTCTCTTTGCCACTGCGCCCAGCCGCGAAGCGATGGAACAGAGTCATGCCGGCGAAGCGATGGCGCGCTGGCAGGCGTATATGGCAACGTTGATGATAACGGGGGAAGACGGCAAAACAATCGTCGACGAATTGGAAACGGCTTTCCTCTTTGGCGACTTTGCCGATCAATAGGGTCATGTCGCGCGCAGCGCGCTTAGTCGACTAGTCCTAACTCGCGGTGGGCGCGCGGTTCCCATCCCAGCAGCATGCTCGCCTTTGACATATTGACTTCGGCATGGTCTGCATCGCCGGAAATGAAAAACGAATCGAAGCGTCCGTGGCCCTTGGCTACATATTCGAGTGCGGCTAAATACGCGCGCGCCAGATCTTCCTCGTCGGTTATGTACAGCGGCGTGCCCCAGGGGCGTCGCGGCGGATCGGCGTACTGCTCGATAAACTGCGCTCGCGTGCGCGGTCCAGTAATGCGCAGGGCGGCCAAACTCATGTCGTATTCGCGGGCGAAGTAGCGACAAATTTCTTCGGCAAAGCGCTTGGTTAAACCGTATACATTGGGGCCATCCATCGGCACGTCTTCTTCGGACGGATAGTAGCGGCGCTCGCGCTGGTGCACGCTCATCGTCGAGGTGTGCACGCCGCAGTGAATACCCATTTCAAAGGCCGTAAGCAGCAGTAGGTGCAGTCCCGTGCAGTTGACGGCGTAGTTGGACCGCGCTTGGGCGATAGTATGCGTGCGCTCGACGCCGTCCTGGCCGCCCTGCATGACCATGGTGATAAAGGCATCGACGCCGCTGAGTGCCTCTTTTAAAACCGCCGGATCATCGATCGAACCGCAGATGTATTCGATATCGTGCTGGGGCTTTTTAATGTCGAGAACGCGGAGTTGGTGGGTGCGGCGCAGATAGGGGGTTACAAAGCTGCCAACGTGTCCAGCTCCGCCAACTAGGAGGATATGCATAACGGACTTTCTCGCCAGGCGAATAGAAGAATACGTAGGCTATCCCACGGTGTATTCCGTGCGTTGGTGTCATTGGCGCAAACAATACGACGCGGCGCGTTGGGCGTCAATTGTTCAACTGCCCGTCGAGCGATAGTGGCGCACGCCGATGTGCCAGATCTGCAGGCACAGGAGGAAAAAGGCGATGCCAATGGCGGGTGATAGCCACTGGAATACCGGGTCGGATCCGAGTGGATCGGCTTTTTCTAGCAGGGCGAGGGACGGGTAGTAGCTTATGCTGGCCAAGGGGACGATATAGGTGAATACCTGGCGAAACCAGGTGCGGTATATGGTGAGCGGATATTGCGCCGTTTGCACGCCGCCATAGGTGACGGTATTTACGATCTCAAGGGACTCCGTAGTCCAGAATGCCATGGTCGCCTGAAGGACGATCAAGCCATAAAAAAGACAGGCGCCGCCGGCTATGGTAAACGCGACTAGTGCGACTTTAGCCACCGTCCATTCGATGCTCAGCGCTTGTGCGGCGTAGAGAAATACCAATAGTCCCTGACTAAAGCGACCGATGCGACGCAGGGTAAATTCCTGACCCGCCAACTGCGTTACGGTGCTGCGCGGACGCAGCAGCAGGCGGTCGAAATCGCCCGTTTTAACCATGTGGTGAAACATATCAAAGCCGCGCGAAGTCGCATCCGCGAGTGCAAAGGCCATATTGATGAGCCCGTAGAATAGGCAGACCTCTTCTAGACGCCATGAGCCCAGGTGCTCAAAGCGGGCAAAGAGCACCCAGATGGCGAGAAATTCGAGACCTGTCATAAGGAAGTGGGCCAGCGTCATCATGATAAACGAGGCGCGGTATTGCATCTGACCGCGGAAAGATGCGCTGATATACCGGAAGTACAGTGCGAAAGCGTCGCGCATATCAGCCTCCTTGCGCGACGAGGACGCGCGTGCCGCGCGACAGCAGCCAGCGTCCGCATAGCACCAAGGCGACGGTCCAGAAGATCTGCCGAGCCAGCACGCTGGTTATCTCGGCTGCCGCAATATGACCGGTATAGAGGCGAAAAGGTAGGTCCATCAAGCCGGCGAAGGGCAAATAGACTAAGATGGGCTGGAGGAAGTCGGGGAAGAGCGGCAGCGGAACGATCATACCGCAAAAAAGGAACGTTGCCACCTGCGCAATATGGGCCATGCCCTCGCCGGCCAAGGTCCAAAGCAGCGTTATGTTGAGCAGGTTGGAAAGGGCTGATGCCAGGAGCAGGGCGACCATCATCGACAGGGCGAAAGCCATCGCCGAGGCGGGTGAAGACGGCAGGCGCATATCGAATACAAATAGGGCGATGATGCACAAGGGCATGCAGCGCAGCACCGTGGGGGCCAGGCACGAGGCGATGGTGCGGGCATACCATAGCGCGTAGAGGTCGAGGGGGCGCACTAGCTCGTAGGCCACGCTGCCGGTGCGCACCATAGCGCGTATTTCCGCGTCGAGGCGCACGGGTAAGAGCATGAGAAAGGCCTGGCCGAGCCAGATATAATCGACCGTTTGTTCAATAGATAGAGGCATCGCCTTGCTGCTGGAGCGATAGAACGCCTCGAAGGCCATAACGCGTATCAGACCCCAAAATAACTGGGTGGTTAGGCCGGCCAGCGCCGCGGTGCGATACTGCAGCAGCATGCGTAGACGCCCGCTAAAAAGGGCCCAATAGGCCCTCATAGGGCCTCCTGCTGGCGGTAGAGTCGAGCGATGATCTCTTCAATGGGTGGATTCTCTACAAAGAGGTCGCGCACGGGATGGCGCGCGGTGATGCGGCTGATCAAGGCAGGGGCAGAAATTTGCTGGGGATTGAAGCGCAGATGGACGCGTAGGCCGTCCCGGCGAATCACGCGTGCGTCGGGATCGGCAATGGGCATTTCCCGCTCTAAATCGATGATTAAGTCGCGCTCTGGGCTGACGCGGGTGCGCAGCGACTCCAGCGAGCCGTCGGAGAGGATGACGCCGTCGCCGATGACCAAGACGCGCTTGCACAGTGCCTCAATATCGTCCATATCGTGCGTGGTGAGAATGACCGTCGTGCCGCGCTCTGCGTTGAGTCGCTGCACGAATTCGCGCACGGCTAGCTTAGATACGGCATCCAGACCGATGGTTGGTTCGTCGAGAAAGAGGAGTTCGGGGCCGTGTAGGAGCGAAGCGGCCAGATCGCTGCGCATGCGCTGGCCCAGCGAAAGTTGGCGCACCGGCACGTCCAAAAAGCGGCCTAAGCCGAGTTGCTCAACCAGCTCATCAAGGCGGGTTTTGTAGACCTGAGCGGGGATATTGTAAATGCTGGCCAGCAGCTCAAAAGACTCGACGACGGGCAAATCCCACCACAGCTGCGTGCGTTGGCCAAAGACTACGCCAATGCGGCGGACGTGTTCTACCCGCTCCTCCCAGGGCACGCGACCGAGCACGCGACAGGTACCCGTGTCGGGCACGAGAATGCCGGATAGCACTTTCACGGTGGTTGACTTACCGGCGCCGTTGGGGCCGATATAGCCGACCAACTCACCCCGCCCAATGGCGAAGGAAACGTCGCTGAGGGCGCGCACCGTTCGGTAGTTTCGCTTAAATAAACCGCGCACTGCGCCGCCGAGACCTGCTCTGCGCTCGGCTATGCGGTAGGTCTTGACCAGCTTCTCGACGACAATATGTGTCATGTGCTAGCCTTGGCTGTGATGGGCCAGTCCGTCGCGCACAGCCGCTGGAGGCTGGCAATAGGTCCTGTTGCTTTGGCTGCCGTTTGCTACTCGCGCAACGGGACCGTGCGCACGGTGGCTGTTGCGTCGTCTCCCTGTAGGCCGATGCGGACCGCTTTGAGTTCCCCTCTTGTGCGAGTGGTATGTTCCGATCCATTGGGAGACTTCTGCCGCAGCACTGTGCCTTGTTCGTCGGAGAGTATACTCAGGCGGACAGTGCTCGTGGCAACGGTGGCGTAGCCCTCTTCGTTGATTTCGAGGTGAGGGAATAGAAAATCTACCTTCGATGCAGGGGATATTTTTCCGCGCGCCTGTAAATGGCGGTCAGGCCGTTTATAGCGCGCGAGATACTCGTCGAACGCGTCGCGATCGCGCACGATATTCCTTTCCATTCCGTCGCGCTCGTAGACTGAAAAAACCAGCTGGCGCAGACTGGATAGGACCTTGGTAAATAGGCGCTCGTTGGCGGGACTGCTGGCAAAATAACTGCGGTTGGCGCGTCCGATTACTCCGACGATGCCTCGGTTAAAAAACTCGTTTAACGCTAGGCGCACCTCGTCGTCGCTCTTTTCCTTTACCTGTTCGTAAAAAAAAGTCAGGTCGATCTTGAGGCCTTTCGCTTCGTGTTGAATAAGGCGACCGGCGGCGAGGTTGAGGTTAAAGCTGGCGGAATCGCATATCTTGCGCAGGTTATTTGCATCGCGCGCGATCTGTCGGCCGATGAGTTCGTGCTGCTCTACGAGGCGGCGAATTTGGCCCTCCCACTGTTGGAGCTCTGACCTGAAAATACCTAGAGCGCCCAAGACGACGTGCGATTCGATCAGATCGCCTTGCACGACGGTATCGCCCAATGACTCGAGTCGGCAATCGACCGCTTTGCCACCTATGCGAATCGTATGAGCCGTTATATGCTGATTGTAGGCATCGCCGGTGATGATGGCCTCACTCGCAGCCTCAATGCGGCCAGACGACCCAATGCCGCCGTCGATCGAAGCGTCGATGATAATCGATTCGGTGCACTCGATGTGGTGTTTGCCAATAGATTTGGCGCGTATGAGAATACTCTCACCTTGAACCCGAATATGTTCGCGCTCGCCGTCTAAATCGCTTATTAGATGCAGCTTTTTCTGGGCACTTTTTAAAATGGCTGCTATGGCAAATTCTATGTCCGTTGAGCGATTCATGAAAGCCTAGGTTCGGGTGTTGAACGCGCCTGTGTAAATATAGCGAATAGCGCAATAGAGAGTGTAGACCTACGCTCGATGGCGTTGCGGTATCAACGCGCGGGCTAGCTCTTGCGCAGATCGGCTAGCAGTTGCCCTACGTTGTCGACGATGAGCGATTCTACATGGCGTTCAAAAGGGGCGGGGCGAATAAAGAAATGGTGGGAGCCATCCACCTCGTAGCCGCGCAAATCGTAGGTCGATTCGGAGGGGACGTAGGCGATCAGGCCGTTTGCATAGGCGCAGGTAATGGCTGTCAGCGGTCGCAGCGCTGCTTTGATGTGTAGACCTATTTCTGTGAGGATCTCGCCGCCGAGGAAAATGGCACAGTGCCCTTCGTCGAAGGAGATGACTTGAATTTCCTGCGGACAAGCCGGCGCCAGCGAGCCGTGTTCGAGGTGCGCCAGCATGGTATGACCCCAATCGCGGCGGCGGGGATCGTCCGAGCGCGCAGCCTCTTGCAGTTGGTCTGCGCTGGGCAATTCTACGTAGGGCAGGGGGTGAAAGCGGCTGTCGACGCGCAGCTTGTGCGCCGCTAGGGGTAGCGCTGCGTCGGCGGTGGCCAGCACGTCGTGGGCTAGGCTGCGACCGGCGGCTTCCAGTTCATCAAACGAAGGGCGGGCAAAGCGGTTGGCCGATTCGCCATACCAGGGCCGTATATTGCCCGCGCAGCCGGTGGCAAAAAAAGCCGGGGCGCCAGTCTCTTCTTCGAGGGTGCGGCACAAGTAGCCCGGGTAGTCACCGCCGATTAGATAACCGCCGAGGCTGGTCGGGTGGCAGCCAAAGACGGTCAGGCTGGCCACCGGGTGTCCCTGCGCATCGCGGCACCACAGCGTGTCGAGGTCGCGATCCATGGGGCCATCGGGATGTGGTGCAAAAAGCACGCCCCCCTTGCCGTCGGGCCTGCGGCGATTGACGCCAAAGTTAGAGGAGCCGCGGGCAAAGGACAGGGTGCCAGGCAGTGCGTTGGCCAGGGCACGACGCGATACTTGCACAAGGCGTTCCTTCAAGAACGCAGCATAGCCCCAATCGGGCTGACCGGGCATTATCCACGGATAGAAGAACGGCGCGCAGTGCGTATGGGTAGCGGTGAGAACGATCTGCCGCGGCAGCAGGCCGGTCGCATCGGCAATCAGCGCTTTGCTCTCGGCGGCAAAGGCCAGATCATAGCCAATCAGGTCGGCCGTGATAACGAGGGCCGCATCGCTATCGCCGCGCAGGTAGAGCGCGCCGGCGCGCAGCGGTTGATAGACGCCCTCCGAGGGACGGTCGCGGTCGCCGTAGCCCACTAACCAGACGGAGTCAGTCGGGGTTATATCGATCTGTGCAGCGCCTATGTTGACCATGGTAAACCCTACCAGCGAATGTGTTTTTGCACGGGGTGATCGTGCATGTCGGCGCGTTGTTCGATCGGCCAATTGCGCAGTTCATCGGCCGCATCGACCAACCCTTCGACGGCGGCCTCAAAAATAACGCGGCCCTTTTCGGCGGTAGCCACCGTCGGGTCGCCGTGCACGCCGAGCTGAGTCCAGCGTCCCCAGTAGTCGTTAAAGCGAATAAAGGGCGAAGTTGAATCCGAACTGACATAGCGTCCCATGCGGTCGTCTCCCTTTTCCGCTTTGTCCATTTGCACGCGATCGCCGGCTAGGTGTAGGTAGAGCGAGGTCTCAAATTCGTCGGCGTGAGCGGCCACCGCGGACTCGCGCACCGCTTCAAACTTTTCCCACAAAAAGCTGGGATAGCTGCAGGCAAAGCACAGCGAATCGGTAGCCAGCGTTGTCTTGCGCGCCACCAAGTCGATTAGTGGGCCATTGGAGCCATGGCCGTTTACCAGCAGTATTTTCTCAAATCCGTGGTAGGCGACCGACTTGGTGATGTTGAGACAGAAGGCGATAAACACTTCGGGTTCGATATGGATGGTACCGGGAAAATCGATGTGGTGCATATTGAGTCCGTAGGCGATCGGCGGCAGCACGAGCACTTTTTCGGGTATGCGGCGCCCGACTTCGAGGCAGACGGACTCGGCTAAAAATACGTCGGTATCCAGCGGCAGATGGCGGCCGTGCTGTTCGGTGGATCCAGTGGGCAGCAGAACGAGTTTCTGCATGGCGATAGCCTCGTTCATCTCGTCCCAAGTCAGGCGGTTATAGCGGTACTCGTCGCGTGCGCTCATGGCTGCGTCCTCTCCTTCTTAGAAGTTGAAAATCATATTGCCCTGGACGCCAAAGGCCCCGTCGATAAATACCCACAGCACGGCAGTCGAGAATTCCCCCAGCGCTAGGCCGAGAAAAAAGGGCACCATCAGTCGGTATAGGCGCACGCCGCCGTAGCGCAGGATGGTGGCTTTGAATAGCCAGGCCATAAAGATGGCCAACCATCCGTAGGACATAATGGTGTAGGTATTGGCGATGGGAAAGCCGATCGGGTGCAGCGGCCACCAAAGGAAGCGCTGGCGCAGGTATAGTAGCCCCACCATAAAGAGGGCGCCCCCTCCGGTAAAGCCGAAGCGGGTAGCCACGTCGGCGTCTGGCATATTGTACACCGACGACATATAGTTAAACGGCCAGCGCGGCGCGCCGTTGTAGTACCAGCCGTGCAGGTTAATACCACCGTATGTATAGGCCATTTCCATCGTGACCCAAATCGAACCGACCAGGCCGACGGCAATGGCGAGAAAGATGGCCCACGGCAGCCGGCGCGAAGGCCGTTCTGAAGAGGATAGCAATTTGAGCGAGTGCATCACGGCGTTCATCATATTGGCCGCCGTTTCACCCAACCACACCGTGCTGTAACCCAACCCCGTCATATTGCCCAAGCCTAGCCCTTCGGGGCCGAAGCCGCGCGTGATAAAGGCCTGCGGTGCCATGGGCATTTGTGCGCCGGGAATGCCCGCCTCGCACACGATGCGCGACAGGGCGACAAAGGTGAGGATGGCGCCAATGACCACGAGCAGGGCAATATGGACGTCCAAGCCGGTCGCGCTCATCCAGGCGACCATAAAGAGCGCGCTGATGATCAAGCCGGCAAAGGCCAGGCGCGGCGAGAGCACTTCGCCGGGTGCATCGCGTCCTTGCTTAGCCAAATCCCATAGGCGGCGAAGGTGCGATCGCGCTGTCCAGAGCACAAAAATAGCCAGGGCAAAAAAGCCTCCTGCCATTTGGTGGGTCAGAGCAGTGTGTGCACCGCCGGAGGTCCAAATGTCGCTGCCGCCCTTGATCGCTAGTCCGATGCGCGAAAATACCAGGCTTTGCAGGGTGCCGAGTATGAAAAAAAACCAAATGCTAAAAGCGACATTGAGCGGCATTAGATAAGCCAGCCCCATGATGGGCAGGTTAAAGCGGTAGGGCAGGGCGAGTGCGCCGGGAATAAGTACGATCTGGCCGTTAAGTGCGATGCGCTGGAAGGCATCGTGATAAAAGTTGAGCGAGTTCCACGAGTGCAGCAGCAGGGGAATCAAAAAGCCCATCCACAGCAGGCGACTGCGATAGAGAGCTGCAAAGGGACTGTCTTTTTCTGGCTCTTCGATCATGGAAAGCGGCAGGCGCGTAAGGGGGAAGACGAGGCGTTCGTTTTCCACCCACTGCCCGCGCAGCAGTACGCCGAGACATAGGATGAGCAGATAGAAGGCGAAGATAAATACCATCCACGTCAGCAGCGGCACGATCCACGCATCCCACGGAACGGGCATGCCCTTGGGAGACCCCTCGTAGAAAAAGCGCACCGCTTCGATATCGGTAGGGGCCAGCAAGGGGTGTATATAGGGTAGGAACAGCTCGGCCCACTCGTTTTCCGGCGTGGCGTAGTACATCGCGCCGGTGATAACGGATAGGAAAGAGCCGGTAAATCCCGTCGTGACTACCACCGATCCGACTAACATCATGATGTAGATGGTTATGAGCTCTTGGCGACTAAAGGCAAAGTTCGTGCCCAGCGCGCGCAGCAGCGGCATGGCGACGATGGTCAACAGGAACAAGAGCGCTATGGCGATAATGGGAATGGCGTTGCTCGTCAACTGGGATCCCTGCACCATTAAAATGGCCCAGGGGCTGATGAGGCTAATGGCCAAGACGAGCAATGTTCCGGTGAGGACGGCGCGCGCGCTGACGGCCGGTTGATCTCCGTTCATGCAATTCTCAGGATAAAAATGGAACAAGTGGTTTGCAGAATCTTAACTAAAATTGGATGTCAATTCAAACGGCTTTGATGCGCGTTGGCTGAGCCGACTTATGCCAGGCTTTTGCGGCCGATTTTGCTGCACAGGGGACATTCGCTCAAAACGTGCCCACGCGCCGGACAGTATTGGCGCCCGAAATAGATGATCTGCAGGTGTAACTCGTTCCAGCGCTCTTGCGGGAAGAGGCGTTTGCAATCCCGCTCCGTCTGTTCGACGCTCTTGCCGTTGGACAGACCCCAGCGAAAAATGAGTCGGTGGATATGGGTGTCGACGGGAAAGGTCGGCTGGCCAAAGCACTGTGCCATGACGACCTGTGCCGTCTTGTGGCCAACGCCGGGCAGGCGTTCGAGCGCATCTATATCGTCCGGCACGGTGCCGTCGTACTGGTCTACGAGAATCTGCGATAGGTCGCTGATGGCCTGCGATTTGCGCGGCGCTAGGCCGCAGGGACGAATAATGGCAGCTATATCGGCCACCGCTACGCGCGCCATGGCGCGCGCCGTGTCGGCGCGTTGGAAAAGGGCCGGTGTAACGGTGTTGACGCGAGCATCTGTGCACTGGGCGGATAGCAGCACGGCTACCAAATGAGTAAAGGGGCTGTCGCTGTCGAGGGGAATATCTGGCTCTGGGTAGAGCGCGTCGAGTGTTTCGATGACGAGCGCCACTTTGTCTAATTTCTTCACGCGGATGGCTCCAGAAACTCTTCGATAAGGCGTCGTGCGATGCTGATGGGCGGCGGCAGGTCAGGCAGGTTATCGCGTGTAAACCAGTGCGCTTCGGCCAGTTCGCTCTCGTCGACGACAATCTCTCCCTCGGCGTACTCGGCCGTAAAACCGAGCATGAGCGAGTTGGGAAAGGGCCAGGGCTGCGAACCAAAATAGCGGATATCGCGCACGCGGATTCCGACCTCCTCGCGCACTTCGCGCGCGACGGCTTCCTCCAACGTCTCGCCGGGCTCTACAAAGCCGGCTAGCACGCTAAAGCGGCCCGGGGGAAAGCGGTGGTTGCGCGCCAACAAGATCTGCTCGCCGCGCCGGATGCGCACGATGATGGCTGGCGATAGGCGTGGAAAGGCCATCAATCCGCACTGAGGACACACTTGTGCGCGTTCCGATGGCGCGGTTTGCGTTTCTGCGCCGCAGCGCCCGCAGAAGCGATGCGTGCGGCCCCAATTGACGATCTGCACGGCGCGGCCGCCGACGGCAAAGAGGCGATCGCTCAGCGCATCGGCTAAGTCGCGCAGACCGTGGAATACCATGCCGCTGGGCGCTTGACACACGCTGCCCAGATCGGCGGCAAAGCAGGGGCCGTGCTCGTCGTCATGCCCGACGAAATATTCGCGCTCTACGGCTAGCGTACACGGCATTAGGTCGGCCAGCGTTGGCACCGCGACTTGACCGTCGCGTTGGCATACGAGCAATTGGTCTGCACAGAAGGCAAAGCAGAGCGCCCCGTCCGGCCGTTGGACGGGAGGCTCAACTTCGGGGGTGAATTGCTCCTCCATGCTAGCCGTGTGCCCTTTTCCACTGCGCTTTCATGCGCTTCATCTCCGCATTGGCTTGAACCGTTGTCGTCGTCGTCTGGTTTTTTGCATCGTAGAGCCAGCGGCCCTGGTTGTCGCGCAGCACCGGCATGCGCTTAGCGACGGTCGGCGGCTTGGCCACGCGGGTGGGCTTGGCTGCATACCAGTAGGCGACGCTGCTCATCTCGTTGCACAGGTGGTTGCCGTGGCCGTGTTCGATGGTCACTTTGATTTCCTTTTTGAAAGAGACCGGATTTTCTATGTGGTGCACATAAGAGGTCTGGTAACCGTCTGTGTTGCGCTCGTGAATGGAAGAGCCATTGCGCAGGAAGGCGTTGTCCTGCATGCCCCAGGCCTGGTTGAGGTAGTCCTCGCTGCCGGTGCCATGCAGGTCGGGCGGCCACTTATAGCCATCGACCCAGATCATATCGTCGCCCTCGCCCCACCAGGTGCCTTGGAAATTGGTAACGCTGATATTGCAGCCGATGTAATGCCCCCTGCCTGCCGTTTCGAGAATGACGTAGTTGTTGGCCCACGCTTCTCTTTCCTTGTTGACGATATTGGCTTCGGGCGAGTTGACGCGCACTTCGTGACCCCAGCCGCCAAAGGGATTTTCGCGGCGGAATTCGGCGTGAAAATACCCTGCTTCATCGGCTATGTCGCACTGCTCGTAGTCGACGTAGAAATACTGGCGGTGGCGCTCCTTGCTTTGGTTGACCAGTTCGACCACGGCGCGCTTGCGAAAGGGCATCTGCACATAGGCGTTGAGTGCGCATCCGGCATTGAAGCGGTTATTGGTATTGGTCGAAGCGCTGAAGAGCAGCGATTGGTAGGAGTTGACGATGCCATGCCCCAGGCCAAAAAAGTCGCCGAGGGGGCACAGCACGCTGGGCGAGCGCGCATCGTCCCAAGTGATTTTGATAAGGCATTCGCGGTAGTGGTTGGGCTGCGTCATCCAGATATGGGTGATTTTGCCTGGGCCATTGATATCGGCCAACACGCGCGTCTGGCCTGGCTCGATCCACCACGCATCGCCGTTGCGGCCGTCGTGTGCCCAGGATGAGGCGCGGCCGGCTTTGCCGGAGCGCAGAGACGATAAATGGTCTAACATGGAGGGCCTCCTCTATGAGGTACTGGGGTGCGGTGCGCTAACGGCTACGTAGCATGGCGTTAGTATGCGGTCTAAGGCGGCCGGCTGTAGACCGACTAAAAAGCCTCGCTTGCCGCCGTTTACATACATGATTGGAAGGGAGCGTATGGTCGCCTCGGCATAAGTGGGTATCTGTTTGCGCGTGCCAAAGGGCGAAGTGCCTCCGACCAAATAGCCGGTGTGTTTGGTGGCCGCATCCGGCGTGCAGGGCTCTACGCGCTTGGCGCCGACGGCGCGTGCTAGTAGGCCAACCGCCACGTCGCGATCGCCGTGCATAAGGACCAGCAGCGGTTGCCCTTTATCGTCCTCAAATACCAGCGTTTTAACCACCTGATGCAGATCAATGTCTAGACAGTGGGCAGCGTGCACGGACCCCCCGTGCTCCTCGTAGGGGTAGAGGTGTTCGCTGTGAGCAACGCCGCTTTGGCGCAGGGTGCGCAGGGCTGCAGTTACGGGAACTTTTGGTTTTTTACCCATGGTCTGAGAAAAGTTGGTCGGCGCGTTCATCGCGCAGCGCGCTGTAATCGGACCGGCAGCACAGCCGTCCGTGCGGATGCCAGGCTTCGACGGGCACTAGGCCATCTGCTGCCAGCGATTGGTGGAGGCGCATTTCGCTGGCGGGATCGCGCAGAAAGGAAAACGGGTTGCGGTCCGCACCGCGTGCAAGGCGGGGATAGGTGCAGTCGTCGGTCGCAATCAGCTGTAAGAGTTCGTCTCCGCGCTCCTTTAGATAGTGCAAAAAAGCGGGAGCAAAGGGGCCCGTGTTACCGCGCTTGGTCGGTGCTTTGCGCACCCAGCGCGCCCAGTCGAACCCGTAGAGAAAATCGTGGGCGTAGCGAAAGTGAATAGGCGAGTTGCATCCGTAGAGTTGCAGCAGCTCGCCGACTTGGACAAAGTGCTGTTGCAGATAGGTGAGAGGGGTGCTGTGGGCGCGTGCCGCGTTCAAAAGCGCGGCGGCATAATAGTCGAGATCGCCGTAGATATTGTTGGGAAAGTGCTCTTTGAGCCCGGCCTCGAGATCGCGCATGCCTTGCGCAAAAGTGCGGCCGAAGATAGTATCCGTTTCGTCTGCTTCCAGCAGGGCGGCACACAGATCGACGCAAGGGGTGGCCCGGTGGCGACCGGGTGCCAGAGAGAGGCGATAGGCCGCCCCCACTGCGCTATGGACAGAGGGCGTGCGATACGGCTCGCTGGGAAGTGACATGGATCTTACTGGTTAAGAGACGAAGGGGTAAAGTGAATCGCTGGCTAATTGCTGTCAAGCTACAGGCATTACCCAAAACGCTGCTGCCCGTCTGCGTGGGGATGGGCTTGGGGTACGGAGGAGAGGGCGCTGTGCCATGGCTTTCGGCCGCTCTCGTGCTGGCACTCACGGCACTGCTGCAGTGGGCCATTGTTCTGCTCAACGATTACGCCGATCGCGCGGCCGATGTCCACCATGCACAGGCCTTCCCCCAACTGATCGACGAGCGCGTATTGGTTGCGGGCTTACTCACACCGGCACAAGTGCTGACGGCGGGTCTATTGGCAGGTGCTGGTGCGTTGGCCTGTGCGGTAATCCTGTGGTGGTTGGGAAGCCCCTTGATACCGGCGCTGACAGTCAGCGGTCTCCTGCTGATATGGGCGTACAGCTTCGCGCCGCTGCGGCTCAACTATCGCGGCGGGGGAGAAATACTAGAAACCGTCGGCACGGGCGTTGTAATGCCGTTAATGGGTTATTGCGCGATGGGGGTGGAGTGGGATGTCAACCAGATACAGCTGCTTGTCCCCGTGGCTCTCTACGCCCTTATTGCCGCGCTGGCCAGCGGACTAAAGCACGAGCCGGCCGATCGCGAAAACGGCAAGAAGACGCTCAGCGTTTGGGTTGGAGCCGCGATGGTCAAACGCATTATCTGGGGGGCGCAAATCCTGTCGCGCATCTGGTGTGGTCTACTTTTTCTCAGCGGCGCCTATGGCATGTACGCCGTAATCTTCGCCGCGCTGGCCCCGGCACTGCCCATGTATATGACGCGGCGCTACGATAGCCGTGCCGCCTATGGGGACTTGATCTCGCTGAGTGCGTATAAGAAGAGCATACAGCAGGCCGCCTATTTGACGTACGCAGGGTTGCTGTTAGACTTCGTTCTGCGCTAGTGGATGCCTCGGGTGGGCCCCGAGGCATCCAGAGGCGTTCTACGCTTTGAAATGGCCCTCGCGCTGAACGCGCTCGTAGATCGCTTTGAACGCATCGGAACCGTCGTCATTCCAAACGCGGCTGCGGATGCCGCGCACGTTGCCCTCGGGAAAGCCGCTTATTCGCTCGACCGAGGGGATGGAAGGCGTGTAATACGTGCTGCCGCCGGGCAGTTCGAGAACGCCGACGTGCAGCGGCAGTTCGCTCTTGGGCCGCGCCGCAAGCTCGGCGAGCTTGTCCTCGTCGATCTCGACGCCGAGGCCTGCGCCCTCGGGCACGGGCGTGCTGCCCTCGTCAATTTCGAGGCGGCTCCCCGTCGCATCTTCGGCATACTGATCGTCTAGGTTGACCGAGTGAGAAACATTGGGCAGCACGGCGCCCAGATGCATGGCTAGCGCTTTTGACAGCGTGCCACCCGTCAGCTGAATCACCGTCGACAGTTCGGCCGCAGCCGCGGCAAATCCCCGCTTAAAAGAGGTGCCGATGCCCACTTCGCCGACCATGTATAGATCGGCACAGCCGTTGAGCATCTCCTGACCGCCTCCTAGCTGCGGCACGTGCATGAGCAGGGGCAGCGAAGTGCGCTGGCGCAGGCGGCGCCAGCCGTCGATGTTTTGCCAGCGAATGGGGTCTTCGAGGATACCGACGACCGACGACCGCTCGATTTCGTCGATAATGCGAAGGGTCGCCGCTTCGGTGCGGTTGTGGTTGAAATCGAAGTGGATCTTAAACCCATCCGGTGCGACTTCCTCGGCGGCACGCGTCTGCTCGATTACGCAGTGGTGTTCGCAGGTGTGCATCTTAAAATACATATACCCCTCTCCTGCGGCGCGCTGAATTTCCAGCGCAAAATCCTCGGGTGATGCAGGGCGCGTCCAGGCCGCTACCGGTACGCGATCGCGCACTTTCTGTCCCATGATTTTATGGGCCGGCACGTCGAGGTGTTTGCCCATGGCGTCGTAGAGCGCTCCCATGAGTCCAACGTTCAGGTCGGCGGCGACAAAGTCGAAGGGCGAGCGTCCGACTAGAGCATTGGTCTGCTGTTCGCTCAGGCTGCTGTGGCCGCGCGTATCGCCGTAGCCGACGACGCCGTTGTCGCAGGTGACGCGAAAAACCGTCTGTGTGTCAATGCCGTTAAAGCGGACTTCGTGGCCTTTGTTGCGCTCGTATAGCCGCGGATTGATATGCAGTGCTTCGACGTGTTCTATGCGCATGACAGGGCTCCTTAAGGGATGAGGGGGCATGCTAGGTCGATGCCGGGCAAAGTAGATTCGAGAACGCTGTGTAGGTGGGCGGCGGTGCTCTCATCTATGCCGCGGCCCGGATGGCGCACGCAGGCAGATTGCAAAAGGCGGCGTCGGCGAAAAATTTCTTTGCGCACCGCAATGCCGGGCTGTTGTTCAAAGACGATGAGGGGCAAAAAGCGCTCGTAGAGCATTCGCAGCCGCATCGAGTCGCCTGCGTTGCGGGCGGCGACCAGCGCTTGTAGGACTTCGGGGAAGGCAAATCCGGTCATAAACCCATCGGCCCCGCTCTCCAGATCATAGCGTCCGTAGAGGGCGCCTAGGCCGGTCAGGATGGTCGGTCTGCGGTGGTGGCCGACCATGCCCTTGATCAGGGCGCGCGTCTTGGGCGGAGTGGGCACTGCTTCCTGCTTGATACAGGCGATTTGCGGAATCTCAGCAACCATGCGCAGGAGGAGCTCGCTCGACATATGCACCTGCGTGGAGGCCGGGTGGTCCTGTGCGACGATGGGAATGGAGATGCCGGCGGCGACCCGCTGGAAGTATTCGAATATGCGCTCTTCGCTGGGCACAGTTTCGCGCGATGGCGTAACCATGACGGCGGCCGCGCCCAGCTGCTCGGCTCGTTGACTCAAGCGCAGCGTGGCGTGCGTGCCGGCGTGGCTGGTGCCGACGACGACGGGCATGCGTCCGGCCGCTGCGTCAACGGCTGTTTTGATCAGCGCTTCGCGTTCGTCGTCCAGCAGGCGATTGGACTCGCCGAGGACGCCCAATATCGTCACGCCGTCGACGCCAAGCGTGCTCATGAAGTCGACGATGCAGGCAAAGGATTCGAGATCGATATCCTCTTCGTCGGTAAAGGGCGTCACTAGGATGGGAAAAACGCCAGTGAATTCGAGATCGGCCATGGATACGTCCACAGGGTTAGGTGTTTTGCTAAAGGCGCAGTTGACCGCTTTCAAGCAGGTATTCTACGCATTCGGCATAGATTTGTTCGGTTGTGTAGCGAGGCCGATAGCCCAGCAATTTTTCGCCTTTGGCGATACTGGAACAGGGCGAGTGCTGACAGTGGGCTGCGATGACATCGAAGGCTTCTTTTTCGACGAATTCGACCATGCGCTGCAGGGGCACGAATTCAAGGACGGCCTGGCGACCAAAGAGCGATGCCACGCTTTGGCAGCAGGCTACCAGTGAAAGGGCGTAGGGCGCTACGGCGCTGAAGCTCTGGCCAAGGGCCTGGGGACGCTGGTCAATGGCCCGGTGAAATAGCTGGGCGACGTCGTCGCCGTGCACGTGGTGGATCGTATAGAGCCCTAAGTCGGGCAAGTGGACGGCCTGACCAGTGGCCAGCTTCGCGTAAACCTCTATGCCGGCGCGGCTTCCCTGCGGGTCGATGGGCAACCAGCGGCGCCCCGATATGTGGCCGGGATGCACGACGGTGGCGGGAAACTGCTCGGCGCTCCAGGCGTGCAGCAGATCGGCTTCGATGGCGGCTTTGTTGATGCCGTACTCGGTAATCGGCCGGCGCGGAAAATGCTCCTGATATGGCGTGCGTGCGCTGGGGCCGTAGGCCCAGATGGTGCCGCAGTGCAAAAAGTGGCCGATGCGTCCCTTAAACGCTTCCATCATTGCGGCGTTTTCTGGCGCGGTGAAGGCAATGAGGTCGACCACGACATCGGTCTCGATCGACCGCATGCGCTCTAGCCAGGTCCCGTCTGCTTCCTCGGCTCGCCGATCGGCTTCAATCCATTCGACCTGTGACCAGAGCATGCGCTCTTCGGCATATTGGGGCCGTGAGTGGCGGGCGACAACGCGCACTCGATGGCCGTCGAGAACGAGGCGCGGCACCAAATACGAGCCGATATGCCCGGTGCCGCCAACGACGAGTATGTCCATAGCGCATCCTTTCGCTGTGCGTATAAACTGGCGCGGTGTTTCGAGTGCATCAAGGCCTGCGTTGGCCCTCTCTTTGCGACCGCTAGGCCTGCTGCCAGGCAAAGACCTGAAATAGGTTCGGCGCTCGTCGGTGCAGCAGGTCTTGGTAGACGTCCTGACAGGACGCCGGTGCCAACAGGTCGTAGAGGCCTTCGACGACGACTTTGCCATTTGCTAACAGGCGCAGTGCCTCGGAAAAATTGGCAAAGATGCTGCCCTGGCGAAAGTCTTGGCTGCGATGTGGCAATTCCCATTCCCAGCCCGAACGCAATATGACGTAGTTGAAAAAAATCTCGCGCAGGAACTCGTGTGCCTGCACGTCGGCGCGCTGCGTCCACGGGGCCCCAACAAGGGCAATTTCTCCCTTTTTCTTGACTACCTTGCAGCCGTCAAGGGCGGCCATTTCATGGCCAGAGCACTCGATGTGGAGGTCGATGCGGCGGGCGATGTGCGCGTCGTCGTGCGGCACCTTATCCAGCACGCGTGGCAGGCCGGCGTGCTGGGCCCACGCGCGCCGCTCTTGGAGCGGATCTGCGGCAATGACGTCATAGCCGTAGGCGCGAAATACCTGTGCGCAGAGGTGGCCGACCGGTCCGAGCCCAGTGACTAGAACGCGAGCCGGTGGACGGGCCAGCGTTGTTTGCAGCGTGGTCATCGTCACCCCCATCAAGCGGCAAAAGGGCACCAAGTGCGGGGCTAAGCCGTCGGGAACGGGCGCCGTCTCCACCGCGCGCACGCGCTGGTGCGACTGGTGTTTGCCCATGCAGAACAGCACGTCGCCTTCGGCAATGCCGCAAACATCTTCACCCATGGCCTCGACGCGGAAGGCGGCCGCGTAGCCAGGAAGAGCAGGAAATCGCTCGCCCAAGTAGGCGCCGGCTAGCTCGGTGCCCGGGCTGATGAGAGTGTAAAGCGTCTGGCCGGCGACCTCATCGGCGCCCAGCGCCCCCTCGTGCTCGTCCTCTACGAGCTCGGCTGTCTGGCGGGCGGTAAAGGCGATGGATTGGTAACGCATTTATCAGTACCTATTCCATTCTCGCAGCGCAGTGCTGCGTCGGTGCGGTTGGGCTATTTGAGCTGGTCCGGGTTAAGAGCGAGCAGTTCCGGTAAGACAAATTGGCCGTCCTTGCGCACGAGCACGTCGTCGAAATAGATCGCGCCGCCGCCGAATTTCGGCGATTGAATCATCACCATATCCCAGTGGATAGTAGAGCGGTTGCCGTTATCCGCCTTCTCGTAGGCCTGGCCGGGAGTAAAGTGAAACGAGCCGGCGATTTTCTCATCAAAGAGAATGTCGAGCATCGGCTCGGTGATATAGGGATTAAACCCGATGGCGAACTCGCCGATGTAGCGCGCGCCTTCGTCGGCATCGAGCACCTCGTTGAGACGGCCGTCGTCGCTGCTATGGGCTTCGACGATGCGCCCCCGCTCAAAGCGGAGATGAATGTGGTCGAATACCGTACCGCGGTAGAGCGTGCTGGCGTTAAAGCGAATCTCGCCTTCTACCGAGTCGCGCACGGGTGCCGTAAAGCACTCGCCATCGGGAATATTGTGCTCGCCGGAGCACTCGATTACGGGTATGTCCGCGATGCTAAAGCGCAGATCGGTAGAGGGCCCCTTGATGTGCACGCGGTCCGTGCGGCGCATTAGGTCGGCTAGCGGCTTTTGCGCGGCGGCCATCTTGCCGTAGTCGAGGGTGCAGACGTCGAAGTAGAATTCTTCAAAGGCCTCAGTGCTCATGCGCGCCTGCTGCGCCATCGAGGAGGAGGGCCAGCGCAGCACGACCCACTTGGTCTTTGGCACGCGTATCTCGTAGTGCACGGGTTTCATCCAGTGCTCTTCGTAAAGGTGCATCGCCGCCCCGGGCACGTCAGATAATTCGGCGATATTGCCCGAGCCGCGCAGGCCTATATAGGCATCGACTTGGCGCATGCGGTGGGCCTCAACATCGCCCATCAGTTGCATACCTTCGCGCTGTGCTCCGCGCAGCAGTTCGCGCTGGATGCGCGTGCGCTTGTAGGATGCAATGGGTATGCCGCCAACCGCGCGTGCGGCGCGAATGAGGGCGACGACCATTTCCTCGGGAATATCGAACGTCTCTATGAGAATTTTTTCGCCCTGTTGCAGGTTCGTCGAATGCTGGATGAGGACTTCTGCTAGGCGATCCAGGCGCGGATCGTGCATGTATTTCTCTCGAGTTAAAGGGTTGAGTGGCGTAGTATTATACCGGTCTGCTCACACGTGCATGCGCAGCATGGGCCGCGCAAAGGATACGGATAGTCGTTCACCGGTTTGCCTCGAACGAGTGCCGGGTGGCATCAGGTGGATGGCAAACGCACGGCGCTGCCGCGGCGTGTGGTTGGGCGGTGTGTAGTGCATAGTTTGGCAGTGGTGAAAGAGAGCGCCCCCGGCCGGCAGGTCGACGACTACGGACTGCGCTTCGTCTACGTGTTCGTGCGCATCGAGTAGGGCGCCCGTGCTCTGCGCGCGCTCGTGCTGATCGCCAAGACCTCGCAGATGCGATTCAGGGATGAGGTGCATGGCGCCGTTGCTGGCATCGACGTCGTCCAAGGTCAGCCAGCAACTGACTAACTGGGCCGGATGGCAGCGCCAATAGGCGTTGTCCTGGTGCCAAAATACGGCGCCGCCGTGGTGGGCTGGCTTGTAGAGGGCCTGATCGTGAAAGAGCTGGATATTGGGCCCGATTAAATCTTCGGCGATATCGAG
>JAYOYH010000007.1:0-127233 GCA_038153405.1 Gemmatimonadota bacterium | reverse complement strand
TTTAAATGGCGAGCCCGGTGGGAATCGAACCCACGACCAACGGATTAAAAGTCCGCTGCTCTACCGGCTGAGCTACGGGCTCCCCTATGCAAAACAGCCCTAGAAAATAGGTGAGATCCCGTTTATGTCAACCTTATAATACCCTTCTAAGCGACGCGATAATGCGCCAACGCCTGGCGATCCAATTCGACTCCCAAACCTGGACTGTCGGGGACTGTGACCAATCCATTTTTCGGCTCGAGAGCACCGCCGATCAAATCGTTTTCCCGCGTAAAGTGCAGTGAATCCGACGGCACCGTTGCGTTACGCACCGTCGCGTGCACGTGCGTGCCGTAGGCCCCCGAAATACCCAACCCCAGACCGACGACCTGCAGCCACACCGGCATGCCGGCCGCCTCGGCCATCGCCGCCATGGCTTGCACACTTTCTACTGAACCGCCCAGGTTAAACATATCGGCCGCCTCGGCGCGAATGGCGCTCATCACCTTTTGCGGATCGCCCAGATGAGGGGCAAGCGGAATGCGCGTGTGACGGCGAAAATCGCAGTACTGATGCCAACCCGGAAGATATTGGAAGGGATCTTCAAAAGCCTCGATAGTATACGGTTCCAGAGCTTCGGCCAAACGCAGGCTGTTGGCCAGATTGCCAAACTCAAAGTTGGGATCGACGATAATGCCGTAGTCGGGGCCGGCCGCTTCCGTCATCAGGCGCACCGTCTCGACGATATTATGTGAGCGCGCCTTGAGTTTGTGGGTTTTATATCCCTTGCGCGCCCCTTCTTCGGCCATTGCGGCGAATTCATGGGCTTCCAACGGCGGCGACCACCATCCAACCGGCACGGCATCCCAGTATTTGGCCCCCATGAGCTTATGCGCCGGCACCCCAAACGCTTTGCCGACGATATCGAACAGCGCCATGCCCATAGCACCCCCCGTCGTCGTTAGGTTTACAGAGAGCGGATCGACGCCGACCCACGTATCTTCGGCACCGATAAAGCGCTCACCGCGCCCGCCCTCCCCCAGTCCAACAATCCCCTCGTCCGTATGCACTTCGATAATGCTTATAGGACGCTCCTTATAGTCTCCCGGCCGACTTTTTTCGATAGAAGTGATGTGCGGAACAGCGGTGACGTATTCGTCAATGCGCGTAATTTTCATTTTGATATCCTAACTGGCCAGCGTTGTCCGCAGCCACTGCAGTTTGCGCTGCTGATGTAAGGTACCCCCTCCCTCATGCCCGTTGTATGGATATACTTCTATGCTTTTTTGCACACCGGCCGGCAGGTGATTATAGGAGGCATATACCGTAGAGGGCGGGCAGACAGCGTCCCACAAACCAACGGAATAATAGGCGTGGGCAGCGCGCGTGCGCGTCACCAAATTCATATTATCGAAGTAAGAGAGTGTAGTAAATGCCTGCTCTATATGCTGAGGAAAACGCTTCAGGAAATTTGTAATCTCTTCGTAGGGCCCCATAGCTATATCGACGGACCTGCGAAAATGAGAAAGCCACGGCACGTCGGGGGCCATCGCCACCACCCGCGGCGAAAGAGAAGCGCAGGCAATACTCAGCGCTCCGCCCTGACTCCCGCCAAGGGCACAGATTCGCTCCTCGTTGACTTCGTCCCTAGCGGCCACGGCTTCGACGGCGCGCACGGTATCAAGGTAAAAGTTACGGAAGTAGTATTCGTCCTTGTCGACAATCCCGTGCGTTATAAACCCCGACTGCGCCCCATGGCTCGTGTCCAAGCGCATGCCCGTATTGCCCCCTTGTCCGCGCGAGTCCATAATCAGCGCACAAAAGCCGTTGAGCACGTGTGCGGCTAGAGGATGGGGATAATCGCGCCCCCCCGTGTAGCCGATAAACTGCACCACCGTCGGCAGGGGACCGTCTTGGGCGAGCGGCGCCATAAACCAACCGCGCACGCGCACGCCATCGGCCCCGTCAAACGACACGTCATACGTGTGTGCGCCGGGTAACCCATCGTTGAGCATGGTAAACTCGGCGTTCAGCGGCACAGCGGCGCTGACGGCCAGTTGTGCATCCCAAAAGGCGTCGAAGTCGTCCCTTTTTGTAAGCTCTGGTCGGTAGTCAACGAGTTGTTCTAATGGCCAATCGATTGATGCCATGCCGCGCTTCCTATGTGTTAATCCTCTATGAGGGCAAAAACGCGCGCCTGCGCTTCGACGCTAATCCGTTGATGGTAGTGAGTCACGGCGACGTCGCCCACATTTAGGGGTCCTTGGGCGATAAAATCGGCAACGCGTGCCGAATTATAGGCGACATAGGCGGGCGAGAAGGTTTCGATGCCTAACCTTCCCTGCTGTAAACCGGTGGGAAAGACGACGGGACCGGTGTCGACCTGCCATATCATGTGAAGGTCGTTGGCGTTCATGGTCTTGATCGGAAACTCTATAGCGCAGTGAACCCCTTCGCTCTCCCACTCGACGGTTCCAATCAATACGCGCCCATCGAGTGTCGCGCGAACGATCGCTTCGGCATGGTCCAACACCTCGCCGCGAGTATAATTCAACGTCCACTGTACATCTTCAAAGCGCTCGCGCCAAACGCCCGACTCGCAAAAGCCGTCGTGATGCACTGCCTTGGTGCGGTAAATGGCATATTCGCTATCGGAGAACAGCCCACAGAAATCGTAGTTATCTTCGTGAAAAAGATCGCGCTCGGCAAAGGTATTTTCCGACTTACACGAAGCGAAAAAATAGTAGTCGCGCGGCGCCTGATCGGCCGACAGCAACCGGCACGTTGATTCGATCTGCAAACGCGCATTATTGCCGCGCCCCGGTGTGACAAAAGTTACAAACGAGCGGCCGTAATCGAGCAACTGCATTGTTATCTCCCCGTTATAAGCGCCGTGTTATATCAGGACTGCCAGCGGTCGCGCACCGGATGCTGCAGAGCCCGCTCATAGAGCGTTTGCCACTCTTTTGTTCCGTCATCTGGGCGCTCAACCAAACGGACCCCCTCGACATAGGCCGGTCCGTTGCCCGAACCAAAATACCCATATCCCTGGCTTGCGCGCCCCATATGCACGCAGGAACCGTCCGGATATACTACGCTGTTGATGATGCGCGGATCGGGGCGATCGTAGCGCTCCCCTTTCTCGGCAAACTTCTTCAGGGTCTTTTCCGATACGCGATAGCGAGCAACGGCGCGCTCGTCCACTTCAACGCCGAGACCAGGACCGTCGGGGACTTTGTGATAGCCACCGACAACGTCAATTTCTTTCTTTAGCAATTGATGGCTGTAGAGGTTGATGCAGGTTATGGTCGGCCAGGTCGCATTGGTAAGGACCGCCCCGAGGTGGGCAGCCCAGGTCGTGGTCAGTCCATTGCCCACCAACTGTAGCCAGAATGGCATTTGCGCCTCGGCACTAAGCAACCCCTGGCGCATAACCTGACTCTTGCCGGCGCAGATGACATAGCCATCGCAGACCTCTTCGCGCACGTGCGTAATGTAGGGCGGCGAACCAAAGTGCATAGCGATTGGCCGGCTACTGACGGCGCGAATCTGCCGATTGCCGAGTACGTCATGCTGTGGGATCGGCGTTTCATACATGGCAATCCGCTCGTACTTTTCCAGCTTTTTTATAATCGGGATGGCCGTGGCAGCGTCCTGCCAGGTGGCATTGGGATCGAGATCGAGTTTGAAGTGCGCCGGCACCGCCTTCGAAATGGCATCGACCTGGGCGACGATATCCCACCACGGACGCGGCTTGGTCTTAAAGCTTGTATACCCCTTTTTGACCGCGTCCTTTGCCTCGGCAGCCCAGTCGCGCGGCGATGCGTCAATCGACCACCAAGAGATGGGCACCCAATCGCGCACCTTGCTTCCGAGCAGTTCGTAGACGGGCACTTCCAATGCCTTACCAACCACATCAAATAGCGCCATTTGCAACCCGGCACCCAGGCTGTCGTCGTTCATGAGGGCGGCTGGGCTCTTGCCCATAACGCGCTGGACCGCGGCATCCGTCACCCGCGCCCACGTATAGTGGATAACGGTTTCACCCCAGCCGACGTGACCGCTATCCGTTTCAACTCGACACAGTTCGAGTACCGCCCAATTATACACCTCACGCGCAGCGATTTTTTGCTGGCGTTTTGTAAAAGGCACATCGACGATAATGCGCTCTACGTCTACAATTTTCATAACCCTATCTCCTGGCAGTAGGAACGGACGCCCTTAGCGCGTCGTTTGGTAATAGCGTTTAAACGGCCGGCGCTCCAAGCCCTCCTGATTGAGCTCGATACCAATGCCGGGGCCTTTAGGTAACTCGATGTAGCCGTCTTTGCTGCGCACCGCTTCGGGATTGACCAGCAGTTCATCGGCCAGCGCTTCCTCAGCCTCATTGCCCACGGTCTCGAGGATGTGCCCATTGCGCACGGAGGCGATAGCCTGCAGGCCCTGAGCAACTGAGATGGGACCGTTGGGATTGTGCGGTGCCATGGCAACGTTGTGCATGGTAGCTACCGTAGCTAGCTCGTAGAAGGACGTAAATCCCCCACAGTTGCCGATGTCAGGCTGGTAGATATCGACCATTTGCTCCGTTACCATGCGCAGCATATTGCGATCGTAAATCGTCGCCGTGCGCTCGCCGGCGGCAATCTTTGGCCCGCCACAGGCATAGGACGCCTCTTTAAGCGCCTTGAGCCCATCGATGTCTTCCGGAGGTAGCGGTTCTTCAATCAGATCGACTAGACCGCGCAGCGCGTAAACTAGGCGCGCGGCATGTGCCCCACTCAGCCGGGCGTGGCAATCGACCCAGATTTCCATTTCGTCCCCGTGCACTTTGCGCGCCTCGGCAAAGAACGAGACCACCTCGTTTAAGATGCGCTGGTCGAGCCATTGGTGCTCGTTATAGGAGCCGTCGACCTTTCCCTTTGTTCCAGAATAGGCATTCCCGCCAATCTTGTATTCCGAGCCATCGCTGGAAACTCTCTGGACCTGGCCGTAGTAGACCGGCAGCGTAGTTTTACACACCCGGTACCCGCGCTGCCGTGCAGTGGCGATATTATCGGCAAATTCCTGCGGAGAAGAACCGCCCGGAACGTGGCAATAGACCGGCACCCGCTCGGCAAAGGTCGGGCCGCCAAAGAGTTCGTATACGGGCTTGCCTACTTCTTTGCCCTTTATATCCCACATGGCCATTTCAATCGCGCTAATGGCCGAAACCGAAACGGTGCCAATGGTCCACTGGTTGTCGCGATACATGCGCTCAAAATGCAAGTTGGGCTGGCGCGGATCTTTGCCGATAAGCCCAATGTTTTCCGTTAGGTTGCGCACGCCGTTGAGCGTGGCATCGTCAAAGCGCTTGGTCACTACTTCGGAAATACCCGTGATGCCCGCATCTGTGTGTATTTGCGTAATAATTAAATTGCGAAAGTTTGCATCAATAAGGCGCACGTCGATTTCAGTTATTTTCACAGACTAGCTCCACTCGTTTTCCGCTCTCGGCGGACTGATAGGCTCCTTCGATAAATTCCATAGCGCGCAGCGCGTCTTCCCCATCGCATATAAAGGGCTGTCCTCCCTGCGCAGCGGTGATAAAATCACCGATGAAATCGACGCCCATCTGCCCTCCGTAGCCCGCCCCTACTGGCGGATTGCAGACGATCTGGCGATTGGACTCGTCTGCCCAAGCCCCCACGGTACTCTGTATAGTGAGTCGATCCTTGTGTCCGCCATAGTCCCAGCTCTGCCAGGTGACATCGCCGTCGGTGCCGCGCAGAACCATAGAGATATCGCCGTAGCGCCGCGGCAAGGCATAGGCGGCGTGGATGTGGCCAAGCGCCCCCCCTTCGAGACGAAAAGCAGCGCAGGCCACTTCTTCTACGTCGATGGCCTCCACCAACGTAGCCGTTTCGGCGCTCACCCGTTCGAATTCACAGCCGCTAATAAAGCGCACGAGATCGACGGTGTGCACGGCGAGCCAGTGCAGAATCCCGCCGCCGGCCTCCCGATGGCTAAAGAGCCAGTGGTGCCGACCCCGCTGAGCCACGGTGCTAGTGACCATTCGGCCCTCTATGGAAAGTAAGCGACCGATCGCGCCCTCATTCACCCAACTCCTCATTGTGCGTACAGCTGGATGATACCGATTGAGAAAGCAAGTGCTCCACGGCGTGCCCACCCGTTGCGCGAGATCGTTCAACTCGGCAATTTCACGCGCCGTGCGCGCAACGGGTTTTTCCACCAAGGTTGGCACACCGGCCTCTATTAGCGAGCGGGCGAGCGCAGGGGCCTGGGCGTTGCGGGCACATACCAACGCCATACCCCAAGTGCCGGCGCCCAGCAGGTCGTCGACCGTGCTGTAGACCTCGGCCTCATGAACTGCATCATCCCACGAACCACACAGGCCAACTTCTGCCACGGAAGGCGCATGGCGCAGCGTTTCCAACCACCCCCCAGCATGTGGATTGTCTCCACCGACAAGGGCCGCTCTAACGGGCATGTACGCTGCCGTATGCGACGGGATGCCCCACGCGCGCCGAGTTGTAGATATGCTCCAACAGGGCGACTGTGCGGCGTCCCTCGCGCCCGTCTACCCGCAGGTTTGTACCCTTTTCCAGCGCCGACACGACATCCTCCACGACGTTGTGAAGTGGGTTGTCAATCGACTGTAGTTTTTCTTCGAGGCCGTCGCCAAATACCCGCATCTCGCCCGACAGCACTGAATCCACCAGCACACCGCCGGCACGGCCGTGCACTTCGGCACTAAAATAGGTGTTGGTGGGAAAGGTCGTCGTGCCGACAAGGGCGCCCTTAGCTCCGCCGGGATAAGTGAGCAGCGCCATGCCGACGTCCTCCGTCTCGATATCGTGGTTGAGAACGGCTGTCTCGCCGTAAACTCGGACCGGATCGCCCATAAACCACAGCAACAGGTCTATCAGGTGCGATCCTTGGTTGGCCAGCGATCCACCGCCATCCATTGCCCAGGTCCCGCGCCAGCCGCCGTTATGGCTAAAATAGTCGTCGGAGCGAAACCACTTGAAGCGGACTTCACCGAGTATCGGCTCACCGAAATCGCCGCGCTTGAGCGCTTCAGCTATGCGATAATTGTTGTCGACATAGCGGCTCTGGTAGTCGACGCCGACCAGCACGCCGGCCGCCTGCCCGGCGGCTATCAACGCATCGCAGGCCTCCGTGCTGACCTCCATGGGCTTGGTCGTAATGACGTGCTTACCTGCACGCGCTACCTCCACGCCGATGCTGGCGTGCAATCCACTCGGAGTCATAACCAACACGGCATCTACGTCGCTCCTCCCAAGCGCATCTTCGAGCGAGCAGCCCCCAGCGCAGCCCATTTCATCGGCGACTTCCCTTGCCAGCGACTCGTTGAGATCGACAACGATCTTGAGCTCGGCCCCTTGCGTATCGGCTATTTGCCGAGCGCGGTTGCGTCCCATCCCCAACCCAACTACGGCGAAACCAACCATAAAACACCCCCGTTAACGTTGAATGAGGCAGTATAATAGACGCGCTGACATAGGCTGTCAACCAATGCCTTACACCATAAAAAAGGGGGCGTTCCCCAGAGAGAACAGCCCCCTACCGTTGCAGCGTGGCGCAAGCGAGCTAGCCCTTGAGAAATTGGGCGATATACTCCTGGGAACGCAGCAGACCTTCCTGCTGCAACTCGGCCGTTTTCCAAAAGTGGTGGTCTTCTAATTCAACGCTCAGCACGCCGTCGTAGCCGTAGTCTTCCAAACGCCGAATAACCTGCTGCCAGTCGACCTGCCCTTCGCCGGGAATGGTATAGCGCCACCATCCCTCGCCGCAGACGTAGGTATTGCTATAGCTCTCGCCGAGAATGCCCGATTCGTAGAGTTTTTCCTCGATGACCTCGGTGTCTTTCAGGTGCACGTGACGCACGCGATCGCCAAACTCGGCCAACAGGCGTATATAGTCTACCTGGATGCGCAGAAAATGAGAGGGGTCGTAGCAGATGCCCAAATTAGGCGAAGGGCACACCTCAAAAATGCGCCGCAGGCTTTCCGGGGTGCATCCTAAATTTGCGTAGTAGGGCGCGCCGCCCGGCCACGGCTCAATGGCAATCTGGACGCCGACTTTTTCAGCATGGGCAACGACTTTGGGATACACCTTCTTGAAAATTTCAAAAGTCTCGCTGCGCTTCATCGTCGGATCGTCAGGCCCCAGCACGGTAAAGAAGGTGTGGCCGCCGTTTTTGGCGATGGCCGTAAGGTCTTTTTTCAGGGCGTTTAGCGCTTTGGTGCGCTTGGTTGCGTCGCGGCTGAGCAGCCCCCCACTGCCGGCATCGCAGGTGCCTATGGCGAGCCCTAGGTCCTTGCACTTCTTGGCCATTTCCTTGGTCAAGGTCGGCGTATCAATGGCATCAAAGTCGTTTTCTGCCAGCCACTCGGCAAAGCCATTAAAACCGAGTTGGCGGGCAAAGGGCGGCATGCGTGTTCCAATTTTCATAGCGTTTCTCCTATCTGATATTATAACGAGTAGGGGTGTGCAAAATTAACCTGCTGCGGGTGAAAGAGCTAAGCGGCCTTCTTTCTCTAGCTGCGGTTGGTCTGGATCAATCCACTGAGATACGATCAACGAGACGAGAGCGATAAAGGCTCCGGTGAAAAAAATGATCTGGTAGCCAAAGTGCATCCAGACCAAACCGCCGATCAAGGGTGCGGCAACGGCGGCGACGTGATTCATGTGCTGGAGCGGGGCGCTCACCGCACTTGCGAACGCTCGAATCTTGCTACCAGTAGAACAAATGATTGGCCGTCATTCCGGTAAAACCATCTAGGACGATCCACAGGCCACCCGCCACATAATGGCCCAGTATTAACCCGAGAAAAAATGGCCGCGTCTTGCGGTAGAGCACGACGCCACCGTAGTGCAAAACCACGCTCTTTATCGCCCAAGCTAAAAAGATGCTGGGCATAAGGTGATGCGTGGTCCAGTAGGCGCTAACGGGAAAAGCAACTGGGTGAATCGGCCACCAAATAAAGCGCGAATTGGCCACTGTTAGCAAGAGCTGTAAGGCCGCACCGATGCTCGACAGAATGTAAAATGACCGACTGGCTTCCGCAGAATTGGCCAAGTGGTAATCGACAAAGGTATAGGGTGCGGTAGCCGAGCCAATGCCGAAGAACCACTCGCTCAGATTGAGCGCACCGTAGCGATAGCCCACGAGTAAAACCGTCGCGATGGATGAGGATGTAGCCACTAGGGCTGCCAGCATAATCGCCCAAAACAGGCGCTTGCGGTTTCCCACGGTATAACTTTCGACAAGCTTGAGGCCGTGGATAACGGCGGCCATCATCGTCGTGCGCATCTGCCCCACCCATGGGTAGGTCATACCAAGGGCTCCGATATTGGCCGATCCTAAGCCACTGCTGCCCAGTGCACCGACCAATACATCGTTGGGCATCATCGTCGGCTTGGCCACGGCCAAGCCGCCTTCGGCTACAATGCGCGTTATTGCAAACATTAGCAGGAAAGCCACCAGCAAAAACAGCGGGGCCAGCCACCAGCTCATACCGGAAAAAACGCACCATATTGACATTGCCAGACCACTGCACAAGAGCAAAATACCAGCTTGGCGATAAGACATTATTTCGCGCTCGTCCCCACCAGTAGGCACCCAGAATCCGCGCACCACCTGCAGCAAGTGCTCGCGCCCAATCCACAGCGAACTGAAGACCAGCGCGGCCAACGCACCCATGCCCTGATAGAGCAAATTCGGCGTGCCTAATGAGGAACCGACCACGCGGTCTGTACCCGCCCAACCAGCGTAGTGCAGAAAGGCATTTTCAAACATCGTCAATAGCCCGAGAAACCACATGCTAAATCCCAGTTTAGTGCTGAGCAAATAGCCGAATCCGAGCACGGCATAACTCAGCGATAGGCGCAGGCGAAACTTGTCGTTCCAAAAGTACCACGACTCCGAAATGGGCATGCCCTCGGGTACGAAGGGGAAATAGTTGTGCAGAGCGCGCTGAGAGTAGAGAATGATTGGAACGAGTATCCCAATCCACACGATGGGATTCTTGAAGAAAGGGCTGATTATTCCGCGGTCCTCTCCTTCTTCGCCCAGCATGGCGATAGGCACCTGCACTAGGGGAAAGGTCAGTCGCTCGTTTTCGATCCACTGCTTTCGCACGATGACCATAGAGGCCGTCATCGCAGCGAAAAAGGAAACGATCAATATGCTCCATCCCGCCAGCGGGGCTATCCACGCCATCCAAGGGATCGCCGCGCCACGGGGTAGTCCTTCGTAGAAATGTAAGACGGCTTCCTCGTCGCCTACCCGCAGCCAACTGGCCATATAGGGCAGCACCTGCTTTTCCCATCCGTTTTCCGGTGCGGCAAAGTAGGTTCCAGCGGAGATGTGCGGGATCAATACGCAGACTAAACCAATGGTCGAAACGGAACAGGCAACGGCGGCCATGATGTAGACTGTTATCAATTCGGCGCGACTAAACGCCCAGTCTTTTCGCACGGCACACAACAGTGGGTTAACGAGTATGTAAAAGAGGAAAAAGAGGAAAACGGCCGCTGGCGTGCTGTAGTCTAGGTGCAGCGGCGATCCGGAGATAATTAAGTTTTCGTAGGGTGCGCCCACGCCCACCGCTGCGGCGAGGAGCGCACCCACGATTAGGGCGCGGAATGTGATATTTCCACTAAAAGGGCGTGCTGTCAAAGTGCACCACTCGACTTGGGCGAGCCATTGTTGCCCAATGCCCTCTCCGGAGAGAGGACAGATTATTGTTCAACGCGAATACGGCACCGCGGCTCATGGACGCCAGCAGCGAATAGGTCGGGACCATTTTCTTGACTGGCCCCATTGGGCCCATTACCTTCCGCATGCCTTCACTACGCACGTATGGTGAGGAAATCGCCTCTGAACTTTTTCGAACTCATTTAAAGGAGCCCGTCATGAGCGATCAACGCGTATTTATCGGCGACCTAACCCGCAAAGAATTTCGCGAGCGCATGCAGGCCGGCACCATCAAGGCGGCCATCGTGCCCACCGCGGCCACCGAGCAGCACAACGAGCACTTACACATGATCCACGACACGTTGCATGCGGCGCACATGGCTGAAAAGGCCGCGCAGAATTTACTGCCGCACGTAGTCGTTGCCACGCCGGTGGCCATCGGCGTTTCCGAGCACTGGATGGAGCACATCGGCACGCTGACCGTGCGCCCGGAAGTGTTCTGCGAATACGTCTACGATGTATGCCACTCGCTAGCCCGCGCCGGGGTGGAAAATATTCTCATCCTTAATGGCCACGGCGGCAATGTCAAACCAATGATGCGGCGCATAGACGAGTACCGAGAAAAGCTAAAGATCAATCTGCGCTTTCAGTCCTATTGGGATGTCTACGATCCGGATATGGTCCAGCAGTATATGGAAAATGGCCGCCTGCCGGGTCACGCCGATGAATACGAGACCTCCACCATGCTCTATCTGGCACCCGAGCGCGTGCAAATGGACGCCATCGATAACGAATCGGCCGCCCTCGGCACGCGCGAAAAAGGCGAGGCACTGGTGGGCCCGGCCATTGAGGGCGTGACCAAGCTGTTGCAGCAAATGATCGCCGGCCAGGAGATCGACCTACCCACGGTCACCTTCACCCAAGAGGGCAAGCGCAACCTCGTTACAGGCGAACCGGTCTAAGCCATCAGGGTTTTAGCACCACGCCCAAAGCCTGGTCGGGCGTTTCGACCAGCACATCGACCGCGTCGGCCATATCGCTCAGTGCAAATTGGTGCGTGTAGAGCGATTCTACGCGCAGCGCTCCGCTGGCCATGGCGCGCAGGCATTCGTTCAGGTTGCGCTGGGTCGGCCATTCTACAAAAACTGCCGGATAGTTCCTGCCGTGTTCGTAGGCCTCGTCGTGGTAGCCCGGTCCGGTGCGCGCGGCGCTGCGCACGTCGACGTTGCCCAAACCGGCGGCGAAGCCGTGGCTGATATGGGCTCCGCCGACAATGGTAATGCGGCCCATGCGATGACCGTCCGGCGTCGTCTTCAAGCTCTTGTACAGCTGCTCAAAAGCAGAGGTCGCCTCGCCGCCAAAGGCAATAATACCAAAGTCCATACCGCACCCTGCAGCAAACCGGTCCGCCATTGCTACGGGATCGTTTTCGGCAGCGTTTACCCCTCCTTCAATGCCGTTCTCGTGCGCCTTTTCCAAGCGCAACGGCACGCGGTCAACCGCCATTATGTGACAGCCCGACAATTGGCCAAACTGCGCGCTGAACTGGCCGACTAATCCCATGCCGACGACCATGCCGTTTTCGCCAAATAGAGGGGCCGTACGCCGTATGGCATGCAGTCCCGTCGCGGCCAAGTGCACAGAGGCCGCCGCCTCTAACGACACGCCGTCGGGTACGGCAGCGCAGAGATTCTGCGGAACGCAGACCCGATCGGCGTGCAGGGCATAGCCTCCACCCATACAGGCAACCCTCTGTCCGACGGAAAATTGTTCGACGCCCTCGCCAACCCGCTCTATCACACCTGCGTTGGCATAGCCAAAGGGGCGTGGGGGGCGCTCGTCCTGGGCTTCACTGCGCATGTGTTTGACCCGCCCCAGTTCGGTGCCCGGACTTATCAGCGAGGCGGCCACCTCGACCTGAACCTGACCCGCGGCAAGCTCGGGAAGCTCCTCTTCTATACAGACTCCGCGCCCGCGATAATCAATGGCTCCGACTCTTCGCATCATGCCCACCCGCTTTCTCCTATTTGCCCACTACACACTTATTCTCCCGCTTCCTGCCGATAGGCACTTAGCCGATCGCCTGCGCGAATGGCTTGGCCTCCCTCAATAATGCGCACGCTGGATAGGCGGTTGCCAATCACCTCTTTGACTTCGACCACCCCCAATCGCACCAATGCCTGCGGATCATCCTTGGCTACGCGGCCAAAACCGGGAAATACGGAAAATCGATAGCCGACGTGCAGCCCGTTTTCACTGCCGATATTGATGTACACGTCTTCCCCATATACGGAGAGCACTTCCGGCATATGGCCATCGAGCTTCAGGTCTTCCGGCTCGAATAGCGACTCCATTCCGCTAATAATTTCTTCCATCGCAGCGAGCGTTGCCTGGCCCAACAGCGATTCGCGAAATCGCGTGCTACCAAACTCCATCGTGCGTAGATCGGCAAATTGCACATCTTGGTCGCGCGGCTTGCCCAGTAGATCTAACCCCAGATCCCTATCGCTGGTTTCGCGTTCACTCACCACCATGCCCAGGTCGGTGCCATCGACTACGCGCAGTGCGCCCACGCGCATAGCGGCCGCGCCAACATAGGATTTATAACCGCCCAGCATGGGATCTCCGACCGATAGACGCCTCATATCGTAGTCGTCAATGGTGCCGAGGAAAAGGATATCGGCCTCGAGCTGGCGCCCCAGTTCCAACAGCGCCTCCATGCTGAGGACGCGCCGCTTGCCCATTAATTCGTCGACCGCTTCGTAGGGCACGACCCGCCACTGCGCACTAGCCACCGCCTCCTGGCTGAGCATGCGGGCCATTTCCCAACCGAGGTCCCATATGTCCTTGCGAAAGCCCGACTCGTCGATAAAGGGCAGCACGGCCACGTACTTCGGCGCCACGTCGGCCTCCTCATCCCGTGCGCGCTTTGCCTGCAGAAACACTTCGAGATGGCTGACCTGCTCGACGGCTTCGCCTACTGCCAAGGCGCTTTCCCCCGCTTGCGTCATCTCTTCGGGCAGGGTCAGCGGCGCGCAGCTACTCAGAAAGAGGGTAAGACTTAGTACCGACAGAAATTGCATGCGCTCAGACCACCCTTTGTCCATTGGGTAACGCGCTCGCTAACAACGCTTCGGGCGTGGCTTCACCGCGCGTGCAGTGCGCCGTAATGCGCCCTTCGCACATGACGTAGATGCGATCGCAAAGCCCCAACACTTCCTCCATCTCCGATGAAAGTACGATGATGGCCAGCCCCTGGCGAGCCATTTCGTCGAGCACGCGGTAAATTTCGCTCTTGGCTCCAACGTCGATACCGCGCGTGGGCTCGTCGACCAGCAGCACGCGCAGATTGGCTACCATCATCCAGCGCGCCAGTAGCACCTTTTGCTGGTTGCCCCCGCTCAAATTGGCAATGTGAACATCGATATCCGGCGTGCGCACCTGCAGTCGCGCAATGAGCTGCTCGACCAGCGTTCGCTCGCGGCGGCGCTGCACCCAACCCATTCGACTCAGGGCCGACAGCGCGGCAATGCTGGCGTTATCGCATACGCTGCGACGGGGGAAAATGCCCTGTTCGCGGCGATCTTCCGGCACCAAACCCAGCCCGAGTGCGCGTGCTGCCTGAGGGTCTGACGGCGGCAATCGTTCTCCACCGACGCGTATCTCCCCGGCAGTACGGCGGTCGGCGCCGATCAGTGCCCGCGCCAATTCGGTGCGGCCCGCCCCCATTAGACCGGAAAAACCGACGATTTCGCCGGCGAAGACCGAGAAGGAGATATCGCGCACGGCGTCGCTGTTTAGATCGCTTACTTCGAGTACTACCTGGCCGGCATCGCCCGTGCGCTCGGGAAAACCCATGCCCAATTCGCGCCCCACCATCAGCGTAATAAGACGCTGTTGGTCGAGGCCTGCCGTAGGTTTACAGGCTACCTTTGCGCCATCGCGCAGCACGGTGACTCGGTCGCTTATTTCCAGCACTTCTTCCAATTTGTGCGAGACGTATAGAACGGAAACGCCGCGCCGGCGCAGATCGCGCACCAAATCCAACAGCCGCGCAATTTCTTGGGGGCTCAGCGCCGAAGTCGGCTCGTCCATCACGATCAGCCGAGCCCGCTGAGAAAGGGCGCGGGCAATTTCCACGAGTTGCTGGGCAGCGATGCCCAGATAGCCGACCTTGTCGGTCGGGTCTACGTCCAACCCCACTTCGCCCAGCAGGCGTCGAGCCTCCCGGTAGAGGTGGCTCCACTGCACGCGACCGCCTCGGTTCGGCAGTCGGCCAAAAAAGAGGTTCTCTGCCACCGACAGCGAGGGCACCAGTTCCAATTCCTGATAGACGACAACTAACCCGAGATCTTGTGCTTGGCGCGGATTGGCCAACGTCGTCGATGCTCCCGAGATTTCGAGGTGTCCTCTATCGGGTGCATAGACGCCGGCGATGATCTTTATCAGCGTCGACTTGCCCGCCCCATTTTCCCCCACGAGCGCATGAGTTTCGCCTTCCGCTATTTCGAAATCAACGCCCCGCAGCGCATGCACCCCGGGGAAGTATTTATCGATGCCCTTTAGCGCTAGGAGCGGGACATTCATTGTGCGCCGCGCAGCATGCGCCGCAGCAGGCTTTGCTTGCGCCGCGTATCGAGGTACACGGCGAGAATAATGACTAACCCGCGCGCGATATCGTGATAGAAGGAAGAGACATTGAGCAGAACGAGGCCGTTGCTCAGCACGGTGAGAATGAGAATGCCAATCACCGAACCGGCTAGCGTACCCACGCCGCCCGTTAAGCTAATCCCGCCGAGGATTACGGCGGCAATGACCTGTAGCTCAAAACCCAACCCCGCGTTGGGCTGCCCGGAGTTGAGCCGCGATGCGAGAATAAAGGCGCTCAGCGCCGCCAACGCACCGGCGATGACAAAGACCAGAATACGCGTTTTGTCGACGGCCAACCCCGACAGACGCGCGGCCTGCGGATTGCCCCCGATGGCGTAGATATAGCGGCCAAATGTGGTGTAGTGGAGGACAAAGAAGAATAGCGCCAGTAGGATAAAGGCGATTAGCACGGGAATAGGAATCGGACCGATATGCCCCGTGCCCACCTCGACAAAGCCATCGACCGCCCCCTGAATCGACACGGCCCCAGTAGAAACCATCGCACTGCCGCGCAGAATGGCCATCATACCCAGCGTAGCTATGAGCGAATTTATGTGCGCACGCGTAATCAACAGGCCGTTGAGCAAGCCGATAAACGCCCCCAGCATCAGCGACGCGCCCAGCGCCAGCACCACGCTCGAGAATGCGTTGAGCACGGAGACCGCAACGATGCCCGCCACCGCCTGCGTCGATCCGACGCTGAGGTCAATTTCGCCCAGTAAAATAACCATCACCATGCCGGTCCCCGCGATGGCCACCAGCGCAGCATCGCGCAGCACATTCTTGATATTAATCGCGGTAAAGAAAACCGGGCTCAGCAAGGAGAGAACTACGCACAAGAGGATGAGCGCCAACAGCAAACCGGCCTGCTCGTTCTGCACTATCCGACCGGCCCACTTTTTCACGGCAGCAGGTTCCGCACGGCGTCGATCTTCATAGCAAAGGGCTGTGCCGAACGGTCGTAAAACTGGTCGACGTTCTCTTTGGTGATCATGATGGTGGGGGTTTCGTAGTGGTGGGGCAGTTGCTTACCAGCGTGCAGTTGAATGGCCGCGTCGACTAGGGATACCCCGACAAAGTCTGGAAACATGCCGAGCGCAGACCGATAGGAGGTATCGCCCATCAGCGCCGTTTGCCCAACGACGCCTTCAAAGCCAAATCCGATGGCCGTCAGCCCCCCCTCATCCAGCCCGGCTGCTTTGTAGGCGGCCATACCGCCGGAGGTCGAATCGTCGTTAATGCCAAAAATTACGTTGATATCTGGGTGCGCCGTCAGCGCATCCTGGGCCACTTTAAACGCCTTCTCTTTCAATCCCTGGCTGTCCACTTCCTGTACGATTGCATAGTCAATGCCACTCTCGGCTAGACCGCGCTTAAAGCCGGCCACGCGCTGCCGACAGTCTTCAAAATTGGGAAAGCCTATGACGAGAATGCGCGGATTCAGTCCGCGGTCACTGGCATATTGGGCAAACCATTTGCCTGCTTTATAGCCGCTCGCTTCGTTGTCAATGCCCACATAAGTATCGCTGCCCGGCACGGGGTTGGACTCGGTAATTACTTTCACACCGGCCGCTTTGGCCTGCTGAACAACAGGTCCCATTGCCTTGGCATCGACTGGTGTAAGCACCAATACGTCGACTCCCTGAGCCAGAAGGTTTTCCGCTTTGGAAATCTGCGCGGCTACGTCCATATTCGCGTCGGCGATAACTAAATCCACGCCCTGGGTAGCGGCGTGGCGCTGTGCCGCTTTGCAGATATTCTGATACCACTCATGCGACATAAAGTTGACGACGTAACCGACTTTCAAGGCGCCCGGTGCGCCTTCCGGCTGGCCGTTGCCGCACGCCGTTGCCACTAAAGCGCAGGCCGCTACGCGAAGTGCATTCTTTAACATTGGGTGTATTGTCTCCTCATTCTTTTACTGCTCCTGCCGTAAGACCCTGCACAAAATAGCGCTGCAAACCGACGAATATCGCTATGGGCGGCAGGCTAAATATAATGGAAGCAGCAAAGAGCTGATCGTATTTATTGACGTATTGGCCGAGAAAAGCGGTGCGCAAACCAACGGCAATGGTCTGCGCTTTGGACTTGGTGAACACAAAGGCGAAGAGAAACTCATTCCACGACAGCAAAAAGGCAAAGGTGCCCACGGCAATAATGGCCGGAGCGGCCAGCGGAAGAATAATCCGATAGAGCAGCTCAAGGCGGTTGCACCCATCGATGAGCGCAGCCTGTTCCAAGTCGACTGGAATCGCGCGAAAGTAGCCGTTGAGTAACCAGGTGCAAAAGGGAATGGCAAAGCCGGTATAGACCAGTACCATACCCGGGTGGGTGTCGAGTAAGCCGAGGACGCGAATCACCTGAAAGAGGGGTATGAGAATTGAGGATCCGGGTAGCATCTGCGACATGACGACCACCATCAGCAGTGCCGTACCTCCCCAAAAGCGGAAGCGCGCAAAGGCATAGGCCGCGCTGATGCTAAAGGCCAGCGCAATGAGCGCAGTGCTGAGCGAAATTACGACGCTGTTGAGGAAATATTTTAGAAAAGGACCGGCATCCCACAGCTCGACATAGGCATTAAAGGTGAAGGAACGCGGAAAAATGACCGGCGGCGTGCTGGTCACTTCGGCCAACGGGCGAATGGATGTCGTGACGACCCAGATAAGCGGCAACACGAGCGCAAAGACAAAAATAGAGCCAAGCCCATACCCGAGAGCCGCGCGCAGGCGCGCCTGCGTTCTAATGCGCATCGGATGCCTTCCTCTCGGCGAATAACATACGTATAAAAAACAGGCTCATCGACAGCAGAAAAACGAGCAATAGCAAGCCGGCTGCCGCCCCCCGCCCTAGGCGCAAATGCTCAAAGGCAATGCGGTAAATCGTGATGGGAACGACTTCTGTAGCTTTGGCCGGCCCTCCCTCTGTCATAATAAAAATCAGGGCAAAGTCGTTGACCATCCAAATGGTGGCGAAAAGAAATACCACGCCAATAACGTGGCGGAGCTGCGGCAGCGTCACGTTGAAAAAGCGCTGAAATACGTTGGCGCCATCGACTTGGGCTGCTTCGTAGAGCTCGGTGGAAACGCCCTGCAAACCGGCCAACAGCATGATGGTTATGTAGGGCATAAAACGCCAGATATTGGCCGCAACTACCGCTCCCATGGCCGCATCGGGTTCGGCCAACCACGCTACGTTTTCATCGATAAAACCGAGGCTTAACAAGCTGTAGTTGACTAAGCCAAAACTATCGTGAAAAAGCCAGCGCCACATATAGCCGGTCACGACCGGCGCTATGGCCCAGGGCACGAGGAGAAAGCCGGTGAAGACCGGCCGGTATTTTTTGATCTCGTTAAAGATGAGCGCCATCCCCAAGCCGAGAATAAAGGCCAGGGGCAGCGAGAGGATGGCAAAGCGCAGTGAAGCCCAGACGCTGTTGCCAAAGGATCGGCTGCCCAACAGTTTGGCGTAGTTTTCCAAGCCAATGAAAACGTCGCCACCGCTGGCTTTGAGCAGGCGCACCTTGTAAAAGCTCATCGTCAGATTGTTGACGACGGGGTATAAAATAACTACCGCCAGCACAATTAGTGCCGGCAGCAGAAACAAATACGGCGTTAGCTGACCTCTTCGCTTGGGATCCATATCAATAATCACTCAGAATTTCGTCGACCTCTACTGCAGCCTGGTCGAGCGCCTCGCGCGGGGACAGGGTGCCCGTCAGGGCCATATTTACCGCATCAGCTATGTGGCGTTGGATCTCCGTAATGCCGGGGTGCCCGGGCCAGCTTATGCCGTTGCGCCCGGCCTCGGCCAGTTCGTCTAAGCCGATATAATCGCTTTCCACCCCGGGTGCATAGGCGGCTTTTTGCGTGGGTATCCCCCCCAAATTGGGATTGGGCTTGCGCCATACCGGATCTTCGACATAGAGCGCCTTGAGCACTTCCCAAGCCTGATCGGGCACCGGGCTATAGCCGGTGATAGCCACCATAACTACGTCGAGCAGGGTGCCAGAGGGATGGTCTTCGTAGAGCTGTGCCGGACCGGGGACCTGCGCCAACTGCAGTTTATCCAGATCAAAATCGTAATTGCCAGACATGGTATTTTGCCACCACGGCCCCTCGATCGACAGCGCCGCTTTACCGGTAGCCCAATGGGCGGCATTCTCATCAAAGCGGTAGGCCGCAGTGGCCGACGGCATATAGCCAGCTTCTTTCATCTCGACGAGAAAGGTCAGCGCCGCAACTCCCGCAGGACCGTTAAAGGCGGCCGCTGTCCAGTCTTCATTGAACACGCGCCCACCGGCGCGAAACAGCAGGGGTAAAAAGCGATAGGCGGTATCTAAGTTGACCCCACCCGGCATGGTGAAAGCGTGGATACCCGCTTCTTTTAGACCGGGTCCCATGGCGCGCATTTCCTCCCACGTATTGGGTATGTGCGCACCATTTTCATCGAGAATGACTCGATTAACCGCTAGGATAAAGGGCAGCATCGTGACCGGCAGACCGTAGTGCTTGCCGCCGTAGGCCACCGGCTCCCACACGTTGTCGAGAATGCGCTCTTTTACGGCCGGAAAATCGGCGAAGCTTTCCAGCGCATAGAGGCCGCCCAACTCGCCAAACTCGACGGAGTATTTGTGGTGAACGCGGACGATATCCGGTCCCTCGCCCAAGATTGTGGTGCTGATCAAGCTCTCGCGCTGCGTGGCCCAATCGCGAAATTCTAGCTCGATCTGGATATCGTCGCGCTCGGCGTTAAACCGTTCGACGGCCTGCTTACTCCACTCGATTACCCCGGGCACGCCGCCGAATTCCCATAGGACAACTCTAACTGGTTCACCCGGCCGAATGCGCTCCGGCGTCCCGCAGCTAAAGCACAGCAGTACGCAACACCACAGCCAGCGCCCAGTTCGCATAACTTCCATCGCATTTTTCTTCGTTCTATTCACGGCGTTATATATAGCGAGTGGTCGCATTACTTGCAAGGTGAATCGGCAAAATGAGCGTCACTGTAGCCATTCCTTCCCTACCCTAATGACCATACTCACTCGCCGTTTTCTCCTTTTTTGCGTATAGTATCCTTCCAACAATGGAGTGACGTTCATGATCAATATTGCAATCGTAGCACTGCTCGTACCGGCCACGCTCTGGGCATTCGAATCGCCGACTCCACTGCGCATCCCCCTCTTGCTCGCGCCTCCGTCGATTGATGGTGATCTGAGCGAATGGAAAGATCGCGCGCACAGCGATGGCGTGTGGGATATGCGGCGCATCAGCCAATCGGCACCCTACGCACTCGACCGAGGAGCACGCAACCGCCTCACCAACCACGGTGATGAAGGCCCCATAGAAGAGGACCTCAGCGCGCGCTACTACGCCGCTTGGGATGCCACGCACTTCTACTTTGGCGCCGAAGTAAGCGATAATGTAAACGATGTAGATGACCCACAGCCAGCCGATAAGCGCTGGTATTTTCGCGATGCGATCTGCTGGTTCATGGAAGGGCCCCGCGATCGCGCCCCTGAACTTTTTGCCCAGGGCGACAATGCCTTTTGCTTTACCGCTTCTACCGAGCAAAAGCCTTCGCATGCCTGGTGGCGGCACGGCGCACCGGGCAAATCCTACGTAGAGGAAACCATTCCCGCCGTTGAATGGCAGGTTCGCTTTAGCGGCCATGCCGGTGATTTTGTCTTGGAAGCCCGCGTGGATATGGCGGCGACCTTTGGCCAGAGTGACCCGCGCTGGCAGCCGCCGCAGGTCGGCGATGAATACAGCATGGAAATCGTCCACACCGATCCCGACGGCGGCCCCTACGGTGGACACTTTATGATCTATGGCAACGGCGATGACGACAGCACTTGGGGCCACGCGGTGCTGACGGGACCGCAAACGCCGCTGGGACGACTGCCCGAGTAATCGACCCCGCCCCAACGACATTGACGTCTGTCCCTATGGAAAATATCTTGACGCGACCTAAAACGAGAGTTTACCGTGCCCAATTCTACAATGCCCGTATCTGATCCATCAGACGGCGAGCCCTCCGCACAGTCTGGCTTGACCAGCGGACTGACGCTGCGCTCCCTGCTGCTGGGCCTGCTGCAGGTCCTCGTCGTGTGCCTAGGCGCGCCCTATGCCATCTGGGTGCTGGGTTCGTCTGAAATTACTTGGTCATTCTTTCCCATTGCCGTCGGCTTTTTCTTTGTCTGCCTCATTGGCCTCAACGCCCTGCTCAAAGCCCTCAACCCGCGCTGGGCGCTGCAACCGGCTGAGATGATTACCGTCGTCGTCATGGGTCTAGTCACCACCGGTATACCCATTTTCATGATGGGCTTCGTTCTGTCCATTCCGACGACGCCCTACTATTTCGCCTCGGCGGAAAATCAGTGGGGCACTCACGTTCTGCCCCACCTTCCCGCCTGGCTGCTCCCCTCGAACGAGGGGCTAGCCATGACCTGGTTCTTCGAGGGTCTTCCCATTGGCGAGCCCATTCCTTGGAGCACCCTGCTCAACGCCTGGACTATGCCGATGTTTTGGTGGCTGAGCTTTATCTGGACCCTCTACTTGGTCTGCTTCTGCCTCGTCGTCATCCTGCGCAAGCAGTGGGTCGAGCGCGAACGGCTGGCCTACCCGCTGATGGAAGTGCCCCAAGCCCTCGTCGCCGATGCAGATTCGCCCTCTCTGCTGCCGGCCATCATGCGCAACAAAGTGTTCTGGGCCGGTGCCGCCATTCCCCTCTTTATTGCCCTGTGGAATATCGTCGGCTTCTTCTTTCACTTCTTTCCCACGATCGCCTGGGAACACCCCATACAGATAGCCCACGGCTTTCCAACGATCAATATCCGCTACTACTTCCCCGTGGTTGGCTTTATGTATTTTGCCAACCTAAACATCACGTTTAGCATATGGTTTTTCTTTATCCTCACTATGCTCGAGGAAGGACTCTTCAACCGCTTTGGTTTGGGCGTAACGGAGGGCGATACCTTTGTCTGGGGCCTTCCCTCGACGTCGTGGCAGTGCTGGGGGGCCTTTGTAACGCTGGTGCTGTGGAGCCTGTGGATGGCGCGCGACCACCTCAAAGACGTGGCGCGCAAAGCGTGGAATACCAGCATAGAGATCGACGACTCGCGCGAGTTGATGTCCTATCGCGCCGCCAGCGTGGGATTGCTCCTCGGCGTTTCCTACATGCTGGCCTGGCTCTACCGAGCGGGCATGGAGTTTTCGGTGGCCGCTTTTTTTCTGGCCGGCGTACTCATCGCCTACCTAGGCATAACGCGCCTAGTGGTGCAGACCGGCGTATTTTATATGACCACGCCCATCGTTAGCCAGGCGATGACCATGATGACGCTGGGAACGGCCTCCATAAATCCCAGCGGTTTAGCGGCCCTCGGCCTGAGCTACTCTTTCTTCGGAGACGTACAGTCGATCTTTATGCCCTCGGCCGCCCACGCTGCCCGCCTGCACGACGCCATGCGCATGACCCGACGCGGCCTAGGGCTAGCCATTATTCTGGCTCTAGGCGTTGGCTTTTTCTCCACGCTGGCCTATGTCATCACTATGGCCTACGATCAGGGCGCATCGAATTTCAACTCGTGGTTCTTCCGCGTATCCTCCGGCGCCGGCGTGCGCTCGTTTGACGACGTCATGGCTAAGATCAAGAGTCCAGCCGATTTTCACGCGCAAAAGCTGACGTTCTTTGCCATCGGCTCGGCGGCTATGTCGGTCCTGACTTTTTTGCAGTACCGCTTTCCATGGTGGCCGCTCCACCCCGTTGGATTGGCCATATCTTCCGTGTGGATGATTCGCAATCAGGCGGCAGCCATCTTTATCGCCTGGGCGGCTAAAAGTCTCATTATGCGCTTCGGCGGCATCGATCTCTATCGCAAGGCCGCTCCTTTTTTCCTAGGCCTTATCATAGGCCACTTTAGCGGGGTCGGCATCTCCTTTATCGTCGATATGATTTTTTTTCCCGGCAACGGCCATCCCATTTTGCACGGGTAGCACCGTCTATTTCTTTCCGTCTGTATCGGCACGGCTAAAACCCGCTTCTGCATAGACCTGCATCGCCTCGGTCCACTGGCTGTAGTAGGTGCGCGTCTCGCCGTCTTCGTGTTGGGCCAAACGGCGCGGCACCAGCGCCCAATTGGTCAGGGGCGGATTCCCCTCGCGACTGAAGTAGTGATGCATCGTGCGGCGTCCGGCATCCCTCTGGCCGAGCACCCGCGTGTGGTATATCGCTATGTTGTAGAGCACCATCGTGCCCGCAGATCCGCGAATGGGAATTTCTACGTATGCATCCCCCATCTGCAGCGCGGCCTCTTCGCGACTCGGATAAGGATGGCTGTTGGGCACCACGCAAAAACAGGTGTCCCCATCCCCCACATCGCTCAAGTAGTAGATGGCGCATACGTACGCGCATTGAAGTAGATTTTCTTGCCAAAAGGCAGCCGGCACGAATCCGCGATCGCGATGGAAGGGCAGCGCCGCCTTCTCGCCAACGCCCGGCGGCACGTCGCGAAAATCTATTTGCGCGAAGCGCGGCTCTGGCCCCAAGAGGTCCTTTACCAACCCCAGCGCCAGCGGGTGGCGGGCAAAGGGATCCATTTCCGGATGGTCGACGAGGATCTGGCCGTGCGTGTGGATATCGGCGCTGCCGATGCCCCACAGAGCAGGATAGTGCGCCTTGGAGCGGTCGACCAATTGGTTGAGTTCGGCCACTTCCGTCGCGCAAAGAGCATCGCCGACAACGGCGTATTGCTGGCTGCGAAAAAAGTTGAGGATCTCACCGCGCTGATCGGAGCGAAAAGTTGGGTGCGTGTTCAATGGTAACCTCCAGAGATATTTGCTGTAATTTCCCCCTTTGCAGAAAGCGCAGCAAGACCCTTGTTGCCCAGCGTGCTAAACCCTACCTTGCTGCTACCTATTTCACCGGAGAAACCCTATGAAAGCATGGCGATTTTACGCATTTGGCGATATGCGCTTGGACGATATCGACATGCCCACCTGTCCGGCAGACCACGTATTGGTGGAACCTCTCGTCGTGCAGCCGAGCGTTACTGAAGCACAGTTGGCCTTCGGCATACCGACCCTTGCGTACGAGCAGACCAAACGGCGCTTAGAGCGCGACGCCCCGCTGCAGCTATTCGGGCACGAGTTTTGCGCGCGCATAGTCGAAGTGGGCACGGACGTAGAGGGTTACGCCGTTGGCGACCGCGTGGCCGCCCGCGCCAAACTGCCCTGCGGGCTGTGCCCGATGTGCCGCTCCGAGCGCGGCAACGACTGTCGCAAGGGCCCCATTATCGGGTTTCAACTGCCCGGCTGCTTTGCCGAGCGCGCCCTGCTACCGGCCATTTCGCTAGTAAAGGTCGACGAGCGCATCTCGGACAGCGAAGCGGCGACGCTGCAGTCGCTGAGCGACAGCATAGCCGGTGTCGAAACGGCGCAAATACGCCCCGGCGATAGCGTGGTCATATTTGGTCAGGGTAGCATGGGCATTGAGAGCATGCAAGCGGCCCGCGCCTGCGGAGCCGGTCAGCTTATCACTGTCGACGTGCGCCCCGAAGCCTGCCAGCTTTCGCGCGCATTGGGAGCGGACCACGCCATTAACGCCAGCGACTGCAATCCGGTCGAAGCCATCCTCGACCTAACTGGAGGCGAGGGGGCCGACGTGGTATTTGAGTGCGCCGGCGGCAGTCCCAAACAAGGCCTGGCCGGTGACCGCGCCCTAAAACAGGCCCTGTATTCGGTGCGCTCGGGCGGCAAACTGGTCGGCGTTTCGTGGTTTGGCACCCCGCTGGAATTGGATATCGACGTCTTCCGCGAGCGCAGCCTGCGCTACCTCTTTCCCGATATCAGTTCGCAGGCCCACCTCGAATACACCGTGCGCCTAGTCGCCACTGGCCGCATTTCCATGAAGCCTACCATTCGCCACCTATTGGAGGGCCTCGACAAGGTGCCGGAGGCCTTTGAAATCACCGCGAATAAGGGCCGCTATGGGGCAATCAACCCGGCTCAGGTAGTCATTGCCCACTAAGCCTTCTGTCCGAGGTCGATTCAGACATACATGGGGAGCCAAGCCATCGCCGTTTACCCCATGCTTAGCTACTTTATCTCATCCACTTTTTATGTAGAAAACGCAGCGCCCACACGGAGATAACCCAATGATCAAAGATCCTCCCCTACTTACGGTGCGCCGCCATATTCCGCGGCCCGACAGTTCTATTTTGCGCGCGCTGCGCAATACCCCTACCGGCTTTATCGTAGACTGCATGAATGGCCGCGGCGCCCTCGACTACCGCATCAAGGCCCTCGATCCGCACAACTGCAAACTCACCGCCCCCATCGTCACCTGTCACCCGGGTCCAGGGGATAATCTGGCCGTTTTTGCCGCGCTTGAATTGGCCCAGCCAGGCGACGCCCTTTTCGTGGCTACCGATACCTTTACCAAAACCTGCGTAGCTGGTGATATTATGCTGTCGATGGCGCGCAACAAAGGCATTGTCGGCTTTGTGACGGATGGACTCATGCGCGATATAGACGGTATCATACCCGTGGGCATCCCCACCTTTTGCATGGGTATCACCCCCAATTCCTGCACGCGCAACGGGCCCGGTACGGTGGGGCTACCCGTGGTTATGGGAGGCACCTGCGTCGATTCGGGCGAAGTCGCCGTGGCCGATCGCGACGGCGTCGTTGTCATTCCGCGCGATCAACTCGATGCCGTATGCCAAAAACTACCCGCGGTGCGGCAGGCCGAAGAAGACCTGACCCGAAGCGTCCGCTTAGGCCAGGACAATATTGAGTCCGTGCGCGACCTGCTCAACTCCGAACGCACGGAATATGTCGATTAGGCCCTGCATCGCCTTGCGCAGGTGCCATATGCTTACCTACAATTCCACACCACAGATGTAAGCCGAATACCCCTATCGCCAAGAAGGCATACGAACATGGCAAACTCACCCATCCGCATCGGCATGATCGGCTGCGGCACCCAGGCCAACGTCCACTTCCGCGGTCTCCAAGCAATCGGAGAAGAGCGCGTCACCGTTACCGCCCTATGCGACCTCGATGCAGAGCGCTTAGAAGCGGCCGGTCAGCAGTGGCCCGAGGCGCGCAAAGCCAACGACTACCGAACCATGCTCGAGGGAGACGCGCTCGATTTGGTCATTATTGCCACCATGCCCAATACGCATTGTCTCATGGCATTGGCCAGCCTTGATGCAGGAGCCAATATCCTGTGCGAAAAGCCTTTTATGATGAATTCGGAAGAAGCTACAGAGGTGCTTCAAAGGGCCCAAAAGGTTGGTCGGCAGGTGCAATTGGGCACCAATATGCGCCACCTGCCCTCCTCGCAGCATGCGCGCAAGCTCATGGTCGAAGGCGCATTGGGGAACCCCGTGTATTTAAAGGCTTGGGGCTGCCATACCGTTCCGCCGGCCTGGGCCCCACACTACCACTTGGCCACCTCGGGCGGCGGCGTGCTGGCCTCGACCTTGGTGCACACGCTGGATCTCGTCATGTGGGTCAGTCTCTCGCCCAATCCCGTGTCCGTAAGCGCTTCCACTTCGCGCCTCTTTCCCACTAAGCGCGGCCCCAAGCTGGGCAAACACGTGCACGCCCGCTACGATGCCGAAGACCTGCTGGGGGCCTTTGTGCGCTTTGACAACGGCAGTTATTTAGCGCTCGAGGGCAACTGGTGCAGCGAAGTGACGGACTTTCACAGCTTTCAGCTCACAGCGGAAAAGGGCACGATAACCGGTGCGCCCTTCTCGGTCCTCGTCGACGAAGAGGGCGAGGTCGTCGACCGCACCCCCGAACTGGCCGGCGACAACTGGTTTGACAGCGTGCACGCCCAAGACGCAGCAATCGTCGACAATCTGCTAAGCGGCAAAACGTGGGATATGCAGGATGCGCGCCAACTCCTCAACTTGCAAAAGGTCATCGACGCCTGCTACGAGTCGGCGCGCAGCGGGCGCGAAGTGCTCCTCTAAGTGCGGGCAGATGCCCCCTGCGGCACGGTGGATGCCTCGGCCAATTCGTCTCCCTGCTGCCGGTATGCTGCGCGCATTTCCTGGGGAATAGTGCGCCATACGAGAAAGCGCTTGCGCAGCACGTTGAGGAAACCTGAATTGAGTCGCTTCCACGAGGCCACGTCGCCGCTGATCCGCTCTATCTGCATTTCGATGCGATAGATGCCGGCGATATCCTCCGTCGGCAGCATGCGCAAGACGACGCGCTGACTCACGCCCAAATCGTAGGGAGCTAGCCAAACCATGAGTTCGAGTGCGTAAATCGGATCGGCTCCGCCGCGCTCCCGACGAAACGCCACGTCTTCGGTCATGAAATCGCCCACCGATCCCTCGCCGTAGGAGGAAAATACCCGGTGCAGGTAAGCCCCGCTGCCCAGCGCATCGTTGCGCGCCAGCGTAAAGGGAAAGTCGAACTGCCAGCGATCGCCGTCGGGTTCGGGAAAGGTCCAGCGCCGCGTCACATCGGGCACGGACATCGACGCCGCTTTGCGGGCCGGATAGAGCGTGGAAAGAACTACGGTGGCCATGACGATCAGCGTCGAGGTGATGGCCGAAAGCGATGAGTAGTTGAGAAACATCCCCCCCAGCAGTTCGTAGCGCGTTAGCAAGAGGGTAGTCGACTGGCCGACGAGATAGCCCAGCACCGCGCCGACGATGGCAAATACCATACTCTCGGCGATAAAGAGCGAGGAAATGTGCCCGGGGGCCAGCCCCACCGAACTGTATACGCCAATTTCCGACGAGCGCTCATAGACCGAACCCAACATGGTATTGAGGACGATCAGCGCGGCGATGAGCATCGGCACGAACAGGTTGCCCATCCCCGACAGCGACGCCGAACCCATTGAAGTATAGACCCGCACGCGCTCGTCGGCGCCGACAAAGAGCGGAACGGCCACCCGAGACACAAAGTCTTCGACCTCGTCGAGCAGAACCTGGCGGTCGGAAAAGTCGGCCAGGGCGATTGAGCGCAGCGTGCCCCCCAGATCAATCACCTTCTGATAGGGCAATAAAACGACGTTGTTGGCCAGCAGGTGCGTAAAGGTTTCGATGGCCGCCGTATCCATCAGGCGCGGGTCGAGATTGGCCATTTCTTGCATTTTCTGCGCCTCGGCCACCGTATCGACCGGCATGGGACTCTCGTTGTCCAAATCGCGCAGCACATCGATTTGCTCCCCGTCGATTAAGCCGATAACGCGGTAGGCCTGTCCCATGATCCACACCTCGACGCGGCCGACGTCCTGCGCGCCGATGCCGAGAATTTCGGCCAGCGCCTGGGGCAAAATGCATACGTCGCGCTCCCCTTCGGCAAAAAAGCGACTCTCCGCACCGACCAGCATATCGCCATACCCCATCAGATCGCGCTCCGCAGGGACCACGCCCATCATAGCGAAGGCAAAGCTTTCGGCCCCTGTCTCCCGGCGCTGCACATCGATGTAGGCGCGCTCGCCAATCAGGTGGGTCGACAGCCAGGAGCGCGGCAGCACCTGGCCCTCGCTGCCGAAAGCGCTCTCCGCATAGTCGAGCACAGAAAGCTGCATGCCCTTCCAACCGCGATCGCGCAGCAGAGCACCTTCATAGCTTGGGGCGTTAGGACGCGGAATCTGATAGTACTTCAAATAACTTTGAACAGACGTAAATGCTTGTGCCGTAAATGTTAGCAATGTTAATGTGACAACGGTTAGTAGGGTGCGGACTTTGCGCTTGCGCAGGTTCGAAATGCCCAGTGCAACCGCCGCTGCCGTTGCGCTAATGCGGCCGATATCGGTCTCGTGTACGCCGGCCGATGCGCGCTTGCGCTGGCTGACCTCGCGCGTAAAGCGGCCGAGAATCATCATGAGCGCCGTGCCGCCAATGGCAAAAATTACAAAGGCCAAGAAAATGATATAGGGCGATGACGACAACTTAAACGCCGGGTGGATAAAGCGCATGAGGAGGAAGATGCCGAGAAAGAATAGCGCCGCGCCCAGCATCTGCCTGCGCACGTCGGCAAAGCCGAAAAAGAGCCGCTCGCAGCAAAAGGAGAAAGGCAGCAGCAGAGCAAAGTAAAAAATCACGCCGTATACGGTATCATCGGCCGTTGCTTTGATATCTGGATACCCTCGCCCCTCTAAGCCCCACGCTTCCCGCGTGCTGGCCTTGTACTGGCTGTAGCGAAGTGCATCGAGGTGCTCGCGCGCCGCCATCAGCGCGGCGCGCGCCTCCTCGTGCAGACGCATAAACTTGTCGTTGCGCACCCCGTAGCGGGCCAACTGCTTGATGCGCGCGTCGTCGAGCGTCCACATATCGCGCGCCGCTGCATAACTCGGCCGCAGCACGGTGCCGGCGTCGATGGGATAGCCATTGCCCAACGCGCGCTTTAGCACTCCCTCGTCGACTTCTTCCGGCTGAACGGGGTTTTCTAGGAGCGCATCGGGGGCACCGCTGAGCAAGTAGCGCACGCCAAACAGACTGGTGCTCATCAGCACCTTGACCCGCGTGCCCGGCTGAGCGTAGACGACGGAAGCCAGCGTGACCTTACCCTCTTCGTTGCTCTGGCGCTCGACGTAGTCGGCCCCCCACGACTGCGGCACACCGTCGCGATCGTCGAGTACCGTTACGTGATCGAGCACCGATAGGTAGCGCGAGTCGACCGTTTCAAACAGACTCAGCGCGCGGCATTTAAAGAGGACCTGCAGCATTTCATTTTCCCACCAACCCCAGGGGTGAGCCATAGGATAGGTCTCGTCCCCTTCCTGCCCCATATCGGGCGCAGAAACGATCTGACCGCGCGCATCAATTTCGTAGGCCTTGATGGTATTTTCGTAGCGATTGCGCATGATATCAAAGCGAAATCGCCCTTCGTCGTCGGCCTTGCGCACCATGAGCGTGCGCACGCCGGCCACCGAATTGGGCCCCTGCTGCTGGTAGGTCACCAGTGCACCGGCCACCGGCGATTTGGGCACGGCAAAGTTTACGTCCCGATCAAACCAGTAAATGGACCCGGCTAGGCTGTGCCCATAGTCTTCCAGTTCCAACTTGCCCGGCTTGAGCAATTCGGCATCGCGCCCGGCCCATGCCAGCATAGCGGCCAGCGTGCGGATCTGCCGGGTGAGATTGTCCAGATTCATTGCTTCGGGCACGTCGAGGGGCGTGTCGACCGCTCTGCGCGCATCGTTGGCCGTGGCCAGCGCCAGGGCCTTTTGCCCGACAAAGGCGGCCGCCTCGCTGGCAAAGGCCAGCGGAATAGGCATGAAATTTTTCCACGTGCGCTTGGGGGGCGCGATCCCCTCGTAGTGGCGCGTGGAATCGGCAAAAATCTCTTCGATGGCCTGACTTAAGCGCTTGGAATAAGGGGTGAGCATGTATTTGACGTAGTTGTCGGTCTGCCACTCGGGGTTGTAGAAGGTCCCCATGCCAAAGGAAGCACTGCGCTGGCCGTGGCTCGATAGGTCGAGCGAGAGCATTAGGTCGAAGTCTATGCGCTCGGCATCGGCCATGCGCTCGCGAAAATACTCGCTGCCGCGACTGTGCCGATAGAGGAAGTCGTTGATGCCTTCCAGCCCCTGAAAATGCCCCGATGTCGCCAAGAATAACACCGAGTATTGCGGTCGCTGTTCCCTAAGCGTTTCGGCCAGTTTGAGCAGGGCGACAATGCCGGCGGCATTTTCCGCCCCAGGCGCCCTAGCAGGGACCACCGACATCGCATCGTAATAGGCCTGCACGACGATGACCTGTTCCCTCCACGCCTGATCGCCTTCGCGACTTTTGGGCGGCATCATGGCCTCGGAGCCGGGTAGCCAACCGTAGATATTGCGGGCCTCCACCGCCTCCCAATCCATTTGCGCCTCGACCCGAACCTGCACCGAATTGCGCTGCAGCTCGTCTACCAACGCCAATGCATCTTGGCGCTCGATCCAAAACCGCGGGACGTCGACCGAGACCTTGAGAAATTTGTCGGCGGCCTGCTCGCGATTGACGCCGCCGTTGTCGAAGAAGACGACCGCTCGAACTCCCAGCGTGGCCAGGTTCAAGTAGTTTTGCCCACCGTCGAAATCGAGTAAGACGATCGCGCCGTCTAGCACCTTACCGTCCACCTCTTCCAGCGTTCCCTTGCCGCCATATACCAGCGGCCCTCGTATGCCGCCAGCCGGCAGCGAAGGCGTGCGCACGCCGTTGGGCCACAGGCTGTAGAGCTCTTTTACCTGACCGTTGGGAAGGTGCAATTGCCCTCCCTTGTCAATGGGCACTGTGACTGAAAAGGCCTCGCTGCGGACATCATCTAACCCCAATTCGGCAAAACGGTCGCGAATATACTCATAGGCACGGCGCTCACCCGGATAGCCCGTAACGCGGGATCCCATAGCGGCAAAATGCTCAATCTCGGCAGCCACATCCTGACGGCGAATGCCCGATACCAGCGCGCGCAGGGCCCCAGCCTCCTCTTCGCCCACTAGGCGCTCGGCCCGTGGAGGCGTTGGCTCCCAGCCGAAAAAGGCATTTACTCGCGTATTGATCCGCTGCGGATCGCCAACGGCCAGCGCCAGCACCATTCCCAGCGCAAAGACCAGGACCGCTCCACTGAGCAATTTCTTCATAGCCAACTCCCTCGAAACCTTCCCATTCGGGACCATAGCCCCAACAGCTACGGCGCACTAGCCGTGAAAATAAACGTGTCCGTCCCCCATAAACCAAATGGCATCTATGCAGTAGGAAATGCCGACGCCGAGAAAATAACCCGCGATCAGCCCCATGAAAAATGGCCGCGCCGTGCGGTAGGCGCTAATCCCCCCATAGCGCATAATGGCACTCTTGCTCACCCAAGCCAAAAAGACCGAAAACACGATCAGACGCGTCATCCACAGTGGTGCGACGGCAATCCCTACGGGCGACAGTGGCCACCAGTAAAAGCGATATTGACAAAATGCCAGCAGCGCGTAGGCACATGCTCCAATGGCAAAGTAGCTAAGCTTGTTTACATCCATCGGCCAGGGATCGTTAAAATGGCGAATGACTCCGTTAAAAGCCATGCCTCCTGCTCCGCCCCCGGCAACAAAGTACCAGGAGCCAAAATTGCCCGCGCCAAACTTGTAGCACAGCGTCAGGACAAAGTAGATATTGGCGACAAAACCGATCAGCACGGCCGCCCCCAGCGCCCAAGCCATACCGCGACGCACGCGATAAATTTCGGCTAGGCGCGCCCCGTGCGCAGCCGCCGGCATAAAGAGCGACTGCACGTCGCCAAACCAGGCGTAGGAGAGCCCCAGAGCAACCAAGTTGTGACCGCCAATGCTCGTGCCGGTTATGGCTAGGGCAAATGCTTGGGCACCCACTGGGGGGGTCAGAAAGTAAATGCCGGCCTGGATAACCAGGCGGGTAACGCCGTAATAGGCGATCAATACGGCGCCGATAAAGAGCAGGGCGACGTGCAGATCCATACCGGATTTCCACAGCCAGCCCACCACGTAGAGCAACCCCAAGAGGAAACCGTAAACCGCTGTGCGGTAGGAAATCATCTCCTCGCTATCGTCCACGGTCCTTTGCCCGGCAAAGACCTGGCCAGCGACAGCGCCCAGATGTCGCCGAGCCATCCACAAACTGATCAGCACCATCGCCGTAAATCCGCCCCACGCCTGCCAGGAAAGCGACTGCATGCCCCAGACACAGGCATCGGGGCGCGTCACGTCGTAGCCAATGCGATTGGTAATCCCCTCCTGCAGAACAGCGATTAGGTAAAAGACGACGATGCTGAGCGAAACGGAGGTGCTCACCAAATACATAAAACCGATGACGGGAAAGTAGAGCATGAGCGAGAGTGCGGGAAAATCGCGACTCAACTCGATCGTAACGGGGTGGTGAAAGTTTATTTGCGGAAACCCAATGTAGAAATAACCCACCACGTTAAACAGCATCATAGACAGGGGCACAGCACACCCGGCCCAGAATAGCTTAGAACGCAGCAGATGACGACCATCTTCGTCGACCAATAGGCGCGGCATTTCCATCAGCGGAAAGACCAAGCGCTCGTTTTCAACCCACTGCCTTCGAAACAGCACGACCATGCAAAAGCAGATAAAGTAGATGGAAAAAATAAGACTCAGCCACCAGAACAGCGGCCCCATCCAGACGTCAAAGGGCACCTCCTGGCCGGCGGGCAGCCCCTCGTAGAAATGGCGCATGGCTCCGCCTTCGGGGCTAGGCACCAGCCAGTCGGGGAGGAAAGCGTGAATATTGCCCTCCCAGTCATTTTCGGGCGTTGCCCCGTAGTATGGACTGGAAATAATGGCCAATAGCGTGCCGACGATAAAGGTCGGTATACCCGTGGCCGCCAAACCCATAATCACGACAATCGCCCACTCACTTGGCTGTAGAAAAGACCGACCGCTCACCTTCTGTATGAGTGCATTGAGCAAAAAGAGGACGACAAAGCAAAAGCCAACGCTGGTGGGAAAATAGGACCACGTGATTTCCGACGAGCGCACCATCCAGATGGCATAGGGCGCCCCGCAGACCACAGCCAGCACCACCAAGGTGCCCAATATGAACGATCTATAGGTCATGGCGGTTCGTCAAAATGGTGCGCAGCATGGCTCGCATTTCACATCCATTAACGCATCTCAAGGGGATCGGTGGAGCGGCGTATTGCCGTGGAAACAGCGAATAAATAACGATCTATAATCGGGCTAAAAGACGACCTGTGAAACGGCTTTGGAAATCAGGGCAATGGCAATCGAACTCATGCCAATGAGTCCCACCCCACAGGAATAGCCGGCCAGCAAAATCGGCGCATAGGCCCGCCAGCGTTCCTCGCCAAAGCGCTTTTGCAGGTAAAAGCGCCCGAGCATGGCTCCAATAAAATTTAAGATCACAAAGTGCGGCCACTGTCCGAGCCCAGCGACAAAACCGTAGAAAATAGCCATCGGCGCGTGCAGCACGTGGAGGGCGGCGTAGAGCACGCTGCTGAAGAGCAACCCGATGCCGATATAGTCCCAGCGAATGATCTGCGTCAGCAGGTTCGAACTGGCACCTGGCAGCGTCGATTTGACCCAAAAAGCCTGCATCGTCGCGTGAAAGGGCCAGAGCTTTTGCACATAGGGATAGGCCGACGAGGGAATCGGTCCCAATTTCCAAATGAGCGACCAAAACAAAAACGAGCAGACGAACATGACCAAGAGGGTCAGGGCCGTCATTTTTATTAGCGAACCGAAGCGAGTGCGCGTTAACTCGAGTTGCTTAAAGGTCTGCGCCTCATACCCCCACTGGAAGATCGGTACGGGAGCAAACCAAATCCCCGCGCCCTGATAACCCGAAAGATAGAAGCTCGCCTCGCGCAGGTAGGGAAAAGTCACCCCCTGTGGGCTGCCAGTTAAACCGACCATGCGCGCGCCGATATAGGAGTAAATAGGGGTCCACACAAAGCCAAAAAAGGCAGTTATCCACCAGGGGAATTGGGGCACCAGATAGTAAACCATCCCAACAAAGGCCAGCGTGCTCAACGCCCAGATACCCAATGCATAGACGATGCGTATATCGCCGCGCTCGGGGCTGGGACCGCCTCGATCAGATGGCTGCGCCACGGAGCGCTGTGCCGCGCGCAGCGAAATAAATGCCGTGGTAAAACCGACCAATGCCACGACGATAGCCCCCCCAATGGAGAAGCTCAGCCAAAAGTCGAACGAATTGGCGATCATCGTCGGAATAGCCGACATACCCGGTTCCCAGGTGTGCAATACCCCACTGGCATAGAGCAGCGGGTTGGCCACCAGATTGGCTAGAATAGACGATGAAAATACGCCCACGACAACCCAAAAGGGCAGCACCAATCCAATGAGCACGTGAATGAGATCGGTAGCCAAACCGATTACTGCAGCCGGCAGCACCGACTTCATGGGCACCGTGAAATCAATAAAGGGAATGGGCAGAACGGAAACCGTCTCCGTGAGAAATACAGAAGACAGCGTTGGCACCACGACATACAACAGACCCCAGACCGCCCCGATAAAAGTACCCGTGCTGAATACGTGCCAGCGCCAACCTTCTTTTTGCGATGAGGTTTCTGCAAGAGCGGTAGCTCCCCCAGCCTGCACATAGGCCATGGGATAGGGCAAGCGCTCTATATCGTGGGTTATGCGAAAGAGCGCATAGCCTAGCGAGAGGGCATTGATCCGCTGTAGTACCACCGCTACGAGCAATATGAAAATCGGCTTGATCCAGGCCGCGTGCAGAAAGCTGCGCTCGAGCAGCGCTTCCGATCCGCGCGGCGGCACGACCCAATCCGGAATGTGCTCGGCCAAGCCATTGGCCTGGGGGGATTGAATTAAATACTGATCCCAAATGAGCACGCCAAACGGACCGCCAAACAGGTCGGCCCCCGTGCCTAGCTTCCCCCCCATCAGCACCAAGCCACCGGCCACCCAGTAGAGAATAATAATCTCTTGTGTGCGCAGGCGGACAAAGGTGCGCTTGGCAATCTCGATAAAGAGAATGAGCGTCACCCACTCGGCGCCGCCGGCCATACTCTGCCCGGTCACCAATCCGAGGTAAATAGCCCCCGGCAACATAACGAATCCGACAAAGAGCGCCGCCCAGAGCGTCTTGATATTAAACCCTGGCTCAAACGGCGCGTCTTCGGGCATTATTTCGAAGCGCTCCTGCCCTCTTGCATCGGCCACGTTCAGATCCATTTCCCTTGATAGGAGAAGCCTATGAACCCACTCAACTCCGGTAGCGTTGAGCCGCCCGGCATGCTCACTCTAATGGAGACCGCTCGACGTGGGAAAATACTCCCCCGTCGAGACCCGCGCTACGGGCGCTCCCAAACAGCTGCCAGATGATCTTGGTATAGGGTAATTTGCTCAGCGCGCCTTGCGCGCACGTCCCTTACAAATTCATTAAACGCGCTGCGTTCTTTTATTTTTTGCATATCGCGCGTGACCGCCGAGCGCACCCTAGACTCGTCGAGGGAATAATAGGCATCATCGACCCGTTCGACTACTTCCAATAGGGAAAATCCCCCTTCGGCCTGCACGGGCCCCTCAAGCTGTCCGATAGGGACGTTAAACGCGTAGTTCATCCACCCGCTGCCATATTTATTGGCCTGTAGGGCAAAGACGCGAAACACGCCTTTTTTGCTGCCCTTGCGCAGGGAATGCTCCTCAATGATCTGGGCAAAGTCGGCTCCATTTTCAACGGCCTCTTTGAGCGCAACAGCTTCCTCCCGCGTTGCCACCAGCACATCGCGCACTCGGGCATAGCCGGGAATGCGAAAGCGCCGCCTCACTTTCCGATAGTGCGAGACCACCTCATCTTCTGACACCTCGATGCCGGAGCAAACGGTTTTGCGCAGCAGCGAAAGGAGCAAATCCTCGCTGCGCCAGCTCTTCCAGGCGAGGAACTCGGGCGAGGAATCGATATCGCGTTCGCGCGCATTGGCGGCCATTAGCAGATTCGGCAATACGGTATTCTTTATTTCGGCGACGATATTTTCCGAATTTATTTCGGGCCAGCGCCGCGCCGGACCCTGCATCAATCCCACAACGGTCCCCAGGTCGGCAGACGCGTCACCGTACGAATAGACCACCGCATTGGAGTCGGCCGGCAGCGGCGTCGAATCGTCCGCTTTCAGCTGCGACAAATGGGCAACAGCGCGCTCTAAACCGGTCGATGAAAACTGCAGATTGAGCGCTTTGTTCAAATGCTGCAAATAGGCCCCCCGCAGCAAGCGACGCTTTTCCTTGCGAACATAGCGGGCCAATTCGTCGGCGACCTCCGCACGCTGGACGTCGCGGTACTCGGCGACGTAGGCTAGGACAAAGCCATTAAATAGCGGTATAGGCGATGAAATACTACCGGCGGGAATCTGAAAAACGCGCTGAACGACTTCGGCCGGTCCATCCTGTTTGGAATAGACAAACTGCTGAGCACCGCCCATCGGAATGTGCATTAGGCGGTCAACCGAATAGAGTCGACCGGCCTCGAAGATGTCCATTCCATTGAGAATTTCCGCGCGCACCCTAAGCGCCGTTTCCTCGTCGGGCAAGAACAGCTCAACGCTTACGACCTGCTGCTTCCAATCACCGGTGGCATAGGCCGCCTCAATTTCTTCCGGCGTCGGTTCAGAGCGCTCGGCCACCTCCTGATTAAACATCATTTCGGCTAGTTTAGTTTCAATATCACCAGCCAGTACCTGCTGAAAATAGGCATCGGTCTCCAAGCCTTGGGCTCGCGCTTCCAAGATCAGCACTTCGCGATCGACGAGCGTATTAAGGTGCTGGCGATGCGCCTCTGCGCTCAGCGAATCTCCGCTTTCAATGGCGCGCTCAAAAGCAATGAGATCGTCGATATGGATGGACTTATCGCCTACTCGTGCCAGCAGTGTGGGCGCCGGCTTCTCGCCGCCACAGGCCATCAGCAGCCCACATAGGGCGAGCGACAAAGACGACATTACAATTCGACCAGAGAGTGCGGAGGCCGTGCATTCTCTGGTCGAATTACTTGCAGATGAAACGATGTGCGGTTTAAACAGGTGAGTTAACCTTCGTTAAATGGGCCCCGATAGAGGGGGCTGGCGCCCTAATCTAACAGCGGATCGACTTGGCTTTCAACAACGCCCTGGTTGACTTTAAACCGGCACTCAAAGTCAATGGTCCGTTCGGGGTTGCCGCTCGCGTCAAAAGAAAGGACGAAGTCATCAACTGAAAGGACCACCTCGGTCGCATCGGGAGGCAACTTATCAAAGGTCAGCGTGCCGCTGCGCTCGTCGCCGCGAAAGACGGGGCGAAAGCGATGGAAAGCCGTTTTGTAAATAAGGCCCATGCGTTCCAAGTTGATGTCCTTATCGATACCCGAACGGCCCCGCTCCGTCTGATAATAGGTGCTAAAGCGGTTTCCACCCAGCGGATCTACGCCCTCTCCAGCTCTACCGGGATCGTAATAGCGCAGCTTGCGTCCGGTATTGGTCGTAAGCAAAGTCCTAGCCGGGTCAAATTCGATCTTGGAATACGTCTGGTTGACCACCGTTATGTCAAACACCATAAAAATCGGCGGCACGTAGCCGAGATCCACATTGAGTTGATCGGTGGTGTAGGGATTGGTATGGCGCCCGTCAAAGAGCGGTGGATAGAGCGCGTTGAGTTCGTCGTCGGTATAGGGCCGCACCCGTACGACCATGCCCTCGTGGCTAAACGTCACCGCTTGGGGATCGTCGGGGTCAACCTGATACTCACCTCTCCCCTCGGGCAGCAAAGGGCTGAGAGAGATTTCGTAATACATCTCTTGCGGGATGAGGCTGGCCAGATAGGCACATCCGCTCAGCGTGGCGATAAGGGACATACACAGGGCAATAGAACTCAACCGAAGGGACGTCATTCGCTATTCCTTTGCTGCGGCCGCGGCGCTGGCCTCTCCGGCCGCTTTGTTTTCGCCGGTTTCGAGGTCGATCTTGCTCACACCTGCCATTACCGCCATTTCCATCGCATCGAGTACAAAGCCGTGCGGCGTTTGCGCATCGGCCGTTATGATGAGGGTGCCCGACCCCGAACGCAGGCGTTCGTCCTCAATGAAGCCGGTCAACTGGCCCATGCTCACCAACTGACTGTTAAACTCGAGTTGCCCCTCGGCCGAAATGAGCAGGCTCAGCTTTTTCTCCTGGTCGATCTTGTCGTAGTTGTCGGCAATGGGCAACTCGATCTTTAACTGCGTGGCCTGTACAAAAACTGACGTGACCATAAAAAAGACCAGCAATAGAAAGACCGCGTCAATCAGGGGTGTCAGGTTAAGATCGTTGTTGTTGGCATCGCTTGTCTGCATTCTGCGCGCCATGGCTAGCCCTCCGCCGACTTGGCAAAAGCCACCGCTTGGATACCCTGTCCGCGCGCGATATCGACGACCTGGACCACCGTTTGGTGTCGAACGGTGCGATGCGCCTCTATAATCACATTCTTGATATTATCGGACTGAACGATATTGCCAATCCGCTCGGCAAGCTGCTCGGTCGTCGTCAATTCGCCGTTGACCTGTATCGCACCGTCTTTTTCTATGACGATGTTGATATCTTTGCTAGCGCGCGAAGAATCATCCCCCTGGCCTCCAGGCAAATCAACGCTAAGCCCCTTAGTATTGAGAAAGGTCGTCGCCACCATAAAGAAGACCAATAGCAGAAAGATGCAGTTGATCAACGGCGTCATATCCGGATCTGTACTGGTCGCAAAACGCGCATTATTGCGCGCCTTGCCCTTTATTCGCCGAGCTAGTGCTGGCCTTTTGGGCATCCCCCTTCTCCTCTTCTAGCTCTCGCGCTGATTGCTAAAGCGAACGATAAGCGTGTTGGCGAAGGCATGGCAGTAGAGTTCAATCTCCTTATACGCCTTGTCGGCCCGGGCAGATAGGTAACGGTGAAAGACGATGGTCGGAATGGCCACGATCAGACCCGAAGCCGTGGTGATAAGCGCTTCGGAAATACCGCTGGCCACGGCGGCCGGATCGCCGGCACCGGCCTGGGCAATGGCGTCAAAGGCGCGGATCATTCCCACGATCGTTCCCAGCAGCCCCATGAGCGGTGCGAGCACCCCAATCGTCCCTAAGGCATTGAGCAGACGGCCGAGATAGTCGATGCCCGCCTCTTCCGTAACCGTGATGAGTTCCTGCCGCATATCCTCCACATCCGTCCGATTCTCTAAAACGAGCGAGTCATAGCGTTTTAACAACGCGGCAAAAACGTAATTGAGCACGCCTTTATTCGCCTTGAAGTGCTCTACGGCGGCCGCTTCGCCGCCCTTTTCCAACACCGATTCCACTTCCGAAAGATGTGCTTCCGCCTCTTCCTCAGACGGCAGGCGCATATAGCTCAACAGGCGGTCGATGGCAACGACCATCGAAATGAGAGAACAGATCAATAGCGGCCACATCATTGGACCGCCCTTGAGAAACTGGCCGACTATAAAATTTTCCGACATCTTAGACCTCCCATTGTAGCGCTTGTAGGGTGCGTGTTATAGCCTGTTTTCGACGATCCAATCCCGGTGCAGACGAGCAAAATTGACGACGTCCGAATTTTCGATATCGCCCTCCCCTCTGGCCAGGGTTTGATCGTAATTCTCGACAGCTTGAGGCCACTGCCTGAGGATCTCGTAGGTGAGCCCCAGATTGCAATAGGCAGCCAGCTGCGTATAGGTATCGGGATATTTCTCGATAATTTCCTTAAAACCCCTAATGGCATTTTCATAGTCTTTTGACTCGAATTTGCCCATAACCTGAGCGTAATCCAAACTCGCCTCGATTTCGCTCAGTTCTTCGACGAGAGCTTCTGCGCGCTGTTTTTCCGGCGTAGAGGCATAGGACTCGATCAAGACAGAGTAGGCTTTGAGCGCCTCTTTATAGTTGCGGTTGTTGTAGTGGTAATCGCCAACCGTAAACTGAGCTTTGGCGGCAAACTCGCTTTGGGGAAAGTTGCTTACGAGCTGGGCCATTGAAGCCACTCCCGCTTCCATATCTTCTTGCTCGAATTCGCACCAGGCCTTGGCGTACAGAGCCGCGTCGCCATACCTTCCCTTCGGAAAGCGCTCTAGCAGCGTAGAATAGGCCTGCGAAGCGGCGGCGAAATCGCGCTTGTTGTAGTAATTTTCCCCGACTAAGAACATCGCCTCTTCGGTATAGTTCGAGCGAGGATAGCGATCCATTAGCTCACTGAATGACGTCGCCGCGCTATCAAAGTCGGTGAGCATTTGATAGCTATGGGCCAGGTAGTACTGGCCGTGTACGGCATTGCGATCGTTCGAAAACGAATTGACATAAAAAGCAAACCCCTTAGCGGCCAGTTCGTAATCGCCGCCATTGAAATCAGAAAACGCCTTGGAAAAGGCCAGGTTGGCGCTCTCACCCGACTGTGGATACTGGGCTAGCCCTTCGGCGAAAATCTTACTGGCTTCCGCATAATCTTTGCGCTGAACAAGCGCGTTGCCAATTATTGAATAGGCGCGTTCTTTGCGGTAATAGCCGGCGTTGTTGTCGTCCTCGAAATCCATTTCGAGGAGCTCTCGGGCAAAGATTTCAGACTGTTCGAAGGCCTGCTGATCAAAATAGAGCTCCATCAGCAGCATTTGAAACGTCGCGCGCTGCTGCTGATCATCGCTGGATGCGATGAGCTCTTTGTAGTAGCGAACGGCCTCGTCCTCTCGCTGCAGACGGATCATTCCCGCACCCAAAGTACGAAATGCGCTGTCCTTTATGTTGGCTGGCGGGTCGCGCTCAAGGAGCGCTTTCATATCAATCAAAGACAACTCGTATTCGCCGCGCGCGCGCGCCGTATCGCCCTTGGCATCGAGCGTTTTGGCCAGTTCGTAGTATGCACTGCCCCGCGAGAGAAGCGAACCGTTGTAAATATCTTCGCGAATAGGCAGTTCCAGCGCTTGCGAAAAGCCTTCAATGGCCTCGCGATACTCGGCCTCGGTGAAGTGGACGCGCGATTTTACGTAAACGAGCTGTCCGCGCAGTTCATCGCTGTCAACCTGCTCCATAGCGCGCTCGAGCACGCGCTTGGCACCCGAGCGATCGCCGGAACGCACGTAGAGGTCGGCCAACTCAGCCTGCACTTTGCCCCACTGGCTCCACTGCGAATCAATCGATTCAAAGGAGGCGATTGCGCGGGTCAGGTCGTTCATATTCTTGAAGCACAGACCCAGTTCCATACGCGCGGGATTGATCGGGTCAGATTCGGGAAAGTCCGTCAGCAATCGCTCATAGGTCGCCTGTGCCCTCTGGAACTTACCCGCCTCAAAGTCGATGCGCGCAAGCTGCAGAAGCGCATTGGGGGCGGCTGGGTGATCGGGGTAGGTACTAACCATATGCGTGAAGTCGTCGGCTGCTCCTGCGTCTTTTATTAGCTGGCGGGCGTAACCGCGCGAGAAGTAGACGTCGGGCAACAGCGGGCTATCGCCGTGTTTGACTAGCAGCTCGTCGTAGATCCTCAACGCCTCAGCCGTTGCTTCGTCTGCCCCATCGGCATTGCCGTTGGCCAAGTGCGTGCGAATCAGCGCTTGGTGACACTGGCTGATGCGGAAGAGCACCTTGTCTTCGGCAAAGCCAATGCGCGCCGCCACGTCTCCGTAGGCGCTGAGGAAGATGCGGTACTGCTCGGCCGCCCGTTCAAAGGCATCTTTTTCAAACAGCAAGCGCGCGATCGTCAGCTGAGTTCTGGCCTGAAAGCGCTTGTCGTCAACGTTTTCAATGGCGCTCTGGTAGGCGATAAGCGCCGCGTCGGTGCCGCGCGTTTCGTTGATCAGTTCGGCTGAGCGAATGTAGGCATTCTCGACTAGTGCCGTCTCCATCGGATACTTTTCCGGCACATTGGCATAGGCCGCCAGCGCCATATCTACATCGCCGCGCCGGGAAAAAATATCGCCGCGCTTGAGCTGTGCTTTGGCGACCAATTCACGCGAGGTCTCCTCGACGAGGCCTTTGAGCTTGAGGCTGGCCATTTCTATCAGTTCCTTTTCCGACATCGCGGAAAAGTCATAGCGCCGTATGAGCCGGTCCAGGTAGTTCAGCGATTGGTCGTACTCTTCCAAATTGCCGTACGATTCGGCGATCTGAAAGTATGAGCGGTCGGCGTGCGAACCGCGCGGCGACAGCGTTATCACTTCTTTAAAGTTGTCGATAGCGTTGCCGTATTGACCCAATTCGTAATACGACCAGCCGATATTATAGTAAGCGGCCGTCTCATACACGCTGTTGGGAAACTGCTCGAGCAGGCGTTCCCCCTCTTCAATCACGCTATCAAATTGCTTGAGCTTGTAGTTGGTTTCAAGCGTCTGGAATTGCGCCATAACCCGCGTGCGCTCATCGATTTCTTCGCCAGCGCTTATTTCGCCAAAATACTCCAAGCTGCGCTTGAATTCCTCCAATGCCTCTTGGTAGCGCTGATCGGCTTGATCCTCTTTGCCCTCTGCGCGCAAGAACCCCGAGCGGCGCAGTTTGTCCTGCCCCAGCTTGTTGTGCGTATTGCCCAGCTGATAGGTGGCAGCAACTCGCACGGGCAAGATAAACTCGTCGAGAGTAACAGTGACATCTTCGACGTTGATCGTGATGTTGTTTTTCGTCGCCATAACGGCTTCGAAATGAGGCAAGGCCTTCTCGTAGTCGCCCAAGGCATAGAGCTTTTGCCCAAAGCCAAAGCGATCTTGCAGCTCTTGCGGGGAAAAATAGCGCGACGTCAACCCCACAGCTCCGCCCATTATGGCAATCACGAGAAGATTCACAAGAAGCATAGTTGGATCCTCAGTTCGTTCTGCGTCCTAGGTGGTTGGGCCTTTTAAAAGCCGGCCAGCACATCGAAAAACAGCGTAGAGCTGTTGCGGTTGAGCGCCGAATTGATCTCGTCGTCATACTCGCGGCGGGTAGTCTCCCAGCCAATTTGAGTCGACAGCGCAAAACCATAGTAATCCGATCGATTGGTCAACATGAATACGGTAGTCCACTCCTTGAAATTCTGGCTGCTGTCGACGCGGTCGGTCTTGGTGTAGCGCCAGAACGGCAACCCCTGAAATCCCAGCTGCAGGTAGGATTTGTTGGTCAGATCGAGACGGGTGCGCAAAATCGGCGTAAAAATGGAAAACGAGCGCGTGCTGCCTTGACCCTGTTCGCGATCGAGCTTTTGCGAGTGTTCGCGCAGGAGCAAATGCTTGAACATGGGCTTTACCGTAACATTTCCAGCGCGGATCGTATAGTCGACTTTATTGACCATGGTGATGAGCGAACGGACGTCCTCTTCTTGTACTACGCCGTCGTCAAACTCGTCAGCTGACTGGCTGTTGCGCAGCCATTGAATGTTGTTGATCAAATTAAAATCGATGATGGGGCTGGTGCGTGCCTCGATAAAGAGGGTATTGACTAGGCTGTTGCGCATCAGCAACGGGTCCCTGTCGGGCGGCAGCAACTGCGAGTTGAGGTCGCGCTCCTCTATCTGACGCGGCGTGATGTGCGGATAGGGCGAGTCGATGCGCTGCACGCTGCGATCGCGCCAGATATAGACGTCATCGCGAATACTGTCTTCTACGCGTTTGATATCCTCGTTGATGCGAATACGGCCCAAATACGGTGAGTTCGTGCTGTACTCGTAGCGCGCGTAGATGGCCTTGGCCCTGCCGCGACCAGCCACTTCCTTGGTGTCGTAGTAGCCCAGCGAAAGGGTCTTACCCAACAAGCCGAGGCCGTCCTTGCGCGTGAAGAGGTGGAACCCGCGGCGATCACGGCGATAGGGGTAATCGGGCAACCCATCGTTTTCGCGAAAATCGACTACGCCGTTGTTGTTGAAGTCGAGGCCGTAGACGAATTCGGGTGGATCGGCATCGTAAAAAATAATGGGCTCGGTCCAGTCGGCGATGCCGTTGAGGTTCTGATCGGTATCGGGCACCAGATCCTGGTTTTCGTCGAGGCCGGGAAAAACGCCCGAATCTTGGCGGTCTGCGCTAGGCAGTTCGACGATGAGTTCGTCGGGCCACTGATCGTTGTCGTCGTTGTCGGTCATGACGAATATTTCCTGCATTTGCGAACCGGTTTGCGCCACATCAGTAAAAAAGGGCACGCCACCGCGAATGCTGTCGTAATTGCCGCCGTAGTCGGGGTCGAGTTGGAAGAGTTCAACGCCAAAGGACAGCGACTCGTAGCGCTTGACCGCATTGATGAAGTAGGCCAACGTCTTCTTCTGAAATCGCTTGCCCGCATTATTCCCAATCGGGTAGATAAAATACTGCGGATTTGTAACGAACTCGGCCTTGACATCAAATCCACCCAACGTCAGGTGGCTATTGAGACCGAATAGCGCTTGCCCGGTGGGAATGCCGTAGTCAAAGCTCACGATGCGGCGGTTGCTCAGATCGGTTGAGTTGGACTCGGCGCGGACGACGGTATAGGCCACCTCTTCTGGGTTTTCCAGATCCCATTTGAACTGCATAAAGGGGTTGAGTTGGCTAATCGACTGGTTGGGCGGCACCGGCCACTGCTTGAATATTTCTTCCCCCGCTTCGTAGGCTTCTTGCGGACTCAGCAGGGCATCCGCTCCTTTCAAACCGGTGAATGGATTGACGTAGCTATTATCGCCGGGCACATACTCTTTTTCGAGGTTCTTCTCGTAGGCCGATTCATTGAAGAAGAGGTGCTGCTGCTTAACCAATATTCTGTAATCGCCGGCTACATCGGCCAGAAAGCGAACCGATTTGACCGTGAGTCCGTTTAACGCCGCGGACGGATCGTTGGCATAGTCGGCCGCGTCGGGCAGGGCGAACTCGGGCATCCGGAAAGTGTAGAATACGCGCTGGCCGTCGCCGCTGACGTGACGACCGCCGTCTGCGTTGAGAAGGCCGCCTTCTACCGTCGGCCTCAGAGTGGGATCGTAGTTGGCATCGCCTTCCAAGCTGCTAAGGCGGATTTGCTGCCCCAGCGACTCGGCCTGAATTTCGATACCCACATCGTATACGACGGCACCGACCTGATTGGCATCGGGCGAATCGTCCTCGACGATGATCGTAATAAAGGCGGGCGCCAGCATGCTATAGGGTGTATCGCCGCGGACAAAGGCGCCCTTGTCATTGAACGTATCCAACATATGGTGGTTGAAATAAGTAGCGCCCAGTTTGAGGATATTGCCCAACTGCGTCTCCCAGTGTCCACCAAACATCAGCACAGACGAACGCTCTTTGCCGCCCTGAAAAGTGGAAAACTTGGGATTGGGCGACTGCGTGGCCTGCGTGCCGCCCTGGCTAAGCAGTAGCGTAAAGCGGTTATCGGCCGACGCGCCGTCCATGCGAATACCGTAGTAGCGCGGATCGTGGAAGGTCAAATCGGTGAGTTTAGTGCGGATATCCTCACCAACCGTCACCCCGAAATCCCAACCCCGGTAAGTATCATTCATAATGATGAGGTTGTTAAACCAACCCAGATACTGCTCAGAGCGCGTGCTGATTTCGCTAAACCCAGGACGCTGGAGTTCCCAGGTGAACGTCCTGTGGCCGCGCATCTGAAAATTGCCCAGGCGGTCGTAGCGATTGCGCGCACTAATGAGTTCGGGATAGGGCTCGTATTCCGTGCGGCCGTAGTTGAGATAGCCCTCTGTCGAGCCCAGATTGAGAAAGTCGCGATCGCGCAGGTGCGTCTGCGCAAACCCGACATCGCCCAGAGCGACCAGCGCGCAAAGCACCCCGAGGACGTGTAACCTCAAGCGATAACCGCGATTCGCGTGCTCCATAATTGCTCCCTCACCCGAGAAGTATAAAAACCGCTCTATTTTCATGGACATTCGCCTCCGCTCAGCGAATCCTTTTGCCTTTTCGTTGCGTCCGAAACCTCACCAAGCATAGCCAATGCCAAAACGGTGGTCGGCCCCGAAGTCGTTTAGGTCGTACGAACGCGAAAACGCATAGTCAAAATGCACGTTTTTCCACTCGTACCCCAGTCCTATATGCCCGGTCTTATTTACGGTATCACCCCGCAATACCGTCGCTCCAAGCCGCAGCTTTAATTCGGCGCGCAGCACCGATTCATACCCGCAGCGCGCCTGCCAATCGCCGCCCTGTTCGACCAAGTCGAGCAAGAGGGCACGCGTTGCATTTCGAACCTGCATGCCCAACGTATGCGAACGCGCGGGCATACCCGACGCCCTGGCCGACTTGGAATCGGGCCGGCCTATATTGGCCACGACAGCCGAAAAGCGAACGTAGGAACGCGAACTGACCCACCCCGCTTCGTATAGGGCACCGACGGTGGCCAGCCAGCGGCGCTGCCCATAGCGCCCCGAACTCCAACTGGCCGTCCGCAGCTGCGCTCCAACCGACAACCGAGGGTGCAGCACGCGACCGTAGCCCAATAGCCACTGGCTTTCAGCCCAATCATCTGCCCACAGGCCGGAAAAACCCGCCTGCAGCGTGCCCCAGCGCCGGGGCCAAACACCGGCTGCAGCGCTGATGCTTGGGCGATCGCTCAGCCCTGAGTAGAGCGCACCCTGCGTTATGGCGACGCGCGGCAAACGCAGCCTAGCAGAGGTCGCAGGATTAAACCATACTCCTTCGGCCGATTCTACCCCGGCCGAAAAAGCGTTGCCCAGCGCAGTGGAATACGCCCCTGCCCCCGTTTCAAACGCGGCGCCGACTGGCCCTACGACACTGAGTCCCAAACAATTAATGAACAACAACCAGCTTCTAATAGGCGACAACGCATGTTCCTCGCCGCCCGCTCCTCTCGCCGCCACCGGCTACTCTTACCTCGTACAAGTAGAGACCGGGGTCCACCAATCGGTCCCCTTCATCCCTTCCATCCCAGCGGAATTCATAGGGCCGCGCACCGCCGTTTTGCTGCATTTGCCGGACCCGCACGCCGTTCAAACGATAGAGCGAAAGGACGATATCCGTTGGGTTGTTCAAATTGGAGACGATAAACTTGAACGTCAGCTCTTTGCTTTCGTAGGGCGAGAATGGCCGCTCGGAAAGCTCGATCTCGCCGAGCAATTCGCCGGGTGTTCCCTGAGCGCGCACGCGCCAACTAGCCACCGGGCTCTCTCGGCCGTTTTGCCAGTTAATATAGCCGTCGGCTTCTTCCTGCTGCGCATTGCCAACGCGAAATCCTATCTCCGTTACCTCGTTGAGGAAAAGGCCCCGGCCTTCTATTTGGAGCAGAGCCGTCTGCAAGACCGCGCGGTTTATCTGTATCTCAGTCTGACCCAATTCGTCGTTGGCGCTGTAGCTATACTCATTATTGCTCAGCAAGACGCCATCCACGCGCAGCCCATCAACGACCAGCGCCGTTCCGTCCAATAGCACCCTATCCACACCGTAATTATCCGCTCGCAGTGCCAGTTCAATGCTGTAGTTAATCTCGGCCCACTCCCCGCGGGCAACCGCGTTGGGCTCAACCGCCCCCAACGCCCCGTCGGCGACTAAGCGCGTGTCGTATTCGACCTCTACCCCGCGCCAAACGGGCGTGGCAAACGGATCGTGAGTCGACAGCGAGGCCATAAATTGCAGCGAGTCGATCGGTTCAGCTCCTGCAAAAGACCGATCGGACTCCAGCGGGTTGACGGTAGACCACGTTTCATCACCGCCCTTGGCAGACAGACTAAATCCCTCTGCACGGTCTTCGGTCTGCCACCGTATGCGCCCCACATTCACCGGTGCTTGCGGCAACCAGGTGTATTGAGCCGTACCCTCAGCCTCAACGCCCTCGCCGAACACCTCGATATCGCCAATTGCCACCCAATTGCTGCGGTCCTGCCGGGTAATGGTAAAGCGCACGTAGCGGCCCAAACGAGAAGCGAGTTGACCATCGGCCACAACGGCCCACGTAGAGTCCGCACCGGTGTCAATTAGCAAATTGAAGTTCGTGCGCTCTTCGGCCAGCAGACGCCAAATATCCGGATCATTTTCCAAGGCCGCTTCCACTCTGTATCCGCGGATGTAGTATTCCGGTTGGTTAATCGCGGTTTGACCGGGCCGCACCCGCACCCGCGTTATCGCACGGTTTACACCAAGGTCAACGGTGAAATATCGACCGAATACGTTCGGCGTATTGGATATCCACTCGCTGGCAACCAGAGAGACCTCCCCGTCCGTCAGCGGTTCACGCAGACCAAAATCGTTCCGCGCGATCGCTCCCAAAGCTATATTTTTGTCTGGCGAGAGCACGTCCAACACAACTCCGCGGCCGACGTCAACGCTTGTCTGCAGCAACTGCAAGACACTCGCATCCTCGCCATCCCAACGCCAAGTCACCGTTTGGCTTGCAGCATCCACTGCGCTGGGAAAGGCCGTCAGCATGGTTACCATTGATACCAAGGCAATCTTCCTCACCACCTCAAAAGAGCGTCTTTTGGGTTAGCAGCGTGGAGATGAAAATGGCGATCGCCTCTTCCAATTCTTTCGAGTTATAGGTCATGCTTATACCGGCCGCCGTCGGCGGCAAGCGAACCTCTTCCCCGCTGGCAACATCACGCACTACAAGCTCCACGCGCGCGCTGCTGCTGTTTTGCGAAAAACGCTGCTCGACGCGTTCGCTCAACAAGTAGACAGTGCCACTAATTTCGAGCTGCGCCGACTCGTCTTCCGGCGGCACGAGGACAAATGGGTTGTCAATATTGCGAACGCCCTTCAAGTCTGTTACCCGATCGTACTCGGAAAAGATGCGCAGCTGCCGCGGACGCAGTTCGCGCAGTAGGGAACGGGTTAGGTCTTCGATGCGCGAGGGCCTCGATATGACCATGATGGCATTGCCCACTTCCGCCAGCGCATTGATCGATCGCCCGCCTCCACCGTAACCGCCGTCCCCCAGCGCGGCATTGGGATCGATTACATTGGCCTTGCTCGTAACGGGGAACTCCTTTACGTAGACCTTCACCGGAGCCTGCGGTGGATTCTCCACGCTGGTCCCCTTGAGCGCCTGGTATTTCAGATTTCCACAGCCAACAACGGCAGCCAACGCAGCAAACACGGCAAACGCGCGCATGTATAGAGCAGGCGCTCTCATTTAGCGACTCCTCTCCACGGTGACCACTCCCTGCTTCACTGTAAAGTCAAAGTGTATATCAGTAAACTCTATCGGATTGCCAAAACCGGCTTCGGCACTGTCATAGGCCAAGATGAAATCGTTGATTTCAAGGGTGAACGACTCGACGTCATTGGGCAGCCGAGGAAAGGTTAGCATACCCGTGTATTTGCGCCCTTTGCGCACGGGCTTTTCGCGCTGAAATTCCGTGCGGTTCCAAATGGCGTTACGGTCCGTATTGGCATAAAACTCGACGTTGCCCTGGCGGCCACTCCACTTCAGATAGCTGTAGTCGTAGTAGTGCGGCAGCGTCTTCCAAACCCCAACGCCTTGACGACAATAGAGATGGTTGCCATTGTCCAGTCGCAGTATGGCCTGTGTCGGGTCGAGTTCTACGCGTTCGCGCGTGCGGTTGATCACCGTGATTTCAAACGTCGTCCACAGCGGCGGCGTGTACCCCAAGATTGGATCGCTCCATCCGGTCAGCGTATAGGGGCTCACTCTCGGATCAAAACGGGCATCGAGCATGTCGTCGTTGTAAAACCGGACTTTGATTTGTAGGCCCTCTTTGCTCCAAACAATGGTGCTGTCTACCGGATCTTCGTAAAAGACCGATTCACCCGCGGGGATAATGGGTAAAGCCTGCACCTGATACTTAAGGACAGAGTGCGGAGGAAGCGCGCATCCCGCGATCAACAGAGCCGCGAGTATGCCGGTATAGTTCAACAGAGGCATCGCATTCACCGTGATTAGAATGGCGTTATGACTTCGACGAAAAACGTGCCGCGATTGAAGTCGCGGTCGCGCAATCGAGTGTGCTGCCTATCCGTAAGCAAATAGCCGAAGAAGAAGTCGTTTTCAAAACCGAAATACTCCGAGCGCATCTTGTACATGAAGGCGTAGTCGGTCTGAGAATAAGTGCCGTCTTTATTGGCTCTATCCCAGTGCTTCATGGGCAAAAAAGGCATGCCCTGTGCGCCCAGCACCAATCGGGTCTTGGGCGTCAGCGCATACTCCCCCATCACGATGGGAATAAAATCGGAAGCTGATATGCGCGGATCTTCTTCGCTGTCGACATTTTCGTAGATTAAGCGGTGTTTGAACTTGGTCGAAATCGCGATGGACTTAAGCAACCAGGTTCGATCGACTTTGTTGATCACGATGAGGCGCGAGCGGACGTCTTCGGCCTGCAACAACTCGCCATCTCCGCCTCCTTCAAGGGGAATCTCGGACATGCTGTTGCGCGTCCACAGCAGCGCATTGTGAATGCGCATATTCGCAATCTTCAGGTAATCGGCGTCGATATAAGCGGTATTGACCCAGCTGTCGCGCATCAGCAGCGGATCGGGCGTTGCAGGACGGTAGCGACCGGCAACGTCGGGATGATGGTCCGGCTTGTTGAGCCAGGGAATGACATCGTCGTCGTTGGGCGGGACGATATACACGTAGCTATCGTCTTGAATATTGTCCTCTACGATCTTGGTATCGATGTTGATTTGTAAACTCCCCACCCCATCTCGCTGCTTTTCGAGAGCATAGCGCAGGTACATGCTTTTGGCCTCAGTCCCGCCAGCAATCTCGTTCGACTTATAGTAGCCAGCGGAAATGGATTTGCCCCAGCCGCCCAAGCGGTCAAGCAATAGGAAGAAGTGGCGTCCCTTTTGATCCCGGCGATAAGGATAGTCGGGCAAGTCGTCGTTCTCGCGAAAATCCGGCATGCCGTTGTTGTTAAAGTCTATTCCGTAGACAAACTCTGGCGGATCGACATCGTAGGTGAGAAATGCCTCGTTCCAATCGGGCACAAAGTTTTCGTTGCGGTCGACGTCGGGAATATTGTCGAGATTTTCGTCCAAGCCCGGATATACGGATGCGTTGGGCCAACCGGGGTAAGAAAGGCGTCCCGGCGAGGCTGTATCTTCGACAAAATCATCGGGCCACTGATCGTCGTCGTCGTTGTCTTCGACCAGTCCGTACTCCTGCGTATCCGACTTCACGCGCCCACCCGGTGATTCCTGCAGATCTAAGTGGAAGGCCATGCCGCCGCGCTGGCTGTCATAGCCGCCGCTATAGCTGGGATCCAAGCGAAAAAACTCGGCGCCCAGCTGCGCGCCCAAGCGCTTGGCAATCCCAATATCCTTTTTGACGTTGAGCCAATAGGCCAACGCCTTGTGGCTGGTCCGCCGCCCGTCATTGCGGCCTACGGGATAGATGTAATTCTGATTGTTGCGGACGATTTCGCCGCTGAACTTCAGACCGATGAGATTGGCCTGTGCGTCGAACGAAAATAGGTTCTGGCCCGTGGGAATGCCGTGATCGAACTGCACGACGCGACGGTTTGAACCATTTTGCCCCACGCCCTCCGAACGGGCCACCGTATAATAGGGTTCCTCGCCCTCCTGGATATCCCACTTAAAGGGGCGGCGCGTGACGGATTCGGTGGTGACGAAGTCGTCGGGCCAAACCCGCTCTTCCAAATCGAGCTCGCCCGAGCGGCTAATGCCGGGAAAATCGTAGATTTGCCGAATGCCAATTCGATAGTCGTTGGAGACATCGGCGAAGAAGCGGGCCGAGGTCGCCGTAATATCACCCGGAATAGTAAATTCATACACGACCGTTTCAAGACCGACCGCCTCCCGCCCATCTCCGCTCAGCAACCGCCCACCTGCCACTACCGGCTCTAAACCCGGGTCGTAGAATTCCCCCTGGCGGTTGCTAAGGGTCACGGGCTGGTCTCCGCGCGTGCCGCGAACGACGATGTCGACGCCGTAGACCTTGGCATTGTGCAGGCTCTCTCTGGGTGAATCATCGGCGATGAACACGCGAATCACGCGCGGACCGAGCATATCGTAGGGCAGATCGCCCTTCAAAGGACTGCTGCTGCCGGATCCGGGTTGGTTCAAAACCTGGTTGAGGAGCGTCGTGCCAAATTGGGCGTAGCGGCCGAAGCGATGCTTGTAGTGGAGACCGTACATAAGGACTGGGTTGGCATCTTCGGTTTCACCGCCAACGGAAGCCCATTCGGAAAAGAGGCCACCGGGCCGCGTCCGCCCCCTGTTGAGCAGAATCGTGGCGCGGTCTTTGCCGAATTTATTATCGAAGTCCAAGCGCGCCACGGAAAGATGGCTTTGCGCTAGCGTCAACGGCGTGAAATAACTGCGCACACTCTGACCGACGGTAGCCGTCCAGTGAAGATCTTTATAGTTGTAATGACCTATGCGCAAAGTGGCGTCGTTATATCCGGCAGGCGGCCCCCACGGCGAAGGCGAGCGATGGTCGATAAAACTGCGCCCTAAACCGTCGTCGTCGCTGCGCGTTTCCTCCCAAGAAAACAGCCGCAAATAACCGCTGGCCGGCGAGGATGTACTGGAGGGGGATCCCATATAATTGCCCATGCGATCCCAGCGCGTGTTGCGAAATTTCCAAGAACGGCCTTTGGGCTGGAACCAAGGAATTAACTCTCGCTGCGAGAGGATAAAGCGCTCTTCGGCGTAGTTGAGGTAGGGAACGTCGTCCCCTGTGGCCAAAAACAGTCGATTGGCACCGCGCTCATAGCGATCCCGCGGCCCACGGATGAACTCGGGGCGATGCAGCCATTCAGGCTCCGGCAACACCCCCGGTTCATCGCGATAGTAGGGCAAGGGGCCCTGCGATTCCGGATGGCGCTGCGCATCGGCCTGGGAGGCAAGCGTCCATAAGCCAACCAACGCCAAGAACCGTGCTATTTGGCTTAAATTCACCTTGAAGGGCGTTTTCACCGTCGGCTCCCCGTCATCCTCGACACGCACCCGCACGGGCACGTATCCAAATTTGTATTGTAGTGAAAAAAGGCATAGGCCTCTATAGGTTTCATGCCGAGGAAGTAACTTCCCCGGCATGAAACTCAACAATACGACCTTTACATCAGGCTATAAAGCCCAGTCTTACTGGAACGTCGTCTTGATGCGACCCCATGAATCGCTCTCGACGGCCGTGCTGCCACCAGCGGGACCAGCCGGCATGTCGGAGAAGATCCAAGTGGAGTAGTTGGAGGGGTCATCAGCCCATCCCCAGCACTGCAACTGACCGCCGTAGGCGTCATCGCCATCCGGATCTGGCGGCAGCCAAGAGAAACCCATCTCGGTGCCGACGACCGGCGTGGCGGGCAGGTTAAAACGGAGCAGGTTCTCCCAGGGAATAAACATCTCAAGGACGTAGTCTGCTTCGCCACCAAACTCGTCGCCTGCGTCGCGATAGCCGTTGTCGAAACCAGCGACGAGGTCGGGATCGTTACCGTCTTCGTCAGAACGCGCATTTTCAACCGTGCGGGCCCACGAAACGGTGTAGGGGCTGGACTCAAGCGGACGAGCCTGGAAGTTGATGATATTCAGCGCGGTGTATTCACCGTTGAGCACAGACTCTTCTTTTTCGTTGAGCAGATCGACGTAGAGGGAGAGGCTATCGCGCTCCCACCAGGCCCAACCGCGGTCACCACCCTCAACGTCATGGACGTTGTCGGCAGCGGCGGTTACGACCCACAGGCCGTCGTCATCCCAAGCCTGCCAAATGCGCGAGCTGAAGTCGGCATCGGTGCGGGCAATCGCGGCATCTTCGCCATCCGACTGCACCAACTGATTGACGCTAACTTCGCTCTGCTGGGCTTCGATGTCGCGCCAGCCATACTCGGCACCGTCGGCCTGAACGCGCGAGGGGGAACAGTCGAGTTCGAGCGAACCGTTCCACTCATCGCCGTCAATGACACCGTCGAGAACGGGTGCCTGGGTAAGCTTCGGCAGGTCGAATACCCTTTCGCCCTGGGCGAAAGCGGCACCGGCCAAACCGACCACTGCAGCTGCAGCTATGCTCAGCTTCCTCATACTTCTTCTCCTTGAAGAAAAACACCTTAGGTCATCCCCGCGCACGCTGCGCGATTAGAGCCTAGGTATTGAGCGTAAAAAAATGTCTACTTGATTGGCCAAGATAATTGGCAGTGCAACCAAAGTCAAGATCATATCGCCCCCTTTTTCAAAATTCTTAACAAATTCATAAACGCATTGCATTGCCTGTGTTTGGCTATAGTTGTCTATATCTTAAAATCCCATACAACTAAAAAAATAATTATTGTTATTGCCTTAAGGCAGATGTATTTTTACGCACAATTTGGCGCTCAATATAGACTACGAAAAGAGGCTCATGATACGGTGGAGCGCGTGGAGCATCCTCCTCGGTCTAATTGCTCCCTCTGCCCTACAGGCCAGACCCCACCTAAATGTTGCCATCGCATTCAGCGACGAGACCGACGCCGATAAGCGATGGGATCATCTCGATTCGCTATACGAGTCGGCAAGCTATCGGGCCCAAAAAGGCGTAATGCGGGGCTTGGGTACCCTTCCCCGCTGCAGGCTGGTCTCGCGAGCGGCACAGTTAGATCAGCGGGGACGAAGCGTATTTCAAGCGGAGGAAGGCATCGACTTTGTTTTACACTTCGTGCTGCGGCGCATCGATAGGCTGTACCGCAACCGCACACTGTATTACACAGAGCCGAGTGCAGCCACGCTTTCCGGTTCCGCCGACTCTCAGCCCAGAGAAGTAGCCGCTCTTCCCGCACTGAGCGCGGCGATCGAAGTTAGACTGATAGAAACCCAGCGCGATAAAATCGTCTGGTCCGCTTTACAGGATAGCACTATCATGCTGCAGCACGACAACCGATTTGTTTACAATCCCGACAAATATCCGGGCTATACCCACCCCGAGGTCATACGCGATTACGTAGCACCGATTATGCGTCAGCGCTTTAAAAACCCACCCTCCCTGCGCATGCTGAATTCCGCTGACCGCTGGTATCTATCCCCACTCGAAAACGATGCGGCCATCGGCGGCCATCTCATCGATTGCATGATACGCGATCTCCTGCCCCAAATTGACGCACACCTGCCCCTGTGGGGAACGATCTCCACCATCCTAGCGACCGATGAAGACAACCGACCTCAGTATCGCATTGACAGAGGGGCTAATCATGGCATTATTGAAGGGATGCAGCTCGATGTGTTCCAGCGAGAAAACAGGCAGATGAAGCTGGGCCGAGTAAAAGTAGTAGCCGTCGGTCCCACTTCGGCAACGGTGCGACTCCACAAGTTGGAGCGCGCTGTGCGTAAACGCGGTCAGACACTGGGCATCGGCGATCTCGTCTTTTCAAAGCAGCGGCCCGTTCACTACGAGAAAAGGGTTTTACAATGAGTTCAGGCATTGCGCGGCGCTTTGTTTCACCCGCCCGATCGTTCCATCCTGAGATTCTTCTCAAAGAGCTCCATAAGTATCTCCTATTATCGCTGATACTCGCCGTGCTCATCCACCTTTGCGCGGCGATCATCGATCCCCTGGAAGAGACGGTTGAGACGGCTCCAAGGCCGCTGACGACCAAGTTCATAAAGCGCGAACCGCGGCTGACCAAGCCACTTGAACTGCGCAAGATCCCCAAACCCAAACGGCAAATGATCCAGCGCCAGACCGTAGCCACGCGCGCGCGGATGGACCAGGTGAAGGCCACGGCCAGTTTTAGCACCATTTCCGCACTCAACATGACTGCAAGCCCATCGATGATGGTGGCCCGCTCCGTGGATTTGGGGACGGTTGCCCTGGAGCCTTCCATGACCGCCGTAGACATTACGGGCACGCGCCAACCGGACAATAAAATCGATATGGCGCTTGAAATGCTCGACGTCAATAGCATGGACACCGGACGCTACCGCGCCATGCTCGTGCAGGAACAGGGCGATCCGCAGGCCATTAAAGGGTTCATCAACTTTGCCCGCGTAATATCTGCTGCCGCACTGGCTTCGGGCACGGCGACCGGATCGACCAATAATCTGCGCTTTTTAGTTAACGGCCTGAACGAGTATACGGGCATCAGCGCCGATTTCATCGGCAGCATCACCTACGACGACGATCGCCTATTGGAAATACCCATTATCCTGCCCGCAGGTGCACCCAACGAGAGCGAATTGGAGCAGATGACCCGCTATCTGCTGTCCGGCGGATTTATTTTTGGCGGCATCGGTTTTGTTAAAGAGGGCCTCGAAAAGTACGGCGGTTTGGTAGAGGGCCGCGATTTCTGGTCTGAGCGCCTCCCAGACGACCACCCGGTCTTCAGCTCCTATTTCGATTTCAAAGGGGGAGCGCCTACTTCGACGCGCGGAACCAGTTCCAACAAGAACCAAAATGCTTGGCAATATACCACGGGACACTTTATAAAGGGGCGCCTCGTAGGAATCGATTTCAGCCTCGGCCTGGGGTATACGGAATCCGTTGAAGGGCAGGATAAGCTGCGCCAGATGCAAATGGCGATCAACGTCATCGTCTACGCGCTGACTCAGGAAGGCTCCATGACGCAGCGCCTTATGCAGATGGTCAACTGAGACCGCACTGCGATCCATTTTCTCACTGCTTAAATACAACGCGCTGTTCCGAGAGGTATCTTCCCCTCGGAACAGTGCAATCCCCCATTTCCCGCCATGCCGTTCCCTCGATACTTAGTCATCGCTCTGCTCTGCTGTCTGGGCTGTGAGCAACACAGCACCGACCAGCTCGTAAGCGATTTAGCCGATGCCTCGTCGGCGGTGCGACGCAAAGCGGCCTATCGCCTCGTCGACCAAGGCAGCACGGCCGTTGAACCGCTCATCGCAGCCATGGACAGCGGCTCGGATACCCTGCGCTATATAGGCGCTCAGGTCCTCGGCCGGATAGGCTCCCCCCGCGCCGAAAACGCGCTGCGCGCACTCGCCCACGACCCCAATACGCACATTGCCAAAGAAGCCGTCCTCGCGCTGTCGAAGATCCACGTGCCGGCTCTCCTCGATACCGTGCGACAGTTCCTACTCTCTTCGCCCCACGCCGATCTGCGCGCCGCCGCAGCGGAGGGCCTACCCGGCTTCCGCGACACATCGGCTACGCACGTGCTCCAGCTAGCGCTTGGCGATAGTATCGCCATCGTGCGCCAGAGCGCCCTGGCCGCCATCAATAAAATCTGGTCGCCGAGTGCCGCGCCGGCCGTATTGCGCTCCATGCGCGACCCCGACGAAAAGGTCCGCTATATCGCCACCCAAATAGCGGCCATTCGCCCCATCGATGACGCACTGCCCCTGCTTCGCGCGGCGCTGCAAGACCCCAGCGAGTGGGTCCGTTTGGAAGCGGTGCGTGGAATTTCTGCTCGGGGGGATACGGCCTCAGCAGAGGCGCTGCTGGACTTATTGAAACAGCGCCAAGGCCCCGATGCCGAAGCCGCTCGCAAAGCGCTGCAGGAACTGACGGGCATCGACTACGTTATCGAATGACTGCCCGTATGCGCATTGCCCGTTCGGCCCTATTCGTTGTTGTAGCAGCGATCGCAGTGGTTAGCTGTGATCCTGTACCCGAACCGGAACCTCCATCTAAAGAGCACATCCCCGCGCTCTATGAACGGGCCATGCAGCTCGTAGCCCGTTCCCAGCTCGATTCAGCGCGTGTGCTCTTTGGCCAAATCGTCCTGCGCGACTCGACGGAGTATACGGCCCTGCTCGGCCTAGCCGAAATCAGTATGCGCAAGCGCCAGTTAGAACAAGCCATCCCCATTCTTCAGCGCGCCATACGGCTGGATACTCTGCGCGTTGACGCGCCCTTTCAACTGGCACAGGTATACCGCATGATGCGACGCGACGGCGAGGCGCGCAAACTGCTCAAGCTCATCGTCGAGCGCTTTCCAACCTTTACGCCGGCCTGCATGGCCTATGCCGATGTGTTAATGACGGATGCACCCCCCAGTCCAGAGGGAGCCTTAGAGCAGTATGAGGCCATTCTGAAAGTGGATCCCGAAATGGTCAAGGCCAAGGCCGGGGCCGCTGCTTCGCGCCTGCGATTGGGACAGTTTGAACGCGCCGAGCGCGATTTTGAAGATCTCCTGCAAAAGGCCCCCGACGATTTGCATCTGCCCTTTTTACTGGCCACGGCACGACACTGGCAGCGCGATTTTATCGGCGCCATCGAAGCCTATAAGCGCGCAATCGACGTTCTGCCCTCCGCTTCTCCGCAGCGGCCGGTGCGCCTCTGGAACCTGCGCCTGGCCTACCTAGCAGCACACGCTACCTATCCGGGCAATCTGCCATCCGCCTACGTCATTTCACCTGCACACGGGCAGCAGCCGTCTCCGGTGCATTTTACCGACGTGGCGCCAGAAAACCGGGTCGACAAAACCGACCGCGGCCGCGGCGTAGCGTGGGCCGACTTGGACGGCGACGACCATCTCGACCTTTTCACCGTCGGGATATCCACACCTCACGGGCTGTTTATACAGGACAACGGACGCTTTGCACCCGCATCGGAGCGATCTGAACTGGATAAACACATCGGGGGCTGGGCCGCCATTGCTGCCGATTTTGACGGCGACGGCGATAGCGACCTCTACGTGACGCGCGACGCGTGGGAAGGTGCCGAGGTCAACTCCCTCTACCAAAACGACGGCTACGCGCGCTTTGCCGATATCGCGGCGACAGCGGGCACCGAAGACGGAGACGATAGCTTTACCGCCGCCTGGGGCGACGTCGACGGCGACGGCTGGCTAGACCTCTACGTGGCCGACGGCGTAACCGGCAGCGGGGCACCCAACAAATTGTATATCAACAGCGGAAGCGGGAGGTTCCGCGAGCGCGCAGCGCCTTTTGGCATAGACGATGTGGGCAAATCCTTGGGCGTGGCCTTTGGCGACTACGACGGCGACGGCGATCTCGATCTTTACGTGGCCAATGTCGCCGGTGCCAATCGCCTCTTCCGCAACGACGGCGGTCGCTTTGCCGATATGGCAGAAAAGGCCGGCGTCAGCGCGCCGGTCAACGGCAGCTATGTCCCCCTCTTTTTTGATAGCGACAGCGACGGCGACCTAGATATTTTCGTTTCGGCGATGGCCTATTACGAGGACTTTGTGGCCTCGGCCACGAGCGACGCAGGCATCTACCGCAGTCGCGCACACCTCTACCGCAACGACGGCAACGATCGCTTTCACGAACGGGCACCCGACGCCGGCCTAGCGCGCGCATTTGGCTCGATGGGGGCCGGCTACAGCGACCTAGACGGCGATGGGCAAATCGATATATACCTGGCCAATGGCGGCCCTATTATGGCGCGCTTTGAGCCGAATGCGCTTTTTATCGCCCGCGACGGTAGCTATGTGGACGTGGCCAGCGATGCCGGCGTCGACAATCAAGGTAAGGGCCACGGCGTCGCCTTTGCCGACTACGACGGCGACGGCGATGTAGACTTCTACGTGGGGCTCGGCGGCCACTATCCCGGCGACCTGTGGCCCAACAGCCTCTACCGCAACGAAGGAACTTCCAACCGGTGGCTCAGCGTCGATATAGAGGGACGCCCCCCCAACACTTCCGCCATCGGCGCCCAGGCCGTTGTCTATAGCGGCAGACGCGCGCTCCGCGCCGAAATCCAGAGCGGCGGTGGCTTTGGCTCGACCAGCAGCTTTGCGCTCGAATTCGGTCTCGGTCAGCAAGAGATCGTAGATAGCCTGCATATCTACTGGCCCTCTGGACAGAGCGAGCGGCACGGTCCCTTACAGACCAACCAAGTGCTGCACTTCACCGAAACAGAATAGGTTCATGAGGCCATCACGCATTCGTACGAAGTCGAAATTGATCAAGTCGATTATTCTCGGGCATGGCTTTGCCCTCGCCCCTCTAGCGCTGTCGGCACAGGTGCACTTTAGCGACCAAACACAGGCCGCTGGCATTGCTTATGACAATGTCTGCGGCGACCTCGACAAGCGCTACGTGCTGGAAGCGCACGGCAACGGTGCGGCCTTTTTCGATGCAGATAACGACGGGGACTTAGATCTGTATCTCCCCAACGGAGCGACCTTTTCAACCTATTTAGATCAGTCGGGGCCGGGCAATCAGTTTTACCTCAACGACGGCGAGGGGCACTACGCCGACCACAGCGCCGCTTCCGGTGCAGACCACGCCGGTTGGGGTACGGGCATTGCCGTCGGCGACGTCGACAACGATGGCGATCGCGACCTCTACGTCACCAACTTTGGCGCCAATATGCTCTACCTCAACGAAGGCAGGGGTACCTTTGTCGATGGCACGCAGGCAGCCGGCACTGCGGGCGATGACTTCAGTGCCAGTTCGGCGTTCTTCGACTACGATAACGACGGCGACCTCGACCTCTACGTCACTAACTACGTCGTTTTTGACGCCGAAAATCGCCCTGCTGACCCCCAGCTCTGCACCTTTTACGGCGGCCTGCAGGTCTACTGCGGCCCCAAAGGATTGGTCGGCGCGCCAGACGTACTCTACCGCAACGAGGGCAACGGCGTCTTTACCGACGTCACGGAGGCCTCCGGCATCGGACGCGCCAACCGCTATTACGGCCTCGGAGTCGTGCCCGAAGACTACAATGGCGATGGGCTATTGGATCTCTTTGTCGCCAACGACGAAACGCCCAACGTCCTCTTCCACAATCGCGGAGACGGCACGTTTGAAGACGTCGCGTTAATGGCTGGCGTCGCTTACAATGCCGATGGGGACACCGAGGCGGGCATGGGCGTCGACTTTGCCGATTACGACAACGACGGCGATCCCGACGTCTACGTCACCCATTTCTTTAGCGAAACCAATACGCTATACCGCAACGAAGGCGGCCTGCGCTTTACCGATGTGACGACGACGGCAGGCCTAGCCGGACCCACCATTGATTTAATGGGCTGGGGGACGCGCTTTTTCGATTTTGACAACGATGGGCTATTGGACGTGTTCGTGGCCAACGGCCACGTATACCCTCAGGTCGACCGCATCGATACGGGATCGCGCTACAGGCAACCCAACCAACTTTTTTCCAACGTCGGAAACGGGCGCTTTAAGCAAGTAGAAGCCGCACGCGCGCTCGCACTTGAACAGGTCAGCAGAGGGGCGGCCTTTGGCGACTATGACAATGACGGCGACTTCGACATTTTAGTCGTCAACTTAAACGATCGCGCCGTGCTGATGCGCAACGAGGGTGGCAACCGGCAAAATTGGCTGTACGTGCAGCTTATCGGCCGTGCGGACAGCCGCGACGGAGTCGGCGCGCTGATCGAGGTTACCAGCGGGGACGTACGCCAGCGCCGGCGCATTAACGGCGCTGGAAGCTATCTATCGCACAGCGACCTGCGCGCCCAATTTGGCCTCGGCGCGGCCGAACGCATTGACGCTGTCGATATTACCTGGCCTAACGGAACGAACCAGCGCCTGCTCGACCTAGCGGCTAATCAACTCCTCGTCGTGCATCAGGGTGGCTCGCACAGCGCGATTAACCTGCGTTCCAACCCCTATACGATCCAGCCTTAGAGCCTATCGGCCTTCGATGGCTCCGCGATTTCTCCAAGGCGTTTTTGCGCTTCTGTAAAATCGGGATTCAACTCGAGAATGCGCTGCAGGATAGCGGCGCCTTTTTGCACTCGGCCGTATTCTATATGTAACTGGGCCAAGTCGTATGCGGCCTGTGCATCGCGCGGTGCCTGTTCCACGGCGCGCTTCAACGGGACCAGTCGCCCTTGATACTCCTTCAGCAGGGCAAAGATCTTCAACAATGCCTGTCCTTCTTGGCCGCGCCCAACCGCAAAATAGAGCTGCGCTAGACCATAATGTGCGCCCGCATTATCCGGATCTAACTCAATAGACCGGCGAAAATGCACCTCGGCTCCCACCCGATCCCCTAGCTGATCCAACACGCCGGCCAGGTGAAAATGCGTTTCACTGGCCCTCGGCTGCTGCTGCAAAGCCCGGCGAAAATAGACGCGCGCTTCTTCAAGTTGCCCCCCCTGTTCATTGATAACGCCCAAATCATGCAGAACGGAAGGGCGCTCGTCGCCCAAGCTCAGCGCCTTCTCATAGGCCGTCCTTGCTTCCTCATACTGGCTCATACTCATATAGCTGGCCCCTAGCCGCACGTATATGGGCACCTCATCTGGCTTTAGGGCCAACGCCCTCTTATATATATCCACGGCCTTACCTGGATCGTGTAGTCGGTCCCAGACCCATCCCAAATTGGCCAATGCGCCAATAAACTTTGGCTTTAGCTCGAGGGCTTTCTCATATTGGAGCGCTGCGTTTTGATACAAGCGCTGCTGCTGATACAGATAACCGAGGTTGTAGTAGATCTCGGCAAAGGTCGGCCGAAGCCCAATGGCTGCTTTGTAATGCGCTTCCGCTACCAAGAACTCACCGAGCCGCTCTCGGCTTATGGCCAGACCAATGCGCGCTTCAAAATGGGCCGGATCCCGATCCAGCGCCCGCTCGTACAGCGGCGCTGCCTCTGCAAAGCGCTCGGCGGCCGCATGCGCCGACGCAATTTTCACCCAGCCATCTGCTCGTTCGGGTGCCCTTTCCACAGCCCGTCGGTAGACGGCAATGGCTTGTAGCACACTTCCCTGCGCCATAAGCTGATCTCCGCGGCGCAACGCCTCGGCAGCCTCGCGCTCATCGACGGTGCGCTGCCACTGCCAGTAGCCGGCTCCCAGGCCAATCGCCGCGAGTAAGCCGATGGCCATCCACCGCCGACGCTGGCGCTGATCGCGCTGGTGCTGTTCAAGTTTTCTTTGTTTTGCGCTCATGAGAAAGTTGATTCTCCACGCACTTTTCTACCCTTGCAGTTCAATATACACTCCAAAATAGCTTATATTGCTTGGCTGATCCGACTCCGTACGCATTCCGTCTACGATAAAAGAACCACGGTTTTCTTCTTTTGCCCAACGCCAACGCACTGCACGCCCTATTGCGCCGACCACCCCAACGGACCCGTACGCCTCTGCAGTGGACCATCTTCCTACTGCTGGCCATCGCCTACTGCTCCTGCGACGACGCCCCCCAGCAGACGGAGCAAACCGCCCCGGTCCCCCTGCCCCCAAGTCAATCCTCTATAAACCACCTGCAGCGCGCGCAGGAGCACATGGTCAACGGGCAGTATCTCGAAGCGGTAAGCGCTTGCCAAGCGGGGTTGGCGATCGATTCGACCTCCGTTGACCTTCTCAATATCATGGCTACAGCGCACGCCTCTGAAGGGCGCTATGCGCTTGCCATTGCCGCATTGGAACGCATACGCGGGCTGCGACCTGATTTTGCCCTAACCTATCTCAATCTGGGCGGGATTTACACCAAACTCGGCCAGTACGAATCGGCCGAGCACTACTTATTGCAAGCGCTGACCCATGCCCCAAACCAACCGGAAGTCCACCGGCGCCTGGGAGAAGTATACCTGGGAACCGAGCGCTTTGCCGAGGCCGCTGCGCAATTCAATGAGGCCATCCGCCTCTTCCCCAATGCCTCCACGCTGCACTACTATCTGGGACGCGCCTACGAAGGAGCAGGCAACGACGACGACGCGCTAGTCGCCTTCGCTGAATCCACTCAATTGGACAGCGGCTTTGCCGAAGGCTTTTACCGCTTAGCCCAGCTAGCGCGCCGCGCTGGCCGGGCCGACCTAGCTCGACTGAGCATGCAAAAGTTCCAGCGGTTACAGCGTATCGGCGCCGGCGATCCAGACGTGCCAAAGCAAATGAAAAAGCTGCGTGCATCCATACTCAACGCCCCGGAATCCCCCCTGTACCACGAGCGCTTGGGCGCTTTTTTCGCCCAGCACGGTTTCTTAGACGAAGCGGAAAACCTGTTTGATCTGGCCAGCGAACTGCCCGGTGCAGAGGTCGAACAACACAGAAGAATGGGCGCCCTTATGCTGCGCTACAAACGCCCCCTATCCGCTCTCCGCCTGTTTAAAGCGGCCCTGCGCACACAGCCACAGCACATCCCCACGCTGCTCAACGCCGGCGTGGCACTCGAGCTGCTTAAGCGCGGCCAGGAGGCGCGCGCTTATTACGAACGCGTGCAGCACCTAGCGCCTGACGACCCGCGCGGATGGTACGCCTACGGACTGAGTGAATTCAATGCGGGCCGCCCTGTGCGCGCTCGGCAAGCGTGGCAAAAAAGCCTCGAGCGCGCGGGACCGGGCCATCCGCTGCACGAACAAATACAGCAGCGGCTGGCCCAGCTCAACGGGCAGAAATAGCGGCAAGACCGGACCTTCCCATTAGGGAGCCGTCTCTTCGACGATGTATATCGCCTGATTTGCCGCGATATCGCGTATGTATTGCCTGACCCCGGAAGGCCACTCGATGCCAATACGTTCAACGCGCTCGATGCGGCCCAATCCGAAAAAGAGCGCCTTCTGGCTGCTCGACTGATAGCCCGATCCGGCTTTGACCTGCTGCATGCGCTGCATGCCCCCCGCCTCTAGGCGCACAATCGCGCCTATCCCGTCGCGGTTGCTTAGCGTTCCCCGTAGATCGACCTGCAGCCAATTTCCGGCGTTGCCCCCCTCGTTGCGCAGCAGCGCGGCTGCGCCGCCCGAATTGGTCAACAGTAGATCCATATCTCCATCGCTATCGTAGTCGCCCTGCGCCGTGCCGCGTCCGACGTATTCTGCCTGAAAGGCCGGTCCAGCATCGACCGTCAACTCGCGAAAGGAACCCATTTCGTTGCGGAAAAGCTGCGCTTTCTGCGCATAGGTAACCAGCTTATCGTATGCCTCGATATTGTCGTGCACGTGTCCATTGGCTACAAATAGATCCAACCACCCGTCGTTATCGAAATCCGTAAATAGAGCGCCAAACCCCAAGTAGTTCAGGCTGATTTCTCCCAATCCCGTGCGGAAGCTAACGTCGCTAAACATCAGACCGTCGTTGCGGTAGAGCGCGTTGTTTTCCAATTGGTAGTTGGTCACAAATAGATCGAGATCGCCGTCGCCGTCAAAGTCACCCGTATCCACGCCCATGCCCGCCTGCGCCGCGCCGTCGGCGCTCAGCGCCGTGCCCGAGAGCAAACCGGCTTCCAAAAACTGGCCGTTCCCCTGGTTTTCGTATAGGAAATTGGCCTCCATATCATTGGCTACGTAGACATCCTGATCGCCGTCGTTGTCGTAGTCCCAGCACGCCAATCCCAAGCCGTTGCCCTTTTCGACAATGCCTGCCTGCTGTCCAATATCGCTAAAGGTCCCATCGCCGTTGTTGCGAAAAAGCAGATCGACAGTGGGGTTGTGCTGACGTGGATCGCAGTAAAAGCGCAGCCCCAGCGCCTCGTGCCCACACCACTTGTGCGTCTGAAGGCTAAAGTCGACGTAGTTGACGACAAATAGATCGAGGTCGCCGTCGTTATCGTAATCGAAAAAAGCCGCACTGCTGCCCCACGCCTCATTGGAAATACCCGCCGCACCCGTCGCATTGGTAAAAGACCCCCCATCGTTGCGGTAGAGCGCATCCTCACCCCAGTTGGTCAGATACATATCGGCGTCGCCGTCGTTGTCGTAGTCGGCGGCAACCACCCCCATGCCATAGCGCTCACCGGCCGTGTTTGTAGCTTGGGTAACGTCGGCAAAAAGTGACCCATCGTTGCGGTAGAGCGCATTGTGCCACGGTCCGCGTCCCTCTATGAGATCGCCGCTGTTGACCAGGTAGAGATCGAGGTCGCCGTCGTTATCGTAGTCGAGAAAAGCCCCACCGGAACCGTCCGTCTCGGGCAGGCGCTTTTCTTCGCTAACGCCATTGTAATGGGTAAATTCAATGCCGACGGCCCGCGTCACGTCGACGAAATGGACCTGCTGTGCACTGAGCACAGTCGCCACAGTGCCCGACAGTGCGATGGTCCACAGCATATGCCCAAATCCATATGAGACTTTTTTACGCGGCAAAGCCCGCTCCCCCGTTAACCGTTCGCTCAAAAAAATTTCCTTTAAATCACTTCATTAAACATTACGGGCAATCGCCCTTTTTGCAACGGCACGGCGAATGGCGACCGCTACACATTGGCGTTTGCGCCGCACTGTAGAGCATGTTATTTTTTCTTTTGTATCCCCTTACACATGGCAAGTGAGGATTAGCCCGTTGAACGTAATCATCGCCGCAATCGCGGGCGGCATTGTTCTGATTTGGGGCGGTATAATCGGCCTGCTGCGCGTCGTCGATATGTTTGAACGCAAACATATCTTCCTACTCGGCGCCTATGCCACGCTGGTGGCCGGCAGCGTTATGGGCCTGGTGCTCTACACCAATCACGAACGCCAAAAAGAGCATCGCCAAGAGCTCAACGAACAGATGAATGAGTTTTCGTCGCGACTCAATGCCCTCAGCGTACGGCTCGCCGCCCAATTGGAGGAAAAAGCCAATCTGACTCAGTCGGAATTCGAAGTGCGGCGCGACCTACAAAACGAACGCAGCAACCACGAGCGGACGCGCCAAGCGTTGGCCGACCAAAGCGAGGCCACTGACGCTCTCGAATCTAAGCTCGAAGCCGAACGACGCGCTAGGCTGGCCTACCAGCAGCAGACCAATAAAACGCTCGAAGATCGCTTTGTTCAGGAAGATGCGCGCTATCGCGAATTTACTGAAGCACAGCGCCGCTGGCAGCAAACCATGCAACAGCAACTCAGTGCGGTGCAGAGCGACTTGGCCAAGCTCAATACGACGACGGCATCCCTCGACTCAAGGCAGAATACGCTGCTTGGAAAGGTCAACACCACCCGCGAGATACAGGATTTGACAGCGCAGAAGATCGACGCATTGGCGCGCAACCAAGCCTCGCTCTACGACGACTTGAACAAGACCATGGCCGAAGTCGATAGCCTGTACACAAAAGAGTTTAAATAACGCACAAAGGAGCTCTCATGCTACGCTATATCGCCCTTGTCTGCACTGCAGTTTCGTTGACGGCCTGCGCCAACGAAGAGCAGGAGCAGATGCTGGCCCAGCTGCAGACCGACCTCAACTCGGCCAACTCGGCCATTGATTCGCTAACCTATACGCTCGACGACTCCAACCTGCTGCTCGACGCCATGCGCGCCAAAGCCGATAGCGCACAGCACGTCAACGAGAAGCTCATCAGCGACGTGCAGGGCCTCAATAAATCGCTGCGCGAGTTCCGCAATTTGGCCGAGCAGCGCCGACAGCAGAACGACCGACTGCAGGCCGAAATCCGCCGTCTTAAAGAGGATAAGCAGGCCGATAGCCGCACCATTGCCAGCCTGCGCGGACAAGCCGACAGCCTCAATACGGTGCTCTTGGAAGCCCACACCTCCATCCGCCGCCAGAGCGACCACATTCGCCAGTTGGAAATGGACCTGGCCAAAACCCAAGACCAAGTCTCGACGCTCAAGGCTGCGCAAACTTCGGTACGCCTATATGTGGCAAGCGAGCAATTTCTGCAGGAAAACGGCTACCTCGATACCAGCCGCCCTTTTGGCAGCGCCTTCCGCAAGCAGTATAAGCTAGTCAAGAAGGTCGACCCTGAAGACCCCGGCGTGCAGTTAGTACCCGTCGGCACTGAAGTCGTCGTGGCGGGCAAGGTAAACGCTCTGGCCGACCGCTATGGCACGTTGAAAAAAGGCGATGATTACAAACTCAAAACGGCCGATGGGCAAACGACCATCACCTTTTTAAACGAAATGGTCGCGGGCACTGACGTCCTCGCTGTAATTGGGAATTAGCGCATAGATCAACCGCAAAAAAAGGGGTTGGAGCCGAGCGGCCTCCAGCCCCTTTTTTGTTCTACCACGTATGGACGTATACGGCGGTGCGCACTTTGTTGCCCGCCTGATCCGTCGACAGCAGCGAATCGGCAAACGATGCATGGCGCACCAATTGGTCGCGGCTGCCTCCCTTTAAGAAGAGATGCAAATCCGCTTCGGGATCGCTGACCATTCCCTGCACCAGTTTGCGAAAGCTAGCCTCGGCCAGCGGCTGGACAATCGTGTAGCCGTCCTGCGAAAGACCAAGCCCATCGCGCGTGTAGAGTACGACAATATCATCGGGCTGCGGATCGTGTCGGTGGACGCGCCAGACCGGCTGCGTCGCGTTGAGAATCATAATACCCAAACAGAGCATGAGCATCATAATGCCGAGAAAGAGCTCTTTGCTAATATCGTGCTCTTCGACCTCCTCTTCCCAACGCCGCAGTAAACGGCTCATGCGTTCGCATCCTCGCGCATGCGCCGCCAGGCTCCCTCGACAACGGCAACGCGCTGCAACATGTAGTCGACGGCCTTGCGCAGCGGTAGGTAAGAAACCAGAGCGACCAGCGTCGTCTTAAAAGCCAAGGCCAATCCCTCGGCCATAGAGGATAGCACCTTAAACGTCTGGGAAGCCTCGTCGATCTGGCCCAACTCCTGCGCCATGAGTAAAATGCCGCACACCGTGCCCAGATAGCCGTAGAGGGGCAGGCGGGCCATATCCCGCCGTGCGTTGAGCAGCGGTTCGGCAAAGAATCCGATCAACCCATCCATTACCTCTTCATCGCGCGTCTTGAAATCGATGTAGTGGCGGTGCGTCCTGCGCTCTTCCTGCAGCAGGTGCAACCGACGCGCGGTCAGCGATGGGTCCGATCCTAATTTGCGCAGGGCTCGTTCCTCCCGCACCAGATGCAATCCCATATGCGCCAGCGTAATCAGGTGGCCGCTGGCCGACCAGGCGATGAGTACATATGAGCAGCGTCCGACCCAGGCGATCAGATCGGCGCGCTGGTTAAGCGATAGGTAATAGGCGACTAACGCACCGACGATTACCCCGGCCACCGCTCCTATGGCACCGGCCACGTGGCGTAGGGGTTCTACCGCTACGCCGTGCTCGCGATCGCGCAGATGTAACCGGCGCGCGCGCATTAGCTGCAGCAAGCTGCCGCTAATCCCGCCAGCGGCGACAAGGGCAATACCAACTACGATGAGCAATGCGTTCATCGCTTCCAATCCTCAGCTGTAAAAAGGGACCACCAATGCCTTCCAGCCGCAGCGGCATACCCCAGCAATCCGATCAATGCCGTCCAACTCAACCAAGCCATAGCGCGACCCGCAGCAGGTAGGGAAACGGCGAAGGCAGCCGCGGTCTGCCCTGCGCGCTGCGGTGCTCGTTCCGGCGGCGGCAAGTAGTCTTTGCGGCGATCCGCGCGTCCCTCGCTCCCGCCGGCGGCCAGCGACTGGCGCTGCACGGCGGCTTCGGCCCCTTTTAACTGGCGCGGCGGGCGAAAAACGAGCGCGCGCTCTTGGGCAGGTAGCGCCTGCGCCCATTGGTACAGCGCTTCGGCCTGCAGGCGATTTTCCCGCTCGGCCAGCCTGCCCGCCCGCCCCAAACTAAACCCCAAACGACCGCTGACATAGCCCTTATAGCGCGGCGTTTCGGCCGCTTGAGCGCTAGCGCCCAAGCGCACTTCAAGCTCTTTTTGCCGAGTCTGTAGCTGCACTATGCGGCTCAGGACGGCGTGTGCCTCCATCGACTGCTGGTTGGCCGCGGGCATCTCTACCGCGGGACGCTGCATCGCCTGCTGAATGGCCTGCGCGCTGAATTCGGCCTCCAACCACACTTCGCCGTAAAGCCCATCGCCCCAAATGACCTCGGCACCGGGGATATCGGGCTGCGTGTTGGAGTAGAAGCGCACTTCGGCGCGTCTCTCACCGATCCGCCACGGCCCCTCGCTGGTAACCAGCACCGGGCGCAGACCGCCGGAAGCATCGCGCGCATATAAACCCGCCATAAACCCGCTCTCTACCTTGTCCGTATCCCAGCAGTGGGCGCGGATGTGGTTCATATCGCGCAGGTAGAGAGCAGGTATTTCCACCTGCGTCGGCGTTAGGCGCGTTTCGGCGATGCGAAAGCCGTTGATGAATATTTCCGCCTCGTCGTCTGCCCAAAACAGCAGCACGAGCGGCACGTTCGCCCCCCGATTACCCTGCTGTCGCACGAGGGCCTCAACGTCTTGATCGCCATTGAGGCGAGTGAGCGTATCGATGCTGGCGACGACCTGATTGTACTCGCGACGCCACGCAAGGGGGGTATTCGCCATGCACTCGCCCGCGCACCACAGCAGCAGCAATGCGGCGACCCAGTTCATCAGGGCCCGCTATCAGGCAAGCGCTGAAGGAGTTCCTCGCGCAGCGCATCGAGCGCATCGGCCTCTTCGCCGTACTGGCTGGCCATGGCAAAGTCGTTGGCAGTATCGGCCTGCAGGCGCACGCGCCCGGCTTCGCGCTGCAATCCCTCAAGGACAAAGCGCGCTCCATCGGGCAGGTCTAGGGCAAGATAGTTTTCAAAAAGGGCGCTAAAATCAGCTAGCAGTGGCTGGTAAAAATCGACTTTTAGCTGCAACTGGTGCGTCTGCTCGAGGAGGTCGGCATCGTCGAGGGGCACTTCCTCCTCCCGGTATACCGGCACTTCGACAGCCTCCGGCGGCGAAAACCCCAAGTTGCGCATTTCACCGCGCATCTGCTCGGCCAGCGCCACCCACTTATCCGATTCGGCCCGGTAGCGCGTGCGCGAGTCGGCCGAGACCATCGTCGCCAAAAACGACATTTTCGCCGCTTTGGCATCGGCCCGCAGCACGATACCAACCATGCCATTTTCATCGACCAGGAAGCGAAAGAGTCGGAAAAGTTCGAGAAACTCCTCTTGGCTCCTCGTATAAAAATCGATCTGCGCCTGCTGCTCTAAGGCGCGATTGTGAATTTCGCCCAGCATGCTTTCCAAAAGAGGATCCCAGAAGCTCTCCGCTAGATCGGGCATCACTTCAGCGGCGCGCTCAATCGTCCGCTTGGCTTCTTCGGGTACCTTTTCATAGAAAAAAGAGCGCGCCAGAAATACCCATATTTCCGCTTTGTAGGGGTAGCGACGCAGCGCCTCGCTAAAGCGCGTAATGGACTCGGCGTAGTTGCCGCTAAAATAGCTGAGGCGCTTGTCCACGCCAAAGGGCACCCCCACGCCGCTCTCGATGTATTCGCCTTCGGTAAACCTCGACGAATCGGGAATCTTCAGGCGCTCGTTGAGAAAGTCGATCGACTGTTTGCGCGATTGCGCATCGGTTTTATCGACGAGTAGGGGCCCTGCAACGAGCAAGGCGATAACCAGCCCGAACGCCACGGCCCAATCACGTATTCGATTTGGACTGGCCACCGTCGACATTGATGCACGCGCCCGTGACCCAACTGCCGCGCTCGGAAACGAGAAAAGCAACGACGTCGGCTACCTCTTCCGGCTTGCCGAAGCGCCCAAAGGGCAGATTGGCATCGATAAATGCGGCAATCTGCTCGGGGTTTTCCTTCTGCCGGCGCTCCCAGCTGCCGCCGGGAAAGATAATGGATCCCGGCGCTACCGAATTGACGCGAATATTCTTGCCGGCACCCTCTATGGCCAAATTGGACGACATGCTGATCATGGCCGACTTAGCGGCGTTGTATGAAATGGGCCCCCCTGTCTCGCGGCCAAAGATCGACGAGATGTTGACGATGCTGCCGCCCCCTCTTCGCTCCATCACCGGGAACGCGGCTCGGCTTACGCGCACGGCCGACATAAAGCTCAAATTGAGCACGTGGTTCCACTCGTCATCGCTTATTTCGGCAAAGGGGGTCCATACTGAGCCACCGACGTTGTTGACGAGAATGTCGACGCCGCCAAAGCGGGCCACCGCACCGGCGACCAGCGCGTCGGCGCCCTCTGCCGTCGTCACGTCCAGCGCGAGCGCTTCAACCTCTGCTCCGGCGACGCGCATCTCCTCTGCGGCTATGGTGAGGCCCTCCTCATTGCGAGCACAAACGCACAGCTTAGCGCCTTCGGCGGCTAGTGCCAGCGCAATAGAGCGGCCAATCCCGCGACTGGCACCGCTGACGATGGCGACTTTGCCTCCTAAACCCAGATCCATGTCAAACTCCTTTGCTTTTTTAAATCACCTATGCGCCCGATGCGCCAACGCCTAACCTGAGTTCGGTTGCGCGCTCTTGCCTCTTCCACCCGATGTGCGCAATCTGAATCAGTCAAACACAAAAACCATGAATACGGCATATCCGACGAGTAGCGCCGCTCCCTCCAAGCGACTGAGGACAAAGCCCGAACGCATAAAGGGAAAGAGCACGAGACTAAACGCAATCATAACGGGTAGTTCAAAATAAAGCAGTTCCGCGCTTACGGACAACGGGGCGATCATCGAGACCAACCCCACGACGCACATGATGTTGAAAATATTGCTACCGATGATATTGCCAACCGATATATCGCTCTCGCCGCGAAAGGCGCTTACCATAGAGGTGGCCAATTCGGGCAGTGACGTTCCGACGGCTACCAGCGCAATGCCAATAGCGATTTCGCTAATGCCGAACATTTTGGCAATAACAATACCCGACTCGATCATCAGGTTCGCTCCCCCCACCAACAGACCCAGCCCCACGACGATCAACAGCGCATTCCATCCGTGGCGCGGTGCCACTCCCTGGCCCTTCGGCAACTCGGCCGTTGGTTGGCCACCCTTAAACAGACCGCGCAGCTGGTAAGCCAAGTAGACTAGGAGGCCGACAAAGAGCAGGCATCCATCCCAAAACCCTATAGTGCCGTCGTAGAGTAGAACAATAAAAAGCAGGGATACAAAGACCATAATCGGCAGCTCTCTGCGCAGGACATTGAGCTCTACCTTGAGCGGAGAAACGAGGGCTGAAGCGCCCAAAATAAGTCCCACATTGGCAATATTGCTGCCGATGATATTACCGATGGCAATGCCGTTGCTCTCCTCGAAAACGGCAATCATACTCACCGCCAACTCGGGGCTGGAGGTGCCAAAAGCCACCACCGTCAGGCCGACGACGATGGGCCGTATGCCAAAGCTGCCGGCAGCGCGCGAAGCACCTGTGACCATCCATTCTGCACCGAAGTACAGTCCAACCAAACCCAGTATAAACCAGAAGATTTCTAGGGGATTCATCGCACCTAATACCGGACGGGAGAAGAGAACGTGGCAACGCAATGCACATGCGGTCGGTAGGCAGCGCTAGGCTCATTCAAAAGAGCGCTCGTTTAGAGATAGGCATGTAGCAAGTGCTCGGCATTGCGATGGGTAATCTTGGCAAAGGCTTCCGGAGGCAGTTTAGCTTCGAGGAGAAAATCCATAAGGCGGGTATCGAAATAATCTCGGCCAAAGAGCAGACGATCCTGAAATTCGATGAGAAACTGCCGGCCAAATTCCGCGTCGCGCTGCAGTGCGCGCAGCCCCGAACCGGCCGACAAATCGGCGTAGAGGTTGGCATGGGTGCGCAGCATTTGGCCGACGCGTCCGCCGGGCACGACCGGCCCCTCGGGGTAGGCGGCCTTATCAAACTGATCGTCGCCCGAAATATGAGCCCAAAATCCGGGGGCGTGGCCGATAAAAACGGTTTCCGGACAGGCGACAACGGCCCGCTCAAAGGCGTCCAAGCTGCCGCCGTACCACCAGTTGGGCCGCGGATAATGACCGCGGCCGTGATCGATGGGATAGTCGAGGTGAATGGTGATGGGCAGTTTTTGCTCGCCGCAAAAGGCGTACAGGCGCAGGGCGTCCGGATCGTCAAAGGGCAAGCGCACCTTGAGTTCAGAGGCGAGGCGAATCCCATGGATCTCGACGGCCGCCTTGAGGCGGTCTATGGCATCGGGCCGCTTAGGATGCGGCATGTACCCCAATACAAAGCGGTCGGGGGCTGCCTTGCCAACCTCAATCACATCCTCGAGTGGAATGCCCATCCCCGTAGGCGGCAGCACGGCGTGGTAGGACGGAGCGTATTCGTCTTCGGGCACTTCCCAGCTAAAGAGCCACATTTGGTCGATTCCCTGCTCGTCCATATTGCGCAGGATCTTATCCGCATTAAAGCCGTGCCAATTGGGATGATTATGGGCATCGATCAGCATATAAGCCCCTTTTTTTACTATTACCTACAAAAAAAATCGAGCGTCAAAACACTCGTCTCTTTTCGCCGAAATACTTTTTTAATGATACCGACCTCCCATAAACCTGTCAAGTTATCTCAGCGCAGGCCGATATAAAGTATGACTTAGTATCAAGTTTTATTATATTAACAAAAACTGGAGCCACTAGCGATCGTCGACATCGGCTCATACGAGGACCTTCAGCGCGCATGTTGGATCAATTTCTCACCCACCTCCTACAGATCGTCATCGTCCTAGACGTTCTAGGTGCCATTGCCTATATTGTCTTAGGCACACTGCGCCGCTCTAAGCGGGCAGAAGGGGAACGGCCGCCAGCTTCGCCCTTGGCCTCTGATTTGTCCCTTTGGCGCGCGCTCTGGCTTAAGATCGGCCCGGAGCGGCGCCTGGCTGCGGTGCCAACGCAAGATATGGAGCGCTTGCGCACCGTGCTCTACAGCTTTGAAGAAGGCCTCCACTAAGCTCCTGTCCCCTGCCCGGCAACCACTCATCCCAACCCGCTCTCGATCTTGACATTTTTCGAGGGCTAGCGGTAATTCAGATCCATTCAGCAAATGCGTTTCTGCGCGCATGACCCCTTTTTTTGCAAAAAAATACATCGCACCCATCAGGAGTTACTGCAATGAACGTCGCCGATCTCGTGGGACAGAAAATTATGATGGCCGTCTCCGGCGGACTCGATAGCTGCACCATTACTCACTGGCTGAGTCAACAAGGCGTCGACGTGATCGCCTATACGGCCGATCTGGGACAGCCCGACGAGATCGATATCGAAGATGTGCGCACGCGCATGCTGGCCTGCGGCGCAAGCGAAATGATCATCGGCGACCTAAAGGATGCCATAAGCCAGGCCGGCATTCAACTGGTGCAGGCACAGGCCCGCTACGAGGGCGGCTATTGGAACACGACGGGCCTTGCCCGCCACATCGTCGTCGCCGATATGGTGCCGCTGATGCAGGAGCGCGGCATTCGCATTCTCGGACACGGCGCTACTGGACGGGGCAATGACCAGGTGCGCTTCCAGCTAGCCACGCAAATGCTCGACCCGCACATTGCCGTTTATGCGCCCTGGCGCGACAGCCACTTTCTCAGCTCCTTCGGCGGACGCAGGGAAATGATCGACTACTGCCAAGCGCACGACCTGCCCATAACCGCCACGCACGACAAACCCTACTCGACGGACGCCAATATTCTCGGCCTAACGCACGAGGCCGGCGAATTGGAAGACCTGCATACGCCGACGAACCGCGTCAACCCCGGTATGGGCGTCTTTGCCGTGCAAGCCCCGGACGAGGCCGAAATCTTTACGGTGCGCTTTGAGCAGGGACAGCCCATAGCCATCAACGGCACGCCTGTCACGGCGCTGGAGGCCATCGCCCAAAGCAACGCCATTGGCGGAAGACACGGCATCGGCATCGGACTGCACGCGGTGGAAAACCGCTTTGTGGGGATCAAATCGCGCGGTATTTACGAAGCCCCGGCTCTCGAGCTGCTCGGACAGTGCTACGAGTATCTGCTCCAACTCGTCCTCGACCGCCGTGCACGGCGCGTTTTTGCCCCGATCAGCGACTATATCGCCGAGCAGATTTACCAGGGATATTGGTTCGACACGGCGACGCAGGCCTGCTGGAAATTCGTCGAACACCTCAATGGCCTGGCCACCGGCACCATCTCCGTGTCGCTGTACAAAGGGCAGGTCTCGTTTCACGCCGCCGACGATGCACCCCACTCCCTCTACAGCGAGGACACCGCCTCGATGGAGGCCGTCGGCGACTTTGACCACCGCGACTCAGAGGGTTTCCTCGGCGTTCTCGGGGTCAGCGCGCGCGCCCTGCATTCCGCCGGGCAAACGCATTTATAAAGGCAGATCGCGCCCGCTTCCCATCGCCTGAGGACAGCTAGTTCAGAGCGTCCTCAGGGCGTGTGGGAAAGCCGACAACGCCGCGCGAGCGGTCAAATTGGTAGATGCGCTGCAGCGGCCGGGCCTCAAACGCAAAGGCGCGCAGATCGCCTCCGTCAAGCGCCGCCCGTCCGGCATTGCAAGCGAGTGCACCAGCAGCTAGTCTTCGCAGTTGCTCTACCTTTCCTCGGTTGTCCCGCGCACACTCGCTCATTTCCGCCGGATCCTGCCGCAAATTAAAAAGCTGTTGACGCCCACCGTTGGCTAGGTAGATATACTTCCACTCCCCTTCTCTGACCATAATCTTAAACCGGGGCGTGCCCGGTGAACCGTAGTAGCCAAAGAGCGCACTGCGGGGGGCTACATCGCCCCTCACTACCCCCAGCATATCGCACCCATCGCGCACCTGAACCTCGGCACTGGCCCCCGTTGCGATGGCAAAGAGGTCCGTTAGGCAAACCAACTCCTCGCGCCGCTGGTCTGCCGGTAAACGCGCCGGCCAACTGAGCAAAAAGGGAATGCGGCACGAAACGTCGAAAAAGCTCTCCTTCTGCCAGGCGCCGTGGTCGCCCATGTGGTCGCCGTGATCGGCAAAAAAGCAGATGAGCGTATCTTCGGCATCTGCGCGCGCTTCCACCGCGTCGAGTATGCGGCCTAAGCACTGGTCGATATAACTTATCTCTCCGTAGTAGCGCGCCTTTAAAATGCGGGCATGCGCGTCGGTAATATCTTCGGCCCAAATGGCGTAGTTCATCCACGGAATTTGCTCGTCCATATGGTCTGAATCGACGGCGCCGCGCACCGGACTGGGCATGCGATCGGGATCGTACATGCGGTTAAAAGGAATGGGCGGGGCCAGCGGTGGATGGGGACCAATAAAGGAGACAAAGCCAAAAAAGGGCCGGCCGTCGTCTAGGCGTATGCGCTCTACGGCGCGATCGGCGGCCCATGCCTCGACCGTGCACTCGGCGGGCATAGGACTCATTTGCGGCATATAGTACATCTCTGTTCGCTCGCCCATTAGGCCTTCGACAAAGTCGTAAGCCGGGTAGTGCTGGGCGATAAACTGGGCATAGGCATCGCCGCGGCGCCGCTCGGGGTTGCCGTACAATTCCTCGCTGCGCAGATGCGATTGATAGCCCAGTTCTTCATCCCAGGGATTGGTATGAAACTTGCCAATGCCGAACGTGCGGTAGCCCCTCGAAGCCATCGCTTCAGCCAGATAGGGTCCACAGCGCTCGGCCATCGTCGCCCCCTGCCCGGGCGCCGGGTCGTCTATCCCGTTGGAAAAGACGCGCGTATTGAGCGGTTCGCAGCCCGTGCGAATGGTGTAGCGGGCCGCAACGCACACCGGACACGTCGAATAGGCATTGGTAAATGCCAATCCGCGACCAACGAGACGATCGAAATTAGGCGTATAAATATGTTTGTTGCCCAGCGCCGCAATCGTATCAAAGCGCTGCTGGTCGGTCATCACATAGAGGATATTGGGAGCGCGCTGCACGGCAGGCCTTTCGCTACGGGTGAACCCAATGTCGGTAAAGCGGCTGGACGGCAGGCGGTAGACCGTCAAATACCTCGCGGCGCAGCGAAGGCACTTCGTAGTTCTTCCCTTCCGTCTCGTCGACCATCATCTGATATTCCGGCGTGCCGGGATGCGTCGGGTTGAGATTGAGCCACCAAGGGGCATAGCGCACCAACAGGGCCAAGCGGCGCGATGAACTGACGTTGGCCGCCACGGCGTGCCATAGCCGGCTGTCGTAGACCAGCACGCTGCCCGCCTCTCCTTCAACCTGCATTTGCCCGGGAAGTGCCCGATCGCAGTCGATGCCGTTCATCGACCCGGCCGAAGGATTTTCCCCCCGTCGATGGCTGCCTGGCAAAATCCAGGTAGCGCCGTTTTCGCGGGTAAAATCGCTCAGCATCCAAATGGTCGATAGGTGCATTAGCAGGTCCGGATAGGGCGCGGCCACATGGGATGCATTGGTCTGGTTGTAGGGCCAGTCGGCGTGCCAGTAGCCGCGTTCATTGCCCGGCTCGTTTATGACGCAGTCGGTGCAGGAGATGCGCGGCCAAGGACCAAAGCAGGCCTCGACGATATCGAGTATGCGGCGATCGGCCAAATAGGGAGCGAAAACCTGCGAAGCGTTTATTATCTGGCGCATGCTGCTGACTCCGCGTGCACCGACCCGATGCCCCCGCGCCCTCGTAGCCTGCTTTTGCGCTTCGGACTCGGAGTTGTGCGCGCCCTGCGCAGCCACTACTTGGCGGCCAATCTCCGGCAGGGCATCGCTTGGCACTACGCCTTCAATCAGGCAAAACCCGTCGCGCGCAATCGCCCCTATCGCCGCCTCGGCCCCCATGGCTATCTACAGGCGAAACAGCGCTTCGACGCTGTTGAGAACGCTGTCCAACTCGGTCATATCGTAGGCATCGAGATCAACACCAGGGGCACGGCGCAGCGGCGTATCGATCAGGCCGCGCCGATGTAAAATGAGCTTGTAGACGGCCACGCCGTAGAGCCGTTCGTAGTTCATGAGCGGCAGGAGTTGGTTAAAGAGTTGCCTGGCGCCCGACTCGTCATCGGATTCTAGCTTAGTCCACAAATCCACCAACACATCCGTCGTATGGCATCCCGGCATATTGCCGCAAGCTCCACGGCGGTATTCGTCGATGAGGTAAATACCCCCCTGTCCGCCCAGCACCCCGCGGCAGCCGGCTTTGGCCGCTTCGAGGGTGCGGCTTATCTGGCGCGGTTCGGGCGCGGTCTCCTCTTTTATATAGTCCACGCCGTCCAACTCAGCACACATGCGCGCCAGCAGTTCAGCGCTCATCGGCGTGCCGATCGGCAGGTTAAAATTCTGCACGCATATCGGAATATCTACCGCCGTACTCAAGGCATCGTAAAAAGCATAACAGCCGCCGGCATCGGGATGCAGAACGTGCGGCGGCATCGACATAATTCCCTCTGCACCGACGCGCTGCGCAAAGCAGGATAGGGCCACGGCCGGCAATACATGACCGGAGGTCACTGCGGCGACCACCGGCACTTGGCCGCCCGCCTCGCCGACGACGATCTCGATCCAGCGCCGGCGCTCGTCATCGGACAGCGTAGAAAACTCGCTGGCATTGGCCGGCCCGACCAGTCCAGTGGCCCCGGCATCGATGCAAAAGTGCACGAGCTTGCGCAATCCCGCTTCGTCTAATTCGTACGTGCGCGTAAAGGGCGTGGCCACGATGGGCATAATTCCGCGCCAAGTCTCACTCATATGCTTTTGCATCCTCTCCTAAATAGAGCAACCCGTCTTCTGCCCGCAGCAGACGCGGCTGTTCAGGGTGAATCCGACTGATTGCCTCGTAGTGTATGCTGTTCATCCAAGACGCCCACTGTTGGGCACCAACGTCCTCGCTTCCCTCGGCGCCCAGCAGCGTCACCACCTGCCCGGTGCGCACCTGAGGAACATCCGTGAGATCGATCATAAACATATTCATGCAAACGCGACCGCGCACGGGCGCGCGCGCGCCCTCTACCAGCACGTGGCCCCGGTTCGACATGCGGCGATCGTAGCCCTCGTAATAGCCAACCGGCACGATGCCAATGCGCATGGAACGGCGCGTGCGAAAGGTGCGCCCATAGCCAATGGTGCCCCCTACTGGCACCGTTTTGACTTGGGCGATGCGCGCCTTCCAGCTCAGCGCCGGGTAGAGCCGAGGCAACGGCGCTGAGCGCCCTTCGGCCACCGCATGCGTGGCGTTGGAGGGCCATAACCCATAGGCGGCAATGCCGGCCCGCACGAGGCTGCCGTGGGTTTCCGGCCACAGCAGGGCTGCAGCGGAATTGGCCGCATGCACCATGGGCACGTCGATCCCCATAGAGCGCAGGTCAGAGGCCGCAGCGGATAGGGCGCGCATTTGCTCTTCGGAAAAACTGCGATCGGCCGCCTCTTCAATATCGGCAAAGTGCGTCGTCAGGCCCTCTATCTCGAGGCCATCAAGCCCTTTGACCAGCCGGGCAAATTCCGGCAGCTCATCCCGCCCTATACCCTGGCGGTGCGTGCCTGTTTCTACCTTTATATGACAGCGAAGCACAACGCCGCTCTGACGTGCTGAGGCGGCCAGTGCTCGAGCAGTATCCGCATCGCACAGCACGATGCGCGCGCCGCTCTCAACGGCGAGCGATGCCTCAAAGGGGGCAACCTGCGCACAGATGTAGAGCGGAACCATCAAACCGGCCCGGCGCAGTCGCACCGCCTCGTCCAGCGAGTTGACCACCAACCAATCGGCACCGGCAGCGACAAATTCGCGGGCACACAGCACGAGTCCGTGCCCGTAGGCATCGCTTTTGACCACGATTCCCAGCAGCGCACCGGCGGCCAAGCCCGAGCGCAGCGTAGCCACATTGGTGCGCAGGGCAGCGCGGCTCACCTCGCACCAGGCCCGCAGAAATTCTTCACGGACGGGCGTCATGGCCACCGGCTAAAAAAAGGCCCACGGCGCCCAGATCGTCTACCACTGGAAAACCGGAAGACAGCAGTCTGGCACGGCTCTGGTGTCCCTGTGATACGAGCAGACAGTCGACGCCCATGGCCCGTGCGACCTCGGCGTCGTGCAGCGTGTCCCCAATGTAGAGCATGTCGGCAGCAGCCCAATTCATTTCGGCCATGCAGCGACGGCCGCGCTCGACCTTGCCTTGAGCATAGTCGTTATCGAGTCCAATAATCGCGGAGAAAAAGGGCGTCAATTCGTAGTAGTCCACGATCTCTTCCAACCGTTCTTGTCCGTAGGCCGAAAGCAGCGAGTGCTCTACGCCTCTGCGTTCAAGATCGGCCAAGCGCTGAGCGCTCCCGGTCTGCAGCGGGCACTCGTAGCGTCGCCCTTCGTAGATTTCGGCAAACTCGTCGCTGATCTGCTCAAAGGAATCTCGGCGCAAGTCAAACCCCAGTCGCAGGCAATAGTCGCGCAGGGGAAAGCCAAAAACATCGCGATAGCGAACGACATCGACCGAGGGCAGGGCGCGACGGGCTAGCAGCAGATTTGTTATTTCGAGACACAGCTGCACATCGTCCATCAGCGTGCCGTTCCAATCCCAGACCAAGTGCCGGTAGGTTTTTATGTTCGGCTGGCTACCCATACCTGTTCGCCGTATCCCGCATAGGGCGCTCCCTCGAAATCGCCGTACAGCGCCTCTATGCAAAATCCACAGCGCTCCAACAAATGCGCCATTTCTCCCTGCGGGGTCCAGCGCAGCTGCAGCAAATTCATCCAGCGCCCCTGCGAAATGCCCTCCGCATCAAACTCTTCATAGATGAATTCCTGCTCTATGATCTGCACCTGGGGATCGACTTGCCGACTGTAATAGACGGTCACCGCGTGTCCGGTGCGATTGTCGAAGAAATCGATATCTTTGCGCAGCGGACAGGAAAGCCCCTCGCGCGCAATATCGCCCAGCGGGTCGTAGGCATTGAACACCAGTCGCCCCCCCACCTCGAGATGCTGCCAGATAGTGCGCAGCGCGCACTCCTGGTCGCTCCGATCCAAGAGGTGCTGGAACGAGCGGTAGGGAATGAGGGCAGCGCCCACTCTTTGCCCGAGGGAAAAATCAATCATATCGGCTTCGACGAGGCCAACCCGCTCAACGACGGCATCCTCTTCGCCAGCCAGTTTTTCTCTCAGCACATCCAACAATTCAGGCGATCGATCCAGCCCAACGACCTCCACCCCGCTGCGGGCGATGGGCAATAATACGCGCCCCGTGCCGCAGCCCAATTCGAGCACGGGACCGCTGGCTTCGGCCGCCTCGTCCACGTAAAAGTCGACTTCGCCATCCACTCCAGTAAAATAGGCGTCGTAAAACCGCGCTCGGTAGGCTTCCATTCGAGCTCAACCCTCGTGGGCGACGACGCGCAGCCGCCAGTAGTCGACCCACCACTGGCCGTCGCGGTAGAGTTGGGCACGGGCGTGTCCTTCAACGGCTTCGACCAATTTTTCCCTCATCGACAAATCCACGTCGTCTAGGTAGGCGGTGGCAAACATGGACAACCAGTCGCGCAGGCCCCCTTCCCCTTCCATCGGCGTCGGGCGCGCAAAATGCCACGCCGCGCCAACGCGCAGGCCGCACCCTTCTACCAGGGCGCAGTACTGACTTAGCGAGGGAAAATACCAGGGGGATTGCACTGCGGGCAGTGCCAAGTGACGGCGGGCCCTATCCAAGCCATCGCGTATGGCGGCAATATTGCGCGCACCGCCCATTTCCAACACCAAGCGGCCGCCCTTTTTCAGCCGGGCGGCCATCTGGCCCAGCGCCAGTTCGGGCTGGCGAACCCAGTGGAGAACGGCATTGGAAAAAACGGCGTCGAAGCGACGCTGTCCGAGCACCTGATCCAGCGTGCGCACATCGGCCTGTAAAAAGGATTGCTGAGGATACTTAGCGCGGGCCGCATCGACCATCGCGGGCGAGGCATCCACGCCCAGCACCTGCGATCCAACTGCGGCCAACTGCACCGTCAAATCGCCCGTGCCGCACCCCAGGTCGAGGATGGACTCACCGACCTGGGGGCGCAACACATCGAGCAGATCGCGCCCAAAGCGAGCCACGTAGCCGTGGTGCTCATCGTACAGACGGGCGTCCCACTGCACTGCAGAGGGAGACAATTACGAAAGCAAATCGGCTATGACGGCCCGCTCTTCTTTGAGTTCGGCCTCGGTGGCGGCAATCTTTTCGCGGGCAAAACCGCTCAATTCGAGCCCCTGTACGATACTCCAGTTCCCCTTTCCATCGCTGCAAACGGGGAAGGAGTAAATCAGCCCCTCCTCAACGCCATAGCTGCCGTCAGAGACAATGGCCGCCGAGAAAAAGTCGCCCTCGGGCGTGGCGCGCTCCATGCTCATTACGTGGTCGAGGGCGGCATTGGCAGCCGAAGCAGCCGACGACAGACCGCGCGCTTCGATAACGGCCGCCCCGCGCTGCTGGACAATCTTTATAAAATCCTGCTGTAGCCACGAAACGTGGCCGATTACTTCGGCAACCGGGCGCCCACCGATGCGCGCGTTTTCCGCGTCGGGGTACTGGGTCGCGCTATGATTGCCCCAGATGGCCATATTGGTCACCTCGGCCACTTTGACGCCGGCCTTCTTGGCTAGCTGCGCCTGGGCGCGATTCTGATCGAGGCGCGTCATGGCGTGAAAGCGCTCCTTAGGCACCCCGGCCCCCGCGGCATTGTGCATGGCAATCAGGCAGTTTGTGTTGGCCGGATTGCCCACGACTAGCACCCGCACATCGGACGCTGCGCGCGCCAGCGCCTTGCCCTGCCCGACGAAAATAGGCCCGTTTTCGCGAATCAAATCGCCGCGCTCCATACCCTTCCCGCGCGGTTTGGAGCCCACCAGTAGACCCCAATTAATGCCGTCAAACGCCTTCTCTGCGTCGTCTGTAAGCACGATATCGTCGAGCAGTGGAAAGGCGCAGTCGTCCAACTCCATGACCACGCCCTCCAGTGCTTTGAGCGCTGGCGTGATTTCGAGGAGGTGCAGCGAAACGCGCACGTCGGGGCCGAATACAGCTCCCGATGCCAGGCGCGGCAACAGCGCGTAACCAATCTGTCCAGCGGCGCCGGTGACAGCCACTTTCACAGTGCGAGCCATTTGTTTATTCTCCTTGCTGTAAATTGCAGTAGTTGATCGAAATAAACAGTGTTCAAGCATCTACAATTTGCTCAAAAATCCACTAGGGGGCAACACGCCGGCAGCAACCGCTAGCCGCTCCCAAAATCGACGAAAGGATCGGCCATGAGCGAAACCTACGATGTGCTGCTGCGCGGTGGGCACGTCATTGATCCCAGGAACGACATAGACGGACCTGCCGATATTGCCGTCAAGGACGGGGTAGTTGCCGCTGTATCTCCCCAGGTTGAGGGCAGCGCGACAAAAGAAGTCGACGTCACCGGGCTCTACGTTACTCCAGGCCTACTCGACATCCACGTGCACGTCTACGGTGGCTACGACGGCTGGCTCTTTCCCGATCAGCACTCGCTAACCAACGGCGTGACCACCGTCGTCGACACGGGCGGGGCCGGCTGGAAAGATTTCGCCGATTTCAAATCGACCATCATCGACCGCTCCACCACGCGCGTGCTGGCCTTTATCAATATTGTGGGCGCCGGCATGACAGGTCCCCCAGAGCAGGACACAAGCGATATGGACCCCACGCCCTGTGCTGCCACCATAAAGCAGTACCGCGAACACGTGGTCGGCTCAAAGTCTGCCCATTTCGGCGGACCGGGCTGGGAGTCGGCCGGTGGCGCCATTGAAGCCGCTCGTCTGAGCGACTCTATCGCCATGATCGACTTTGCCCCGCGACCTACGCGCTCCTACGAAGAACTGCTCGAACACATGAGCCCCGGCGATATCCACACCCACCTCTATGCTGCGCACATTCCCCTGCTCGACGACGACAAGGTGATCAACGACTACGTGCTGGCCGCACGCCGTCGCGGCATCATCTTCGACACCGGCCACGGCGGGGGCTCGTTCTGGTTTCGCATCGCCGTTCCCGCCATCCAACAGGGTTTTCCACCCGACACCATCAGCACCGACCTGCACAAGAGCAGTCGCATGCGGCCCAACGCAACCATGCCCGTGACGATGTCGAAGTTTCTGGCTATGGGCATGCCCCTGCAGGAAGTGGTTTACCGCTCCACGCACAAAGCGGCCAAGGTGATTCGCCGTCCCGAACTCGGCCACATGACCGTGGGGGCGGAAGCCGATATCGCCGTATTTGAACTGCGCGAGGGCGCCTTCGGCTTTGTCGATTCGGGCGGGGCGCGCCACGACGGCCGCCACTTGCTCGACTGCCAACTCACCCTGCGCTCGGGTCGCATCGTATGGGATCCCAACGGGCGCTCGCGGCCGCACTGGGATAAGAGCGGCCACTACCACCGCATCGACTGAATCGAAACGAACCGAGGGCGATCTCGACCCACAGTGGACCGAGATCGCCCCGTTTAAAGGGCCCATACGGATGGGAAATAGGGCAAATTGCCCATTTTGTGAATTAAATTGGTAACTTATTGATTTTTTTTTATTTAAAACTAAAAATTTCTTTTGCAAAGGCACGGTAATACCCGCGCAATAAATTTCAGCTAACTAGCTCTGCTTACAGGAGATCGGGGCGATTGGCTAACTCTTTGGGGCCTTCTTTGCCCTGTCCCCGAGCGGGCCAAACAGGTGGCGTAAACCTGCGGCACTTGGTATGTTTTCAAATGGTAGCTTCCGCCCCTTCCCTTTATTTACGAGAGTGATTTTTCAATGCTCGACACAGGAATTACACCGGAAGACACAGACGCAATACAGCTACTAACCGATCGCTTTGCCCTGCGCCCCGATCACGTACAGCAGCTGCTCGACCTCGCTTTAGGCGACCGCCTTTTGGTCGAGAGCGCTCTCTTAGTCGCGCGCGAATTGGGCAATCAGCCCTACGAGGGCGCCCACAAATACATCGTCGACGTGTTGCACCCCGCCGCGCCGAGCGATAAATAACTTGACCGAGCATCTCAACTTATGTACAATCGCTCCGTTTAACCCTACACGATAAACGAGAGGAACTATGCAGAATCTGCACGACGAGGAGAGTACCCTACGACTCTACTTCGACGATATCGCCGAATCCACGCCGCTTAGCCGCGAACGTGAAGTAGAGCTAGCAGAACGCATTAAAAACGGCGACATGCGCGCCCGCGACGAGATGATTCGCGCCAATTTGCGCTTTGTCGTCGACGTAGCTAAGAAGTATCAAAACCGCGGTTTATCGCTTTCCGATCTGATCAGCGCCGGCAACCTGGGCCTCATAACGGCCGCTGATCGCTTTGACGGTACTAAGGGGTACAAGTTCATATCCTATGCCGTTTGGTGGATTCGCCAATCCATCCTGCAAACGCTGGCCGAGCACGTGCGCACGGTCCGCCTCCCCCTCAACAAAGTGAGCTTGCTCAAAGACATCTCCAAAGCCTCGCGCAAATTGGGCCAGGATCGCGAAAGCGAGCCCGATGTAGAAGAAATTGCCGAGGAACTCGACGTGCCGGCCGAAGAGGTGCTGGAGACCATTCTCAGCGCGCGCTCCGTGTGTTCCCTCGACGAGTCGTTTACCGACGACGACGAACGCAGCCTGCTCAACACGCTGGCCGATCAGTCGCTGGAATCGCCCGACGCCGACGTCCTGCGCGAGTCGGCGCGCGTCCAACTGGAAAATGCCCTCAATACGTTGGATGAGCGCGAGCTGCGCATCATCCGTCTTTACTTTGGTCTAGACGGCAATGAGGCGCTAACGCTGGAAGAGATTGGCGATATGATGAACCTAACGCGCGAGCGCATTCGCCAGCTCAAGGAGCGGGCCCTGAGCAAGCTGCGCCACCCGGCGCGCAACGGAGCGCTGAAAAGCCTGTCCAGCGAGTCGTGAAAGTATTGACAGTTTTCTAATCCCACCTATTTTTTAGCAGTCTTGGCTGCGACTTTAGGGGGGATACCGAAGCGGTCAAACGGGGCAGACTGTAAATCTGTTGGCTCAGCCTTCGTAGGTTCGAATCCTGCTCCCCCCACCATAAGAAAAAGAGCCGCATCTTCTACAGATGCGGCGCTTTTTCAATGTGTATTTTTTTCCTGACTCAATCCCCGGCACGTCGGTAGGCCGGCGGGTCTAAAAACGCTTCCGCCACGGCCTTTTTAACCCGTTCGCTCTCGTAATATCCCTTTTCAACGCGCAGTCGAATCCACATCAAGCGCTCTTCTTGGCTGCGCGGCAGGGCATCTTCACTGCTGAGATGTTCGGGCAATGGGTAATTTTTCTTAAAGTTCATACAATAATCCACCTAATTATTGTATCGGCACGGCCACCATTCCGGCCAGAAAAATTACGAACTAATTATTGCCCCACGCCTGGCGAATGGCCAGCACTTTGTCGCGGTTATTGCTGGATAGCCCCCCCAGCGCCTCGCAGAAAAATGCCAAGACGATGCCAATAGCCAAGCTGAGCCCAGCCGCTATCAATACGATGAGGGTGCGGCCCGGCGCGCTGCGAAACTCGGGAATGGAAGCCGGATCGAGTACTTGCAACGTGGGCGCGTCCTGTGCCTGGCGATATTTAGCGTCTTCCAGCTGAGCGGCGAGGAAGACCAGCACTTGTTCGGCCACTTTCATCTCTAGGCTGAGTTGGGCATATTCCAAGCCTAGGCTCGGCCACTGGCGCAGCGGGGGACCCAATGCGGCAAAAGCGTCATCTCGGCCGCGCTGCTCAACGCCGGTCCCCCCCAAATCGCCGACGGCCCGCCGCAGCTGTCGACGCAGTTCGTCGGCCTCCATTTCTAGCAGCAGGCGCTCTTCGTGATCGGGGTTTAAGCGGCGCTGGGCAATGCCCAGTTTTACTTCGAGCATGGCCAGCTCTTGGACGATGTGCTGGGTGAGCTCGACCATGGCCGCCGTCTGTGCTTCCAGATCGACGACACCCCTTTCCTCCTGAAAGCGGCGCATATGGAGCGCCTTGGTCTCGATCTCCCCCTGCACCGCCTCCATTCGGCTCTCCAAAAAGCCGCGCAGTTCGTCGGCCTGCTCCCGCTTGTTTTGGCGCACAACTACGTCGAGCTCTGCCGCAAGGGCATTGGCTAAATCAGCCGCCAACTGCGGGCTCGACGCCTCGACCTGCACAAAGAGTGCCCCGTCGCGGCTCAGCTCCGCTTCAACAATTTCGCGGAGCGTCTCAATGGCCAAATCGCGATTGGGCACGTCGAAGTCGTCGACGAGGTCAAAGCGGTCGACCATCGCCCCTAAGACGCGCCGACTCTTCAGCACGGTCAGCAGGCGTTCCCCCGGCGTCGCCTGCCCCAATAACCCGCCCAATCCGCCAGGCATAGTGGGCCCCAATAACATCGACATCTCAATGCTTCCCGGTTTCTCCTCACTGGGCAAGAGCACGGTGTCGGCCTGCCAGCGCTCCGGTAGCAGCAAGGCCACGACGGCCGCACACAGCGAGACGACAAGCACAGGCCAGAGGATCAAGCGCCGCCATTTAACCAACACGTAGACGTAGTCGAGCAGGGTCTTTTCGCTTTGCATGCGCTCAGTTTCCCGTAATCGTTACAAAGAGCAGCACCACTGTCGTCACCTCGCCAATCACGTTCATGCCCTGCGTAAAGATTTCCCAATAGTCTCGCTCGGGCTTCTCCTTGACCCAAATTCGATCGCCCGGTTGGATCTCAACATAATCCTTTGCGCGTTTTACCTCGCCAGTTAACCCCTTAATGATGCGCACATCATCGGAGGCGCGCCATCCCAATCCCCCCGTCCGCTCTATATAGTCCTCCACGGTATAGGACGCATCGTATGTAACCGTCCCGGGCTGGGCGACGGCACCGCTTACCGTCACGGTGCGCAGCAGCGTAGGCACCACGATGACATCACCGGGCAAGAGCGTTATGTTGTGCGAATCGTCCCCCTCGATAAAGAGCTTGACCCAATCGACCGACATCTGACCAGCGCGCTCGCGCGACTTCATAATGAAGTACTGGTTTTCGTCTTCCGTGCGGTCAACTACGGGTATAAAGCGAATGCGTTCAAATTCCGGATCGATTTCCTCGACCCTGCTTTGTTGATTTTGCCCCTCTACGCTTTGTTGGCGCACGATACGCGCCTCTGCTAAGGCGGCCTGCTCAGTGAAGCCGCCGGCCTTGGCCACCAACGAGCGCAGATCCATGCCTTCCACATCGGTAACGTAATACCCCGGATAGGCCACTTCACCTAAAATGGAGACCTCGCTCCTCTTGTGGAATTCAGGAATGGAACGCACGTTAAGCCAGTCGTCGGCTTGCAGTTCGATATCGGCCTCCGGGTCACCATCCAATACCGCTTGCAAATCGACCGAGAGAGCCACTCGCCCCTCAAGATCGTTTTCAAAGCGAAACAGCGAGGTGTTGGAAAAGTCGATATCAACAGTCGGGCCAAGCGCTAGGCTCAATAGGTCACTCAAGCGGTCTCCCTTCACATACTCGTAAAACCCCGAGCGATTTATCGCACCAAAGCAGGCCATGCGGCCGAGAGAAGCAGTGACGAGAATAATATCACCGTCTTCGATAAACGGGTTATACTGCGATTCACCCGTTATCCGATACATGTCGATATCCACCCTTCCAATCTCCACCCCATCCATTCCCTCAGCACTGAGGCCGAGGGCGAGGCGTTTGCTGAGTTGCACGCGGTCTTCGGCCGATACACCGGCCGTTTTTATGAGGTGAATATTGCGCGTCGTTGCCTTTTCCTCTAGTTCACCGGCCTTGTCTATGATCTGGCTTACCCGCTCTATTCCGCTGGCCTTATATATCCCCGGTTCGGAGACCAGCCCGAGAACGGGAACGGGGAATTGTCGCGCCTCACTCAGTTCAAAGCTCAGCTCTCCCAGGTGCACTACTTCGGCAAAGCGCTGCTGCACGCGGCGCCTCGCCTCGCCCAAACTTAGTCCACCGACGCTGATAATGCCCACTTGGGGAATAAATACCCCTCCTTCAGCCAACACGCGGTTATACATCGGCGACATCATGCCCGGCACGTAAACGAGAAACTCGTCTCCCGGGCCCACCAAATACGCGCCGGACTCCAGCACTTCGCGATATGCTTCCATACCGATGAGAGGTGCGTCGTTCGCGGACATATCGCTCGGCTCCTGGCGCAGTTCATCTTCTCCTTCTCCTTCCCGCTCCGCTTGTTGAGCGCGGACCGGAGACCCTAGGGCCAAACCGATCAGAAGCCATATACAAAGTGTTTTATTCAATATCCTCTAATCCCGTTTTCCTGCGAAGTTGCGGCGCGGCAAAGGGGTGCCTCTTCTAGTATATCAGTCACTTCCACCGCCAGCAAATCGGCCAGACTCCAGCCCGCCTCCTCGAGGGATAAATACCCCCCAACCACGGCGAGATAACCGGCTCCGACCAGCTGACCAAAGCGCATACTCGACGCCAATAGAGCACTTTCATCGACGCTCAACGCAACGCCTTGGCTCGTCCGCAAACCCAGCCAAAAGCGCTCGCGACGCGCCGTCTGCTCGTCGACCCGCTCGCTCCCGACAATCGGCGACAGACCGCCTTTGAGCCGGTCTATGTACGCATCTATTTCGCGCGTATTCCAAAAGCGTTCTCCCCCCAAATAACTGTGGGACGAAAGACCGAGGCCAAGGTACTCAACTCCCGTCCAATAGCCCCAATTGTGGCGCGAATGGAACCCGCCGCGGGCGAAGTTCGATACTTCGTACTGATCGAATCCCGCTTCGATCAGGCGCCGACGCGTCCATTCGTACTGCTCGGCATCCTCGTCTTCACCCAGTGCGATTAGGAGCCCATCGCGCTGGCGTTGGGCGAACGTCGTGCCCTCTTCTATGGTCAGCGCATAGGCCGATATGTGCTCCGGTCCCAAGTCTATGGCCCTAACCACGCTGCTCTGCCAGACCTCCCGTCCCACGCCGGGCACGCTGAAGATGAGATCTATGCTGACGTTGTCAAAACCCGCCCGGCGCGCCCTTTCAAAGGCGCGCTCGGCATCGGCGGCGCTGTGCACGCGCCCCAGCCGCTTGAGAGCGCCATCGTCAAAAGACTGCACGCCCAAACTCAGGCGCGTGCAGCCGGCCGCGCGCAGGTCGGCAAAGGCCTTCTCATCGACGGTACCTGGATTGGCCTCAATCGTTATTTCCGCTCTGTCGCCCACGCCCAACACGGCGTCAACGGCTTCTATTAGATCAGCCAGTAGGGCCGGGGCAATCTGAGTGGGCGTTCCGCCGCCGATAAATACGGTGTCCAGCGGCAAGGGCGGACGCATCTCGGCCCAGCGCTCCAGTTCCAGGCGCAGAGCGGCCATATAGGGTTCGTGTAGATGATCGCGGCCGCGCAGCGATGCGAAGGCGCAGTAGGGACAGATTTGCGGGCAGAAAGGTATGTGAATATAGAGGCCGCGCAGCACGCTCAATCAACCCAGGTTCCGGGACGCTCCCAGCGCACGCGCTCGGCGAGTCCACCCAGCGCAGCCCACAGCGGCACGTCATCGGCGCCGGGCTGCGGATACAGGGAAAAGAGCACCGCAACGGCCCGTCCGACCAACGCTTCGACGGGCACAAATCCCCAAGCGCGGCTATCGCGGCTATTATCGCGGTTGTCGCCCACGAGAAAGATGCTACCGGCGGGCACTTCAACCGGGCCCCAATGGTCGCGCGTGCTGCGCTCGGGGGCCAATACGCGCGCATCGATGTATTTTGAAAAGGGCGGATCGGGGACGCGTAGGCCATCGACGTAGAGCACTTTGTCGATGATCTCCACGACCTGTCCCTGCGTAGCCATACAGCGCTTGATATAGATCCGCTGGGGATCTTCGGGCAGGTGAAATGCGACGACGTCGCCGACATCGACTTGCCCCATGGCAGGAAACCGCCCAGTGGCAAAGGGCAACCGAGCCCCATAGCTGAGCTTTTCTATCAGTAGGTAATCCCCCGCCAATAGGGTATCTTCCATGGCGCGCGAGGGAACGCGGTAGGGCAGGGCGATAGACAGGTACAGCACCGCACCAAGCAGGGCCAAAACCGCTAGCGCGGCACCGAGCCAACCCGCGCGACCCGCGCGAGTACCGGAGCGGCGAACGGTTCCCTTAGCCGCTTTGGTCGCCCCCTTCTTGCCCATTGCTCAATCTTCCATTTTGAGCGCGGCCAGAAAGGCCTCCTGAGGGATTTCGACCTTGCCGAACTGCTTGGCGCGCTTCTTGCCTTCCTTTTGCTTCTCGAGCAATTTGCGCTTGCGCGTTATATCGCCCCCATAGCACTTGGCAATGACGTTCTTGCGGAAGGGCCGCACCACTTCGCGCGCGATGATCTTATTGCCCACTGCTCCCTGAATAATGACCTCGAACATCTGGCGCGGAATCAGCTCTTTCAGCTTGAGACAGAGCTTGCGACCCCACACAGGGGCGTTGTCCCGGTGAATAATGGCCGAAAGCGCGTCGAGTGGTTCGCCGTTGATGAGTATATCGAGCTTGGCCAACGGCCCAGCGCGCATTTCCTTGTGCTCATAGTCGAAGGAAGCGTAGCCGCGCGTAGACGACTTAAGGCGATCATAGAAGTCGATAACCACCTCTGAAAGGGGCAGCTCAAAGCTGAGGATGGCGCGGCTGCCATCGAGATACTCGGTGTTGAGATAGTGGCCTCGACGATCGTTGCAAATCTTCATCACCGCGCCAATAAACTCGCTCGGCGCCAGTATTTGCACCGATAGAATGGGTTCGCGCACCTCGTCGATCTCTACGGCGGGCGGTAGTAAAGAGGGGTTTTCCACCTCGATTAATTCGCCGTTTTTCTTGAGGACTTCGTAGCGCACATTGGGCAGCGTAGTGATGATTTCAACTTGGTACTCGCGGTCGAGGCGCTCCTGAATAATTTCCATGTGCAGCAGGCCGAGAAACCCGCAGCGGAAGCCAAAGCCAAGCGCGGGCGAGGTCTCCGGTTCGTAGGAGAAGGCCGCGTCGTTGAGCTTGAGCCGCTCCAATGCGTCGCGCAGTTCCTCGTAGACATCCGGGTTAACCGGATAAATGCCGCTAAACACCATGGGCTTGAGCGGTTGGTAACCGGGTAGGGGCGGCACGTCCTCCCCGCCGACATTCATCACGGTATCGCCCACCCCGGCCTCGTCAAGCTCCTTGATATTGGCCGTCAGATAGCCCACTTCGCCGGCCAGCAGCTCCGGCGTCGCGACTCGATCGAGCACCAGCGTGCCCACTTCCTCCACTTCGTAGACGACTCCCGTCGAGTAAAAGCGCACTTTCTGCCCCTTGCGCAGGGTTCCATCCACCACGCGAATAAAGCATATCACACCGCGGTACTGGTCGTAGAGCGAGTCGAAGATCAGCGCGCGCAGAGGCGCTTCGCGCCGGCCGGTAGGCGCCGGTATGCGTTCGACCACCGCCTCCAATACATCGTCTATGCCGATCCCGGATTTGGCGCTGATGCAGAGAATCTCGTCTTCGCTGCCCCCGAGTAAATCCAACACTTGCTGCTTGACCGAGTCGACCTGTGCCGCAGGCATATCGATTTTATTGAGCACGGGAATGATGGCCAGATCGTTATTCATGGCCAGCAGCAGGTTGCTCACGGTTTGCGCCTCGACCCCCTGCGTAGCGTCTACTACGAGCAGCGCACCCTCACAGGCGGCCAGGCTGCGCGACACTTCGTAGGTGAAATCGACGTGACCCGGCGTGTCGATAAGGTTAAACTGGTAAATTTCGCCGCTGCGAGCCTGGTAGTTCATGCGCACGGCATGCGCCTTGATCGTAATGCCGCGTTCACGCTCAAGGTCCATGCTGTCGAGGACCTGTTCCTGCATCTGTTTTTGCGTGAGCGTGGCCGTTTTTTCGAGCAGGCGATCGGCCAGCGTCGACTTGCCGTGATCTATGTGAGCGATAATCGAAAAGTTGCGGATGCGCGATGCGTCCATGCTCTGGTAAGTGCCTCAACAGGTTGTAAATTCAGGAGAAAAAAGCGTCTGTCAAAGAACGGATTCACCGTCCTTTCTGTCAATCGGAAGGCGTTGAATCCAGCGCCCGCAGGCGCATTATATTGTCCCTCGCCCGGCGGTCTTGTGGATGGATCTCTAACACTTTCTGACAGGCGTCTATGGCCTCGCCAAGGCGGCCGACGCCGGCCAATTCGCTGGCCAAGGCGCGCCACAGATCGGCCTGCCGTGGGAACTCCACGACCAGCTGCTCATAGCACTCGAGCAGCGACCGCCCCGATCGCCGCAATGCTAGCATGCGCAGGTTGATGTGAGTCGGACCATCTTCCGGTGCCCGCTCTAGCGCCTGGCTAAACGCTCGACGCGCGCCATCCCAATCGCCAATATCCTGCCGGGCCAACCCCAAATTATTGAATAACTCAATTGATAAATTACCTAATGTTATTGCTTTATCATATTGCTCTACAGCAAGTTGTATCCTCCCTGCACGCTGATGGGCCAACCCCAGCAGCGCGTGCACGGCCCCCGAGTGCACATCGCCCACAGCAGCGTCTGCCAGCAGGGCAATCGCCTCTCCATAGCGCCCCAATCCTAAGTACAGACGCCCTAGTTGGAGGCGAAATCCCGTCCAATCGGGGCGCAGCGCAACGGCCTTTCGATAGGCAGACTCGGCTCTATCATAGGCGCCTAGCTCCTCGTAGACCAAGCCCATATTGCTCCAAGTGCGTCCGTATTCCGGGTTGAGATCGAGGGCGCGCTCCAGCGTTTGGCGCGCCGCCTCCAGATCTCCGCGCTCGAGCTGGGCCAAACCTAAATTGCTCAGAGCGCGAAATGAGTTCGGCGCCTTGTCTACCGCATCGCTCCACAGGCTATACTCGTCTTGCCATACGGCATTGCGCTGCCACCCAAGAGCGGCAAGGAAGAGCAAGTAGACCACGCCGAGACGGCGCACCATGCGGCGCCCGGGCCCCATGGGCAGCCCCGCCAGTAGGGCACATAGCCCAACCGAGCCGAGATAGAGTCGGTGTTCGTTGACTACCACGTTGAGCGGCACTACGCTAGTCAGACTCATTGCCGCCAGCCAGAACAGCACTCCCCGTCCCAGCCAATGGCGCGTGCGCAAGACCAAATACACCGCAGAGGACAGCGCCGCGCCGGCGCAGAGGACTGCTCCGTCAACCCGCTGCGATTCTTCCAGCGGATGCTCAATACTCAAAGGCACTGGCCAGGCAAATAGATAGACGTAATAGACGAGCCCCTTGATCTGCGCATAGGCCTGAACGAAGGGGGCCCGCACATCCTGGGCCAGCGAGTGCGGAAGGAAATCATTCGCGTAGATGAGTGCCAAATACCCGCTAGACATGGCGGCAAACGGCAGAGCACTGCGCACCAGCGTCGGCCATTGGCGGCGCCCCCACTGCACGACTAGCAGCAGCGGCATCAGCACGATGGCCTGCGACTTGGCCAATAGACCCAGCGCATAGCTGCACCAGGCGGCCCGATCGCGGTTGCCCAATACAAAGTAGAGCGCCGCGCACACGGCCAGTGCAGCCATGCTTTCCGAACGCGAGCTAACATAGTTGACCACCTGCCCATTCACCGGGTGCAGGGCAAAAACGGCGGCCGGCGCCCAGGCATTGATGCCATTGGCCAACCAGCGCTGCAGTAGGAGTAGCACGACAACGGCTGTGCAGGCGTGCAAGAGCAGATTGACGGCGATATAGCCTGCCGCCTCGAGACCACCTAACGCGTAGTTGACCCTATAGCTGAGCACCACCAGCGGCCGATACATGGCCATGTCTTTTTCACTGGAAAACAGCGCGGGATCGAAGAAGAGCTCCGCGATGCGGGCAAAGGAGCGAATCGATGCGTTCTCGACAATGGAGTGGGCATCGTCGTAGTGAAAGGCCCCGGGAAAGCTATTTACGTGACCGAGCAAGGCCAGCAGTAGAATGCTCAACACCGAGGTATATTGCGCCTTCATGGCCGTTGCTTTAGGGCTTCTTCGATATATTGCAACCCACTGCGCGGAGCATTATAGGCCGGATTGAGGCGCAGGGCCTGCTGAAACTGCTTGCGGGCTTCTAATAGATTGCGCTGCCGTTCCGCTCCTTGGGATTGCTGCGCCAGTGCGGCGTAGTAATTGCCGAAGTTATGCACTAGGCGCTCGTTGCGCGGATTGAGAAACAGGGCCCGGTCATAGGCCCGCCGCGCCCCTTCCAAATCGCCCATATCGAAATAGGCCAACCCCAGATTGGCCCATGCATCGGCGTGGTTGGGCAACTGCTTAAGCGCGCGGCGATAGTATTCAACGGACGTACCGAGCAGTTCCCTTCCCTGGATACCGCTGGTATTGCGCCCGCGCTCGTGATAGACCGTGCCCAGATTGACCAACGCATCGGCAAAGTCCGGATTAAGTTCGACGGCGCGCAGATAGGCTCGTTCGGCGCCCTCGATATCGCGCAGCACAAAGCTCACCGCACCCAAATTGTTTAAGGCGCGCAGGGCCAGTTCGCCGCTGGGCTGCAGTTCGAGGGCGCGGCGGTAGGCCGCACGGGCCTGATCCCAGTGCGCGTTGGCCTGCGAGCTACCTGCCCGTTGAAAAAACGCAGCATCTTTGTGGGCATTCCCCATATACACGTGGACGCGCGGCATCTGCGGCGCCTTGGATACGGCATCTTCCCACAGAGTAAAGTCATTTTTCCAAGCCGCATTGCGCTGCCAGGTTAGGGCGGCATAGACTACCAGCACGGCACCGCCAATCGTTAGTGTATACCGGCGCATGGCAGGCCGGTGCAGCAGAAGGGCCAGCGCCGCACAGAAAGCGGCAGCGGGTAAATAGAGGCGGCGCTCGTTGACTAGCACATTGAGAGGCATAACGACTACCGGAAGGAGCGCGACCAAGGCCCAACTGTTGAAAAACAGCAGGGCCCGCATGTTTTTGCGCTGCAGCCACAGCAGGCCCAGGGCAACTGTGGCCAACAGCAGCGCCGCCGGCCATACGGCCGCGTCAGCCCCGGTTGAAACGGCGAATTGGTGCTCCACGTTCAACCCATGAGGCCAGACCAACAACTTGGCGTAGTAGGCCAGCGCCTTGATCTGCGTCGGTAGCTGCTCGTCCATCCCACGCACGCGCTTGGACAGCGAAGTAGTTAAAAAGCGGTTGGCCACAATAATTAGGATATAGCCGAACACCGCAATCCAATAGGGCCCGTGGCGCCGCAGCACATCGCGCCCCAAACGCCAGCCCCCTTTGCCTCGAAGGACGAGTATTTCATACAGCAGGAGCACGGCGGGTAAAGTAATGGCGCTCGACTTGCTCAAGAGCCCGCACAGCAAACAGCACCAGGAAAACACTCGATAGGCGCGATCTTCCCTCTGAGAGGCCATTACAAAGGACCACAGCCCGCCTAGGTAGAAGAGCGCGGCCAGGCTCTCTGAGCGCGAGCTGATGTAGTTTACAGGCTCGCTGCCCAGTGGGTGTAGGGCAAAGAGCAAACCGGCCATCAGAGCGGCCCGGCGCCCGCCCCCCATCGCCCATACCAGCGCCCACAGCAGGCAGGCATTAGCTGCGTGCAGTAGGATATTGACCAAGTGGTAACCGCCCACCTCATAACCACCAACGGCGTAGTTGAGCGCATAGCTGACCAACAGCAGCGGTCGATACATGCCCTTGTCGTGGTCGACCGAAAAAGTCGCAGGATCGGTAAAAAAGCGACCGATATGACCCAAGTCGCGAATGTGGATATTGTCGTAAACGGAGTGCTCGTCGTCGTAGTGAAAGCTATTTTCAAACGAATTGGCGTAGACCAGCAGACACGCCGCAACAATCCAAATCCAACTGCGCTTCATGGCGTTCCTTCCACGCGGCCTTGCAGGCGCTGTAGACGCTGCTGGGCCAGCTTTTGCATGGATACACGCTGCCCGCGATCGATGAGCTGTTGATAGGCAGCACGCGCCCTATCCGGCCGACCAACGGTCTCGTAGGCATTGGCCAGCTGTAGCCACCCTTCGTCGAAATCGGGTTGAGCGCGCAGCAAGCGCTCGTTTTCGGTGATGCTCTCTTCCCCACGCCCCTGCTGCAGCAGACTGACGCTGAGGAAAAAACGCGCGTATATATGCCCATCATGGCCCCGCAGTGCGGCGCGCGCGGCCCACTCGACGCGCCGCCAATCGCCGGCCTCTACCGCTTGTTCAGCTTGGCCGACCAAGCGCCCCACCAACCGTTCGAGATTGCCGCGCCCGTCGATAGCCCCCCCTGCTGCCGCCCGGCGATAGTATGTCAACGCGCTGTCCACCTCGTCCTCTAATTCAAACGTCGTGCCGATATTGTTGAGCGCGATCGGGCGATGGGGGCTGTCCTCGCCTAGGGCGGCGTAGTGCGCGCGTGCCTCGAACAAGCGACCGTCCTCCTGCAGCGCCCGTGCCAAACTGTAGTGCAAATCCGTCATCTGCGGCTGCGCTTGCAGCGCGCGATCATAGAGCGCGATCGACTGGGCCATTTGCCCTCCATCCATAAAAACCCCACCCAAGCCCGCCAGGGCAACGGCGTTGTGCGGATCCAGATCGAGCGCCTTGCGATAAGCCGTGCGCGCGCCGTCAGCATTGCCATCTGCCCGCGCAGCATTGCCCATATAGACCAGGGGGCGCACAGAGCGAGGATTGGTGCGGTGAGCCGCACTCCACAGGCTGAACTCGTCGCGCCAATCGACATTGCGCTGTAGGGTCATCGCCGACAGTAGACACAGCATCAGCGGCGCGCCCAAGCTCATACCGGGCACCCTTTCTAGCCCGCGCATACCCGTCAGCGCGATGGCCAACCCGGCGACGGGCAGGTAGAGCCGGTGCTCGTTTACCAGCACGTTGAGGGGTACAATAAGCGTTGGTAGCAGCGCGCTGAGCGCCAGTACTAGCCCCAGATATTCACTCCGGTTACACAGCGCGAGGACAACACCCGACATTAGGGCCAATAGCGCGAGCCAAACCAGCGGATCGCCCGGTCCGGACTCGGCGAAGGCATGATCAACGCTGAGATGAATGGGCGCCCATGCCAGATAGACGTAATAGGCCAGCGCCTTGACCTGCGTGGCCAACTGCACGTCGAGCGCGCGCACCGGCTCGCTGAGCACGGCGCGCGCGAGGGCCTGACGCACCAATGCGAGATAGCCCAGCGCGACCACGCCGTAGGGCAGATAGCGCCGCCAGCGCAACCCCGCTCCTCGCTGCACGTCCCAGACCACTAGCCACACAGGCGCGACAATGGCCACCGATTTGGCGAGCAGCCCGCCGGCAAAGCAGAGCAGGGAAAGGGCCAGCGACCAAGATACACTGGTTTGTGCACTCCGCATATAGAGCCAAAGTGCGGCCAGAGCTCCCACCGCGGCGAGCAGTTCAGAGCGCGAGCTAATGTAGTTAACAGGTTCGCTGCACAGCGGATGCACGACAAAGAGCAGTCCGCCCAACAGGGCTAGGCACGGCGGCCTATGCGCACACAGTAAGATGCCCCATACCAGCAGCCCGCCAAGTGCATGCAGCGCCCAACTGACCAGGTGATAGGAATAGGGTTCGTAGCCGCTCCAAGCGTAATTTAGCGCCAGCGTCACCAGCAGCAGGGGGCGGTACATCGCCTTATCGGCATCGCGCGAAAAAAAGGTAGGATCGGAAAAAAACGCGCCGATATTGCCCAACTCGCGGATGTGGGGATTTTCTACGATCGAATGGCGGTCATCGTATTGAAAGCCATTGTCGAGCGCGTTTATAAAGACCAGCGCTGAGCACACTACCAATAGGAGCGCTGAGGCGCTCCTGTGCGCAATGAGCACCCCGTACAGCCTCCTCACGGCAGGCGCTCGCGAAGCTGGCGCAGCCGCAGGGCTCCGCGCACGTGATCGGGATCAACCTTGAGCAGCGCTTCCAATGCCTCCTGCCCTTCTCGCCACATCGCGACTCCTCTCACATCACCCGAAGCGGCACCCGCTCGCTCACCGGCCACGAGCAAAACTTCGGCCAAGTTATACAAGGCGCGTTCATCGCGGCGCGCGCTCTCGAGCACCTGCCGATAGGCCGCCGCCGCTTCGGCCAGCTGCCCCAGTCGCGCGTGGGCATTGGCCAATTCATACCACACTTCGACCCCGTCTTCCAACTGCACAGCACGTCTAAACAGCTCGACGGCCGCTGCGAAATCTCCGAGTTCAACGCGCACCAGACCCAAGTTAAAATAGGCATCAGCGTAGAAAGGATGCTGCTCTACTGCGGCCGAGAGCACGTGTGCAGCGGGCACCCATTCTCCGCGCAGCATATACAAGCTGCCCAAGTTGGTAAGGGCCTCGCGATACCCCGGCTCAAGTTCCAATACCCGCCGATAGTGCCCTTCTGCTCGCTCCAACAGCGACGGCCTCTGCACGCGATCGGACTGCGCGGCCTCGAGAAAGAGATTGGCCAAATTGGTGCGCGCCGAACGGTGAAGTGGATCGAGCTCTAGCGCGCGCTCGTAGGCCGAGCGCGCCGAGGCACTATCTCCTGCCACCCGCCAGGCATTGCCGAGAAAGACCTGCGGCCGCACCATCTGCGGCCCCTTATTTGCCGCATCCCGCCATAGACTTAGCTCGTCGCGCCAGACCTCAATGCGCTGATGCGAAAGCAAACCAGCGACCAGCACCCATGCACAGAGGCTCCACCGCACGGCGCGCCCCCACCGCTCCCAGCCCATACCCAAGGCAATCGCCATGACCGCGACGAGCATGTAAAGCCGGTGTTCGTTGACCAACACGTTGAGCGGTACGACCAGCGTCGGCAGCAGCGACAGCCCACCCCAGCACAGCAAAAAGCGCATGCGGCGATCGCCCTGAGCCAACGCAACAGCGACCAAACTGCCGACCGCAGCCAAGGCCAACAGGGTCACCGTGCCCAATTGGTCGGCCACGCCAAACGGATGCTCAACGCTGAGGCGCACCGGCTCAGCCAGTAAATAAGCGTAATAGACCAGCGCCTTACCTTGAGTAAGCAACTGCTCGTACAGGCCGCGCGGCGCCTTGGCCAGCGCAGGACCCAAAAATCGATTGGCGCTAATTATCCCAATATACGCAGCGGTGAGCAACCAATAGGGCGCGTGGCGGCGCCACGATATGTCCTGCCTGCGCCATAGCACTTCGTAGGCCAGCAGCACAGCCGGCAGCACGGCGGCGATGGATTTGGAAAGCAGCGCGCACAGCAGCGCCGCCCCGCTGGCCCACTGCCAGCGGTCTCGCCCGTCACCCAAGTAGAAGTAGAATGCGGCCAGCTGGCCTGCGACGGCTAGGCTTTCCGAGCGGCTGCTGACGTAGTTTACCGGCTCGCCCACCAATGGATGGACGCAAAATAGTACGGCCGACCACAGCGCCCCACTTTCACTCAACCCCAGCCGCCGCCCAACGCCCCAAACGAGCAGCACATTGACCAGGTGGATCGATACATTAACGAGCAGATAGCCGGCGGGATTATACTGGCCCCAGGCGTAATTGAGCGCATAGCTGACCAATACCAGCGGACGGTACATCGCCTTGTCGGGGTCGACCGAGAATAAGGATGGGTCGATTAGGAAGGACCCTATATTACCCAAATCGCGCAGGTGGGGATTGAATACCAGCGAATGGAAGTCGTCGTAGTGAAAACTACCGCCCAGCGCCTGGCCGTAGACCAACCAAACTCCCAAACTCAGGCCGAAAGCCCTACCTATCCACGCCGTGCTCACGGGGTGCCCTCCAACTGGCCGATCCACCCGCGCACCTGCCGCGCGCGCGCGTCGTCCTGACCCCAATGGATCAGAAACGCGCGCAGTGTGCCTAGCGCTGCTTCCGTCTGATCGCCGCGCATCTGCGCAACGCCCAAGCCAAACAAGGCGCGCGCATGGCGGCCATCGGTAGCCAGCGCCGCTTGAAAGCGCTCGGCGGCTTCGCCGTAGCGCTGCAAATCGCTCAGCACTTCCCCCCACAGCACCAGCGCCTGCACATTGCCCCCCACCGCCACTCCTGCCAGCACTCGTTCGGCCTCATCGCTGCGACCGGCGGCGCGCTCGACCAGTGCGCGATGGTAGAGCCAGAGCGCGCGTTGTCCACCCATCGCCATCTGCTCCCGCAGAAACGCGCGTGCCCGATCGTAGTGCCCACCGTTGCGCAGTGCGGAAACCAGATTTATGGCAACGGCCTGGTGCTGCGTGTCGGCTCGCTCCAGTGCCTGCTCATAGTGGCGAATACTTTGAGTCCAATCCCCCCGGTCGGCGTATATATTGCCCAAGTTATTGAAGGGTTCAGCCTGTTTGGGCATGGTTTGGACGGCGCGCATGAAGGCCTCCTCTGCTCGGTCTAGGTGACCGCCGTCGTAGAGCAGTTGTCCGTAGTTATTCCAAACGTCGCCTCGGCCCGGATCCAGCTCGAGCGCCCGGCGATAATGGGCAAAGGCCGAATCTATTTCTCCGAGTTCAGCGCAGGCGACGGCTAAGTTTTGATGAATCTCTTCGTAGTTCGGGTAAGCAGCGAGGGCCTTGCGATACTCGCTCTGTGCCAAGCGCAAAGACGCCACACCCTCTACGTTCCTCCCCTCCGCTAGCATCTCTTTGCCGCGCAGATGGTAAATGGTAGCCGCGTTGTTATAGGCGTCGCCGTGCCGCGGGTTGATGGCCACGGCGCGCTGGTAGGCGACCAACGCCTCGTCCCAGCGCCCGGCTTCCTGCAGGGCCTTTCCCAAGTTGTTTTGCACCGCATGCATCTGCGGTGCCTTCTTTTCAGCATCCATCCATAGCCGCAGTTCGTCTTCCCATACCGCATTGCGCTGCGCCGTTAGCCCCGCGTAGGACAGCACGACCAACAGGACCAGCACCGTGGGCATCGAGGTGCGCCGCAACCCCCACGCCAACGCCAGCGCCAGACCGGCCATAGGCAGATATAAGCGCCGTTCGTTGACCAGCATATTGAGCGGCATGATAAAGGTGGGAGCCAGCACTAGCCCCGCCCATAGCAGAGACCAGCCAAAGGGTGAGCGCCGACCGCACCAGCACAAATACAGTAGGCTCATAACCAAACACAGCCCCAGCCAAACGGCCGGCTCCGCAGGCCCAGACGAAGTGAAAAATTGGTGCTGCACGTTGAGTTTTACCGGCATAAAAGCTAGGTAGCTGTAATAGGCCGGCGCCTTGAGCTGCGTCCATAGCTGCATTGCAAAAGGCCGCACCGGAGCCGCCAGCGAATCGCCGATAAAGCGGTTGTAGTAAACGATTGCCACATAGCAAAGGGCCACCGCGCCATAGGGAGCATAGACCCGCAGGCGCAGGGCGTGCCCCTGCAGCCGATCCCATCCCAGGGCGGCCAGCGGTGCGCTGATCGCGACGGATTTGGCCAGCAGCGCACCGCCATAGGCACTCAAAGCTGCACCGCTCCGGCCCCTCACTAGGCCCCAGTGCGCGGCCAGCGCCAACAGGTACAAGCAAGCGGCCAGCGACTCCGATCGGCTGCTGACGTAGTTAACCAACTCCGTGGCCAGCGGGTGAACGGCAAAGAACAGCCCGGCAACCCAGCCGGCGCGCACACTGCCCAGCATCCCCTCGGCCAGCAGGGCGACGAGTGCGCTGACCATAGCGTGCAAGAGCAGATTAACCAGCAGGTAGCCCCAGGGTTGGTAGCCGCCTAGCGCGTAGTTGAGCGCATAGGTCAGCAAGAGCAACGGGCGATACATGCTCTTGTCGGGATCAGCGGAAAACATATCGGGATCAGCAAAAAAAACAGGCGCGTTGGCCAGCGAGCGCAGATGGGGATTATCGACGATGGAGTGGAAGTCGTCGTAGTGAAACGCGCCGCCCAGCGCATTGGCATAGAGCAGTCCGCATACGCCGACCAGACACAGCGCCCTATTCATAGATCCCCTCGCGCAGTTTGGCGATCTTAGTCTGCAGGTAGGGACGATTTTCCGCAGCGAGTAATAGCGCCCGTTCGTAGGCCTCAAGCGCTTGCCCGATGCGCCCAGCCCGCTCCAACGCGCCGGCCAAATTCAACCAGGCCCCGTCGTACTTCGGATCGATTTCTACGGCTTTTGCATAGGCTTCTATCGCTTTTTCTCCGTCGCTTAGCATGGCATAGGCATTGCCCAGATTGAGCAGCGTCTGCGCGTCGTCCGGCGTTAACTCGCGGGCGCGCAGATGGTGCGCAAGGGCCTGCCGCGGCTGCTCTAACACTTGGTAGGTATTGCCCAAATTGTTGTGCGCGGCGCTGTCGTCCGGCAGCAGGTCGACGGCGCGTCGGTAGGCACTCAAACTCTCTTGCCAGCGTCCATCCATGCGCAGCGCCTCGCCAAAGCCCAGCCACATGGCCCCATCGGCCGCGTCCAGTTTCACTCCTCGCGCATAGATTGCAATGGCCTCTTTGGGTCGGTCGACCGCGACATATGCAGATCCAAGGCGCCGGTGCAGCGGTGCAAAGGCCGGATCGCGGCGGAGGGCGTGCTCGTAGGCGTAGATGGCCTGGTCAAATTGACCGCGTGCCTCCAGCGCCGCGCCCCAGTATATGTGCGGACGCGCCATGAGCGGAGCGCGCGCTGCTGCCGACTGCCACAGCGCCAGTGGACTGGACCAAAGTCCATTGCGCTGCACGGTCGCCACTGCCATGCCCACGGCGATGACCAAGGCTACCGCTTCTATTCCTCTGCGCCAGGTAGGCCAGTATTGCACGAGCCGATTGAGCCCATAGCCCAAGGCCAGAAAAAAGGCCACCCCCGGCAGGTAGAGCCTGTGTTCGTTGACCAATACGTTCAGGGGCACCAGCGACGACGGTGCCAGCACAAGTAGAAACCAGGCGAGAAAAAAAGCCGGAGCCGGATGGCCGCAACGATAGCGCAAGGCCATAGCCAGCAGCGAAAGCAGCAAGAGGAAGGCAGCGGCGGCAATCGGATCGAATAGACTATCAGAAATGAGAAATTGGTGGTCGATGCTCTGTCCGCTCGGCCACAGTATCATCTTGAGATAAAAGACGAGCGCTTTGACCTGGGTCCATACCTGCTCTTGGTAGGAACGCACGGGCGCGCCCAGCGTTGCCCGGGCGAGAAACGTCCAGACGAAGGCCAGATAGGACAAAGCTACCCCTGCCAGCACCGCAAACAGCGCAGGCAGCGCGCGTCGACGAGGGCTGAAAAGCAGCGCATGTACTAGAATCACAGCCGGCAAGACAATGGCAATGGACTTGCTCAAGAGCGCACAGGCATAGGCAAGCGCAATACATACGACCCAGCGCTCAACGCGCCAATGCTCCTGCAGATAGGACCAAAAGGCGAGGAGAAAGAACAGCGCCGCCATAATTTCTGAGCGGCTGCTGATGTAGTTGAGCGGCTCGCTGTTTATCGGATGGATGGCAAATAGGCAAGCCGCCCACCAAGCCCCACCGCTCGGTCCGAGCAGTGCGCGCCCCACCGCTGCGACCAGACCGACGCAGCCCAGGTGCAGCAGCAGTGAAAGGAGATGATAGCTCCAAGTATCATAGCCACTCACCGCATAGTTTAGCGCAAACGAAGCCAATAGGAGGGGCCGATACATGGCATTTTGCGGCTCAGCCGAAAAGGCGGTTGGATCCAAAAAAAACTTCGGCACTTCGGCTAGCGAGCGCAGTCGTCCATTGTCGACGATAGAATGAAAATCGTCGTAGTGGAATGGATTGTCGATGGCGTTGGCATAGACGGCACAGGTCACCGCACACAGCAGGATCCATCCCCTTCGCAAGGATATGGTCGACCAGTCCATCCGGCCCATTGCCATCCTTCCTATTCCTCCCCGCTGGGCAAACTAGCCATGCGCTGGGCAACATCGCTAGCGACGGCGCGAGCACCGCTCCAGTGGCGCAGGAAAGCCGCATAGTGGACCCGTGCCGCCGCCCCGTCGCCCAGTCGCTCGGACACAGCTCCCATCTTGGCATAGGGCGGCGCGTAGGTCGAATCGAGTGCCACCGCCCAACCGTAGTGGTCGAGCGCCTCTACCAAGCGATCCATTCCCTCCAAGGCCCCGCCCAAATTGTAGTGGATACGCGGCGTTTCACCGGCCAGCACCAGCGCCTGGCGCAGCGCCTGTTCTGCGGACGCATAATCGCCCATGCGCAGAAAATTTGTGCCCATATTGTTGTGCAATTCGGCGCGCCCGTTACCAAACTGCAGCGCGCGCGCGTACAGGGCGTGCGCTTCCTCTAGGCGCGCACCCTCGCTGTAGAGAGTAGCCAAGTTGATCAGCGCATCCACGTAGTGCGGCCAAATAGCTAAGGCGCGCCGGTAGGCCGCTTCCGCGCCTTGTTCGTCGCCCATCTGGCGATACACATTGCCCATATTGTTGAGAGCCGGGGCGTATTGCCCATCGATTTGCAGCGCCTGCTCATAGGCGCGCAGCGCGCCTTGAAAATCGCCGCGCGCGCGCAGCTGCACCCCGATTTTTACGTGCGGACGCGCCATGAGCGGTGCCCTTTCGCGCGCTTCGGTCCACAGGGTCCACTCGCTTTGCCAAACCGCACAGCGCTGTGCTGCCATCAGTGCCCACGCACAGGCTACGACCACCGCAGCAAGGCCCTTAGCGCGCCGCGACCAGCGCAGGGGGAGCAGCGCTACTAGCGCCGTTAGGGCGACGAGAGGGAGATAGAGTCGACGCTCGTTGACCAGCGTATTAAGCGGCACCACTAGGGTCGGCAGCAGCGCCAAAACGGCCCAAACCCCATAGAAGAAAGCCCGCCGCTGGTAGTGCCATAGCCAACAGCCGCCCAGCGCCCCTGCCGATAATACACAGGCCGCGCTCAGCCAAACGGCTAGGGCATGCCAATGGGCGACAAAAAATTGATGCTCGACCGTTTGGCCCTGCAGGCCCACCGCCAATTTGGCGTAGTACATCAGCGCCATGGTCTGGGTAGCGGCCTGCTGGGCAAGCGAGCGCACCGGCGCATCGATGAGCGCCTCGCTGACCAGCGATTGAGTCCCCCATATATAACACCCCAATACCAGCGCAAAACCCGATAGGCGCTGCCAGCGCAAGCTCCTCCAACTACCGAGCAGGCTCAGTTCGGCCACAATGAGCGCGATGGGCACAACGGCTGCGCTGGCCTTAGCCATGAGCGCCAGCGCGAAGAGCGCCAGCGAACCCAGCGCTGCCCACCTATACTCACGTAGATAGAGCGCCACCGCGCCCACGGAAAACAGGGCCGCCAGCGATTCGGAGCGCGCGCTGACGTAGTTTACCGGCTCGGCCACCACCGGGTGCAGCCCAAAGAGCAAGACGGCCAGCGCCGCGCGCCCGGCATCTAAGCCAATGCTGCGATGGCATAGGAAGGCCACCGCCACCACGGCCAGGTGCAGCAGCCAGTTCACTGCGAGGAATGCGCCCGCTTCGTAGCCGTGCCAGCGATAGGTCAGCGCGTAGCTGAGCAATACCAGCGGCCGATACATCTGGCTGCCTTCGTTGCGCGAGAAGGTCTGTGAATCGGTGAAGAAATCGTAGGCATGGTTTAGGTCGCGCACGTGGGGATTGTCGAGCAGCGAATGCTCGTCGTCAAAATGAAACGCCCCCCCCAACGCACCGGCATACACCCAGCCGACTAGGCAGAGCACGGCCCATAGCAGCACGCCGTCGCGGCGGTATACGCTCAGCTCAACGGCCATCAAAAAACTGGCGAAACCACAGTTCGAGGGATAGCAGTCCCCACACCGTGCGCCCGAAGGGCTTCTCGCTGCGCACGCTGCGTTCAACACTGGCCATATCGAAAAATCCGCGCGTGCGCGTGCGCTGCCCCAGCAGGATATCCTCGACATACTCTTTTAATTCACCGCCAAACCACTCGAATATGGGCACGGGAAAGCCCATCTTGTCTTTGCGCTCGACAATGGCTCGCGGCACTACGCCGCGCACGGCCTCTTTTAGCAGGTGTTTGGGACGGCCGCCGGCAAAGCGCAGCGCAGCGGGTTGGGCGAGGGCGTATTCTACGATGCGGTAGTCGAGCAGCGGCAGGCGCGATTCGAGCGAAGCGGCCATGCTCGTCCGGTCTTCTAGGTGCAGCAGCGATTGCAGGTGGTTCTTGATGTCGATATACAACATCCGGTCGATGAGGTGATCGCTCTGCACGCCGTCAAACTCGGCGCAAAAGGCCTCGGCAGTCGAATAGCCACCAGCGCGCCAACTATCGTCGGCGAGAATGCCCTCCATATCCTGCGAGCGCTGTAGGAGTCGATAGTAGCGGGCACCCGGTGCAGCAAAGAGATCGCTGGCAAAGAGCTTCTGCATCGTCGGCTCAAAGCCGCGCAAGTAGGTCAGGCTGTCCTCGATATGGCTCAGCGACTCATCGCCCACTAGTGGCGCATGACCGTAGATCGCCTTTTGCAAACAGCTTTCTACATAGCCAATCAAATAGCGCGTATAGCCGCAAAAGAGCTCGTCACCGCCCTGCCCTCCCAGCACGACCTTAACGTGTTGGGCCGCTAGTTTGGAAAGAAAATACTGGGGGAAGACCGCGGCACCGGCCACTGGCTCATCGAGGTAGTAGACCATGTCGGCAAAGCTGTTGGCCAGATCGGACGCCGAGGGAAATACCTGGTAGTACTGCGCCCCCAGCGACTCGGCCACGAGGCGGGCATAGCGCGATTCGTCGTAGCGCTCGGCCACGGCAAAGCCGCCGGTAAAAACGGACAGCGGCGCGCCGAGTTGGGGTGCGGCCAAACAGGCGATGGCACTCGAATCGAGCCCGCCGCTCAAGTGCGTGCCCAACGGCACATCGCTGCGCAAGCGCAGCCGCACCGCGTCGCGCAGCAGGTCCAATAGCTCTTCGGGCTCCCCTGCACGCGCCGCCGGTTCAAAGCTCAAATCCCAGTAGGTCTCTATCGCGAGCGTTCCGTCGCTCCAGGTAAGACACTGCCCGGGCAGCAGGCGCTTTATGCCTTTAAATAGGGTTTTATCCCCAAGGCAGTACTGCAGATCCAAATAGTCTTGCAGTGCCTCAAAGTCGATTTCCGCCTGCACCTGCGGATGCTGCAGCAGCGCCTTGATCTCAGAAGCAAAGAGCAGTGCGCCGTCAATCTCCGCGTAGTAAAACGGCTTGATGCCCAAGCGGTCGCGCGCGGCAAAGAGCTGCCGCCGAGCGCTGTCCCAAATGGCAAAGGCAAACATGCCGTTGAGGCGGTGCAGGCAGTCCTTGCCGTAGCGCTGAAACATGTGCAGCAGCACTTCCGTATCGGAGCGCGAGACGGCCTCGTAGCCCTCCGCGCTGAGCTCTTGGCGCAGCTCTAGGTAATTATATATCTCACCGTTGTAGGTAATCCACAGTCCCGATTGACCGGACGTCATTGGCTGATGCCCCCCAGCAATATCGATAATGCTGAGTCTCCGGTGACCCAATCCAACGCCCTTCCCCAACCAAATACCGCTGTCGTCGGGGCCCCTGTAGTGCATCGTATCGGCCATGGCGCGCAGCAGGGTCTCGTCGACGGCCCTGTCCCAGTCCCTATGCGCGATCCCTGCAATTCCACACATGCGCTCTATCCCCTATTCTTCCACGCCCAAGCGTCGCGCTGCCGCGCGGGCGCGGGCGGCAAATTCGCGATACTGGGCATTTTCATCGTAGTCCTCCGCGGCCAGCAAAAGCTCATAGGCCTTCTCATACGAGCGCACCGCATCGGCGCTCGCTCCCTGCGCTTCGAGCGACTGAGCTAGGTTAAACCACGCCTGCGGCTGCTGCGGGTCAATGGCCAGCGCGCGTCGGTAGCCCCCTAGCGCATCGCCTTCGGCGCCCAGCGCTTCCGTTGCCTGCGCCCAGTTGTTATGGGCCATGGCGAAATTGGGGTTTAACTCAAGGGCGCGCGCATAGCTTTTGACCGCACGCGCCGCTTCGCCCTTAGCTAAGTATACATTGCCCAAATTGTAGTGGGCTCCAGCTAGCCAGGACTGCGCGGCAATGGCCCGCTCATAGGCCTGCTGTGCCGCGTCCAACCGCCCCATTTGATGTTCAATATTGCCTAATTCGACCCAAGCATCGGCAAAGTCAGGCGACTGTCGGAGCGCCTCTACGAGCTGCGTATGGGCGTCGTCCCAGCGGTCGGCACGCCCGTAGGCTAGGGCGAGGTTTACCCGCGCCCGCGGCTGTATGGCCCCGTCGCGCAGCGCGTCCTCCCACAGGGCAATATCACTGGCCCATACCGCATTGCGCGCCGATACGAGGGCGATAAAGGAAACGGCTGCTGCGCACAACACCGCACGCCCAGTAGATCCATGCCGTTGCACTAGGTCCCACAGAGCCCACCCGATAACCAACATAAGCCCTGCGCTGGCCAAGTATACCCTCCGCTCGCTCACCATGATGTTGAGGGGAATAAAGGCGTAGGGCGCCAGGGCGATAAACCACCACAGTAGCCCCATCCCCCACCAGCGCCGATAGCTATTGGCGCCAACGACGAGCAGCGATAGCAGCAGGCAGCCGGCGCTGAGCACCGCGGCATCGCCAAGGCTGCGCGCTTCGAAAAAGAGGTGGTCTACGCTTAGGTGGACAGGCGCGACGACCAGCCACAGCGCATATACCCAGGCCTTGATCTGCGTCCACGCGTTGACGTCAAAGGCGCGCGGCGCCTTCGCCAGCGAGCTAGACAGGAAGCGGTTGGCAGTAATCACGCCAACGTAGACCAACGCCAGCCCGCCCATCCCGGCAAAGATTCCCCAATAATTCTTTGCGCGCCGGCGCCAGTCACCGCGCAGGCCCAACAAGCCCAGTCCGGGCAGGACGATGGCTACCGACTTGACCAGCAGCCCGCACAGAAAGGGTGCCAGCACCTTCCACGCTCTCGGCCCAGCACCGATATGGATACTCTGGAGAGCGCAAAGGACGAAAAAGGCCGCTAGCATATCGGAGCGACTGCTGATGTAATTAACCGGCTCGGCGGCAAGCGGATGTAAGAGGACCAAGCCGCCCACCACGTGGGCCATCCCGCGAACACCACCCCATACCTGCACCAAGCGCCAGACGAGGAGTGCACAGGCGATGTGCAGCCCTAGGTTAACAAGGCGAAAGCCGCCAACCCACTCCCCGTGCAGCGCATAGTTGAGGGCATACGAGCACAGCAGCAGGGGACGAAACATCGTTCCCGCGCGCTCGCTGGAAAACGTGTGTAAATCGACGAAAAAACTCGGCACATTGGCCAGCGAGCGGATATGGGGATTGTGGCGAATGGAGTGCAGATCGTCAAAGTGGAACGGATTGTTAAGTGCACCCCAATAGAGCCCTCCCCCCACGAGGGCCATCAAGATAAATGCCCTGACCGATGGCGCACTCACCCCTACTCTGCGCGTTCCCCGAGGGTGCGCAGCGTTGAGCGCGCTTCGGCCCCCCGCTCGCCGTTCGGATCTAGTTCTATAAGCCTGCGATACGCCCTGCGCATGCCCTCTTCGTCGCCCATGCGCTCATAGGCCTGGACCAGCGCCCTATAGGTCTGCGCCAAGGGTTGCTCTTGCACGGAGCGCTCCAGCAGCGCAACGGCTTTGTCCAATTCGCCTTGCACGAGGGCGAGAAGGCCCTGTTTTTGCAGGGCCACAGCGCCTGCACGCTCGCGGCCTGCCCGGAGCGCAAGAGCCCCTTCCAAGCCCGCTCTGGCCGGGGCATAATCCGAATCAATTTGCAGGGCCCGCTCGTAGGCTGCAATCGACGCATCCAGCTGCTGCATGGCCAAATAGACAGCTCCCATATTGTTGAATACCGCCACCATATCGCCCCCGCTGAGCACGCGCGGATTTACCGTTAGCGCCCGCGCATAGTGCTGCAGCGCCTCTCTGTTGCGACCGCTCTCGCGCAGCGCATTGCCCATGTATATATGCGGACGCGGCATCTGCGGCGAGCGGGCAAGCGAAGCCCCCCAAAGGGCTTCGGCGCTGTTCCACTGCGCCGTCCGCCGAATATCCAACCCCGCATAGACCAGCAACCAAAGCACTACGCAAACGGCGCCCCAGCGCGTGCTCCGCACCAGGCCCTGCATGGCTGCAGCCAGCCCCACGGCAAAAGCCGCCGAGGGAATGTAGAGGCGATGCTCGTTGACCAATACGTTGAGCGGCACGAAAAACGTCGGCGCCAGCACCAGCAAAAAACCCAGCGCCATGCCGCGCGCCAGTGGCCCGCTGCGCCCAATAAAGACAAGAGCGGCCAACACAACTGCGGCGCTTAGCCCAACAGCCCAATCCCATCGGCCTAGGAAAAACTGGTGCTCGACATTGAGCGCCCAAGGAAAGGCCAACAGTTTAGCATAGTATACCAGCGCCTTGGTCTGCGTCGCCCACTGCGTCCATAGATCGCGCACCGGCGCATCCACTAGCGCGGTGTGCAGCATGTGGCGCATGCCGGCAACGTATACAACAGCAACGAGGAGAAAGGGAGAAAGACGCGCCGTCAGGGTGCGCAGAGACGGCTTTGGGCCGCGCAGAAGCCACTCGCCAAGCACCAACAGCGGCACCAAAACGACGGCAACCGATTTACACAGCAGCGCGCCGACAAAGGCCAGGAGAGATAGGCCAAAGAGCGGTACTGGCCAACGCGTTGCTTGCCGTGCCTGAAAATAGGCGATACAGCTGCTCAGAAAAAACGACGCACAGAGCGATTCCGAGCGACTGCTGATATAATTGACGACCTCGCTGTTTACCGGATGCAGCGCAAAGATGAATCCGGCCAGCAGGGGCGCCAGCAGTCCGCCCAACAGCATCCGCGCCAACGCGACCAACAGGGCGCTATTGAATGCGTGAATACCTATGTTAACCCAATGATACGATTGGACTTGTAATTTGTCCAAGGCATAGTTGAGCGCATAGCTAACGAGCACCAGCGGCCGGTACATCGCCGAGCGTGGGTCGGCGGTAAAATAGTCTGGGCGCACAAAAAAGGCGGGGATGTTTTCTAGGGTACGGATGTGTGGATTGTCACGTATAGAATGCAGGTCGTCGTAGTGGAAGGGGTTGCTCAGACTTTGACCGTAGGCGGCCAATAACACAACAAAAAGGAGAAAGGACACTCCTACCCAGTGCTTCCAACCCAGCTGTCCTGAGAAAAGAGTGTTGTTAGTTGCTACCGTATTAGTAAATAAATCGGTTAGCATCGTCGAGTAAATCTTCGAGCGCACCCTGGCGTTGTGAAATAATTGCATCGTAGAGCATTGCTTCGCGCTCTTCCATGCGATCTCCAGCCAATTGGCGCGCACGATCGCGCGCACTAGAACCAAACCTCGCGGCTTCAACCGGATCGTTAAGCAATTTTTCGAACGCGGCAGCAAAGGCCTCGGGAGTCTTCTCAGCGATTAAACCGGCCTCTCCGATGAGTTCGGGGATTGGCTCCGTATCACAGGCTACAATCGGCAAACCAGCGGCCATGGCTTCTAATATCGGAATGCAAAATCCCTCGTAGTGCGTAGCCATAGCAAATATATCTGCCTGGTGGTAGTGCTCGTGGATTTCGCGATTCGGCACCATGGGTATGAATGTCACGCGCTCATCCATGCCCAGCGAGCGAACCAATTTGTCCAGACTGTCCTGCAATTCTCCCTGGCCGATGAGTTTCAATTTAATAGGTAAGTCAACCAGTGCCTCTATAATGCATTCCGGATATTTTTGGCGATCTAGTCGCATAACGGAAAGGACCGTGGGCAATTGGTCGGTCTTAAGATCAGATCGCTCATGGAGGAATTGCTCCATATAGACTTTGTTATAGACGGTGAACGTATTTTTAGCCCCATGTCGCCGCGCATAGTGGTGCAAATAGTTACTGACGCATATCACTACCGTTGCGTTGCTTAGTGTGTAATTTTCCAACGGCTTGACCATCCGTAAAATCGGACGTCGATCGTAAGATCGCTGCGCATCGCGATCGTTATGTACAGATACGACGCAGGGAATACCCAAAGATTTGCCAGCAAACACCGCCAAACTTCCCGTATGCCATGGTCCATGGGCACGTATCAGATCTGGAGAAATATCTTTAACAAGTCGTTTTACGCGCGCGTAGTAGGCCCATAGGGACCACGCCCGAGGTCGGCCCACTGAGTGCACATGCAGACGAGCATTACCCACTACTTCTTGAACTTGATCGGCGTCGACGTCGCTTTCGGCAAGAGAAACAATATGCACTTCATCAAAAATTCCACACGGATTCCAATAACGGGTTTTTATTTCGCCTTTCGCCACATATTTATACAGAGGGTCGGCGGGAAAAACAACGAGACGTTTCATATTGGAGAATATTTAGATTTCGGATTCATCTTGCGAGCTGTTATCAAAAAAGTAATGGCTAAGCGACGCAAGAAAGGTAGGTGACAGAGTAATCCCTCCACTGCGATTAGTAATCTGGACCAATGGGGATGGGCCACGTAAAAAGCGTGACTAAAACGGCTGTGGTAGTTTAAGTAGCGAATCGGTTCAAACCGTAGAAATCCAAGTCCTGCGAGTACGCTCTTAGCCTTTTCTGGCGATAAGGGCCAAACCGTTAGATTACTCGTTGGGTAGGATTCTCTTGCCTTTTGCAAACGCAGCCAACGACCTAAATGCAAGCGAAATCGGTTGTGCAAGCTGAAGAATGCATAGGCATCTTCTTTCAGAACTTTCTGCACAGCAGCAAAAACGCCATATCGCACAGTAGGTGGAATATGCGTCAATACTTCGACTGACAAGACTACATCAAAAACTTCTTTGCTGAAGGGTAAAAATTCAGCATCGGCACAAATAAAATAGGCCCCTTGAAGTCGCTCCTGTTTGCTTATTTGTTTTAGAGTATTCCGATTCAGATCAATTCCTACAACCATTCTTGCGCCTCGCCTAGCGAACTCATGGCTGTAGAGTCCACTACCACATCCCAGATCCAAAACGACCCGGCCTGAAAGGTCCGGCCACAGGGAAGGAATCGTACGGAAATCTTGGTTGTTGCTGCCTGGAACCCCAGTGCAAATCCCATCCTCCAAATTAGGTTGGTTCATTAACTCATTCCCGCCTTTTGCGGTAATAGCGTAGGGTCAATGGTTCGAGTAAGTGGCGGCCCCAATAACCTGTGTAGTACATTCTATAGCCTGTCTCAATTGGTACAATATCGACATTAAAGATACCGTGGCGATCATAGCCAGTACCAGAAGCGATACGAACTCCCTCTTCACGATGCCAGTGTATTCCATCAGATGAGACTGCACTCATGATCTTTGCATTCAGTGGATCTGAACTATATTCTCGCTCTGAAAAAAACATGCGAAGCGTACCGTCGGGGTTAGATATTACGAAAGGGTTTCGAACCCAAGCTAAAGGGGAACAAATACCCACACACTCTGACATTTTTGACCAACTTATACCATCGGTGGAAAAACTTGTATATATGCGTATGTTTGATTTAAAAAATCTCATAAAAAACATTTTCCATATACCATTTGAATACACAATGCTTGGAGCCTTAACACCTTGATATTCATCATTGTTGGGAGTGTTTATACACAAACTATGATTATCCCAATATAACCCATCATTTGAATGACATAGATATATGCGCCAACGATTACCATCGGTCGCAGAGTAGTATAATCGCCAACTATTTTCACAATTTTTTATTACTTCGCACCCTTCTACTCTTACAATACTATTGGCACAACATTCTACGTTGACCCTAAACCCAGGTTCGGGATTCCACTTGAGACCATCTCTGGAAAAGGCACTAACTATCCCTCCCCTTTTTCCACCCCCTCTATAGTACATACGCCAACCATCATCCAAAGAAACAACTTTGGGATAGTAGACCTGATAATTCTCAGCAATATCTATACGAATCCCACTTTCTTTTTCCCAATTCGATAAGTCACCGGTAGAAACAGCACTAAGAATACGGTCATAGGGAAAAATGGGAAGTTTAAAAAGATGCAGACTCACAATAACCAATAATGCGATAAAAAAGAAGAAGAGAAGGAAAAGAATTAGAGAAGGGTTTGAGAAAGTAAAGAAAATACTAATGGAAACAGCCAAAATCTCCAATATTGCAACAGAGTACCATATTTTCTTATCACGAATTGGCAATGTGCTTCCATTCAGCAAATTTTATACATTACCCTCCTACAAGGAAATAACAATTTAAATTTGCAAAACTGCCAAAAGCAGTATTGTCATATATAAAAAATAACAATATCTAAAGCTTAGATTTTTTTGACATCAATTTTCTTTTCAGCTAAACAACATAACCTCAGGGCTGCAACTTGAGGAAACCTCTGAACGATAGTGTCTCGAAACTGTCGCCCTAGCCAATTTAAAGGATAAGCATCGTTTATGTCACGAGCATTTTCTACCCGCTGCCAATGGTCCTTATCTTTGAGCATTTTGTGTTTTCGATAACTACGAAATAATACTGCGAAAGCAAAATTTAAGTATGTTAAATGATAAATTCCTTGGTGCAAGTCACATAGTTTTGAATCCTTCAAAGTCAAATTTGCTTCGTCCAAAAGAGAACGCATATCGCATAGTGAAAAATAATAACAAATGAACTCTCTCCGCTGAGGATAAACCCAAGAAATAACACTATAAAAAAAGTCAATTATGGTTCGACTAAAAATGTTGCATAAATTAACACCATAGTTACAATAGTCGTTTACAATGATGACTTTCCCACCTGGACGTAAAATACGCTGTGCCTCCATGAGAAGTCTGGACGTCATTTTCAGGTCTTCAAAAACAAAAAGCACAAGTGAAAAAACTACGAAATCAACACTATCTTCACGTACGGGTAGATGCAATATGTCTGTGCGCGCAACTCTCACTTTATCCGTATGGGAATGTAACTTATTGAGTGCAACCTTACTAAAATCAAAGCCGATGCAAATATTTTTATCTGCGAAACGCAACAAATTGGGGCCCAAGCCACACCCACATTCGACGATTAATTTACCCTCTTCTCCTCGTAAAACATTGTCCATATAATTGTTGAATTCGTCATAGCGCCGCCCTTTATAATTCTGTTCAACATCCCGTTTCTCCCATTCATACTTATCTGCCAAGGTTTTATAACTTGTAGGTTTACTTTTTAAGCCGGAAAAAAGCTTACTATAATCTACCATTAGCTTTTTCATTTGAATCTCGAATCAGAAAATGATTTATCTATTTTCTCAACAAATTAGTTAACCGGAAATTTAACTTAGATCCTATAGTTCCATTGAAAAATCGATACATAGAACTTTTAAAATTCGCAAAGTTCAAGTTAAACTCATCGTAATCCAATTGTCTCCCACCCCATTTGGTTTTGAAATCATATATAGCACGCAGTTTCGGTGAATTCGATAATGGCTCAATCCCAGCAAAGTCAAGAGTGGATAAACCCTGTTCTCGCCCCCATTTAATCATATGCCACTGCATTAAGTCGTTACCGTAAATACCATTCTTTCGACTATAATCGGTGTAGGATACTCCACCTAAGGTAATTGCTCCGTTGTAAATTAACGCCATTTGGGAAGAAACTAGGTTTCCGTTATGAAGAGAAACAAAAGCACGGAAAAATCCGCTCTTTTGAAACTTAAACCATTGAGAATCTTTTAAATCCCCACTGGTAAGCGCAGGTACACCATTTCTCATAGATGTTTCGCTCATTATATGACATAGTTGTGACACTGCACTATCATCTGTCCCTACTTCGACATTTTCTACTCCTTGTTTTTGAGCTTTCCTAACTTTGTTTCGCGCTTCTTTTTTTAAATTTGAGAAAAGAGTATCTTCGTCCTGCTTAAGGTCAACTATAAGAGTTGCTTTAGGAGTAGACCGATACCCTAAAAGCTCCAAAGCTGTTCTAATTTCATGACGCTTTTCAACATAAATATTTTGATAATACGCAGGCGTTAACTTTGCAAAAACACAGCCAATTTTATTACCTTCATTCGATACCCAATTTGCGAAATTCTGGTAAATCTCAACCCCATGAGTTTCATCTATGATGCCGGGGGCTTGATTACAAAGTAAAACTGGGAACAGCTTCATCGCACGTGGGGTTAGTTTAGTCCACCCTCGCCTGTAAAAGCCCCATTCGTATGGATGAGTCAACCTAACAATTGCTTGAGCAGCTAATTGACTATTTCCCTGCCATTGGCGTAAATAAAACAACTCCTCAAAGCGTTTAGTTCGCATATCCTCGTTATAGTGCGCAGTCTGATACCAGGATCCATTTTCTATATGACTTACTAAGATTGAATCCCAATCTTCGAATCTGAGGTTTCTTGCCTCAATTCTCAACCGTGAGTCTACCCTTGAATTTTTCACTTTTTCGATAAAAGTAGAAGTCATAAAAGTATTCTAAAAGCCATAGTAACGTGGTTAAATAGAAATAAGATATTTTATAGCGACGACATCAATATCATTTATTCAAGCTTTTTTTTAACGACAATACGCATATAGGAACCCATACTTGTACCCAGATTACGAAATACTTTTTCTTCAAATATCTCATGAAATACTCTATAAAAAGCCAAATAAAGTGGAATAAATAAGTTTCTTCTATGGTGAAATTTATTATTGAAAAATTTAAATGCAAAAATATCAAGAGGGAAAAGATCTGTTTGATAAGTCCGAGCAGATATGGTTTCGAACCCCAGGGGTTCTAGCAAGGATCGAACTGTCTTTACTGTAAATAATGAAATATGGCTGCTTCCTTGTACTACGCTACAGTTCTCCTTAAATAGACGGAGCGAAAGTGATTCAAAGTTCGGTGTATCTATATAAAAAATTCCTCCCGGCCGAAGAATCCGCAATACTTCTAAACATAAATTCTTAGGATCAACTAAATGTTCTAAAACTTGATTTAATAGAATAACATCATACTTATTTGAAGGTAAATTCAGCCTTTCTAAGGACTCACCATAAACCTTCAAACCAATTCCTTGACAATATTTCCGCGAGATTTTGTCAAGCTCGATTCCTTCGAGACTGTCAAAGTAAGGAGTAGCCAATTGCATATGGCGACCTAATCCACAACCAATATCGAGAAAATTGCCTCCTTTGTGATGGGCTATAATCTCTCGAACCTGCTGCGTCATCTTTTGATGACGCTTTTCTAACTTTGGGTTTTTTATATCAGTCTCACGTAATTTTGATATACCATCCCTGAGAATTGTAGTTTTTTGTGGGTCAATTATTGGATCCATATACCGGAAACCACATGTAGCGCACTCAACATATGTGTATGGATTTGGGCCTAAGAATGGAATCTTTTCATCACCCGTACAAACATTACACGTACGATACAGGGCGACCCTTTCATTCATTTTACCATCAATATCAAAATAAGCTTCAAAATCACTAACTAAACGATCTATATTAGCCCGTGTCTCACGCTCCAAAGTGGAAACTGCGTTCCGGTAAATTTGAAGGTATTTTGTCATTTTTTAGTAGTTATAACCTAAACGTTTTTCAATATTTTTATTGAAATTTTGCCCATACAAGTGCGCATAGTAGTAGTTTACTATAGCGATTCGGCGTCCGGTCGTATGTTTCCATCCCCGATGTATTGCCTGCTGGCATGAAATAACGACAGTACCTTTATCAAGTAGTAGTTTTACTACATCTTTTTCAAACACAGCACTAAGGTTGTCGACTGACGTTACCGGTTCAGTCCCCCTTAAACTGCGGGAGATAAAATTACCTAACCTCCACCAGAACTTTCTATGAGAGCTCCGAACTAGCGAATATGGCCCATCCTCATTCTTTTTAACGTCTGTCAAAAATAGAAAGGCTTTACATTCTAACGGAGCATACATATCTATGTGAAAACCTCTTGTTTCGGCTCCTATTGGCAAGTTTTCTTGAACCATGGTTATATCGCATGACATGGGGACAGAGAAGGCTTCTTCGACAATAGACTTTAGTCTTTTATCATTACGATACGAGTTTATCAAATGGTGGATTGCCTCAGCACCGAATAGACGGAAGACTCCGCCGTCCCAACGTGCCAACGCTCTCGGGCATCTATAATAGGAGACTCTATTTATATGATCAAAATCGCCTTGTCCGTCTTTCATATATTTATCAATGACTTCAGATAGACTTTCTACTTTTGAAGAATCATAATATCCCGGTATTACTACATATCCGTCATCGCGTAGCTTTTTTGCAGCGGCCAAATCTTCTGAACTAAGTACCTGTTTTTTTTTGTATAGAGCCCTTGTAGCTATTGTCCATATTTCTATCAATAAAATATAAATCGCTATGCCTATCGACTTGATTTTGAGGTATAGCATACTTCCCTCATATTCTCCTAAGAAAAGTTGCATTCACCCTAATTTATTTCTTGGGAAACTTCAACAATACTTTTGGGTATTTGTAGCCAACTCGCTTCGCCGGGCTGAGTATAGCGGATGGCATGGCGTGCGAATTCTACGTCCTTCCACACTCCGAGGTTATCCACTATTAGCTTACAATTAGTTAATGACTTAAAGATCTGATCCCAGTGCAGGGACGAATACTCACGATGGTCTGCTGCTACAAGTAGGCCGTCAAAACGATCCAGGTCAGCGGGAAAAGCAAACGATTCCAATCCCCACATACCCTCTATTTCACCCGCGGTAAAATAGGGGTCGTGTATGCCTACCTCGATTCCCTGTTTTTTCAGGAGTGTAGCAATTTGCGCGGAGCGACTTACTCGAGGCACTTTTATATCGCCTTTATAAGAAATGCCCAACACCCCAACGGAACGGCACCCACTTTGCGCAAAGAGATTGGCTACGGCGTGCGGCATATTGTCGTCCGTGCGAATCGTCTCTTTTAGCAAAGATAGCTCGTCAGGTTGCTCGGCACCGGCTAACACATATTTACTCGACAACGGTATGCAATACCCGCCGGTGCCAATGCCTGGGCGAAAGGTGCCGATGTTCCACTTCGTGCCCACAAGTTCGAGGACTTCAATCATATCAAGCGACGGATAAGCGAGCGCCAATTGATTGGCTAGCGTGATTTCCATATGGCGATAAGCATTCTCTACGCTCTTCACTATTTCGGCGTGACGGTGGTTCTGGGCGCGGTGTAATTTGTTGCAAACAATGCCAAGAACGCCCTGCATGACGTCAGCCGTGTCTTCATCCGCTCCTCCATACACTCGATCCAAGTGAGTAAGATTCTTGTCGGATTCCAAAAACCAGTCGCGACGCGGGGCAACGCCCAGTAACACATCTTCACCGACGACCAAACCCGCCTTTTCCAACATCGGAATAACAATCTTATCGGTAGTATTAGGCGTCAGCGTCGATTCGATAATGATCAGAGGAGGATAATCGGTATCCAACACGCTGACATGGGCAATTTTCGTTATTACGTCTTCTAAATACTCGTAATAAGGTTCGTTATCACGTTCAGTTGGTACACCGATAAAGTGCACCAAGACATCGGGGTGAATCAGGTCGCGCCAGTTGGAGGTCGCCTGAATATGCCCATCGTTAACCATCGGCTTTAGGTCGAAACCCAACCAATAGTCCATACCTGGCATGAAGTGCTCACCGCGTTGGACGTAGTCAACGCGTTCGGCGTTGACATCGCATCCCACGCAGCGCACCCCGCGCTGTGCCATATAAGCCGCCGTAGAGAGGCCGATATATCCCAATCCCCAAACACCCACCCGGTATCCTTCTTCCAATATCAATTGCTTATACGATTCCATTTCTACTCCTTCAAAATTATCTTGCACGGCTTTTTACCTTATAGCAAGGTATATTGAGTCTTTATTTTTTTGCAATGAAACGCAGTTCGCCAGCACCCCAACGAGTTTTTGCATAAGGGCCACCGTCCTTTAATATTTCATTCACACCGCGAAAAAACTGCGTTCTAACACCTCGATTAAGTTGAACTAAATCAGTAAAGCCAGCTTTTCTTAGCATTGACTTCATTTCTATAGCCGAATATGATTCGATAATCGGCACATGCAAACTATCTAGGAATTTAAAAATACGGTTGGGTGCATATCCCATTAGCTGCATCAAATTTTGGGTAAGCTCGCGCGGTACTTTCAAACTTACCAGACGCAATAATTCCATCATTTCCCACCAAAGGCTTTTCCCATAGAGAAAGATCCAAAGCGTTCCTTTTGGCTTAATAACGCGGTAGAGTTCTTCTAAACCTTTTTGAGGATCTGTCGTATGGTGGAGGACGCCATTAGAAAATGCAAAATCAAAAGTTGAATTTTTATAAGGTATTTCTAAGACATCACATCGCCGAAAATTTACCCCATCTACTTTAGCTTTTTTTATTCTACTTTTTGCATCTGCTATATTGTCTTTTCCATAGTCTATCCCCGTCATTTTTTTTGCCCCTAATTGGGAAAGTGCAACAGTATACCTTCCTCCACCACAGCCTGCATCTAACCCTTTCTTTCCCTTAAACCATTCAAAACCAACATCGTTTCTTTCAATTCGCTCCTTGAGCAAATCGGTCGCCTCATTAAAATAGCTTGCAGCATCAAATTTAGTGAATAGGCTGCTATAAAGGCGACCCGTTACTTCCTTTACATCTAATTTTGCACGACTATTGGCAATTCTACTTTTACTATTATCTCTATGCATGACGCGCTGGCTATAGAATTTTTCATTATAATGCGAGCTAATGCCTTCAAAACTAGATGTTAGACGTTGAATTTCAGAAGTCAAAAGTGGCATTGGGTCACATTCTAATTCCCAGAAGACTATTTCTAAGAATTGATATGCCCTAATGACTTCTTGCGCACAAATAGCACGTACAGCATCATTGGTTGGTAATTTTTTAACGGCTTTTTTGTATTGAATGATTGAATTTTTGAACTCTATTTTAGGCATATTAAAGACTTCTCTCTTTAAAGAAATCGACCACACTTTGAACGCCATCACGTAAACCCGTCATAGGCACCCACTGCAACACCTCTCGCGCTTGGGTGCTGTCCAGGCTCAGCCGCCGCATTTCGCCCCTTCGTTCGTCCGCGTATTCTATGTTTTTATCTGCTCCCGTGAGTTCGCAAAGCAGATCCGTGAGTTCATTGACAGTAACTTCGATTCCCGTCCCTAAGTTATAGCAGGCATTATCACCCGCCCTGAGACAACTGAGGTTGGCTCGAACTAAATCATTCACGTGCACAAAATCGCGCGTTTGCTGACCATCCCCGTAGATTATGGGCACTTCGCCCGACAGCAGTTTATAGGCGAATATGGCTACAACGCCGCCTTCGTGGTGCGGGTCTTGGCGCGGTCCGTACGCGTTGGCATAGCGGAGCACCGTATAATCGAGATCGTGAATGGCATGGTACAAATACAAATAGTGTTCAAATGTGTGCTTTGAAGCAGCATACGGACACAGAGGTCGTATCGGATGGGCCTCGTTCATCGGAAGGTAGTCGGGCTCGCCAAATACGGCACTCGACGAGGAGTAAATAACTTTGCGCACACCGTACCTACGACAGAGTTCTAACAGCGCGATACCACCTACAATATTGATTTGAGCGTCATCTGCCGGGTCCGCAACAGAAGTCATAACGTCGGTTTGAGCCGCTAAGTGATAGACGACCTCAAAAGCCCCCTCAGCAAATACATGGGCAAGTTCGGGTGAGCAAATGTCGCATTCAATAAAGCGAGCTCCCGAATTGACCTGAGCGCGGTCACCGGTGCTTAAATTATCTACCACGGTAACATGGTGCCCTGCGGCCACCAAGGCATCGACGATATGGGAACCGATAAATCCCGCCCCACCTGTAACTAAGCAACTAATAGTGGAAGTCATGGCCCATCCCACTGCATGGTGTAAACCTCAAATGCTTCGGCCAGTTTTTTGCCACATTGGCCACCTCGAAAGCGAGCCTGTCCCTCAATGATATCCGCGTTAAAGTAATAGCCCGCACTTTGTTCTAACTGACTTTTATAACACAGTATGGCTTCCGCCTTCTTGTGGAGATTTACCGCATTGACTTCCACAAAAAGGTTGGGCCGGAAGGCCAAGGAACTACGGACTATCTCAAATCCCACGACGGTTCGCTCGCGAAAGATCCGCATCGCCTCTTCGTAAACGACTCGATGGTCCTGGTGGATGTCATCTGCGGCTGGAACAAAGACTATTTCTGGGTCAAACTCGCGGCGCACTCGCAACAACACTTCACGCACGGCTTGTGCTTGATACTGCAAAATTTGGCCGTCCAAGTCCTCTATCCATACGCATTCGTCAGGCACGCCAAGCACACGCGCAGCCTGCATCGGCTCTTCTACATCGCGCACTAGCTGCACTTCGCCAGCCGCATTGCGGTTCTTTTGGGTAAGCGTTAAAAAGCGGATATCGCACCCCGACTCAGCCCACCCCGCAACCGATGCCCCACAACCAAATTCAACATCGTCTAAATGCGCCCCGGCAAAGAGGGCGCGCTCAAAGCGTACGTTCACGGACAGCAACTCTCTTTTCAGATACGGTTTGGGCAATCAATTCGGCCGTGCGCCACGCACCGCACCCATCAACTGCCTTTTTACCCGATTGACTCATTGCGAGACGGCGCTCTCGATCTCGGAGGAGAGAATCGACCATTTGTGCGATTCGATCTGCCCCAATCTGGCGACGCCAACCCATATTCTCACAGAGCACATGGCGTGCCAAAATATTCATGGTCTCCACCTCGCGCGGCTCTTCTGTCACGGCGACTATCGGCACCCCGACCGCGGCCAGTTCAAAGAGGGTTTTCCCTCCACCCGTTATAGCTAGATCCATCTTCTGCATCAGGCCAGCCATATCCTGCACATCCCGCTCTAATACAAAGCGCCGCTTGCTCTGTCGGATGACTTCAGAAAGGGTCTCTTCATGGCGAAAGGCTGACCCTAGAACAAGGTGGATATCGACGCATTCGGGCAGTACCTGCAGTGCCTTAGCCAGCTCAACAACCCCGCCAAAAGTATCGCTTCCACCTTGACTTACGAGTAGTTTCGTCCCTCGCTCTGGTATCTGTTTGTCAGCACGGCAGACTAGCTCAAACTCTGGGCGCAGCACTACGTAGTTTAGGTCGTTTACCTCTTGGTAGGTCGCTCCTTCGGGCCGCTTGGGATGATGTATGACATTGACCAATACATCGGCGTATATGCGCCCTTCCCCAATATCATCCAAGCTAATCAGCGCGCTGGAAATACGCGCCATGTAGGCCATCAGTTCCGGGGAGCTTTCAAGTATATCGACGATCACGACATCAGGGGACCATACCCCCAAGACCGCGTCTATATGGGCAATCTTTTCCCCATCGGGAATACTATGGGGGATTTCACGGACATCCATCCCCCATTGGCGCAGTTTGGCGACGCCCTCTGGCACATCGGGAACGATAAAGCGCACCTCAGAGCCGTTGCATGATAGAGCCTGGGCAATTGCACGCGACTGGTAAATGTGTCCCATGCCGCGTTCGTGGCCACCATAGGTGTAAATCGCACATCTCACGAGGACACCCGCGCTGTAGACCAGTGGGCAATAAGTGCCTCCGTCGTCAGGCGATCGTGATCTCCATCAAATGCCTCTATGATCCCTTTTACAAAGAGAAAATCCTCTATCGTATCCACCGTCAAATCGAGATCGGGACAGCGCTTTTCGGAGGGTTCACAATAGGCAGCAATGCGAAAATCTGCCCGGTTTTCCATGATGTACTCGTTTATGTGCTCGCGGTGATTGTGCGCCTTGCCCTCCTCGTGCGCACGCCGAAGCGCCTCGAATGAAAACATCTCCAACCCTGTACCATTGGGCACGCGGCATCCCACTTCATCCTTGCTGCTCGAATAATCAGCCCCTTCGTGCATATGCAGTTCGATCATCGCGTCTACGACTTCCGGATCGACTAGGGGGCAATCTCCCGTAGCGCGCACTACGTGCTGAAATCCCCAGGCTTCGGCACAGGCGAAATACCGCCCCAATACATCCTCTTCACTCCCGCGGAATACCGCCCAGCCCGACGCTTTGCAATGGGCAACAAGCGGATCGTCTGCCTTCCCATCGGGCACCGCCACCACAAGCTCATCCGCCCGTTTAACACGACGCAAGCGCTCCATATTGTGCCACAGGACACTGTGCCCACATAGTTCCATGAGCATTTTTCCCGGCAAACGGGTCGACCCCATCCGCGCCTGTAAAACGATGCCGATCAACCGATCATATCCCACGTTATCACTTCGTCTTCAGCTATATCACAGCGCGCCACTTTGCCAATAACATTCTCGTAATCCCAGGGAGGGATACCATAGCCAGGTCGCTTTATGTCGACGGCCGTTGCTTCTATGGGCTGTCCTGCAGCAACAGAGCGCACGCATACTAAGCTCTTGCGATTATTAACGCGTGTGGTCTTTTCGGAAGCCGCCGGCCGTTTGACCCCATCCCCCAAGGCCAATTCAATTTTCCTCACCCCCTCGACGAGTTGCGTCCATTCTTCAGGGGTAGCCGAGAGCGCATGGTCCGGGCCATCAGCCGCTTTGTCTAGCGTGAAGTGCTTTTCCAATACGCAGGCGCCCAGCGCCGCCGCCGCCAGACATATTTCATTGCCCAATACGTGGTCGGAATAACCCGTAGGCAAACCGAATTCAGCCTGTAACGCGTTCATAGACAACAGGTTTACACTGATGGGCTCTGCTGGATAATTGGTTACGCAGTGCAGCAATATCAGTTGATCATTGCCCTGGCTGAGGACGGCATCCACCGCCAGTCCGACCTCGCGCATCGTGCACATACCGGTTGAAAGCAGGATGGGTTTTTTCAGTTGAGCGACATCGCGCAGCAGGGGCAAATTGACCGCATCGTCCGAACCGATCTTATAAATGCTGTTTCCCAACGTCTCAAGCAAATCGACATCGGTCTGGTGACCGGGCGTGGAAAACAGCACGATTCCGCGTTCACGGGCATAAGCATAGATCTCCTGCTGCACCCCATCGTCAATCTGATATTGGACAAACATCTCGAACTGGGAGGCATCTCCAGTAAACGCCATGCCGTCAGCAGAAAACATCGCCTTGCGACTCGAAACAGTATGTGCCTTATACGTCTGAATTTTTACGGCATTCGAACCAGCCTCTACCGCCGCATCAACGAGTGCTTTACCCTCATCAAAGGTGCTAAAATTACCGCCTATTTCTGCTATAACGTATATGGGACAACCCGGCCCGACCTCGGCATTCGGCAGATTAACTCGCTTCCCACGTCCCTGCGCTGCGTATGTATTCACCGGCTTTTTCACCCTCGTT
>JAYOYH010000006.1:47893-134910 GCA_038153405.1 Gemmatimonadota bacterium | reverse complement strand
GTGGCCCGACTCACCTGGGTGCTGCTGACGTCGAAACCGCACAACGCTTGGGTGACCTGTGCCACCTTACGCGTCGATACCCCCGTCACATACATCTCGGCAATGGCCATCTTGAGCGCCCGCTCACTGCGCAGTCCCTTCTCCAACGACTGCGGGTAAAAACCCACCAGATCGGCGGGCAGACCACGCACCTGAGGCACGCGCAAAGGCAAGGCGCCGACCCGCGTCTGTATCGTTTTATCCTTGAAGCCGTTGGCGTGTCCGACCCGCTCTTCACTGCGCTTGGTAAGGAGCAGCTTGGAGAAATTCAGAGCGCTCGATTTTCATCGCCTCATTCATCAGAATGCGCAGCGCCTCGCCCATGCCATCAAGGCCGTGCTCTATCAGACTTTCCATCGCTGCACGAATCGCATTATCTTCTGGGGGGTGGGTCATAGCTTGCTCCTTGGTGTTGATTGGTTTGGTAGCCTATCAACAAAAAGAGCGAATATGACCCGCCGCTCAACCTCGACTGTCCAGGTCTTCGGGCCATCAAACAGATTTTACAGAAGAAAAGTTACACCTTTCCTCACAAGCTTCAGCTCGTCAACCTCCCTGAAGCGGTGATGCATGCCGCTTCAGGGAGGCCTTCTATCACAACTGTTGGTTTTGTCTGTAGGCCGCCTCTACCTGCGTTTATCGCTGTACTAATCAATTAAAAACGCTCTGTTGCCCCCAATCAATCTGTCAGAAAACTGCGAAGGATCGGCCCCTTTACTCCTCCTCACCGCCTCGGACAAAGTTTTTGCCGAACCCTTTGCAAAAAAGGCACTTTTAGCTATAATAAGGATCTAATTTTGGACTTACGCGGTGAATATTAGGGATGTAAATGGGCCTCCAAAATCAGCGTAGGTCGTTTTATATCAGTGGTTTGCGCCTATAGCTCAGTTGGTAGAGCGGCTGACTCTTAATCAGCGGGTCCTTGGTTCGAGTCCAAGTGGGCGTACCATTTACGGGGGGTACAGCAATGCGCTGGCCCCCTTTTTTATTGGCTTGGGGCCTAGTCCACCTCCTCGGGTGTCCACTTTGGTCAATTTGATATTTTTTTCTTGTTTTTTACTCTGATTTGTAGATATTTGAGTTCCGCTTTAACTATGTCATGTTTTATTTGTCTTTATTCCATCTTTTAAGCTTTTATTTTCTTTTATATCATGGGAAAGACTAGCGTCATAGTCCTCGAAAGCTCCCCCGAGCGCGCAGCTAAATTAAAAGTTGTGCTGCAGCGGCCCGGGCAGTACAACATCGTCGTGTCTGACTCGCCACGCCAGCTGATAGACACTATAGACGGCAGAGACGACATTGAGCTGATCATTACCAACACCAAGATCAGTCGCGACGAAAAAGACGGCGGGAAGTTTATAAAGGCCCTCTACCTAAAGCATCAACGCGACAAGATAGCACTCCCCCCCATTATAGTTTGCAGCGCAGAGCAGCGAGGCGACATCGTCCGCCTGTATGCCTATCGATTCTCCGAGCTAGCGCTAGTCCACTACGTGCTGTTGCGCGATGAGGAGATCGAAACGGCGGGCGACAAACTGCTCGACGCCGTGCGCCGTTCTATTGAGAAAAGTAAAACGCTCGAAAACAGCACGCGGGACGAAGCGCAAAACCATCAGGCTATAAAGAGCCGTTTAAAAGAGACGCTTAAGCAGATCGTGCACATGCCTACTCTTTCGAATATGGTTATACACGTGCAAAAGACGTTGAGCGATCCGAATGTCTCTTTTGAGGAACTGAGCAAGTCCGTCAACCTGGATATGGCGCTAGCAACCAACTTGATCAAGTTGGCCAACAGTCCCGCTTATAGCGCATCTGGCAATATCATGACGGTCGAAGGCGCCTGCAAAAAGCTGGGGCTTAAATCCGTTACCAATACGCTACTGGCGACCAAGGCCTTGGAGGTGCTCGGCACACTGCCGATGGACTTCGATATGGAATCGCTGCGCAGGCATAGCTACGCCGTGGGCTCGATTGCACGCCTCGTTGCGCGACGGTGCTACGCCTACGGCAATGTGCAGGATCGCATTGACTTTAGCAGCGCCATGTTTTCGGCTGGCCTGCTGCACGACATTGGCAAGGCGCTGCTCGCACAGCACTTTATCATCGAAGTAGACGAGATCGTCTCCCGCATGCAATCGAACGAATCCTCTATGACGCAAGCCGAGACAGCCGTGCTGGGATTTGACCACGCAGATGCCGGACTGCACGCCAGCATGGAGTGGCAGTTTCCCATCCTCCTCATCAACGTAATTGGACGCCACCACTGGCCGCTAGGAAAAATTCTTCCGCGACTCAAGACCAAGCAGGGCCGCCTCGCCCAGCGCGTCATACGCATTGCCGATGCAGCTAGCTATGAGCTAGGCTATGGCATGGTGCGCTCAGACGGCAAGGCCCCTGAACTGCACAACGATTACTTCGAAAAAACGGGCATTGACCGTAGAGAATTCGACAAATGGTGCCCCGATATGCGCAACGATATATCCTACACCTTGGAAACCATGGGCAGCAGGTAAACCGCATAAGCCGATTGACGCGTGCAGCTCCTTTAGTTGCCCACGTGTAGGGCTGGACTGCGCTGATCTGCGCCTCAAAATCCCAACCAACAGGCGGTAACGCCCGGCCGTTTAAGCGGGGCCGAGTACGCATGTACCTTCCGTTCACATGCGCTCTTGACCTGAAGGCAGCAATGCGCTTTACTGCACCCCGAACACCCGATTGCCCTAACCTATATAGCGGGAGATACCCGTCATGAAAGCTGCGCAACTGGTGGCTCCGCGCCGCTGGGATATCATCGATGTAGAGAAGCCGCAAGCCGGTGCAGAACACATGCTGGTGCGCATGGAATTGGTCGCCATATGCGGCAGCGACAAACCCCCGTTCGTTGGCGTGCACGCAGACTACCCCCTCGCTCCCGGCGCAACGGGCCACGAGGGCATGGGCATCGTCGAGTCGTGCCCATCGGGTCGCTACCGCGAAGGCGATCGCGTACTGCTGTGGGGATTTGATCGGGGTCTCTACCAAGAATATGTACTCGCCAACGACGCGGGCGGCTGCATCCGCTTGCCGGTCGACTTAGCCGATGAACAGGTGCTGATGAGTCAGGTGTTGGGCACTGTTATCCACAGTTTTTACAAGTTGGGCAATATCATCGATTGGAAGGTAGCCGTGCTCGGTCAGGGTCCGGTTGGCTTGCTCTTTGACGCGGTGCTGCGCAACTTGGGTGCCGGCCAGATCATCGCCATCGACCCACTCGAATACCGCCTGCAGGTCGCCAAAGAGATGGGCGCAACCCATGCTATCGACTCGTCGCGCGAAAACCCCATAGACGCCGTCGCGCACATTACCAACGGCGATATGGTCGACCTCGTCGTCGAGGCTGTTGGCCACGCCGACACCTTTAACCTCTGCGCCTCCATTGCCCGGCGCAACGCCCACGTTATCTGCTTTGGCGTGCCCGACAAGGACAGCCACGACGGTGTCGTATCGCTGCGACTGCGCGATATGTACCGCAAAGAACTGCGCCTCATTACGTCAATCGGCCCAAACCCCGAACGCGACTACCGAGTCGCACTCGATTGGATCGTTCAGCGGCGCGTCGACGTCGCCCCCGTCGTTAGTCATATCCTGCCTTTTGACCAGATTCAGCAGGGCTTTTCGATGGCCTTTGACGAACCGCAGCAGCATCGCGCGCTCAAAGTGCTGCTCGCATTCTAAGCGCGTTACACAGCGGCCCTCACAGGGCAAGCCACGCGTCTACAAAGTGGTACAGACCGTGCAGATGATCCACGTGGTCGGGCGCTGAATTGCCGGCAAACCCCATGACGCGCAGCCTGCCGCTGCGCACTTCGCTCAGCTGTTGCATGCCCAGCGGGCCCCACTCGAGGACCGCCCGGCGCGACAGTCCTAGCGAATTCAGCAAGTAGTCGGCCGTCTCCGTAGTGCTGGCAAACGTGCCGGGAAACACCTCGGAATGGGTGATCAACATGCGGACATCACCGGTCATCGCGCGGCGGGCAAAGCGCACGAAGGGCGCCAGGTCTTCTCCTTCGATCGCACCGCCCTCAGCCAGCGGACACCCATCTGGCCGATAGCCGCTGTGCAGCCCGTCGAGTATCAGCACGCCGTCGACCTGCTCGGCCAGCGCCTCGTCGGTAAGAACGGCTCGCAGCGCCCCATACCCAGCGCTAAAACTGCTCAGCCACAGGCCCGTTGAATTGCCCATTTCTTCGCGAAGGAACGACAGCAGGCGCGCAAACGCGCCGGGCTCGGCAAAGGGCCGCTCGTACGCCCCACTGCCTGCGCCCAGCTGTAGGCAGGCCAGCGACAGCGGTCTTTTCGCGCGCGCTGCCGCGTGCTGAGCGACAAAGGGCGCGCCGTGAAAGTGAATCCACAGCGCGGCCCCATTCGTCGGTTGCACGCAGAGTTCGACTGGGTGCGCGAAAATGCCGTCGACAGTGCGCTGCACGCCTAGCCAGGCGCTCTGTTCAATGCGCCCGTGCGCCCGCGTGTGCTCCTGCATGGGCGATGGGTTTTGCGGCACGGGTACCCTCGGCTCTACCCCTAGCGACACATTCGCAATGCGCTCTTGGCAACCATTAGGCCGGACGCTCGACAAAGTCGAGCGAGGCAGAGTTCATGCAGTAGCGCAGCCCCGTCGGCGGCGGACCGTCGGGAAATACGTGGCCCAGATGCGCCTGGCAGTGGCTGCACACCGCTTCCACGCGCACCATACCGTGGCTAGTGTCCGTTTTTTCAGCAATGCAGTCGGTGCGGATTGGCTGCCAGAAGCTCGGCCAGCCCGAGCCCGAATCGTACTTGCTCTGCGAACTAAACAGCTCGTGTTCACAGCAGGCGCAGCGGTATACGCCCACGCCCTTGTGGTTCCAATATTTTCCGGTGAAGGCGGGTTCGGTGCCGCCACAGCGCGCAACGGCGTATTGCTCATCGCTCAGCTGCTGTCTCCATTCGGCGTCGCTCTTTTCCACTTTATCGGCCATATTTTCTATGCTCCCCAATGTGCGTGCTGCGTTATCGCTCCATGCGCGTACGCGCTCTAACTTTCTTCAAGCGAGGTCTTCACGTGAAGCTCGGACTCGGACTCTACCGCCATCTGCTCAACCGCGACCACTACCAATTCGCCGTTCAAGCCGGCGCCACTCACATCGTAGCCCATCTCTGCGACTACTTCGCCCATAAAGACCGGGACGGACAGCCCACCGACGAGCGCGGCGGTTGGGGCCGCGCCGGCAGTGCCCAATGGACGCTCGATGACTTGCGCGCCCTCAAACGCGAAATAAACGACGCCGGCCTTCAACTCGAAGCCATCGAGAACTTCGATCCGGCCCACTGGTACGACGTGCTGCTCGACGGCCCGCGCAAGGCGGACCAACTAGAAGACATAAAGACGATGATACGCAACGTGGGGCGCGCTGGCATTCCCATTATCGGCTACAATTTTAGCCTGGCCGGCGTCTGTTCGCGCGTCTCACTTCCCGCCGCGCGCGGCGCAGCGGTCTCGGCGTGTATGGAGCACATCGACCAAACGCCGGTGCCCAACGGAACGGTGTGGAACATGGTTTACGACGAGGAGGCTCCGAGCGGCACCTTGCCGAATATACCACACGACGAACTCTGGCAGCGCTTGGATGCCTTTCTCGAAGCCGTGCTGCCAGTAGCCGAAGAAGAAGGCGTCAAACTAGCCGCACATCCGGACGACCCACCCGTGCCCGTCCTGCGCCAGACACCCCGCTTAGTTTACCAGCCCCAACTCTACCAGCGACTCATCGACATGCGTCCCAGCCCGTCTAGCGGCCTCGAATTTTGTCTGGGATCGATCGCCGAAATGACCGAAGGCGATGTCTACCAAGCCACCGAGCAGTACAGTCGCCTGGGCAAGATTTTTTACGTGCACTTCCGCAACGTATCGGGCACCGTGCCCAACTACCGCGAGGTATTTGTCGACGAGGGCGATATCGACATGATCCGCGTGCTGCGCATCCTGCGCGACAACAACTTTGACGGCGTGCTCATTCCAGACCACACGCCGCAAATGCACTGCGCAGCTCCTTGGCATGCTGGCATGGCCTTCGCCATGGGCTATATGAAAGCAGCACTGCGCACGGTTATCGAGGAGTGACCGGATGCGCGGTGCACGCCGACTCAATCGCCGCGCGCACGCCGCGCTCGATATGGGACAAGGGCAGCGATGGGTCCCGATAACGCTGCTCTGCTACGGCCTGCTCGCTAGATATGGGCAGGTGCAAAAAACCCGCACGACACGGCCAGTCGCTCTCTTCTAAACAATGCAGTACCTGATACATCAGGTGGTTGCATAGGTAGTTGCCTGCATAGACGTGCGCGACGGCTGGAACGCCCACTTGGCGTATTGCGCAGGCCACCGCTTCGGCGTCTAACCGCGCGAAATAGGCAGCCGGTCCCTGCGCTATAATCTGCTGTTCCCCGCATTCGTCCCGCCGCAGATTGAGCGCAATCCGCTCGACCCAAATACACGGGGCCGCCGCGGCCAAGCCCAGCGATAGCACGAGGTGCGGTCGGATGTTCTCGATCGCTGGCAGCACGCGCTCGGCATCGCGACCAAACTCTACCGGTAGAATCAAACTCTCTACGATGTGCTCAGCTATGCGCGCGCCGTGCAAAGCCTCGGCCACGCGCAGAGCAGGATTATCAGCAAAGTCGTCGAAGGGCTCAAACCCCGTTAAGAGCACCGTGCCCACAGGCTATTTGCGATCCTCGCGCACCGTGCCAGAAACCAATTGATCATAGCGACCGCCGTAGTACATCAGCGGCACACCCTCGCCGGTTTCACCCGCCAACGGCTCGCCCAAAAAAAGATCGTGGTCGCCCGCTTCTACTACGTTGACCAGTCGACAGTCCAACCACGCTAGCGCATCGACCAAAATCGGCGCACCCGTCTCCGACGTCATTACGGATAGATCGGAAAAATCTTTGGGACCGGGCGTGGCGAAGCGATTGGACAGCGCCTCTTGCTCGAGACGCAGTATGTTAATGGCAAAGCATGATCCTGCACTCATGTGCCCGTGCATGCTGGCGCCCTTATCGACGCAGACGGCGACCAACGGCGGATCGAGCGAAAGCGAGATTACGGCATTGGCCGTCATGCCGGACACTTCTTCTCCGTGGCGCGTAGTGACGACCGTTACGCCCGTAGCAAAGCGCCCCATTATCTGTCGCTGCTTCATCGCATCAAATGCCATGCCCTATACTCTCCTCGGTAAAAAGGCAATGTGGTATCGCCGTGTAAATGAATTGCCAAACGAAAGTGCTCCGATTTAGTCCAACACCGCCTGGTAGATCGCCTCCGCGTCGGCCGCCTGGACTTCGACCGGATTGGGATCGAGCAAGCGACGCACCGTCATCGCCAACTCGACCATGCGCGGCACATCGTCCTCGCTCAGTCCCGACGCGCGCAGTGACGCATAGGGCGTATAGCGGCGACGCAGGTCATCGACCCATCGAGCCGCCGCCTCAGCGCCCTCTTCGCGGCTCTTGTCTCGCAAATCCAGCCCAGCTACGCCCGCGGCATAATAGTACTTGTCGGCAGCGACCGCGGCGTTATGGCGCATAACGCCCGGCAGCACCAGCGCCACGGCTGCACCGTGGGGAACCGGTTTGCCCCGCTCGTAGGATAGTTTTTCAATACCGTAGCCCAGCGCATGCCCCGCACCGGTATTGATCGGGCTGAGCAGCAAGCCGGCCAATAGCGCGCAGCGAGCCATGCCCAGGCGTGCCGAGCCGTCGTCGGCTCCGTTTTCGATAGCCGCAACAAAGGCGGCTGCACCGGCCCGCAGCGCCTCGCGAGCCACCGCATCGCCTACCGCATGGCTCTTTTTCGACGCCGTGCACTCCAATGCATGCCCCAAGGCATCGAGACCCGTTACCGCCGTCAGCAGCGGCGGCAGCGTGCGCTGCAGCAGCGGATCGACCAGCGCCACGCGCGGCTGTAGATAATCGCTGTAGACCGCCTTCTTGCCCTCTGCATCAGCGATGACGCATACGCGACTGGCCTCGCTCCCCGTGCCCGCCGTAGTCGGCAGTGCAAGTACGGGCCAGCGCGCCGGTTGAGGTATCAGATCAAAGCCCCAATAGCGATCGATCGACTCGCCCGTAGTCGCTACGCAGGCGGCGGCCTTGGCCGTATCCATGGTGCTACCACCGCCTAGCGCTAGCACGGCGTCAGCCCCACTAGCGGCAATGGCCTCGGCACATGCGCCGACGCTGCCGACCGTAGGGTTGCTCACGACTTCACCATACTCACCGGCCCACTCTATTCCAGCCTCTTGCAGTGCGCGGTGCACCCGATCGGCCAAGTCGCGCACGCCCGGATCGCGTACTAGTATAACCCGCGAAACTCCGAGCCGCTGGCACTCGGCGCCCAACCTCTCCACGGCCCCTTCCCCCAACAGCACGCGCCGCTCGGAAAACTTAAAAATCTCTTTCAGTTCCTCTACGCGCTGCGCGTCGGAAAAAAATGCGCTATCGCCGAGCAGTTGCTCGTTTACTTGCACCTGTGCCATGCCGACCTATTCCTCCGTGTATTGCCACGTATTGCCATTTGCACATCTTGCGCCCGATACCAACGGGCTGCACATGCAGCGCGTGCAGCGCGAAATCAGCCTGTTGGCACCGGCAGTACGTAGGCCCGCTCACCCACCGATAGCCGATTGGTGCGAAGGCCTTTTTCCCATATATTATGCACATCTCGTCTCCCCGAGTAAAACGACGAGGCGCACCGCATCAGCGCCGATGGGTGCGATACCCAATTGGGAGCTACAGGAGCCAAGCGCATATGAGCACGAGTACCGATATACGTCAGCAATACGCCGAACAGGGCTACGTCACGAGCATCGATATATTCGAGCGCAGTGAAATCGATCACTACCGCAGCTGTTTTGACGCGTTGGAGGAGAAAGAAGGGCGCGAAAAGTGCCAGATCGGCCTGCAGGCGCGCCATCTAACGGACGAGTTTATCTGGCAATTGGCTACCGATAGCCGCCTGCTCGACGCCATGCAGGAGGTCATGGGCGACGACCTGCTCCTGCTCTCTACCCATTTCTTCTGCAAATACCCCGACCCCGAAGCCAAGAAATTCGTCGCCTGGCACCAGGACGTCACGTACTGGGGACTAGAACCGGCCGAAGCGCATACGGCGTGGATTGCCATCGACGATGCCGACGTGGAAAACGGCTGCATGCAGGCCATTCCCGGATCGCATAAAAACGGCATTGTCATGCACTCCAAGTCCGACAAAGAGGGCAATTTGCTCAGCATTAACCAATCTATTCCCGACGAGTATGTCGACACCAGTCAAGCCGCCAATATGGCGCTGCGAGCCGGACAGATCTCCATCCACGACGGCCAGCTCTATCACGCCAGCAACCCCAACACGTCCAACCGCCGCCGCTGCGGTCTGACGGTGCGTTTTGTGCCCCCGCACGTAAAGCAGGTTAACCTCAACTCCACCGGGGATAAGTGGCCGGCCATTCTGGTGCGTGGCGAAGATCGCTACGGCCACTTTCCCACACAGGAGTGTCCGTTCACGCTGTCTTGACATAGCGCAGCCGCACCGAGCAATTTTAGTATCTGACCACACAACCGCTAAGGAGCCCCCAATGGCCCAGTATGATCGCATGGCCGTTCTCAATGCCATATACGATACCGGGATCGTTCCCGTTTTCTACCATAAAGACCCCGAGACAACCATTCATATTGTCGAGGCCTGCGCCCGCGGCGGCGCGCGCTGCGTGGAGTTTACCAACCGCGGCGATCTGGCCTATCACGTGTTCACCGATGCGGTGCGCCACGTCATCGCCAACGGGCTCGACGTGATCATGGGCGTCGGCTCCATTGCCGATGCACCGACCGCCGCGCTCTACATTGCCAACGGGGCCAATTTTGTCGTCGGCCCGCTGCTCAACGAAGAGGTGGCTCGCCTATGCAACCGCCGCAAGATCGCCTATTCTCCGGGCTGCGGTTCGGTTACGGAGATTGGCCAAGCCGAAGAGTTGGGCGTCGAAATCGTCAAGGTCTTTCCAGGCAGCGAAGTCGGCGGACCCGCCTTCGTCAAATCGGTCCTCGGTCCCTGCCCATGGACGCGCATCATGCCCACCGGTGGCGTCGACGCCACGCGCGAAAGCCTCGAGGCCTGGGTTAAAGCAGGCGTGGCCGCCGTCGGCGCTGGCTCCAAGCTCATCACCAAAGAATTGGTCGATGCTAAGGACTGGGACGGACTAGCCGAAAAGGTGGCGCAGAGCGTGCAGTGGATTAAGGAAATTCGCGCCGAAATAGCCTAGCGCATAGCACGGTGACAACAGCAACGAGAAAGGCCCTCGGCTATCGCTGCCGGGGGCCTTTCTCGTCGTATGCGCGACAGGCGATGTCTAGGCCAAAAACGCCTTCATCAATTCGGCCATTTTATCGACTTCGTCCTCGCTATTGAATATGTGGGTGGACACGCGGATGGCATTGTAATTGATGCGCGGCCCGGTCTGGTGATCTTCGGGCACATAGGGATACGTTCCCTGCGCCGTCTTGAGCACGATATTGTGCTGGCTGCTGAAGTAGCTATTGATCTGACTGTTTGACGCCTTGTCGGGATCGACGGAAAAGCTGACCATGCCCGACGACAGTTCCTCCTGTTCCGGCGTAATAAGCGTCAATGCGGGAATTTCGCGCAGGTGCGCGCGCACTCGTCGGCTGAGCGCGCGGCAGCGTGCCTCAATGCGCTCGCGTCCAATCGCGTTGTGAAAGTCCACCGCCGCGCCGTGCCCGTAGATGTGCGCGACGTTGCTCGATCCGGACTGGGCGCTGTAGATGTTGTAGTTGTCTCTATCGCCCACCGGATTGAATACGCTGACCGGTCGGATGCGATCCTGCATCTCTTCGCGTATGTAGAGCACGCCGCTGCCCTTGGGGGCCAGCAACCACTTGTGGCTCGACGACGCAAAGGCGTCTACGCCGAGCGCCTTGACATCGACATCGAGCATGCCCGGTGCCTGGGCTCCGTCGCAGACCATCACGATGCCTTTGGGCCGCGCGATGGCCGCCATATCGGCCATCGGCATATGCATACCGGTGATGGTATCGATTTGGCTGACGCTGCAGACGCGCGTGCGGTCGGTTATGTGGTTCTCAAACAGTTCCAGGACATCCGCCTTGTCTCGGACCGGGTTGGGAATATCCATATAGCGAATTTTCACCCCGTGAAACTTGGCTAGATACTGCCAGCACAGCATACCGCCACCGTGTTCGTGGTTGGTCGTGAGCACTTCGTCGCCGGGCTTCAGATGCAGCCCCGTAGCAATCATATTCATGCTCTCGGTCGTATTGCGCGTCAGCGTCACTTCGCCCACTTCGGCTCCGATAAACTCGGCTACTTTGCCAATTACTTCGCTCTGCGAGGGGAAGGCATGCGACCACGGATTCATCTCGTCGGAGCGCAGGTAGTGGCATACCGTATCGACTACATAGCGGGGCGGCGCCCCCGTGCTGCCACAGTTGAAGTGGATAAAGCCCGGGTTGAGGGAAAACTCCCTGCGCACACGCCGCCACAGTTTGTCCTCATCTTGCGCATCGCGCACGGCCGAGCGCAGGTCGTCGATTTGCGACGCCAGTGCCTCAGCGATATCGGGCACTACCTGTGCAGCCACCGCCGCAGTCGCCAACGCCTTTACAAAATTGCGTCTTTCCATGTGTTTCCCTCTTAATGCGTATAGTGTGTCCCTAGTATCGCCGTCTATCTAGTATAAAAACACTAGCCAACAGCGACAAACAGCCCGTTGTGAGCCGATCTATCAATGCCTTTATTAAGCACCTGTCGAACCTAAACCGTTGCGCGAAAATCCCTCGCGCCAAGCCATTAAAGGAGTGCACATAATGAACCTGCTACTCGCCGCTGTGCTTACTTGCAGCATCACGATCACATCCGCTCTGGCGCAGGAATCCGTCGCCATTAGCAAGCTGCCGTTCAGCGCCGCACGCCTGGCCGATGGAACGCTCTACATCAGCGGACAGATCGCGCGCACCGCCGATGGAAAGGACGTCAAAGACTCCGTAGCAGCAGAGACGCACCAAATCATGAAAAACATCGGGAGTATACTCGCTGAACACGGCTATGCGTACGACGACCTCGTCAACGTCACCGTCTGGCTCAACGACATCGAGGACTACCACGAAATGAACCGCGCCTACGCGTCGTACTTTAAAAAACAGTTTCCCGCCCGCGCCTGCACCGGCGGCGCGCAAATTGTCTTTGATTTCAAAGTCGAGATTGCCGCTATTGCCCACAAAGACGACGAGGAATAGTATGGCGATCACCCGACGACAGTTCATTCAAACCACCGCGCTGGCCGCCAGCAGCATCGCATTGACCGGCCCGGTCAGCGGCGCGACAAAGGAAAAATACATGAGCGCTGCCCGTCCTCTCTTCGTATCGACTTGGCCTTTCGGCAAAGCGGCCAACGAACGCTCCCTGGAAGTATTCGAGAACGGCGGTTCGGTCCTCGACGCCGTCGAGATGGGCATTCACGTGCCCGAAGCCGATGCCAGCAACGCCTCGGTCGGACTGGGCGGCATACCCAACGCCGAGGGCGTCGTGCAGTTGGACGCCTGTATCATGGACGGCGAGGGGCAACGGGCCGGCAGCGTGGCCGGCATTGAAGACATCCTGCACCCCATATCGGTCGCGCGCCGCGTTATGGACGAGACCAAGCACGTCATGCTCGTCGGCGAAGGCGCGCGCCAATTTGCCCTTTCGCAGGGCTTTGAAAAGGTCGACCTGCTGACGGAAGAACAGCGCAAGAAGTGGGAGAAATGGAAGGAGGAGCAGCACAAAGCCGATAACCACGACACGATTGCTCTGCTTGGCGTCGACGCCAGCGGCCATATAGCCGGCGGCTGTTCGACGAGCGGTTGGGGCTATAAACTGCCCGGGCGCGTCGGTGATTCGCCCATACTCGGCAGCGGTCTTTACGTCGACGGCCAAGTCGGTGCCGCCGGTGCCACCGGACTGGGAGAAAACGTCATGCGCTACTGCGCATCGTTTTTGGTGGTGGAGTATATGCGCCAGGGCCTGCATCCAGAGGCGGCCTGCATTGCCGCCATAAAGCGCGTAGTTGCGGCTGATCCTCGTCCAGTTGAAGACCTGCATATCAACTTTGTCGCGTTGGATAAACAGGGGCGCTACGGCGCGGCCGGCACCAATGAGGGCTTCAAGTATTCCGTCACCTATCCCGGGTATAGCGAAGTGTTAGAAGGGGCCGCCCTCAGCGCCGGCGACATTGGCCCCGAGGGGGGCAATACGCGCTGAGGTAAAGATGTAAATTGCAATATATAATCACAATTAGTAGATTTTCTATGCTTTCACCTGTTGACACTCGAACGCGTCTTTCGTTTATTGTTTCAACACTTATGGCAGATATATTTGTCCTTCTCTGCGCGCACTGCGCAGCATTCACCAAACCTACAGGGCATTCATCCGCAACCTAGGAGGAAACGATGCTTAAAGTAGCGAAGAGAGCTCTGGCTGTTAGCCTGTGCCTCGTTGGCATAGCGAGCGCTCAGTTTTTTGATCCGCCGGCGCTGGCCGACCGCAACGGTAGCCAGGGCTTCTGGTTCTACATGCTCGAAGTGCCGAATCCCGGCTCGATGAGCATGGACGGCTTCAACGACGATTGGGCCTGGTTCGATCCCGAGTTTACGCTGACCAACGACGAGTGGCGCGACGAAGGCGATCGCCCCGCCCCCGATCGCAGTGACCTCAACGTCACCACGTTCATGGGCTGGAAGGGCGGCGACGACAATCGCTGGTACGTCTTCCTCGAAGCCACCGACGACGTCATCGCCCACGCCGGCACCAACGTCGCGCGCTGGGACGGTGACATGCTGCAAGTTGGCCTCGATCCGCAGGATCACGGCCGCGAGCGCAGCCCGGCCTCGGGTTACACGATGGAATGGCTGATGGCTCCCGGCGATCTCAGCCCTCCCACCAACGTCGCTTTCCGCTACACCGAGCAGGAAGCTTGGGCCGAGTATGGCGAAGCTCCGTGGATTGATTTCGCCGTGCGCGTCGATCCGGCGGAAGCTTGGGCTGCTGATCTGTGGACCGACGGCGGCACCACCTACTACGAGTTCAGCGTCAAAGTGCTGGCCTTTCAGGAAGATGCTGGTCCCAGCGTCAGCGAAGTCTGGCAGTTGGACAACGTATCCGGCGAAGACGGTGCCGGTATGCCCTTCGCCATGTGGTACGAAGACGGCGAGGGCCCGGATTCGAGCTTCAACCCGAACGAAGATGGCACCCCCGGTGGTCGCAACGACTGGACGACCCGCGGTCCCGAAGCTTCGGCTCGTCAGTACTACTCGATCGCCAAGCTGCTGCGCATGGGCGAGTACGCCAGCAGCGCCACGGCCGTCGAATCCTCAACCTGGGGCGATATCAAGAACTCGTTCAAATAGAGTCTCTTGTTAATAGCAGTGCCCTGAGTATGTGTGTCGGGCCAATTGGAGAGGTCCAATTGGCCCGACTTTTTTCTGGTCTACACCGCTATTAGTCTTACTGCTTTAGGCGAAGGTCGAGTTCATGCGCGGAATATTCCTCATATTATTGCTGGTCGCGTTTAGCGGCTGTGGTCGCTATTTCCACACCCCGCTACTTCCATCCGAACAACAGGATGACGGGATGACCCTCAACGACGATGGGTCGATCACCTTCACGCGCGATCGCCTGTCAATTAACCTAAAGCCCATGACCGATGACGAGCTCAACCGGCTCTCTGCGGCCAGCGCCGACCCCTCGGCCAACCCCTACACCTTCGGCACGTGGAAAGCCCCCGGCGACGAACACACACCGGCGCGCTTCACCGTCTTTCGCCTCAAAGTAAATAACTACCAGTACCCCAAGATTCAGATCGACCCGCTCAACGCCTCTATTTCAACGGCCAACAGCCGCTACTACGAGTCGCTGAGTTACGCCGACCTATACAACTACTACCGCGCCTTCTGGCTGGGACGCACGGGCCAGGGCCGCGCGTCGTTCCAAACCCGCACCGACGCGCTCAAACGCACCCTCTACAGCGACGCACTCATCTTTAGCGGCAACGAAGAGCAGGGCTTTCTCGTATTTCCCACGCTGCACGACGACGTGAGCAACATCGACGTGCTCATTAAGGGCGTCGCACTGCGCTTTGACTACGCCAACGTCCCAATCGAGACCCTAGATCTGAGCTTTTCTTTTAGCCGCGATATTTTGCAGGGCTATTCGGCGGCCACCGCCCAGTCGCGCAATTGAGCACCGGTATGAAATCGCATTCCCTTCTGCGCACACTCGCAATTGGACTCACGGCATCAGCAATCCTCTTTTCGCCTCGGGATAGCTGCGCACAGATCGACGTATGGCACATAGGCAAAGGCGGACTATCTTGGTCGTCGCAGGCGGAAACGCAGATCGGCGCACTCGACGTCGACGGCGCCCTACAGCCACTCGAACTGGCCGAAAGCGAAAGCCTAATCGAGTTGCTGAACTCTTCGGGACAGCGCTTTCTCAACGGACAGCCGCTCGACTTTACCCAGGGTGGCCAACCGCGCGCCTGGTCGAACGACGGCTTTTTCAACCAGCTCAACGGACCGCTTGATTTGATCGACGGCGATCCCAAGACGTCTTCAAAGAGCGTATTTAAGTCGGCTCAAAGCCAAGCCGGCGCGGCGTTCTTCTGGGATTTAGGTGCACCCTTTCCCATCAACCGCATACGTTTCTATCCCGAACCCGATGACCCCGATGCCTTCATTAAGGCGTTTGAACTGCAGGTTAACGACGGCGAGACGTTTAACAATATAAATCGCCCCGAATACGAACTGCTGCGCCGCGTCGAGGTGAATAGACAGCAGGTCGTCGATATTCAATTCGCTCCGCTGCAGGGGCGTTTTCTGCAGCTCCTGGTGCTCTCGAAAACGACGTTCAACATTGCCGAATTCGAAATCTACGGACAGGGCTTCGTGCCCATTGCCAGCTATGAATCTTCGCTGCATTCGTTTGGATCAGCTGTTAATTACGGCCTGCTGCGCGTGCACGCGACACGCCTGACGAGCGCGCTGGGCGATCCGGCCACTACGCCTACGGCTATGATTCAACTGCGCACGGGCGCAGACGATACGCCACTTAGCTACTTTCGGCGCGATCGCAACACCGGCTCACAGGAAGAAGTCTCTTTTGCCGAGTATAACAGCGACCTGCCGCGGCGTGCCCTATATCGACAGGATCCCACAACCGGGGCACTGCTAGAGGAGCTCGATCGCGCGCCCTACCTCGACCTGCCCGTCGAAGAGCAGGGTCCCGTTCGCGATTTTGTCAAAGGCGATATCCGCGCCGATGTCGACAACTGGAGTGCCTGGTCTCCGGGCGTCGAGATCAATTCGACCGGGCTATTGGAAATGCCCATTGAACTGCCCAGCCCCCGCCAGTACATGCAGTTTCGCGTATTTTTTAACGGCGACGCAGAAAATGCCATACGCATCGATACACTACAGGTGCAGTTCTCCCCGAGTCTGGTCAGCAGAGCCATCGGCGAAATTGCCCTCGCTTCGAACCTACAGCCGGCTAGCGGCGTATTAGAAGTGGCCAGCGGCGTCGACACGACCTTCGTCTACGATGTGCGAACGGAGTTTTCCAGCGCCGATCTAGCGGGCTATCGCGGCATTCGCATCGAGGCCTTCCCGCCGCCCGCGTTCTTAGACCTACGGGCTGGCGATCCGCTCACCTCAGTTGCCGATGTCAAGGTGGTGACTCGCGAACGGGGCTTTGACGTGCTCTTTGCCCCCGTTCGCAGCGCCAACAACCAGCCCGTGCGCGTCGTATTCGACATGCGCCTGCTAGAGCACAATACGCCGATCAATGCCTGGTTGTTGGGCGACGACGGCGTGCCGCCGCATCCGATTGCTCCAGGCAATGCCAGCGATGCCATTAGCACCGGCGTCATGAACGCCTTCGCTAATCAGTCGGAACCGGATATGCGCGTCGACCTCTCCACGCACTTTATCACGCCAAACGGCGACGGCATCAACGACGGTGTCGATATCGAATTAATCTTATCGCAATTTTCGGCTGATATCGACGTATCCGTCGACATTTACGACCTCAGCGGGCGCCGCGTGCGCAGCCTGTCAACGGTGCCGCGCTCTTCCGGCTCGTACTCGGATGCGTGGGACGGACGCGATGCAGCTGGACGCACCGTGCCACCGGGACTCTACTTTTGCAGGGTGGAAGTCGCCGCCGATTCGGAGACATTTGAGAGCACTCAGCTGATAGGAGTGGCGCATTGAGTCGCGCGACGCAGCCATTTACAGCTACGGTACTAGGCCTAGTGCTCCTGGCGCTTTCGAACCTACCTCTCGGCGCGCAGACGACTTGGGTAATTGGCGGTTCTGGCGGCCAGCCTTGGGTCGAACAAGCCGAGCGCTGGATTGCCCTCGACGACACGTCCAACGCCGGCTCGATTCAGCCGCAGGAGGTTCCGCGCGGCCACACCCTGACGCGCCAGCTGCTGCGCACAGGTATTGCCACGACCCAGCGCAACGTCTTCGGCTATCGCTGGAGCCTGCACAAAGGGCCTCGGCAAATCGAAGCCGATACGCTCGAAGTGGGTTGGCACCCGCGCCTGTGGCCCGGTGGAGGAACCGATGCCTTCGCCCCCGAAGTGTACCGCGGGCTGGTGGACGGCGACGAATTGACGGCGGCGTACCAGCACAACGCGCGCTTTGATGGACGTCCCAACAGCGTCAACTTCATCACCATCGACCTAGGCGTGCCCGTGCCCGTCGACAGCGTCGTGTTCTTTCCGCCGCAGACCGGACTGACCAGCGATAATCAGCGCCAACGCGACCTCTTTGCTCGCGCCTATGAGGTGAGCCGAGCAAACGTGCCCGTCGAATGGCTGATCTTCGAAGACGAAAATACGTCGACCGGCTCGGTGGGCTATCATCCGCTCGACGAAATACTCGGCAGCACCTTTGCCAACAACACCAGCGTCGTTTCCCTCACCCCCGAACTAGCTTTTACGCGGTTTCTCCGCTTTAAATTTGGTGAGACGACGGTCACGACCCTGCTAGCTGAAATCCAGGTATTCGGCCGCGGTTACCCACAGGAAGCGCGCTATATTTCCGTCCCGCATTCCTTTGGCGAACCGGTTAGCCTCGGCCGCGTGCACTGGAGCTTTACCCGCTATCGGCAGGCTACTTCCGGCGCGATCTTCGCCGATCCCGATGCCCCCGTCCACCTCGACCTGCAAACGCGCGCCGGCTTTGACGACGAGCCCAAGACCTACTTCGTATTCGACGACCTTGGTCGTCCCAGCGAAGTCGACGAAGCGACCTATTTCGACTCGCCGCGCGTCGTTGAGCGCTTTTCCGAAGGCATCACCGGTTTTAGAGCGCTGCGCGGAGACGACACCGAAAACTGGAACACGTGGTCCGTTCCCTACCAAGCGTCGGGCGATGAGATCCGCTCTTCCGACGGGGCGCAGTATCTCCAGTTTCGCTTTAACATTCGCAGCGAAGATCCGATGGCCTTTGGCGTGCTCGACAGCATTGCCTTTGAAATTTCCCCGCTCCTAGCCGACAGCGCGCTGGCCGAGATCTCCATTGACGACGTGCAGTTGGCTGCGCAGAGCAGGCTGGTTGAAGTCCCGCTGGGCGTGCCGCAGGCATTCGCATATGACCTGCGCACCGTCGCAGGCACGGGTCGGGTGGGCTACGATACCATCGAACTCGACGTGCCGGGCGCGGCCCAGTTTGTCGGTCTTGAAATCGATGGGCAAGCCGCCGTCGAGGGCAGCGACTTTTCGCTGGAAAGCGCCGACCGGAAGTTCCTCATTGTCTTTCCGCAGATCGTACGCGAAGATCGCTCGCTGCGCCTGCGCTTTAACTCGGCCATATTTCAGGCGTCGGTGTTCCTCGAAGGGCGCATACTCAACCGCTCGACCGACATCGCTCTGCCCCAGTCCGTCGAGGCGGGCAACGCGCGGGCCGACGTAGCCAGCGACGGCGTGCAAATCGTAGCCAGCGATGTCAAAATCGACATTCTCAGTAGCATCGCGCTATCATCCAGCGCCTTCACACCCAACGGCGACGGCGTCAACGATCGCGCAACTGCGTCGTTCGACCTATTCAGCGTCAACGGAGGCGCACTGCGGGTAACCGCCTTTGACCTTGCCGGTCGCCGGGTCGCCACGCTGCTAGATGACAGCGCTGTGGCCGGACCTTATGCCGTTGCGTGGGACGGTCGCAACGACAGTGGTCATGTCGTTGCGCCGGGCATTTACTTGGTTCGCGTTGAAATTGAAGTGGACGGCGGCCTATTCAGCCAGATCGCCCACCTGGGCGTAGCCTATTAAGCGCGTCGGAGACGGGATATGAATACCATACTGCGACTGTTCATACTGCTATCCCTGCTGGGCGTCTACGGCATTGGCCACGCCCAGGACATCGACTTTGCCGGCAGCGATTTCGAGACGTGGAGTTATCCGCGTGGATTGGTCAACGTGCAGTCGGATGGCATCGCCGTTAAACGCTTTGAAAAGGGATTTAACGCCGTAGCCAACGCCAGCGAGTTCCGCGCCAGCGTCATAGGTGATTACGGCCAGCGCTTTGCCCGCACTCCGTCTAATGCCGGCGCTGGCCATCTAGCCGGCGATCAAGATCTCAGCACCTGGTGGCAGCCCAGCGCCGATGACGAGGTGGAAAAGTGGTGGATAGAGATCGACTTAGGACGCGCAGTAGTCGCCGAAAAGCTGCGCATAATTTTTCCAGACCAAGACGGGGCGCGCCCTTTCAGCTTTTTCTCCGTATACGTCAGTCCCGGCATTCCGGTATTCGGCGGCGCCTCTCAGCGCATCGTCTACAACCGTCTCGGCCGGCCGATCAACAACAATACGAGTAGCACCGTTGAATTCGATCTGAAGACGAGCGGGCTCTTTCCCGCAACGGGTGACTACCTTGCGAGCGAAGAAGACGTGGACTTTGATATCGTGCGCTTTGTGCGCTTTGAGGCGGCCGGCAAAACACCAGATGCCGCCTTGGCCGAAATCGAAGTGGACGGAATCGGCTTTAACCTGTCGACGCGGGTGCAAACCGAGGCGCGCGTAGAAGACAACCTACCCCATTGGGGAGGACGCACCTGGACTTCCAAGGACCGCGACTGCGACGGCTGTGGCAAGGGCAGCGGTGCGGAGGCGCTCATCGACCAAGATATCGGGTTTCGCGGCTGGAATATCGAGGCGTCTGACAAGGGCAACTGGCGCGACTCGGGCGTTTGGTCGGTTATCGACTTTGGCAATGTATTCCGCGTCGACCGCATCGTCTGGATGCCCATCGTCTCTGGCCAAGGGCCGTTTCTCTACGGCTATCAGCGCGACAAGCAGGGCCTCTGGGGCAGCTTTGAGTTTCTAGCGTCGGACGGCACGCCGAGCAATCGCTCCGATCCGGTCGTCGAGGGCCCGTTTCTCTATGAACAGCTCTCTGCCGTGGACAACTCGAAGCGCCGCTATTTATTCGACTTTCAATTTGCTCCGCGCGCGCTGCGCCTGCTGATGTGGCGCGTAATTCGCCCCGACCAATTTCACCGCGCCGTGCAGCTCTTTGTCTTTCACAGCGAGGGCTACCCGGCTCAGATCGAATTGGAATCGGACGACATCTTCCTGGGCGGAGCGCGCAGTATACGCTTTGTCGAGTGGGATGCAGACCTACCGGCGGGTACCCGAATCGAGATCGAGACGCAAACCGGCAACGGCTTTGACACCTTGCAGCGCTACTTCTTGTCCAACGGCAAAGAAGTGACAAAAGACGCCTACGATGCGGCCAAATCGCGCAACCGCGGCGATATTGTCGAAGAGCGCGTGCGCGACGATACCTGGAGCAGTTGGAGTCTGCCGCAGCGCTTCTCGGGCCAAGCGTTTCTCTCGCCGTCGCCGCGCCAGTGGCTGCGTGCCCGCGCGCGCCTCATCAGCGACGACGCCGCAGTCTTTCCCAAGCTGCGCAGTATCAAATTTGTCGCCAACTCGCCGGTCATCACCGCTGGCCTAATAGGGCGTATTACACCGCGCGAAGCGGCGATCGATTCGCTGCAGACATTTCGCTATACCATCAAGCCCGTGGCCTTGGGCAGAAGCGATGCCGGATTTGACCGCGTGCTCATCGACCTGCCGCCGGGCAGTGTGGATGCCGAATTTGTCGGAGCCAGCGTCGGCGGCAACGACGTCGAGGCGAGCGCGGCGCTGCGCAGCGATTCGCTGATCGTCGAGCTGCCGCCGCCCGTAGTGCGGGGCGACTCCGTGCAGATCACGTTTCGGGCACGCGTTAGCGAAAGTCCGACCGAGTTTAACACGGCCGTTGCCAACTCCGAACAGCAAGAAAATTTCCAAGGCGTTGTTCCAGCCGAGTACGGCGCCATTCAGGTCTTTGTTCCGGATGCTGTTTCCGGCACTTCGCTGGTGCGCAAAGTGGTCGACTCGCAGTGGATCACGCCCAACGGTGACGGCGTCAACGACCGCTACGAGTTGAATTTCACGGTGGTGAAGACGGGTGTCGAACCGCAGGTGCGCGTGTTTACGCTCAGCGGCGAGCACGTTACCGAATTGACCGATATGAGCTTCGGAGGCCATCGCTCGCACTACGAATGGGACGGCACGCATGCGGGAGGAGTTGTGCCGCCCGGCATCTACATCGTGCGCATTGAAGTGGACGCGGACGCGCGCGATGAACAGCTCCACCGACTCGTTCGCGTCGCGTACTAAAACGCATTTCTCAACGCAGTGAACACGGTGTCTCACCCATCCATTTCGGGCACGAGACACCGCCCATAAGCGATTAGTTAAAAGTTGGTACTCATCCATGGGAGGGTGATGTGAGACGTAATATGCTCATACTGTCGGCCTGCTTGTCCGTCCTGCTTCTTTGGACGGCTCGCCAGTCCACGGCCCAAAACGTCACGGGGTATGAAAACCCCTACTACACCACCGGCACCGAACTTTCGCCGGCAACGCTCGTGCCCTCTGTGCGCAAGTGGTATCTGCCGCAGCGTCTGTATTCGCTCTACGATTGGCGCCAGGAACAGTACTCCAACTACGCGCGCAATAACTACGAGCGCTATACCGACGTCTTTCTCGAGGGCACGCCGTTTTACGACATATACGGCGACTATATAACCCAGGGATGGCTAGTATATGACTGGACGGAAGACTATCCAGTGGACAACGGCAGCATCATCACCAAGAACCCAAAATTCCGCTCCTGGTTCAACAACCTGCTCATCTCGTCGAGCCATTCGGGAGAATTCCACTCGTCGCTCATGGTCGGCGATGGCATCCGCACGACGCTGACGCCACTGACCTTTTCAAAGCCCCGCTTCGACGGTATTCAGTGGGACTTTATGACCGACAAATACGCTGTGACTCTACTGTCGTCGCGCGTGAGCAATACCGGTGAAATATCCAGCACGGAAATTGGCGGCGGCGTGCAGGCCGGCACGTTTACCAACTTGATGGCGGCGCGTGGCCGCGTACAGGTCGGCGATTTTGCCAGCATGGGGGCAACCTTTGTCAACGCGGCACATCGCAACTCGAACGTGCCCTTCGGCGATAACTCGCTCAGCGGCTTATTGAGCGGCCCGATGAACGCCGACTTCGTGCGTTCCGTCGTAGTGCGCATATCGGACGACTCGCCCGAAGATGGCGAGGGCGGCGCTCTCCTATCGCGTTGGCGTATCTTTGTAAACGGCGTCGAGCACACCGACGATATTATACCGACGGTCGAAGGCGGCGTGCGCCGACGCGGCGTCATAGAAGCGAGCGGCACGGACGTAATCACCCTGACCTTCAACATCGAGGATTTTTCGCCGAGCGTGCAAGATGAAATCGACGACTTCCGCGAAATTGAGCGCATAGAAATTGGTCTGGTTCTGGCCAACGACTACCGCGTAGACATAACGTCCAATAAGCAGACGAATAACCTCGGCACACCCGTCTACCTGCCGGTGCTGCGTGCCTCGGGCAATGTGAAAGACGGATCCAACCAGACCTTTCACCGCTTCAGTTACGGTTTGCCTACCGCCACGCGCATGCTGGGATTCGACCTGTCCATAGCCGACGTAGGCGGTCTCGATATCAAGGGCGAATTCGTGCGCAACTTCCAGTATCGACGCTTTCCCAACGAAAACTTTCCGCGCGATCAGAAGCGGGCCACCAACAAAGCCGACGCCTTTTACCTGACGGCGCAGAAGCGCAGCTATCCGTGGACGATTTTCGGCGAATTGTTCAGCATTGATCCAGACTACAGCACCCGCGCCTTTATGCCCAATGCCGAGGGTCAGGTATTCTACGACAACGAACAGCGCCACATCTACGAATTTGTCGACGATAACGACGACCAAGACGAACTGCCAGACTGGACGCGACGCTCGTACGGCACGCGCGTTAATACGCGCCAAGGACAAGGCCTGTACTCCGACGTGGCCGTCTTTCCGGGCATCGACGAAGACAACGACGACATATCCGATTTCAACCGCAACTTCAATTCGCAGCCCGACTACGACGAACCCTTTCTGCGTTTTGAAGTCGAGTCGCCGGATTTTCTCTTCGGCTTGGATATGAACAACAACGGCGTCATCGACCGCTTTGAAGACGACGAAGAAGCGGATTACCCCTATAAGTTGGGCCGCAGGGGATACAATGCCTATGCCACCGTCGAAATCGTTCCCCGCACCACGCTCATGGTCGGCTATCTGGACCAACGCTTGCTAAAGACTTCGCGTGAAAACCAGTCGGCGTATCTGCTGCTCACCGCGAAGAAAGAATACCCGGAGCGCGATCTGAGCGTGTGGATGGTCGTCAACCCGCGCAAGGTGCAGGACGATATACCCGACGACGTGCTGCTGTGGAAAGACCTGCCGGGCACGTTCGGACGCTCGATTTTTACCCGCGATATTCTCGCCGCGCGCGATGCGTTTATCAATACGACCTATTTGGAAGTGCACTACGATCGCTACCTGCCGCTGACGGCCAAAATCAAGCACGAGTTTTACGACCAACTTGGTTCGGCACCCGACGGTCTGCGCGACCAGCGCTTCTTCGGCGTGGTTACCAAGGGCGAATACGCTACCGACGTTAAAAGCTGGACGCTCATTCCGCGCTGGAAGCAAATATACAGCGACCGCACGCCAGCGCAGCGCGGCAGCCTAAAGCAGCGCGAATTGACGCAAATCCTGTCGCTGCAGGCCGTGCGCCCCATCAATAAGAACATGCGCTTTATTGCCGGCAGCGAATACGAGATATTCAACAACTTGCGCAATAAGCCCGATCCCCTGCCCTCCGGCTACTTGCTCGACGGCAAGACGTGGATCCTAGCCGCTCAGGTGGCCAACAGCTCGGCATACTTGGGCTACTCGCTGACCTCCAACGTCGGCGTGCGCTGGATTCACAGCAATTTCGACGAAGCGCCGGCGGCGTCGGAATTCTTCTCCTTTATCAGCGTATACGCGGGATTGGGCACCGAGCGTTAATCGACTTTAAACGCAGATGGCCGCCGGAACAGTCCGGCGGCCATCTGCGTTTAATCGACTTTCTGTTCACTCGGAAAATGCCAGATCGAGCCCCTCGGGAAAAATCTCCACCTGCCCTTCAAACACCTGTCTCAGCTCATTCAAAAGCTCGTCCATCGCCTTGTTTTGCGCGTCGTTTTGCATAGCGGTGCGAATGCTTTCACGCAAAAATTCGAACTCCGTCACCTTGCCATCTTCGCGCGTAAAGTCGCCGATATGGTCGTCGTAAAAGGCGCGCACATCGCTGTCTGATATCGGCGCCGTGCGCTTTGTAACTTCTGTGCGAAAGAGTTTGCCAACGATCAGCTTGTCGCGCTCGGCATCGATCCGGCTGCGAATTGTCTCGTCTCGATCGAGCCCCAGCAGACGCGCTTCGGCCAGCATGATTTGCTTGCCGGATAAATTGTCGGCGTCTCGCAGCAGCATATCGCCGGTGCTACTACCCGGCGCATGGGCACTGCCGGCGGCGACAGCATCCATATAATCACCTTTCGTCAGTTCGCCGCCCTCCCACGTGCACAGGGTGCGGTCATACGCGGACGCATCAGACCACTTGGCCAGCGCTTCTTCATCGCAGCGCAGCTGGTAGCGGGCGCGCAAGCTATGCACGTAGCGCTCCATATCGTCAGCGCGACGCTGCACGAGCGCCTGCTTTTCCATCAGCTCGCGCGCGGCCGAAAATTCAATGGAACGGCGTTCGGCCAGGCGAAATACGTGGTACCCCATAGCCGTGAGCACCGGTTGGGGATAGAGGCTGCCAATCGGCATGGTGCTCAGCGGCTCTTTTAGCGGCTCCATCACATCGCCGATCTTAAACCAGCCCACCCATCCCTTGGGACCAAAGCGCGCGATAATATTCTGGGTCGAATAGGTGCCGACGAGCGATTCAAAAACCGCACCGGCCTTGAGCGCTGCTAAGACCTCGAGCGCGCGCTCCTGACTGGTGCAGACGATGTGCTGGCTCAGCACTTCCACGTCATATTGATACTCGTGAAAAAATGCGCGCAGTTCGTCTTCAGTAAAGCGGTATGATGGCTGAACTGCTTGGCGCTCATACAGCTCCATCATCAGCATCTTGCGCTCGCTCTTATCGACGGTCCCCTGAATAGTCGAGTCGCGATCGTATCCTCTGCGCACGCCTTCCATAATCAAGAGCTGGCGGGCAATTATGCCGTCGAGTAGGGTGCGCTTGCCCTCGGCATTGTATTGCGCAACGCGGCTATAGCCCGTCTGTTTGAGCTCTCTGGCCATATCTTCAAACTGCTGGACCGACAGTGTACGGTCGCCAATGCGCGCAACGAGCACCGGCTCGTCAGCCAATGCGCGTTCTGAGCAAGCTAACGCGATCATAACCCACATTAACGCCGCAGCAATAAACATTCTCATAGACCTCATTCTCTGATGGTGTGCGTAATTTGTCGCACGACAGACGAGTAACCCCCTCGTCACGGCGACATATCGTAAGCGTACTGCTCCACTGGTCGCGCCGACGACGCGCCTTCAACCAAGCGGTAGGCCCCGTTGAGCGTCAATCCCACAAAGCGCTGCACCTCGGTATGACTAGGCCAGCGCACTTCGATAAAAAGGATCTCCGCAGCATCGCCTAGTCCCATTTCGAGGCGAAGTGACGAAGAGCCAAAGCTGCCTCCCGTGCCCACGGTGGCAAACAGATCACGCTCCGCGCCGGCCGCATTCCGCACGCGCGCGCGCACGCGCGCGCCGAGGGCGTCCCGATTGGCGTGGACCCCCTCGACAAAGAGCGTCAGCCAGCCGTTTCCATTGCCCGGGTTTTCATAGAGCACATTGGGCGCGACATCGCCTTCGAAGGCCGCACCCAGCACCTGATATATATCCTGATCGCCGTCGTTATCCACGTCGCCGAAGGAAATCCCGTGCCCTTTGTGCAGAGAGCCGAACCCGCCGCCAACCGTGACGTCTTCAAAACCCTGGCCCTCGCCGTTGCGCAGCATGCGGTTGGGCAAGAGCGCGCGCAGATCGGGCATCCCCGTTCCAAAGTAGGCGTCTGGATAGCCGTCGTTGTCGATATCACCGAAGTTGGCCCCCATCGACAGCACAACTCGATCGAGATGCTGCTTCTCAGAGACATCGGCAAAGGTGCCATCCCCTCTGTTTCGATAGAGATGAACGTGCGCGGCGGCAAAGGGTAGTCCTACGTGCACGGCCGCCATATCCGACAGGTCGGCCATATCAAAGCCAGCAACCAGCAGGTCCTGCCATCCGTCGTTATCGTAGTCCCAAAACCAGGTGGGAAAGCTAATGTGGGGATCGGCCACGCCCGCACTCTGCGCGACGTCGCGAAAGCGCGGACCCTGGGCTTGCCCGCCTCCGTTGTGATAGAGCGCATTAGCGCCGTTCAGATGCGATATGTATAGATCGATCTGACCGTCGTTGTCGTAATCGCCCCAGGCAATCCCCTTGGCAAATCCAACGCGATCGACGCCCTCTGCGGGTGCGACGTCGACAAAGGTCCCATCGCCGCCGTTGCGATAGAGCTGATTGGGATGGGCGGGGTTGGGCGACGGGCTCGATTCATTGCCCACGTATAGGTCGAGCAAGCCGTCTGCATCGTAGTCGCCAAAAGCGGCCGAGTGGGTCGGGTGTAGGGCAAAGAGTCCCGCGGCGCGCGTCACGTCGGTAAAACACCCACTGCCGTCGTTTTGCAGCAGCGAATTGGGATGCAATCCCGCCTCTCCGCGCCAAGCGCCGCGCAGCACTAGCAAATCGCGATCGCCGTCGTTGTCGTAGTCGGCATGTGTCATATTGAGACCGCCATACAGACCGACGAGTCCCGCCCGCTGCGTCCAGTCGGCAAACGTGCCATCGCCCTCGTTGCGATAAAAGCGCAGTTGGTCGAGCAAGCCGCGCGACGATGCGGCGATATCGAGCAGACCGTCGCCGTCCAGATCTTCCATAACGCTGCCGCCAGCATGACCGACCAGCGCCACACCGGCTGCCGGGGCCACGTCGGCAAAGCGGCCCATGGCGAAGGTATCGGCAAATACCGTAGGCTCGAGTACATGGGCCAGCGGCACGCCCTGCGGGTACTCGCCCAGCGCCATGTAGGCGATATTGAGCAACCAACGCGTCGCCAAATCATCGGGTTTACTTTCCAGATTCTGCTCGTAGTACTCGACCGCCCTGCGCGCTCCCTCGGCATAGGTCGGCACGTGGTCCCGCATCGGAAAGATCCAGCTGTGCGGCGGCACGCCTTCCGTTTCGGCGGGGCGCCCAGGCTCTGCCAGCCGCAGATTCGCTATGGCCAACCTATCGCGCAGCATCCACAGCACGTCTTCTTTCACGGGCAACCTGCGCTCTTCAATCTGGTCCCATACCTGCTGGTACATTTCTATGGCCGCGCGCGTCTGCCCGCCGCGCAGCCGTTCCTGGGCGATTTTAACGCGCAGCTGCAGCTCCTTCATCGGGCTGATCGGCTGCCCCAACAGCGTGCTGATACCCGCTGCGCGCGCGCGATTCATATAAATATCTACAACCGGATCCGTCGTGCGCGCAATTCGTTGCAAATAGTCGACCATCCACTGCGAACCGGCGTCTGCTGGCGCAGCAACGTCGTCGGCCAACGCGCGCGCGGCCAATGCGACAAGTAGCGCAGCGCACGTTCCGGTGCAATCGGATCTGCAACGGCGCAACCAGCGCTTCAACGCGCGCCCTCTTTGACTACGATGGTCTGGTTAGCCGGCACGTCGAGCAGCGTCTGCACCAGACCGCTGGGCCAGCGCACCTCCAACGTGTCAACCGCAGCATTCTGTCCCAGGCCCAGCGTCAACTGCACGGCATTCGAACCCATATAACCGTAGCTGCGGCGAATTTCCCGCGTCTGTACCAGCGAACCGGATACGGCGCGCACGCGTGCGCCAATGCCTTCGCGATTGCTCTCTGTGCCGATGACATGGACCTTCACATAGCGATTTGCATTGCCGCCATCGTTGCGCAACAGCGTCGATGGGCCGTCTGAATCGGACACGAAGATATCGACATCGCCGTCGTCGTCGTAATCCCCCATGATCGCGCCGTGGCTGACGCGGGCCACGCGCATTCCGGCCCCGCTAGTGGCGCTCACGTCGACAAACGCACCCCGACCGTCGTTGTGAAACAGTTGGTTAGACTGCGCATAGGTAGTCGCCGGATCATAGTCTCTGACATTCTCGTCGAGGTGCCCATTGCTGACGAATACATCCAAGAACCCATCGTTATCATAGTCGATAAAAGACGCCGTCATACCGAGAAACGGCACGCTGGCAATACCCAAATTAGCGGCAAAAGTCACATCGGTAAAAAATCCATCGCCGTCGTTGCGGTAGAGCGTATTGGGCAGCCATTGAAACGTAGCTACGACAATGTCGAGCAAACCGTCGTTGTCGTAGTCGCCCCAATCGGCTCCCATCGCCGATTCGGCCAGCCCCTCTTCGTTGTAAGCCACCCCAGCAATGGCGCCCTCCTCGACAAAGGTGCCGTCGCCCTGATTGACAAAGAGGAAGTTGGGACGCTTGTCGTTGGCCACGAATAAATCGGCATCGCCATCGCCGTCGTAGTCGCCGAACACAGCGGCCAGTTGCCTACCGCTATCGTCGTCTAAACCCGCGCTCTGCGTCACGTCGACAAAGGTGCGTGCGCCGTCGTTGCGATACAGCACGCCCGACTGTCCCGGATAGGTGTTGGGTCCGCAGTAGATCGGCGCTTCGCCAGCAAAACAGCCCTTATTATCAGCCGGATCGAACAGCATGTAGTTAGCGACGTAGAGATCGACATCGCCGTCGTTGTCGTAGTCGACAAACGCCGGATGCGTGCCCCACCCCGCATCGCCCGTATTCGTTTGCTCCGTTATGTCGGCAAAGACCCCGCTGCCGTCGTTGTCGTACAATACGTTGGCGCCGTAGTTAGCCAAGTACAGGTCTGGGTCGCCGTCGTTGTCGTAGTCACCCACAGCAGCACCCATGCCAAAGCCCTCGTCGCCAATCCGCGCGCGCGCCGTGTCGTCGACAAAAGTGCCGTCGCCGCGATTGCGATAGTGCCGATTAGGGCCGGTGGGACCAGTATACCCCGGCAGCGCCGCGCCGTTTACTACGTAGAGATCAAGCAAACCGTCGCCGTCCGCGTCAAAAAAGGCCGCACCCGAACCGACGGCTTCGGCCATGTATTTGCTCCCACTGGCACCGTTGACATAGTGGAAGTCGATTCCAGCCTCCTGCGTCACATCGACAAATTGCGGTTGCTGCGCGCGCAGCGGCAGGGCACCGAGGGAGAGCACTAAACAAATCGACCAACATCTTACCGAAGTCACCATAGTCGTCATCGCTCCCCCCGCGCCTGCGCGGCAATGTCCTGTGCAACCGCTAAGTTGCGCCGCAGCGTAGCGTTTTGCGGATCGTAGCGCAGACCGCTGCGAAAGCTAGCCATTGCGCGGTCAAAGCGCTTTTGCAGCATCTGCGCATTGCCCAGCGCCAGATGAGCGAGCACATAAGTAGAATCGGCGCGCAGCGCTTGTTGGAACAGGCGCTCGGCCTGGTCCAACGCACCGTTGCGCATGTATAGATTACCCAAGTTGTGATACGACGGCGCAAAGGACGCATCGCGTGCGATGGCCTGTAGGTATCGCGCATGTGCCTCGGCCCACTGCCCGCGCTGACTATACATAATTGCCAAGTCGTGGTACACCGTCGCGCTGTCTGGATAGGTCATTAGCGTATTGAGCAAAATTGAAATGCGGTTCTCCTGTTCTTCTAGCGCCCTGTAGAGGGCCAGTTGGCGCCGGCCCTCGTCCTTATCTCCCATGCGCAGCCGGCTGTTGCCCAGGTTAAAGCGCGCGCGCGCGAAGAGCGAGTCGAGCTGCACCGCGCGTTCAAACGCCAGCGCCGCTGTCGCGTAGTCGCGGCGCTGGTAATAGCTGCGGCCCAGTCCGTTGTGAAAGCGCGCCGCTGTCGAGTCGGATGCCACCGCCCGACGGAACGCCTCCTCGGCCTCGGCGTAGGCGTTCTGCTTGAGATATACCTCGCCGAGGTTAAACCACGCCTCGGCGTAGTCGGGCACGGCTGCAATCGCGCGGCGCTGCGCGGCGATGGCCGCCTCGTAGTCGCCCTGACGAAAGCGCATCAGACCCAGCACCATATGAGCCCACGCGTAATCTGGGCGATCGCGCACGGCGCGCTCGAGCTGTTCCAACGCATCGGCCGGTCGGTCGAGGCGGGTGAGCAGCACGGCTAGCTCCGTGCGCGCTTTGGCAAAATCGGCCTGCCGGTCTATGGCCTGCTCGTAGACGCGCACCGCAGCGGGCAGTTCCTGATTCAGCGCGTGTGCTTGGGCTAGCTTCCGATACAGTTCAGCCGTTGCGCTCAACTCGCGCGACGCGCGGCGATAGGCCTGTACAGCTTCGCCGTAGCGCCCGGCGCGCACCAACTGATCGCCGCGCTCTTCGTCTGAGAGCACTCGTTCCATCGGCGCGGCGCTTTTACTCGGCTGCGCGGGTGGTGCATCTTCTGCACAACCGAGCAAAAGCGCCACCGACAGTAGCCTTGCAATACGCAAAAGGGAATCTGGTAGTTCGGAAATGGCAACCATCAACGAGGGGGTGTATAGCGTTAACACGAGCGGGGTTTGTATGCACTGAATATAGCCAAAGCAGCGCCCGTAGACAACGAACGCGTGCGTTCGACTCCGCAGCGCGTCGGACGCGCGAGACCGCCCTAAACGGCGCATGGCCGAACAGCGGCTTATCGCTTAGCTTTGTCCGTGCCCAACTCGTCCGTTCGATCTTTGGGCGCAGTCTTAGCCGGCCACGTTGCGCGACGGCGAGCACGGGGAGCGTGCGATATAGCCAATCTTTTGGACGAAAAAACAGTTCGACACACACCAAGGCAGTCATTTTGGAGGACACCCTATGAGCGGATGGATCGGCGTAGATTTAGACGGCACCCTAGCACATTACGATGGCTGGCGCGGTCCCGACTACATCGGCGATCCCATCCCGGCCATGTTGGATCGCGTGCGCGCCTGGCTGGCCGAGGGCAAGCAGGTCAAACTATTCACCGCGCGCGCCTCTGTGCCAGCCTATATCCCCCCCGTTGCGGCGTGGCTGCGCAAGCACGATGTCGGCGCGCTGGAAATTACCTGCGTCAAAGATTTTGCCATGATCGAGCTATGGGATGACCGCTGCGTGCAGGTCATTCCCAACACCGGTGTTCCGGTGCTCATGGAAGACCTATGAGTCACAGTGAAAGCCGGTACGAGACCGGCTCTCAGACCGCTTGTACTTGTTCGATGTGCCACGCGGGGTGGTCGCTCATCTGCAGAGCGGCATGGGCAAAAAACGGGTAAACGCTCCACTCGACGCAGCCGATGAGGTCTGGTTTGCCATCGCCATTGACGTCACCAGGCCACGCGTTGGGGCCGTGGATAGTAAAGGCCAGCGGATCGCCGTAGCAGCACATTTGCTGCGGCTGGGCAAAGACCGGTTTCTCGCGCGATCCCACATTGCGCACTAAATATACTTCACCCGTGCCGGCCAAGCTGTAGATCAAATCGCTCAGGCCGTTGCCGTCCCAGTCTACGGCGCGAAAGGACTCGGTCCAGCGTTTTTGGCGGCCGACTATCTCATCGCATAACACGCGTCCATCTTGCAACAGCACCGGCCCCTCTCGGCGCACGCGCAGTGCGCCGCCCGCATCGCGGTACTGCACAAAGAGGACCGCTTTGCGCTCGGCATCGTGCGTGATAAAATCCATCAGACCATCGCCATTCCAATCGGCAAAAGCCGCTCCCGTGCGCCAAAAGAAGGGCGAGCGCCCATCGCGGGGATAGGGATGGTTGGCCAACGACGGATCGCACCCGTCTCGTCCCGATGCCGCGCGCAGTAGCGGCGAATCGGCAAAACCCTCCACTTCGATAAACTGGCGCGCGGCAAAGCGCGGCGCCTGTCGAGTGCCGATGTTTGCATACCAAGCGATGCGATTGGTCTCGTTGGGCAGCATTAAGTCCGGCAGTCCGTCGCCGTTCCAGTCGATCCAAACCGGATAGGGGTAACCCATATTGTGCCAATGTTCTCCACCCAACACCTCGTCGCGCAGAATGCGTATCGGCCCGCCTTCGGCATGGATCAGCCCCGGCTCTTGCCAAACGGGCCGCGCATTGGTGCCGACGTTTAGGGCAATGCGCGGCCAGCCGTAGCCACCGCCGACGAGCAGATCATACACGCCATCGCCGTTCCAATCGCACAGGCACGGCCACGCTTGGTCGCTCCAGGAAAGCACCGCCGACGGCGACTGCAAACGCTCGGCCGCGGCAAAGCGCGGCCGCCCCCCCAACGCGCCCTCATACGCGTAAAAGCGCAGGTCCTGATAGACATTGCCCTGAACTAATAAGCCGTTGCGTTGTCCGTCTTTGACAAAGCGCAGCTGAGTGCAGCACTCCTCTGGTGCAAGTAAATCGAGCACCTCTCCATCGGCAAAGGCACCGGAGCCAAGCGCACGATGCCAGCGCAGCGAGCGCGCAAAGCGCCACGGACCGACCTCGAGCGATAGCATTTCGACGTTGCCTTCGCACGCAAAGAATGCCACGCGTTCGCCCGCACCAAGATCGATGGGTTGAGAAGCAACAAAGGGCCAGCCCTCTGGGTTTTCGTTGCGCATCCAGTGGCCGTTGACGACTAGGTCGGGCACGCCATCGCCATCGACATCGGTCCACTGCACGTCGACAATATCGGCGAAGGGCACTTCAATAGAGGGGCCACGCCGAAAAATGGGCCAGTCGCCGCCGTCGCGCTCGTGCGACTGCAAGAAAAACTCGACGCGGCCCGAACCTCGTTCAGCAAAGATAATATCGATGCGACCATCGCCATCTATATCGGCAAAATCGGCGCATTGGTAGACGCCGGCAAAGTGCTGTAGCGCACTCCCGTCCGCATCGCGGTAGCGCAGGCGCACCATATCGCCAAAGCACAGATCGTCCGCACAGCGCGGATAGCACACCAGGCCACTAACGGGCTCCCCCGGACGGCGGTAGTAGTTCCAGCAGCCGAGCAGATCGACGCGCCCCTCTCCACTCCAATCGGCCAACTGCATCGAGCCGCCAAGGGTCAGCGGACGCGGGCATCCGGCGTTATAGCGCAACACGTCTCCCGTTCCCACCATCGGCACGTATACCTGGGGATGCAGTCGGCTGCGCTGGGGACGCATGCGAAAGGAAACGAGGTAGCTTCTGTGCTGAGAATCTGCGATAGGCCACTCGAAGCGGCCGACTGCGCCGTGGGCAAACTCCTCACCGCGTGCGTATTCCACGCGCTGTCCAGTCGTCAGGTTGACGATTTCAACGGAGTCGATATCCACGAACCCACTGGCATTGATGCTGCGCGCAACGTCGGCCAAATCGATGCGCGGGGCAAAAGGTATTAACCCGAGGTCATCCGGAAGAGGCGAGTCGATGTGAAGACGAAAGTGAACCGTGCGCATATATGTCGGTGATGAGGTGGTATTCGAGCAGGTATTGGCGATTGCCACATCGCCGCGGCACTTAGGACCCCTCGACGAGTTTTAGCAATTCATTTCGACGAAAGGGCTTGGTCAAAAAATAGTTCATGCCCACATCTTGGCTCGCCTGGCGAGCTTCGTCCGTCACATTGCCCGTAAGCGCGGCAATTTTTAGCGGCGCCACCTGCTGCGCGCGCTCGCGCTGCCGAATGAGTTGAGTCGTCTCAATACCCCCCATTTCGGGCATCTGCAAATCCATCAATACCATGTCGAATGCGCGGTCCTCATCCAGTATCTCCAGCGCCGCCAATCCGCTGTTGGCAACGACAACCTCATGGCCGCGCTTATCCAGTATGGTCTGAACGATCTTCTGATTTATCAGCGTGTCTTCTACCAGCAGCACTCTGCACGATTTCTTCGGCAGATCACTATGCGAATCGCTTTTATCTTTGTCCAGCCGACGATGCGCGGCATCCTCTCGATCAAGTGCCGCAGTAAAGAAGAAGGTACTGCCTACCCCCACCTCACTCTCTACCCATATCTCGCCGTTCATCAACCCCGCGATCTGGCGGCAAATAGACAAACCTAGTCCCGTGCCGCCAAACTCGCGCGTCGTCGATGGATCCGCCTGGGTGAAGACGTCAAAAATGCGAGACTGTGCATCCTCGGCAATGCCAATACCCGTATCTGCGACCGCGATGCGCAGCAAATCGCCCTCCGCACTCGATGCGGCCAGATCGACTTCTACGCGCACCGAACCCGCGCGCGTGAATTTTATCGCGTTGCCCAACAGGTTGATCAGCACTTGACGCATGCGGCCAACGTCGCCTGCATAGCAATCGGCCACGGCCGCATCCACGCTCCAATTCAGCTGCAGGGCCTTTACTTCGGCGAGATTCTGCACTGTTTCTACCGCAAAACGCACGCACTCGCGGAGCGAAAACGGCGCGTATTCTAGCTCCAGAGCCTTGCGCTCGGCACGCGAAAAATCCAACACGTCGTTGAGCAATTTTAGCAGGCTGTCCGCCGAGTTATATATCACTCTTAGCTGCGTGCGCTGGCTCTCTTTCAACTCGGTATCCAATAGGATCTCCGTCATGCCTAATACAGCGCTCATCGGCGTGCGAATTTCGTGGCTCATATTCGCCAAAAATGCACTCTTTACTTCTGAAGCCGACTCCGCTCTATCTCTGGCAACGCGCAGTTGCTCTTCTGTTCGACGGTGCTCTTCTACTTCCCGACTGAGCTCTTGTAGGTGCAGTTCGCTAGCGCGGATGTCGTCCAAGCGATGGAACGACTCCGATAGCAGGCCGACCATCAACTGCACTGTCTCGGCAACGCGATCGGGAAACGCATCCTCTTGGGTGCTACACATAGTCAACATGCCGTGCGAAAACGGCATGTCAATAACCGAACGAATTTCTTCCCCACACTGTTCGGCCAGCATTTGGCGTTCTCCGAGCGGATCGTCTGCGCGCAGGTCAGGCCGGTAATAGCTCTTTCCCGACCTCCATAGATCGGCGCGCACAGAATCCTCTTCTTCACTGCGAATCTGCGCGAACAACCCCTTGCTATTTGCGTTTAAGGCGTGCAGCACATCGATCAGGGGTGCGGCGTTTTTTGCGAAGACATTGAGCGTGCAATAGGCCACCGGCACCCCTAGCGACTGAAGCGAGAAACAGGCAAATTGCAGCGATTCGTCAATGTCCTGGCTACGCTCCATACTCCATACGCGCTCGCGCATGGAACGCACCAAACCGTCTAACCGTTCTTTGTTCTTGCGCTCGCTGATATCCTGTAGCATCACCATGGAGCCGCGCTGCTCTCCACTGTCGCCATGCAGGGAAAACAGCGTGACTTCGCACGGGTGACCAGAAGCGCCGAGGGTTAACTCAACCCTCTTCTTATCGCCGCTCTGAAGGTCTTGACCATCTAACCACGCTGAGACCTCAGAGGCCACTTGGTCGAGACTGCATCCTATTAGGGCATCGTCCCTACCCAGTATGTGCCCACTCGCCGGATTTGCATCGACTACGCGTTTCTCATCGTCAAATACCAAGATGCCGTAGCTCATGTTGTCGATGAGCAAATCGCGGGCGATCGGCGTCAGATCAAATACGCGAAAGCGCAGGAGCGACCAGCTAAATAACGCACCCGTAGAAACGAAAGAAAGCGGCGTCAAATCGACAAAGGGCAGAGGATTAAATGGGGACAAATAAAATGCGTTGGACACCCAAGGAATGCTCAACGCTACAATGCTCACGCCCGCCTGTTTTCGGTACGAGCCTGCTGAGGACCGGTAGGTGCGCGCCATAATAAAGAGCGAGGCGGCCATCAGCACATAAGAATACAGGACATGTATCCAGAATCCGGTGCCGCTGCGCATTGCAAATACGACGAATCCAGCCGACTCGATCCGGTCGATGCTCTGCCAGTAAAATGGATGCAGCGGATCGTACCACACCATAGCCAGCGCAGCGATCGGCTCGACAAGTAGCCAACTGTAGTCGCGCCAGCGCACCGAACGGCCGCTGAACTCTAGGACGAATAGGAGGAGAGACGCCGGCACCAATACGACGCCCAAGTAGAGGACTTTCGTGAATAAGAGCTTGGCGTCCAGTGACACGGCCGCCACTTCCAATGCCGCTCCCAGCGACCATAGCGATACACCCAACATGAGCGCGCACAGCGGACGTCCGCCGCGACTGGCGCGCCGTGGCCAAACATAGGCGCAAACGACCAGCGAAAGGAGCGTCGCAACACCCAGCAGCAAATTATAGGGAGTGTATTGCCACATTCGACATCTCCGGGCATCAACCAATTAGATGGAACTAACAGCAGCCGAGCGCAGCCAATGAGCTACCGTTAGTAAATTTGCCCGATACACGCGTACTCGCGTGGGAGTATACGCTAATTTTGCTCTTGCAACAACACGAGAGGGGCCTGTCGATCAAAACCCACAGGCCCCTCTCGTTCTATGCGAAAATCGCTTAGTAGCGGTAGTGATCCGGCTTATAGGGCCCTTCTACCGGAATGCCGAGATAGGCAGCCTGATCGTCGCTCAAACTGTCGATTTCGACGCCGAGCTTTTTCAGGTGCAGGTGCGCTACTTTTTCATCGAGATACTTGGGCAGCATGTAGACGCCTACTTCGTACTGGTCGCCGCGACTAAACAGTTCCATCTGCGCCAGCACTTGGTTGGTAAACGAATTGGACATCACAAACGAAGGATGGCCGGTGGCGCAGCCGAGGTTGACTAGGCGCCCCTCGGCCAACAGGATAATGCTACTGCCCGATGGAAAGGTAAACTTGTCGACCTGCGGCTTGATTTCCGTGTGCTTGATACCGGCAAATCCCTTTAGCTGAGCCACTTGAATTTCTACGTCAAAGTGGCCGATATTGCACACGATCGCGCCGTCCTTCATCCGCTCCATGTGGTCGATGCGAATGATGTCCTTGCAGCCCGTCGTCGTGACGAAGATATCGCCCTCGGCGACCGCATCGTCCATCTTCTTGACTTCGTATCCCTCCATTGCGGCCTGCAGCGCACAAATTGGGTCTATTTCGGTGACGATAACGCGCGCGCCCAGCCCCTTCATGGCGTCGGCAGAGCCCTTGCCAACATCGCCGTAGCCAGCCACTATGACCACCTTGCCGGCAATCATGATGTCGGTGGCGCGCTTTATGCCATCGGCCAGCGACTCGCGGCAGCCGTAGAGGTTGTCGAACTTCGATTTGGTTACGCTGTCGTTCACGTTGATCGCCGGAACCTTGAGCGCGTTTTCTTTCAGCATCTGGTAGAGGTGATGAACGCCAGTGGTCGTCTCCTCGGATATGCCGCGAATGGCCTCCAGCATTTCCGGGTGGTTGTCGTGCACCCACTTGGTCAAATCGCCGCCATCATCAAGGATCAGATTGGGTCCTTCGCCGTCGCCCCAATTGAGCGTCTGCTCGGTGCACCACCAATACTCATCTTCCGTCTCACCCTTCCAGGCAAAGACCGGGATGCCGGCTGCGGCAATGGCAGCCGCCGCATGGTCCTGCGTGGAAAAGATGTTGCACGAAGCCCAGCGCACCTGGGCGCCCAGCTCGACCAGCGTCTCGATCAGCACCGCCGTCTGGATGGTCATGTGCAGCGAGCCGGCAATGCGCGCGCCCTTTAGGGGCTGTTCCGCGCCAAACTCCTCGCGCAGAGCCATCAGGCCCGGCATTTCCTGTTCGGCGAGAATGATCTCCTGTCGGCCCCACTCGGCCAACGAGATATCGGCAACTTTATAGTCCTGCAACGCGGTGGTCTTCTCTGCTGCTTGCGTCATGTTCTATTCCTCTTTCTGAGCTTGAAATGCAATGAGTTGCAGCGTATCTGCGGCGCCGACGACTTCTGCGCCTTCAATGACAAAGCGATATTCGCGCAGCCAGCGCTCCACTTGGGCCGGTAGAAAACCGAGCCAGAGGTCAGCCAAATGCTCGCGTAAACTCTCGTCTTCGTGCCGGTACAAATCGACTATGACCAGACGGCCGCCGGCTCGCAGTGCGCGACGCGCCTCGCCAATGGCCTCGGCCGGATGCGAGAGGTGGTGCAATACCATGCAGGCGACGACGAGATCGACTTCGCCGTCGGCCACCGGCAGGTGGCCCAAATCGCCGAGACGAAAATCGCAGCGCATCGTCTCTTTGCCCAGCGCCTTGCGCGCCATATCGAGCATCGTGGTCGACGAGTCGACGGCGATGACCCGCTCTGCGCGGCGCAGCAAACCCGGCAGCAGTAAGCCCGCTCCCGTTCCCATGTCGAGCACTGTACCAATGCCATCGGGCACGCGATCCATGGCCACTCTGCGGTAGTAATCCCCGTCGAGCGACTGGTGCAGCTGCTGGGGATCTACAATGCTGTCAAAGAACTGGCGCGTCTGCTGGCGACGTCCCTCGACGATGTTTTCCAGACCCTGCAGATCCTCTGCGTAATTGGGCAGTTGGCGCTCGTGGCGCTCGCACAAGTCGAGCGCGTCGGCGACGATGGCCTCTGACGACTGACCGTTTCCCTGGTAGTATATCCACGTGCCCTCGCGGCGCTTCGTCACTAATTCCGCTTCGGCTAAAATTTTCAGATGGCGCGATACGCGACTCTGCCCCATGCCGAGAATGCCGATAATCTCGTTGACATTGAGCGCGCCGCGCACCAGCAGGCGGACGAGGCGCAAGCGCGTTTCGTCGGCTAGGGCTTTATAGATTTTTAAGGGGTCGGTCATGGTCACAAGAACATATCCTCAGCTCCGTTAAATGTCAATATCAAGATTTGTTGATATATGGCCTATTTATCGGTCCATCGAGGCCATTATCCACAGTTTTTTCCCCGCCCACCGGCGATAGGCGTTGACGCACCAGCTATTTTCCGCCACGTTTTCCTTGTCTGTCACACTGGTCAGAGGAGATACGCCATGCGCATCATCGCCGTCGGCTGCGAGTACAGCGGCGTCAGCACGCTGCTGAACGGGCTCTATGCGTGGGGGGCACAGCGACACGTCCACTATCACATGGACGACCACTTCACCATTCCCGACGCCTATCACCTCTCAGAGGAGGAACAGCGCGCCATGCTCGACATGCTGCCGGCGCTTAAGGAGCGCTTCCAGCGCTTTCAGATCGTTTACCACGTGCGGCTCATCAACCTCTACGAGAACATTCTACTGGGCGGCTTCCATATAGAAGAAGAAGTCTATGGTCCGCGCTACTACTACCCGGGCTTGCAGGTCAGCGATACGCGGCGCTACGAGAGCGAAATGCCAGACGACGCCATCCTCGTGCACATGCACGCGCACCCTGAAGTGATTGCCGAGCGCATGCAGCGTACGCCTCACCCCCACACGCTGATCCACCGCGACCACATTCCGCATTTACTGGATGCATTCGCCCAGCAGTGTCGCCAATCGTGGATCAAGCGCAAAGTGTCTATCGACACTTCCAACTTGGCCCCCGAAGAGGTCCTCGACGCCTTTTTCGCCCGTGCACGCGGACACCTCGAAGCGCGCGATGCGCGCTTGTTGGACTAGCCGCATTATGGTGCACATCGCAGAAGAAGGCATCCTCGACCGCGCGCCCGGACGCGGGGCCTATATGCCGTGGATTACCCCGCTGCCCGACGGCTCTTTCATCGCCAGCCAGCACGTGGGCACGGCACTGGGCGCCAACGATTGTCGCATCGAGATTCTACGCTCGACCGACGGACGACAATGGCATAACGAGGGTCCCATCGCCTGCGACGACGCGGCTTTTTCCTATCGCATGCCGCAGATACATGCCCTGCCCGACGGGCGTCTACTGATGACGGCGACGCGCTTTGAGTGCGGCGAAACCGACCTATTCGATCCGGAATCCGAGGCGCTGCAGCGGCCGCAGATGTTGCTCTACTTTTCCGACGACAACGGCCGCAGTTGGTCCCAGCCAAGCGTGGTGCCGGTCGATTTACCCGCCGACCAATACACTGCCAACGGGGCGGGCACGCTGCTGCAACTGGCCGACGGACGATGGATGTACCCGTTTGAAACGTGGAAGCCGGAAGGCTATAGCGGACCACCCGACCAGAAGGCCGGCGCGCTCTTTTCCGCAGATAAGGGCCGCACCTGGAACGAGTGGTCGATCGTCGCCGACGACCGCTCTGGGCGCCTGTGCTACTGGGACCAAATGTGCGCACAGCTGGCCGACGGGCGCATCTACACCCTGCTGTGGACGCATCGCTATGGCACGAGCACTGACGCGCCCAATCACTACGTCGTTTCCGAAGACGCGGGACGCACTTGGTCGCCGCCGCGTGCGACCAATCTGCAGGGACAGGTCTGCTGCCCCATCGCCCTAGGCGACGGACGCGTGGCCGCCCTGTATAACCATCGCCATCATCCGCAGGGCGTGCGCCTAGCCATCAGCGAAGATCTGCAGCACTTTACCGATGTACTCGCCGTATTCGACGCCGGTAGCGAAGCCACTCTAGGCGAGGCCCAGAGCGAAAATTTCCTCGCCGAGCACCTGCTTATCGCCTTTGGCAAACCCGGCGGAATTCAGCTAGCAGACGGCGATATACTGGCCTGGTACTGGTGCACCGTCTCGGGCATAACCCATACCCGCTGGGCGCGTCTGCGCCTGCAATAGGTTTCTTAAAAACGATTATGCAAGACGAAAGAAAGAACAAAAAGCAGCTCATCGAAGAGCTACGGGGACTGCGCCTGCAACTGCAGCAGTGCGAGGACGCACGGCGCTACCAATCGGCGCTGGAAAACGTCGTCGACGGCATCATAACCATCGACGAGCACGGCCGTATAGAGTCGTTTAATCGCGCCGCAGAGACGATCTTTGGCTATGCCGCAAACGAGGTGATCGGCAGCAACGTATCGATCCTCATGCCATCCCCCTACACCGACGAACACGACCGCTACATAGCGAACTATTTGAACACCGGACATGCAAAGATCATCGGCATAGGCCGCGAGGTCACGGGAAAACGCAAGGACGGCACTACGTTTCCGCTCGACTTGGCCGTCAGTCAGTTCCAACTGGGCAAGCGGCGCATGTTTACTGGTATCGTCCGCGACATCACCGAGCGCAAGCAGCTGGAGGCCCAGCTCGTCCAGTCGCAAAAAATGGAGTCGGTCGGCCAACTGGCCGGCGGCATCGCCCACGATTTCAACAACCAGCTCGGCATTATGCTATTCGACGTGGATATGATGCTGGCCGCGCACGAAGAGGAGAATCTGCGCGAGGATCTGCTCAAAATTCGCAAGGTCGTGCTGCGCGCAGCCAACCTTACGCGCCAGCTGCTGCTCTTTAGTCGCCGCCAGCAAATCGAACGCCAGATCTTAAATTTAAACGGCCAGGTAAATGAGCTGCAGAAGATGCTCGACCGCCTGCTCGGCGAGCACATTACCATACAGATGGACCTGGGTGACAACCTGTGGACGATTAATGCCGACCCCGGCAATATCGACCAGGTCATCCTCAACCTATCCATAAACAGCCGCGATGCCATGCCCGAAGGCGGTTCGCTGCGTCTGATTACCGCCAATGTGGAAATTGATGCGGAGCACTGTCGCCACCACTCGCAGGCCCGCCCTGGGCGCTTTGTGCGTCTGCAGATCTGCGATACCGGTTCGGGCATGGACGAGTCTGTGCGCCAACGCATTTTCGAACCCTTCTTTACCACCAAAGACGTCGACAAGGGAACGGGACTCGGTCTGTCGGTCGTCTACGGCATTATCGAAGCACACGAGGGGTGGATCGAGTTGGTTAGCGAAGCGGGACAGGGCAGCACATTCTCGCTCTACTTTCCCGTTCACGGCGAAGCTACCGATGCCCGACAGCGCGAGTTGGCGCCTATTCTCCACGCGCGCGCACGCGCGCGTGGAGAGCGCGTGCTGCTGTTGGAAGACGAACCCGACCTGCGCGATCGCTCCCTGCGCGTGCTGCGCGACCAGGGCTACGAAGTCTTTGCCTGCGCGACGCTGCGCGACGCACGCGCGCTGTTCCGCCGCGAAGACGGGCGCTTTGACCTGCTGCTGAGCGACGTATTTCTACCCGATGGGCGCGGATCCGAATGGCTGCTGGAACTGCGGCGCGAACACGCCGACCTGCCCATGCTACTGGTGACCGGCTACATGGATGAAAAAACCGATTGGGCACAGGTGCGATCGGCACAAATACCGGTCTTGCAAAAGCCATTGGCCGTCACCGACCTACTCGACCAGGTCAAAAATGCGCTCTCTACGAGCAAGGGGGGTGCGCCCTAAGGCACATCCCCCTCCATACGCCTCTAGTGCTCCCCCCTCCCTACATCGCCCGCTCGACCGCCGCGCAGATGCGCTCCCTCGTCGTAACGCCGGCAAAGTGTTCTACCATCTCGCCGTCTTTCAGCAGTATGAGCGTCGGCACGGTATGCACCCGATAGCGCGCCGCTAGTTCGGGGTGGTCGTCGACATCGACGTGGCACAGCGTCAGATGCCGACCGTAATGATCAGCAAGCGCTTCGCTCAACGTCCACGTCACCTGACAGACGTCGCACCAAGAGGCGCAAAAATCGATCAGGCAAACCCCTCTCCCTTCCACCTCTGCGTCCTTCTCCATCACATCATCTACTCTGCACAATTCTTCGATCAACCCTGTCATAGCCCTAACCTCCCCTCTATATTCAACGAGAAGTCGGCAAAAACTGTGCCATAGCCCTACCCATGCCATAGAGGTCGGTTATGCGTATTTCCGCGCTATCCTTGGGACTGCTAGGTCTCGATAGGCTTTTCTTTGGGACTGCCACGTCTCTGAAAAACACCTGCTGCGATCTCCACGGACACAAGCGCTTTGCCCGTATAGCTCACTGAGGAAGAGAGGAATGGACATGAATAGCGATCGAGTACAGCAATTCACCAATGCCATAGGGGAACACCATTTTTTCCGCGGCATGGACAAGGCTCATTTACACTTACTAGCCTCATGCGCAGAAGACAAAGTCTATGCCGGCGACGCCTATTTGGGGCGCCAGGGTGAGCGGGCCGAGCATTTCTTTTTGATTTTTCACGGGCGCGTCGCACTAGAGACCGGAGGCATTCCAGTTCAGGCCGTTGACCCCGATGAGATTCTCGGCTGGTCGTGGATGGTCCCACCCTACCGATGGCGCTTTGACGCCCGCGCCGTGGAAGACACGCGGACCGTTGCACTAGAAGCCGAAGCGCTGCGCGCCCTGTGCGATGCCCATCCAGACATGGGCTATGAACTGCTGCGCCGCCTGGTGCAGATCACCACCCAGCGCCTAGAGGCTACGCGCCAACAGCTGGTGGACAACACGCGCCGGGCGAGGGTATAGCACACGGCACGAGGCTGGCCACGCTATGCCCTGCAGACTGCAGCCGCGCTCACGCGTAGGTGTTGAGCGCCTTGATGTAATTGGCCCGTTCAAATGCCGTTGGGTCGGCGTATTTGGCGTGGCTCATACTACCCCGTATCTGGCCCAGCGATGCGTACTCCCTTTCCTCCATCCACGTCCTCATATCGCCCAATACGTGGGCGATATGATCGATACCATTGCGCAATAGTGCCGAAGCCATCATCGCCACGTCGGCGCCAGCCATCACCATTTTGAGCACATCGCGCGCCGAGTGAATGCCGCTGCTAGCAGCCAAGTCGCAGCGCACGCGACCGCTCAAAATAGCAATCCAACGCAGCGGCAGACGCATCGAATGCGAGGTGCTGAGTTTGACGCTCGGCACGACTTCGAGCGAATCGAGGTCGATATCGGGCTGGTAAAAGCGGTTGAACAGAACGAGCGCATCGGCCCCGGCCCAGTCGAACTGGCGTGCCATATGGGCCATCGAGCTAAAAAATGGACTCAGCTTCACCGCGATGGGAATATTTAGGCAATCTTTAACGGAGCGCAGTATATCCAGATGCAGTTGTTCGATGTCTTCACCGCACTGTTCAATTTCGGTAGGAATGTGGTAGATATTTAATTCCAGCGCATCGGCCCCGGCGTCCTCTATTAAGCGCGCATATTCTACCCAGCCTCCAACTGCCACGCCGTTCAGACTGCCTATGATGGGAATGTCTACTGCAGCGCGCAGCGCCCGCACGTGCTCCAAATAAGCGTGTGGACCAACGTCGTACTGCTCGTGCTCGGGAAAGTAGTCCAGCGCTTCGGCAAAACTGTGCGTGCCGTAGTCGAGAAAGTGATCCAGTTCCAGCATCTCGTGGCGAATCTCCTCTTCAAATAGAGAGAACATCACCACGGCTGCGGCACCGGCATCTTCCATCCGCCGCACATTGTCCACGTCGCGCGATAGCGGACAAGCCGACACTACCAGCGGATTTTTCAACTCTAAGCCCATGTAATTCGCTCTCAGGTCCATTATCGCCTCCTCAACCTGCCGCCTGCTGCCCCAAGTCATTGGACTCGACCAACTGACTGTAGTACGCCCAGCGCTCATCGACGTCCTGCTGGGCCCGGCGCAGCTGCTGCTCGGCCTCCTGTGGTTTGCCGCGCGCCAGCATGGCATAGCGCGCCTCTTTCATTGCATACTCCTTGAATGGAATCTTCGCTTCTTTCGAGTCCAGAGAAAACCCCCGCGCCGGATGGTAGCGGAACAGCGGCCAGTAGGCCGAGTCGACGGCGGCCTTCTGCTGCTCCATCCCCAATCGCATATTGATGCCGTGCGCAATGCAGTGCGAATAGGCGATGACCAGCGAGGGACCGACATAGGCTTCGGCTTCGACGATCGCGCGTACGGCCTGTGCGTCGGAAGCGCCCATGGCGATGCTGGCGACGTATACGTTGCCGTAGCCCATGGCAAAGCGCGCCAAATCTTTTTTGCGCTCGCGCTTGCCGCCGGCGGCAAATTTGGCCACTGCGGCGCGCGGCGTCGCCTTGGACATCTGTCCGCCGGTATTGGAGTATACTTCCGTGTCCATTACTAAAACATTGACGTCGGCACCCGATGCGAGAACGTGATCGAGTCCACCAAAGCCAATGTCGTAGGCCCAGCCGTCGCCGCCCATAATCCACACATCTTTCTTCACCAAATAGTCGGCTAATTCGATCAATTGCCTTGCCGAATCACCCGGCACCTCGGCCAACATCGCCTTTAGATCGGCCACACGCTGTCGCTGTGCGTAGATGCCCGCCTCGTCGCTCTGGTCGGCGCCGATAAGCGCTTCGATCCGCTGTGCGCCAATGCACTCCCCAACGTCGTGGAGCAATGCAATGGCCCGTGCCTTGTGGCTATCGATGGCCAAGCGCATGCCCAACCCAAATTCGGCATTGTCTTCAAAGAGCGAATTCGACCAGGCAGTGCCGCGCCCGGCCGCGTCTTTGGCCCACGGCGTCGTCGGCAGATTGCCGCCGTAAATCGACGAGCATCCGGTGGCATTGGCCACAACCGAGCGATCGCCAAAGAGCTGGCTGATCAGCTTGACGTAGGGCGTCTCGCCGCAGCCTGAGCAGGCGCCAGAAAACTCGAAGAGCGGCTGCAGGAACTGCGACTCCTTGACCTGCCCTACTTTGAGTTTGCGGCGGTCGTATTCCGGCAGCGCGCGGAAGAACGTCCAGTTGGCCCGCTCGCCTTCGCGCAGCGCGGTCTGGTCCTGCATATTAATCGCCTTGAGACGCGATTCCTGCCGATTCTTGGCCGGACACACTTCTACGCACAGTGCACAGCCGGTGCAGTCCTCAGGCGCTACCTGCAGAGCGTAATGGGCGCCATCGGGGAAACCGCGACCGCGCAGGGGCACCGTCATAAACCCCGCCGGCGCACCGACAAGATCGCTCTCTTCCACGATCTTGGCGCGGATGGCACCGTGCGGACAGACCAGCGCACACTTATTGCACTGAATGCACGTATCGGAATCCCATACCGGTATTTCTTGGGCTATATTGCGCCGCTCCCAGCGGGCCGTATCCGTTGGAAACGCGCCGTCGATCGGTATCAGGCTCACAGGCAACGAATCCCCCCGGCGCTCCATCATGACCGACGTTACCTCGCGCACAAAATCGGGCGCGCTGTCTGGGACAATCCTTTCCAATTCGATCTTGCTGGTCACCTGCGCGGGCACTTTGATGCAGTGCAGATTTTCCAGCGCGCGGTCCACGGCCGCGCAGTTGCGCACGACGATTTCCTCGCCGCGCTTGCCGTATGTCTTGCCGATGGCATCTTTGATCGAAGCAATCGCCCTGTCGCGCGGCAAAACGCCCGCAAGGGCAAAGAAACAGGTCTGCATGACCGTATTTATCCGCCCGCCCATACCCGCCTGGCTGGCCACCGCGTGCGCGTCGATGGCATAGAGTTTGATCTTGCGCTGAATAATGCGCTCCTGCGCTATACGGGGCAGGCTGTCCCACACCTCGTCCCGTTGCGCCGCCGTATTGAGCAGGAATGTCGCCCCTTCTTCGGCCTTTTCCAGCACGTCAAAGCGGTCGAGAAATACGGCCTGATGACAGGCGACAAAATTAGCCCGTTCGATTAGGTAGGTCGAGTGGATAGGTTCGAGACCAAAGCGCAGGTGCGAAATCGTCATCGCCCCTGATTTTTTCGAATCGTATTCAAAGTAGCCCTGTGCGAAATTATCCGTCTCTTCGCCGATGATCTTGATCGAGTTCTTGTTGGCTCCGACCGTGCCGTCTGATCCCAACCCGTAAAACACGGCGCGCATCACCGATCTTTTCTCCGTGCTAAACGAGGGGTCGTATTCGATGCTGGTGCCGCACACATCGTCGTCGATGCCAACGGTAAAGCGCTTGCGCGGCGCGCTTTTGGCCAATTCATCGAACACCCCTTTGACCATGGCAGGAGTAAACTCCTTGGATCCCAATCCATAGCGGCCGCCGCACACCTGCAGCGCACGGTCGCCCACGTCGACCGCGGCTAGCACGTCGAGCATCAGCGGCTCGCCGAGCGAACCGGGCTCTTTTGTTCGATCGAGCACGGCGAGGCGTTTCACGCTGGCGGGGAGGGCCTGCAGAAAGTGCTCGGCGGAAAAGGGGCGATAGAGGCGTACGCGTAGCACGCCTACTTTTTCCCCGGCAGCTCGCATTGCCTCAACCGTTTCAAGTGCGGCCTCGGAACCGGAACCCATCAGCACAATAACGCGCTCGGCGTCGGCTGCACCAGCGTATTCGAACAGCCGGTAACGACGGCCGACGCGCTGGCCCAACCGATCGAGGAGGCGTTGGACGACAGCCGGCACCCGTTCGTAAAACGGGTTGACCGTTTCGCGTCCCTGAAAGTAGATATCCGGGTTTTGCGCCGTGCCGTGCATCATTGGATGGTCGGGACTCAGCGCGCGCGCGCGATGTGCGCGCACCCACTCGTCATCGATCAGCGCGCGTATATCCTCATCGGACAGCGCCTCGATCTTAGCCACCTCGTGCGAGGTGCGAAAGCCGTCAAAAAAATGCAGGAAAGGCAGGCGCGCTTCGAGCGCTGCTGCATGGGCGATGAGCGCCATGTCCATAGCCTCCTGGACCGAGGACGAAGCGAGCATAGCAAACCCCGTCTGGCGCACCGCCATGACATCGCTGTGATCGCAGAAAATCGACAAGCCCTGCGCAGCCAACGAACGAGCGGCCACGTGCATGGCAAAGGGCGTCAATTCACCGGCGATCTTATACATATTGGGAATCATCAGCAGCAGACCCTGTGAGGCGGTAAAGGTCGTCGCCAGCGCGCCGGCCTGCAGCGCACCGTGCAGCGCACCGGCGGCGCCGCCCTCGCTTTGCATCTCGATGACTGTTGGCACCTGCCCCCAGATATTGGTCCGGCCAGACGACGACCACGCATCGGCCAGTTCCCCCATAGGCGAAGAGGGAGTTATCGGATAAATGGCGATCACTTCACTCGCCTTATGTGCGACATAGGCCGCGGCCTCATTGCCGTCTACCGCAATCATCTTGCGCTGCATGAGTTCCCCTCCCGAGCTATTTTAGGACAGCTCAAATTCGTGTTCCGGATGCTTGAGCGTCAGCACTGGGCACGGTGCCATTTGCACAACTTTCTCGGCGACGCTGCCGATTAGCGCGTGCGCCAAGCCCGTTCTTCCGTGCGTGGCCAGAATGATTAAGTCGACGTCTTCGCTGCGCGCATAGCGCACGATCTCCACGTGCGGCGACCCGATCAGCACCTGCGTCTCGACCTCCAAGTCGCCCAGTTCGATGCGCATCTCCTCCATGACCTGTGTGGCGGCCGTCTTGCTGCTATCGATTTGGTCTTCCACCATCCCGGGGAACTCCGCGCTGGCCACTGGCCCAACCCAACGCGCATCGACGACGTGTACCAGTATAATCTTCGCCCCATACGAACGAGCAAATTCGACGGCGTAGGGTAATACGTGGCGCGCTTCCTCGGACAGATCCGTCGGTATGAGAATCTTCTTCGCGTGAATCATGGAATGCCTCCTCAGATAAGTGCGCTGCGAACACCGAGTAGATAGCAAACGCAATGCCACCCACCGATTGGTCAATAACAGCCGTTTATTGTTTGCGTAATGCCGTGAAGGACCCGCGTCAGGCCGTCGTGAGCGAGATGTTTATGTCTCAATGGGCTGTGGCAGTCACGCATGATATCCCTTGCCCTTGCGGCAGGCGTGGCGCACTTCGGCATCTGCCGGACCATCGTCTACCAGACCGTCTCCGCACTAATTTTCGATATTGCTTGCTATGGGGATGGTTTTTTATGATATTAGCAGGTAACATGCCTCTGCAATGCGTGCAGAAGCTTAAACCGTGGTAGAGTCGTTCGGATTCAGTAGATTCCTGCCTGGCCCAAATGTAGTATCCTACCGAATGTAGTTTACTCCCGAAGTAATCCTACGAAGTAGCTCCCTACAGTAAAGCCCGAAGCAGCCGTTCTCTCCTGTTCGAAACGCTCTGAGCTCACGTAAACCTGTCGAAAGGAAAATTACCATGGCAGATCGCGAGACCGGAACCGTCAAGTGGTTCAACGACGCCAAGGGCTTTGGCTTTATCCAGCGCGAGAGCGGTGACGACGTGTTCGTCCACCACTCCTCGATCCGCTCGGAGGGTTTCCGCTCCCTGTCCGAAGGACAGAAAGTGGAATTCAGCGTCGTCCAAGGCCAGAAGGGCTTGGCCGCCGAGGGCGTCATAGCCCTATAAGCAGCTACTTGTCGCAATAATAAAAGAGCCCCGCACCGAACGGTGCGGGGCTCTTTTGCGCGGTAATCGGCGTTCAGTCGGCGTTTTGTTCTAAGAGGTATTGGATGACGTCGGACGCGTGATAGCTCTGTCGCTCATTGCCGAGAAAGCGCACGACGGCAGGCAGATCGTCTCCAGCCGTAAATAGTGGCTTTTCCACATAGCCGCTGGGGCGGCGCTGCGGCAGGCCGATATTGGCCATTAGCGCATTGCACAGACACTTGCGCCCCTCCGCATCTTCGCAGGAACCACCCTTTTTCACATAACTGGCCACCGGTTCGGAGGCGCAGCGGTAGTCTATCCTGCCATCTTCGCGTCGGTACACCGTGCGCAAATAACCCAAATTGCACACGCGTGGCCGGTCTTCATAGTACTGGCGATCGGCTAGCGTATCGGGCATCTGCACCACTTTGAAGGGGAAACCCGTCGGCGAAGCAACGGGATCGGTAAACACGTCCAGCGTGCCCGCGCGCACCTGGCGCAGCGCTTCGGCGCGGAACTCGGGGGCGAGGCCGGATTCTTCGCAGAAGGCGAACGCCGTGCCCACCTGAATGCCCTGACCACCCACTTCCAGCACCTCGCGCAGCCGCCCCGGGTAGGCAAAGGAGCCGGCAACCCAAAACGGCTTGCCCAACTCGGCGATTTTCACCAGATCGACTTCGTCGCGCGGGCCGTAAATCGGCTCGCCGTCCTCGTCCAACTGTAATTTGCCGCGCGGCGGTGCGTTGTGTCCGCCAGCCACCGGCAGTTCGACAACAAAGCCGTTGATCTCTCCGGTGGCGCGCTTGAGCAGCGCCTGCCCAAGGGTCACAGAAGATATGATGGCGAGAAATTTAGGGCGTTTGAGTGCATCCGCTCTCATGCCAAATGCACTCTGATCAAAGCGCATCCACACGTCTTCGCCCTGCCCGTCGACCGAGAGCTTGAGTTGCGCCTCATCGCCGCGCGCCAGCGCGTCCAACACACCGGGAATTTCGCGCGGGATACCCGCTCCCATTATGACGTAGTCAACCCCAGCCAGCATCGCACCAAAAATCGACACGACATTGGGCATCTGGATTTTCTCAAGGTAGTTGATTCCCACCTGACCATCATGCCCTTCGCCGGCGAGAAAGACCTCGACGAAGTTGGCCACGACCGTCAATTCGACCAGCGCGGGGTCTGGTTCTACCGTAAACATGGGCACGATGGCAAATGGCTTATCCGCATCCTTACCCCCCTCGATGTAGTAGCGATCCAAGACGCGCTGGGCAACGTCTGGAAAGGGAAAGTGCTGCATAGCACGGCGCACGTTTCCTCCGGGGTCACCCTGCTGCAGGCGTCGAGCGCATACATTGTCGAGCGAGGTACCCGAGACAACGCCCAACTGTCCCTGTTGCGAAACGTGCTTAGCCAGGTTCCAATTCGACACGCCGATACCCATGCCGCCCTGTATGATCTGCGGATATTCCATGTCTCTCCTTTTTTACCTACTACCACAACCGGCGCTCGGCGCGCCAAATCTTGACCTACACAGTACTGCGCAGTCGCCAACTACCCAAGCATAGTGCATAATTGCGCAAAAAGCGAGATTCTTCGTCCCATTGGGGTTGGCACCGCGACCCACATAATAAATGAATGCATGCCCTTCCTGAAAACCCCATAATCGCCTTTATCCCAGCCAAGGACAACGCACCGCCGACAATCAGACACCCGGTCGACGGTGTGCCGCCATACGCTGGCTTGGCCTGCAGCCGATCGCATGGGACCGCCGCCGACTACCGGCTCCAAAGAGTTTCCCTATCGCAGCGCCTGTTCCCACGACGGCGCAAAATGCCTAAGTTAGGGCCTTCCACCTTGGGCACAGGACGCATATGGATACCCGATTTCGCACCATCTTACTCTTCGGCGCCCCCGGTTCGGGCAAGGGCACACAGGGCAAAATACTCGGCCAGGTGCCGGGATTTTTTCACCTGTCCTGCGGCGATGTATTTCGAGCTTTGCGCCCGGAAAGCGAACTGGGACGCACGTTTTTGCAGTATTCCAGCCACGGGCAGTTGGTGCCCGACGACCTGACAGTGCGACTCTGGCAGGCGCACGCGCGTCGCCTAGTCGACGCCGGTGATTTTTCGCCGGAGCGCGAAGTGCTAGTCCTCGACGGCATTCCGCGCAACGTCGCGCAGGCCGAGCTCATGCGCGCATACATCAATGTCAAACGACTCATCCATTTGGAGACGCACGACCAGGAAACGATGATAGCCCGCCTTAACCGGCGCGCGCTACACGACAACAGACTCGACGACACCAACGAAGCGGTTATTCGCCGGCGCTTTGACGAGTACGAGCGCGAAACCGCACCCGTCCTCGAATACTATTCTAGCGACCTCATCTTCACCGTCGACGCCGGCCAAGGCCCCATGGATGTCCTCAAGCATATTGTTGCACAGGTGGCGGCAATGGCCATATGAGGGAACCGCACAGCGGCCCAGACATCTCCAACGGAGACCGGCCGGCATTGCCATCATGCACCGCGAGGACTAAACTACAGATGTAGACCTCAAGGCCACCGCGCTAAATCGGCGCGGCAAGAGCAGGTCTAACCCAAACGGCTTATCGTGAGCACGCACGTCCCCGACAGGAATTCGCAAAAAACCAGAGGCTATTTTCTGCTCGCACTGCTGGTGGGCACCGGCGTGGTGCTCTTTGAGATGACAAAGCTCTTTCTGGTCCCCGTGGTATTGGCCGCCACCTTTGCCGGCCTATTCTATCCCCTCTACGCCAAGCTGCGGCACTGGACGCGCGGTCGCGACGGCCTCAGCGCCCTGATCTGCTGTATTGCGCTCCTACTGGGCTTACTGGTACCCGCGTACGTCGTCACCAATTTAGTACTGCAGGAATCCCTCAACATATACAAATCCGCTGGGCGGTGGACGACGAGTTTTCTCAGCGGCGGCAGCGGCATCAACCTACAAGAAAAGCTGGACCAGTTTGAGCTGCTGCGCCGCCTCAACTTAAACCACCTCGACTGGCAACAATCCATACAGGAGGCTCTCAAAACGACGGCCGGCTGGGCGACCAGCTTTATCAACACGACGTCGCGCAGCACGCTGCAGTTGGTGGCCAATTTCTTCATAACGCTCTTCACCATGTTCTACTTTTTTCGCGACGGCCCGCTGCTGCTGCGCCGCCTGCACGAGTTGAGCCCCCTCGACCCGCGCTACGAACGCGGCCTCATTGAACGCTTTGCTTCGGTCTCGCGCGCCACGATAAAGGGCACGCTCTTTATCGGCCTCATTCAGGGAACGCTGGGCGGTTTGACCCTGTGGGCCTTTGGCTTTAGTTCTCCGGCACTGTGGGGCGTCGTCATGGTCATCTTATCCATCATCCCACTTGTCGGAACGTGGATGGTGCTCTACCCGGCGGGCATCTTTGAAATGCTCAGCGGCAACCTTTGGTCGGGCATTGCCATCGTGCTCATCACGGCATTCATCATCAGCAGCGTCGACAATATACTGCGCCCCTACCTAGTCGGACGCGATACCGGCATGCACGACCTGCTAGTGTTCTTCTCCACTCTAGGCGGCCTGAGCGTCTTTGGCATGATGGGCTTTATCATTGGCCCCGTGCTAGCGGCCCTCTTTGTCGCCCTGCTCGAGTTTTACAGCCTGGGCTATAACCCGCCGCTGGAAAACGCCGAGTCGACCAGCGCGGAAGCGGCGACCTAGACCCGCAACCGCCGCTTTCCATTCCACGTCCACGACCACTTCAAACAGCGAGGTTTTCATGAACATAAAACACGTGCTCTTCGCCATCGGCATGGCTCTATTCGCACGCGATTCGGCCACGGCCGAGTCGCCCGCCGGCATGGTTCTTTACTTCGAGTCCGGCGGCGAAGTCTACCTGCTGCTGGCCGAACACGCCGGCAGCCAGCGCGGCTGGGCCGCTTTCGGCGGCGGTGACCGCGAGGGAGAGACGATGCTGCAAACGGCGGCGCACAAGACGCACGAAGAAACCCGCGGTTATTTTGCTCGCACCGACTTAGAGGCCAAAGCCAAGGGACAGAAGCCGCTGATGGACGGCTCGTATGCCACCTACTTTGCTCAGGTTGACTTCGTTCCCGCACAGCGCGTGATGAACAATCCGGCACCGGAAGAAAGCGACGCCTTTGACGAGCGCAGCACCTTCGCTTGGATACCCTATTCCGCGATTGCCAGCTATCTGAACGCCGATATCGAGCGCGGCAAGAAATATCCGATCGACCCGACGCTGCTTCCGGCCGGTAGCGACACCGGCTGGTTTTGGCCGATCTGGTTAAACAATATGCGCAAAGGCGTAGTAGAGGGCTCGCTGCCCTGGCTGAAAAAGTGAACTGACAAAAAGAGGGGTTCGGCGCAGGTGCAGGCCGAACCCCTCTTTGCATTGCGCATTCGCCGCGCCGCTACACCGGCCCGGCCTCCGCGATATCCCCACCGGTTTGCGCGGCGAATTTTTCGAAGTTTTTCTTGAACAGAGCCGCCAGCTGAGCAGCTTTCTCTTCGTAGGCCGAACGATCGGACCACGCCGCGTGCGGCACGAGCACCTGCGATGGAACCCCCGGGCACGCGGCAATGACCTCAAAGCCAAAGCGCGCATCGCGCGCGGTCTCGGCGCCGTCGAGCGCGCCGTCGTGAATGGCATCGATAATGGCGCGCGTGTGCGCTAGTGCAATGCGCTGCCCAACGCCGTAGCCACCTGCCGTCCAGCCCGTATTGACCATCCAAACGCGCACCTCGTGTCGGCGAATCTTCTCTGCCAAAAGCTCGGCGTACACGCTTGGATGCCACACCATAAAGGCGGCGCCAAAGCAGGCCGAAAACGTCGCCTCAGGTTCGGTAACGCCCATCTCCGTGCCGGCGACTTTCGCGGTATAGCCGCTGATAAAGTGATACATCGCCTGCGCTGCACTCAGGCGGCTTACCGGCGGCAGCACGCCAAAGGCATCGCAGGTGAGAAAAATGATATTGCGCGGATGTTCGCCGACGCAGGGAATGGCCGCATTGGGGATATAGTCTATGGGATATGCCGCACGCGTATTCTCCGTCAGCGATCCATCGGCATAGTCGACGGATCGCGACTGCTCATCGTAGACGACGTTTTCTAGCACCGAGCCAAAGCGAATGGCCTGATAGATTTCGGGCTCTTTCTGCGCAGACAGGTCAATGCATTTGGCGTAGCACCCACCTTCTATATTGAAGATGCCCTCATCGCTCCACACGTGTTCGTCATCGCCAATTAGCTGGCGACGCGGGTCGGCCGATAGGGTGGTCTTGCCCGTGCCCGACAGGCCGAAAAAGAGCGCCACGTCGCCCGCTGCGCTGCGATTGGCCGAGCAGTGCATGGAAAGCTGCCCGCGCTTGGGCATCAGGTAGTTCATCACCGTGAAGATGCCCTTCTTCATTTCCCCGGCGTACTCCGTGCCGAGAATGACCATTTCGCGGCGCTCAAAGCTCAGGTCAATACTCGTCGTTGACGTCATTTCCGAAGTATAGCGATTAGCCGGAAAACGCCCGGCATTGTAGATGATGAAGTCCGGCTCGCCAAAATCGGCCAGTTCATCGGGCGTCGGACGAATGAGCATATTGTGCATAAAGAGGGCGTGGTAGGCTCTCGAACAGACGATGCGTATCTTCAGGCGATACTTGGGATCCCAGCCGGCAAAGCCGTCCACCACATAGAGGCGCTCACAGGTGTTGAGGTAATCTATCGCGCGCTCGTGATTAATCCTGAACGTGTGCTCTTGCAGCTTGATGTTGACCGATCCCCACCAAATATCTCCACTGGTATCGGGATGGTCGACAATGCGCTTATCTCCGGGACTGCGGCCAGTTTTAGCGCCGGAAGACACTACGAGAGCGCCGGCATTGGAAATGGCCGACCCCCTCTCATAGCGCAGCCCTTCTTCGTAGAGCTTGGCCGGTGCGATATTCCGCCACGCGCGCTCTACATATATCTGATGTTCGCTGAGATCTATGCACTCTTCCATCGCTTCTCTCTTCGAATGCTGAACGGAAAACGGCGGGAGGACAGCTCTCCCGCCGCGTGAGCATAGTATATTGTATTTCTACAGGTGCGACAAGAATCGCCCATTCCCTCTATTTACGGCAATATTCTACCAACCGCGCGCCCTGTCGCATGCGTATCTTTTGCAACGCGCGATCGCGAATTTGACGAACCCGTTCACGCGTAAGCCCCAGGCTAATTCCGATCCTTTCCAAGCTGATCTCTGCGGCGCCGCCAAGGCCGTAATAGGCATCCAACACGCGCCGCTCGCGCGGGCTCAGCGCCGCCATCGACTCGTGCAGGAGCACGTGCAATTCGCGGCGCTCGTGCTCTTCTTCAATAGAGTCGCTCGGGTCGGGTAGCAGATCGAGTTGGGGGTCCTGCTGGTCGCCCCCTGAGGGATTATCGAGTGGCACTTCACCCCAGCCCGACTGAATTGCGTTGCGCATCCGGTCGCTCATATAGCCCGTCTCTTTTGCGAGCTCATCGATGCTTGGAACGCGACCCAGCTGCTGTTCAAGCCTGCGCGTCGCGCTCTCGACGTGCTTCATATCGAGTAGCTGGTTTGACGGGCGCCGCACGTCGCGCACCATACCGTCCATCGCCTTGCATATGGCCTGGCGTATCCACCACACGGCATAGGTGATAAATTTGTAGCCGCGCGTGGCGTCAAAATTACGCACTGCACGCATCAGACCCAAATTACCCGCCGATATCAGTTCACCTAGCGGCATATCCGAACGAGCATAATTGCGTGCTACTCGAACGACAAAGCGCAAGTTGGCCGACACTAACGCCTGCATCGCCTCGTCGTCGCCGGCATGTGCCCTCTCCACCAACTGCGCTTCCTCCACTCGACTCAGCGGCTCGCAGCGGCTGATATCGCGCCAATAGGCCTGCAGACCATCGGCTGTATTTGTAGCGTTTGTTTGAGTAATCATGTGTATTCCTCCTCTCTCGCCTACATCCTCCTGCAAGCTACATGCCAGTCCATTTTTTATTACGAGAGTGCACTCAGAGATAAATTGGTGTCCTCTCTCGCACGCACACTGTGACGAATAGACCCCAATTCAAACCACAGCGAGACACGATTCCCCCACGCGCAAAATCGTTAAAGGGCTTGCCACACCCTAGTTAATATGCCTTTCTTTGGCAGAGAACACGAGATCGTTGTGCCGCGGAAAAACGACACAGGGCACTATGGTTGCGGCGCACAGCATTCACACATGAGAGAAGCATATGGAACCCATTTCTAACTACGCGCTCTTTGGTGGCCTGCTCGCTGCCGGCCTCGTGTTGGGCACTATACCCGTCATCTTACCGCTCTTTATCTCGCCGCGCTCTCGAGGCGATAAGACCCGCGAGGTCTACGAGTGCGGCGTCGATACCATCGGCAGCGCCTGGATCCGCTTCGACATTGCCTACTACCTATTCGCACTGATCTTCGTCGCCTTTGAAGTAGACGTGCTCTACATTTTGCCCGTGGCGCTCGTTTTTGACCGGGGCGACTACGTATGGCGCGATCTAATTGAGCTGTCTCTCTTTGTGGGCATCCTCTTGCTGGCCATCGTCTATGCCTGGCGCAAAGGCGTTCTGCACTGGAAATAAGGAGTTATATGGTACCTGCCGATACGACGCCCCAGAAAGTCGACGCACAGAGCGAGGAACTGCTACGCCAAATCGGCCCTCTGGTGCACATCAACTCGCTGGAAAACCTGCTCAACCACGCGCGCGCACGTTCGCTGTGGCCGCTGACCTTTGGCTTGGCCTGCTGCGCCATCGAGATGATGGCTGTCGGCGCGGCGCGCTTTGACCTAGACCGCATTGGCGCCGGCGTCTTCCGCCCCAGCGCGCGTCAGGCCGACGTCATGATCCTGGCCGGTACGATCTCGCGCAAAATGGCCGACCCCATTAAGATGCTCTGGGATCAGATGCCCTCGCCCAAGTGGGCCATTGCCATGGGCGGCTGCACCATTGATGGCGGTCCGTTCAAATACCCAGGCCAGTATGCCATCGTCGAAGGAGCCGACCGAATCGTTCCGGTCGACGTCTACGTTCCCGGCTGTCCGCCGCGCCCCGAAGCGCTCTATGCCGCCCTGCTCAAACTGGGCGAGAAAATCAAAGCCGGAAAGAATTTCAAGGGATAATTATGATCGGCGAAACACTACGCCAACACGAGGGCATTGCCGAGTCGACCGAATCGGACTACGCCGTCAGCGGATATCACCACAGACACCGCGCCGAACTGCCCCTAATGCCGGCCATCGCCGAGCTCTTCCGCTCTGCCGGCTACTATCTGGAAATGATGACCTGCATAGATGCGCGCGATATGGTGAAGGGGAAAAAGAAAGAGGGCGAGGAGGAAAGCGACGACGCACGGCCAACCGGCGCGCTGCGACTGGCCTACCAGTTTAATCGCCCCGGCGATCCCGACCGCCACCTGCTCTGCGCCGACCTAGTTCCCGACCACAGCGCACCGAGCATCGCCGCGGTCTTTGCCGGAGCCAACTGGCACGAGCGCGAAATCTTCGATATGTACGGCGTTTCGTTTGCCGGCCACCCCGATCTGCGGCGCCTGCTGATGCCCGACAATTACAGCGGACATCCCTTGCTAAAGGACTTTTCCGATATGGACCCGCGCCGCGAGGAGATGGCCAGTGACTGATACAATCGAGCTCGTCGCCCAAGATCGCGATACGTACTACATGAACATGGGGCCACAGCACCCGTCGACGCACGGCGTGCTGCGCCTCGTGTTGCACCTCGACGGCGAAACGATCATCGAAGTCGACCCCGTCATCGGCTACGGCCATCGCGCCCACGAGAAGATGGCCGAGAATCGCGACTACACGCAGTTCCTGCCCAATACCAGCCGGATCGATTATCTGTCGGGTATGATCTACAATCTGGCCTACTGCCAGGCCGTGGAAAAAATGCTCGAAATTGATGTGCCCGAACGCGCACAGTACATCCGCATGATCGCCGGAGAGCTCAACCGCATTTCCAGCCACCTGCTGTGGCTGGGCACCTACCTGCTCGATCTGGGCGGCATTACCCCCTTTCTATACGGCTTTGACGACCGCGAGAAGATCCTCGACATCCTCGACCGCATTACCGGTTCGCGCCTGACCTACAGCTACGGTCGTTTCGGCGGCGTCGTGATGGACGTCGACGACATCTTCTTGCGCCAGACCGCCGACTTTGTCGCCTACTTCAGAGAGCGACTGACCCTCTTTGACGAACTGGTCATCGGCAACGTCATCTTTCAGGAGCGCACCCAAAGCGTGGGTGCATTTCCCGAGCGCATTATCGAGCAATACGGCCTCTCCGGCCCCTGCCTGCGCGCCATGGGCGTCGCCCGCGACGTGCGCAAAGAAGAGCCCTATGGCATCTACCCACAGTTCGAGTTTAGCGTACCGACGCGGAGCGAAGGGGACTGCTTTGCGCGCAGCCTCGTCCGCATGGATGAGATGCGCGAAAGTCTGCACCTGATCGAACAGGCGCTGCGCGATATACCCGACGGGCCGTTTATGGCCGCCAAGGTGCCCAAGCGCCTGCGCCCACCCGCAGGCGAGTACTGCTTCGCCGTCGAGTCCGCGCGCGGCCGCTACCAGCACATCATCGTCAGCGACGGCTCCGACGTGCCGCTGCGCCATAAACTGACGACGCCCTCTTTTGTAAATATTTCCGCCATGTGCGAGGTGATGCCGGGCACCATGCTGTCCGACGCGGTCGCCATACTCGGCAGCATCGATATCGTCGTACCCGAAATCGACCGGTAAGAGATGGAACGAAACCTAGCTGCAATACTCGAAAGCTCATGGCTGGCCATTCCCGCCGCCGTTGCGATCATCATGGCCTACCTGACGGTCAACGCTATGATGCTCATCTGGCTAGAGCGCAAGCTGTCGGCCCGCATCCAACGCCGCCTCGGCCCCACGGAACACGGGCCGCTTGGCCTGCTGCAGTCGGTGGCCGATATGGGCAAGCTCATCAGCAAAGAGTTGCTGACGCCCGACCACGTAAACAGGCCGCTCTACTTGGCTGCGCCGGTGCTAGTCTTTATGCCCGTCGTCGCTCTGTGTTCGCTCTTTCCCCTGTCGAGCGAGTGGGTCTTTCACGACTTTGACGCCGCGCTCGTACTGCTGTTGGCCATCGGCAGCATCAATATCGTCGGCATCTTTATCGCCGGCTGGGGATCGAATAACAAGTATGCCCTGCTCGGCGCGGTGCGGTCCGTCGCGCAAAATATCTCCTACGAGATTCCGCTTATCCTCTCGGTCATTCCCATCGTGCTCATGACCGGCTCGCTCAGCCTCTACGACATTGCTGCCGCGCAGACCACTTATCCCTTTTTGCTGGTCCAGCCCATTGCCGCCATAGTCTTTATCATTGCCGCCACCGCCGAGACCAATCGCGCACCCTTCGACATCCCCGAAGCCGAGTCCGAACTCGTCGCCGGTTTCCACACCGAGTACTCCGGCATGCGCTTTGCTCTATTCTTCTTTGCCGAATACTCCAATATGATCATCATGTGCGCGCTGGCGACCGTGCTATTTTTGGGCGGCTGGCGCGGTCCTTTTCTTCCCGGCTTTGTGTGGTTTTTCATAAAGGTCTATGCGCTGATCGTGCTAATGATGTGGTTCCGCTGGACCTTTCCACGCCTGCGCTTCGATCAGCTCATGAGCTTTGCATGGATTGTGCTCGTTCCGCTCTCCATCATCAATTTGCTGCTCACGACTGTCGTGATGAAACTGTTTTAGAGACGAGAGACCGCAATGCCCCTACTCAGAGACATCTACGTCGGCGCCGCTTCGCTGCTGGTCGGCATGAAAGTCACCGTGCAGAATTTTCTCCAGCCGCCCGTCACATCGGAGTATCCCAAAGAGCGCCTGGAGATGACGGAAGCCTACCGCAACGTCATCGTGCTCATCGAAAAAGAGGATATACAGTCGCACGACTGCATCGCCTGCAAGGCCTGCGAACGCGTATGCCCATCGTTTTGCATCCACCTCGACGGTGGGCGCCCAGACGGGCTCAAGCGCCAGCGCGTCACCGAATTTACCGTCGACTTTGCGCTGTGCAGCGAGTGCGGCCTCTGCCTCGACGTATGCCCGACCGACACGCTGGGCTACAGCCGCAGCTACGACGAGACCGGTTATTCTCGCAAAGATTTCGTCTACGACCTGCTCGATCCCTGGCGGGACAAGGAAGCGGCGACGATCGAGCGCCTGCGCGAAGCGGAGGCCAAAGCCGCCGCAGAAAAAGCCGCCGCCGTCGAGGCGCGTAAAAAGGCGGCCGCAGCAAAATCCTCCAGCGAGGACGGCGACCAAAAAGCGGAGGAGCAAGATGGTTGAACACGCGGTCCTCTATCTATTTGTCGGCCTGGTGCTTCTCGGCGGCCTAATGGCCGCTTTTGCCGGCCAAGTGCTCTACGCCATCATCGGTCTCGGCGTCACTCTGCTCGGACTGTCCGGCATATTTCTCTTTCTCGGCAGCCCGTTTGTCGCCGCCATGCAGCTGCTCATCTACATTGGCGGCATCACCGTGGCTATCGTCTTTGCCATGATGCTGTCCACCTCCATGGCCATGCGGCCGCCGCAGAGCCACCGGGGCAAGTCGGCGCTAGCCGTTTTCGCCGGCGCGCTCTTTTTTGCCGCGATGTTCGTCGCCATGCGCGGTGCGGAATTCCCCATACCAACCGGTGCGCTGCCCGCTGATGCCTGGGCCATTAGCCGCATTGGCCACCTGCTGCTAAACGCCTATAACCTCGTCTTTGAAACGCTTTCCGTCGTGCTCTTATTGGCCATTGTCGGTGCGATTCTCATCGCGCGCAGAGAGAGAAAGGCCGCATGACACTCGAATCCTACCTGGTACTCGGCCTCGTGCTCTTTTCGCTCGGACTGGTAGCTGCTCTTTCACAGCGCAACCTCATCGCCGTGCTCATCGGCGTCGAACTGATGATGAATGCAGCCAGTCTCAACTTTATGGCCTTTAATCGCTACGTGGTTCAGGACCCCGCCGTCGGCCAGGTCTTCGTGCTCATCATTATCGGACTGGCCGCTGCTGAGGTCGCCATCTTTCTTTCGATCATTCTGCGACTCTACCGCCAGCGCCGCGAAATTGACTCCGAACACATCACAACCCTAAAGGGATAGCCGTGGATACGCTCACACTCGCCCTCCTGGCCACCCTCTCGCCGCTGCCTGCTTTTTTTATTGCGCTGATTTTTCTCAACGGCCAGCCGCGCTTGGCGCAGTTGGTTTCTATCGCCGGTGCGGTGCTGGCGCTCTTGGGCAGCGCCGGCCTGCTGCTGCAGGGGCCGACCGAACCGCTGCGCTTTGCGTGGTTTTCCAGCGGACAACTTCACCTGCAGTTCGGCTTTTTGCTCGACGGCATTAGCCTAATGTTCGGCGTGGCCGTAGCGCTTATTACGCTCTGCGTTATGATCTACTCCCTCGGCTATATGGCCGACGATCCGGGCCGCGCGCGATACTTTGCCATGCTCTCGCTTTTCGCCTGGGCCATGCTCAGCTTTGTCTACGCCGTCGACCTGCTGCAGTCGTTCATCTTTTGGGAATTGGTTGGCCTCGCGTCGTTTTTCCTCATTGGCTTCTGGTACGAGAAGCCCGAGGCCAGCGCCGCTGCGCGCAAGGCCTTTCTCATGACGCGCATTGGCGATGTCGGCCTCTTTATCGGCATCCTGATGATCCTGCCGTTGACCAATAATTTCGACCTGCCCGCACTCCTCGATCCGGAGACGGGCCTAGTAAAACTGGCTGGGCCAGCACTCAGCACCATCACGCTGCTGATCTTTATGGGCATCGTTGGCAAGAGTGCCCAGTTTCCGCTGCACACCTGGCTGCCCGATGCCATGGAAGGCCCCACGCCCGTCAGCGCGCTGCTGCACTCGGCGACGATGGTAGCCGCCGGTGTCTACCTCATGGCGCGCCTGCACCCCCTCTTTGTGGCCGCTCCTACAGCGCTCAACGTCGTACTCGCCATAGCGGCCTTTACCGCACTGTTCGCGGCAACTATCGCCATGGTAGCCACCGATATAAAGAAGGTATTGGCCTACTCGTCGATCAGCCAGCTCGGCTTTATGCTCATGGGCCTGGCCGCCGGCAGCCTCTTTGCCGGCGTGTTCCACCTGATCACGCACGCTGTCTTTAAGGCCCTGCTCTTTCTGTGCTCAGGCGTCTACATACACCACTTTGCCACCAACGATATGCGGGAAATTGGGCGACGCGGTGGACGCTCTCTCGGCCTGACGACGCTGGCCCTAGCCGTTGGCGCCGGCGCACTAGCCGGCGTTCCCCCGCTGGCCGGCTTTTTCTCCAAAGAGGAGATCTTCGCCGCGCTGGGTCACGACGGTGCTACGCTTTTTTCCATCGCCGCCCTGTTGGCCGCCTTTCTGACAGCCTATTACACCGCGCGCATGCTGTTCCTGATCGTCCTGCCCGACAAACTCGAAGAGGCACACGGCGACCATCACCACGGTCCGGCCCAGCCCGCCGTTATGATGGCGCCCATTGTCTTGCTGGCTGCCGGTGCCGTCGTGCTCGGCTTTTACGGCGCATCCATCGCCGCGCAGCTGGGCGCTGCGCCAGCACATCACGATCTGAATTCTATGTTGCCGGCCATCGGCGTGGTGCTCTTCGGCATCGCCATCGCCTATCTCGACTTCGGGCGCAAAGGCGCGGCGCGGCGCGGCTTCATCGCCGCCGTGCCCGCCCTGCAAACGCTCTTTGTCAATCGCTGGTATATCGATGAGATCTACCGCGCGGTCTTCGTCCGGCTTAACGACGCGCTCTCGGCCCTGTTCTTTGCCGTTGAGTCGCGCCTTTTTGACGACGGCTTTGATCAAGTGGGGCACGGCACCGTCCGCGCCGGCGGCAGCGCCTCGCGCCTGCAAAACGGCTGGTTGCAATTCTACGCCGGGGCGACGATTGTGCTGGTGGGATTGGCCGCGCTCTATATTGGACTGCGCTGAGAAAGGATCGATATGCCGCTTCTGAGCTACATACTTCTCGTTCCCACGCTCACGCTCTGTATCTTGCTGCTCGTGCCGGCGCGCGCGGTATCGGCCATTCGCTGGCTGTGCGCGCTGAGCGGACTGGCGGCCAGCGCGCTTAGCCTACAGCTGTTCTTTTCCTACGACAGCGCCGACGGCGGGCTGCAGTTTATCGAGCGCATTCCCTGGGTCGATGGCGTGGGCATCGCCTACCACGTCGCCGTCGATGGCTTCGGCACCGTCCTCATCTTACTCAACTCAATCGTCTATTTCACCGGCGTCCTGACAATGTGGGATCTGCAACACCGCGTCAAAGAATACTTCGCCTTTATGGTGCTGTTAGTCATTGGCGTGTACGGCGTATTTATGTCGCAGGACCTATTCTTTCTTTTTTTCTTCTACGAAATCGCCGTGGTGCCGATGTATCCCCTAATCCTAATCTGGGGCAGCGGCAACAAAGACTATGCGGCGATGAAGCTCATGGTATTTCTCCTAGCCGGCAGCGCACTCTTATTCCCTGGCCTGTTGGCCATCTACCACGAGGCGGGTATGCATACCTTCGACATGGTTGCTCTCGCCTCGCACGCCTTTGACCCCGATTTCCAGGTATTCTGCTATCCATTTATTTACCTCGGCTTTGGCGTGCTGGCCGGTATGTTTCCCTTTCACGGCTGGTCGCCGACTGGACACGTCGCCGCGCCCTCGGCCGTATCGATGCTGCACGCCGGCGTGCTAATGAAACTGGGCGCCTTTGGCGTGCTGGTCGTCGGCATGCGCCTCCTACCCGAAGGAGCAGTCTACTGGGCACCGACCTTTTCCGTGCTAGCGGCTATCGGCATTATCTACGGCGCCTTTGTCGCCATGCGCCAGAGCGATTTTAAATTCGTCATCGGCTTTTCCTCCGTTTCGCACATGGGCGTAGTGCTGCTCGGCCTCAATCTGGCCGCCCTTGGCAAAGCGGGCGCCGATGCGCTCAACGGCGCCGTCTTTCAAATGTTCGCGCATGGCGTAATGACCGCGCTATTCTTTAGCACCGTCGGCTTTATCTACGACCGCGCCCACTCCAAAACACTGACTGATTTCGGCGGCCTCGGCTCGCAAATGCCGCGCGCCGTATCGCTCTTTATCATCGCTGGCCTGTGCGGCGCCGGCTTGCCTGGTCTGGCCAGCTTTTGGCCGGAACTGCTGGTATTTCTCGCCGCGCTAAAGACCTATCCAATCATTGGTGTAGCGATCATCGGCGGATTGGTTCTGACCGCCGTTTATATTCTGCGCGTTTTTGCCCTTGCCTTTTACGGCCCGCCCAACCCGCGCTGGGATGGACTGCGCACGCAGGACATGCGCGGCATGCAGCTATTGCCGCGCGCTATTCTCGTCGCGGTCCTGGTATTTTTTGGCTTCTATCCCAATGCCATGCTCAACACCATAAACCAGACGACTGCCGTGCTGCTGGGAAGGTTCTAATATGTCTGACGCCCTGCTCTTTGCGCCCGAACTGGCGCTGATCATAACAGGACTAGCGCTCTTTGCCTGCCCGATATTCGAATCGCGCTATCGCACGGCATGGTTATTAGCGCTGTTCGGCGGCGCGCTCGCTCTACTTGCAGCTCTTTGGACATTAGGTGCAAGCGGTCAGCCCTTTGCGCAGGGTATTTATCGCGTCGACTTCTTTTCGCAATTCGCCAAAGCCGCCCTGGCACTGGGCTTTCTCCTCGTCGTAGCGATCAGCAGCCAACCCAACACGATCGATCGCAGCGCTTGGGTTGAATTCCCCATGTTCCTTCTCTTCGCCACCCTGGGCGCTATGATGATGGTCAGCGCCACCGAATTGCTCACCCTCTACATCGCCATGGAACTGGCCGCCTATCCGCTCTACATCGGCGTCGCACTGCATCGCAGCGTGGAAAGCGGCGGTGAATCATCGACAAAATACATGGTGCAGGGCATGATCGCTTCGGCCGTTTCGCTCTACGGCATGTCCTTTCTCTACGGCGTATTTGGCTCCACCTACTTCAGCGAGTTCGCGCGGCAGTTACCGGCGGCTACCGGCCAGCCTCTACTCTGGGTCGGTGTAGCGCTGCTGATGGCCGGCTTCCTCTTTAAGCTCGGCGCTTTTCCCTTTCACTTCTGGGCGCCCGATACGTATCAGGCCGCACCGCACGAAGTCGTTACGTATTTGGCTACTGTATCAAAGGTGGCCGCCATCGCGCTCCTGTGCCGCCTCACGGCGCTAATGACAGACGTGCAGATAACGACAATCCTCATGTGGCTCAGCATTGCCGCTATGACCTTGGGCAACTTTGCCGCCCTAGTGCAGAACGACTTCAAGCGACTGCTGGGCTACTCGGCCGTTGCACACGCAGGCTACGTGCTGATCGGCATACAGACCGGGGGCCCACTGGGCTTTAGCTCGGCGCTATTCTACGCGCTGGGCTACCTCGTCATGTCTTTTGCCTGCTTTGTCGTCGTCTGCGAGGTCAATCGCGACAGCGATGCGGCTTCCATCGACGCGCTCAAGGGCCTGCACCACCGCTCGCCGCTGCTGGCGGCAACGCTGATGATCGGCCTTTTTGGCCTAATCGGTCTTCCGCCCACCGTGGGTTTCATAGGCAAGTGGTTCCTCTTTTCCGCTGCGCTCGAACAGGGGCAATTTGGCCTGGTATTGGTCGCGGCCCTCAACAGCGTAGTCGCGCTCTACTACTATCTGATCGTTCTGCGCGCCGCGTACTTAGAAGATGCCCCCGACGCACCGCCCGTCGAAGTGGGGCCTTTCGTGCGCATAACGGCGCTGGCTTCCATGGCGCTGGTTTTAGGGCTAGGCACCTTCCCCGGTCGCTTCTGGGATATGGCCGCCCGCGCAGCAGAGGCGCTCGGCTAGCGCCAATCGTTGCGCTGCACACGGCGGCGCAACCCCTCCTACACCAGCCAACCCATCAGGCGCCTGCAAACAAAAAGCGCCGGTGCGGCCTCTCGGCACACACAGCGCTTTTACAGGACAAGGCTCGCGCGGTGGTTTATTGACCTACAGCCTGTTCCTTGGCTCTGCGCCCCATTTCCGACGCATCGATTTCGTGCTTGAGCAATAGCCTGTGCAGCGAGCGGCGATCGATGCCGCTGTGGGCTGCCGCACGCGAAATATTACCCCCATGCCGGGTGAGCACCTCGGCGATATAGTGCTTCTCGAAATCTTCTACTATAAGCGCCTTGGCCTCCTTGAATGGCCTTTCCATGTACAGCTGTGTCACCACGGCTTCAGCTGCATCGACGCGCGCTGCACATACGGCCTGGGGCAGATCCTCTGGCTCCACCCTATCCCCGCTGGCCAGCACCAGCCCGCGCTCGACGGCGTGCTCCAACTCGCGCACGTTGCCCTTCCACTCGTAGGCCAGCATCAGACGCAGCGCGTCAGCCGAAATACCGGAGACGAATTTGCCGTTCTTTTCGCCGTATTTTTGCAAGAAGTGGCTGGCCAAGAGTTCGATATCGTCGCGGCGATCTTTTAGCGAGGGGATCTCAATGGTAAACGTGTTGACGCGGTAGTAGAGATCTTCGCGAAAAGTGCCTTCGGAAACCAGGTCTTCCAACTTTCTATTCGTGGCGCTGATCAGACGGATATCGACCTCGCGTTCGTCGTTGCTGCCCAAGCGACGGAACGTACCGTCCTGCAGAACGCGCAGAAACTTCACCTGCATCAGAGCCGGCAATTCGCCGATTTCGTCCATGAAGAAGGTGCCGCCGTTGGCCGTCTCCAACAGGCCGAGTTTGGTCTTAGCCGCGCCGGTGAAAGCCCCGCGCTCGTAGCCGAAGATTTCACTCTCTACGAGGTGCTCGGGGATAGCGCCGCAGTTGAGGGCGACAAAGGGACGATGGCTGCGCGAAGAGCGCGCGTGAATAGCGCGGGCGATCAGTTCCTTGCCCGTGCCCGACGCGCCCGTGACCAGCACGTTAATTTGCGCATCGGCAATTTTGCGCATCGATTCGAAAATGGCCACCATCGACGGACTCTTGCCGATGATGTTTCCGAATCCGTACTGCTGGTCCAGCTGTTTTTTCAGGTGGCGGTTTTCCTCGTGCAGCTGGCGTTTGGCCAATACCTTCTGCACGACGATGAGCAGATGTTCTGGAGAAAAGGGTTTGGGCACGAAGTCATCCGCCCCTAGGCGCATCGCCTCGACGGCGTCTTGCACCGTACTGTAGGCCGTCATCATAACGGCCTGCACGTCGGGAAACTGCTCCTTGGCGCGCTCGAGCAGTTCCATGCCACTCATGCCGGGCATTTTGAGATCGGTAATCAGCAAGTGCGGCTCGCCAGCGGCCATTCTATCTAGCGCCTCAACGCCATTGGCCGCGATATCGACTTCATAGCCCTTGCCCTTTAAGAGCTGCTGACAGCGCATCGCCAACTCGACTTCGTCGTCAACTACCAGTATTCGTTCGCCACTCATACATATTCTCCGCATTCCGCTGCGCAGCACGCCCCAATAATCAATGGGGCGTGCTGCGGCGGATGTTAATTGCTCACTGCGTCCTGATCACAGACCCCTTCGGGCCGTAACGCGCTGATTGCTGCGCGCAGTTCTTCGCTGGGAGCTTCCAACAGCTGCAGGTGAAACACCCCCCCCTTGCCCAGCGCTTCCACATGCAGGATCTGAGCCGTCGTGGGCGGTAGCCACACATCCGGATCGGCAGACCAGAATGCCAGCGAATCGCCGGCATCCAGCGCAAGATCGGCGTGCAGCGCTGCGCCGCCCTCGCTCAGGTCTACGATTATGCCATCGACCTGTTGAACATCGTTCCATTCGCCGTCGACCTCTTCGGCCATCAGGCCCGGCACAACGCCAACGGGCAAGTGCATCTCCACGCGCGCGGATGCGCGTTCCTCGATATGGCCTCTGGTACTCAATTTTCTACTCATTCCGCGCAGTAAGCGCAGCTCGCGCTCGCGGCGCAGCGCGCGCTTTTTTATTTCGCTGGCCAGTTGGTGACGCCCGGCATCTGTATCTAGCAGCTGAGCCATGCGCAGCGGCGATACCTTTTCAGCCGCCGATTCGAGCAGGTGAATCTCGGCGCGCTGGAATCCCATCTTAGCCGCATGCTCACTAAAACCAGGCTGCCTCTTGGCTTGCGGACCGCTGCTCTTTTTTGCCGTACGCCGCTCCTTATATTTCTGATATAGCGCGATGGCGACTACGAGTGCGACCACCGTCAGCAGAATGGGCACCAGTTCTTGGCCGGACGTTCCCAAGCTGCCCGAACTCTTGATTTCGATGTGCTTGAGCGCCTTGGAATAGCTTTTGTCCACGGCCCAAGCGCGCCCCGGCCCCAACCCAATCCAGACGATACTCAACCAAAGAGCGTTCACACCGGACTCCTCCGAAAAGAGTGTGTCGATTCTCTATCTCTTTACGGGGCAATTTCCGTGCCGGGCATCAACCCCCTGTTTACACGGGACGTAAACGCATCTGGTGTGACAAATATAGCACAAAGGACAGAGGATGAGACATTTTTGCCTCATATAATTATCCACTCAACGGCAGCGCCGCGCGCACTTTGGGTGCGGTGAAGGGGATATCGCGCAGCCGCGCTCCACAGGCTGCAAAGACGGCGTTGGCCATGGCGGCCGGCGTCGGTCCCTGCGCAGCTTCTCCGCATCCCTTGCTGGGCTGCCCAGGACGGTCAATCAGCACGGTATCTACTTCGGGGACCTGATCAAAGCGCAGGATGGGATAGGTATCCCAGTCGCGGCTCTCTATGCCCCAGGGGCCATAGCGCACTTGTTCGCACAGTGTCCAACTAGCCGCCTGCACGACACCTCCTTCCAGTTGGTTGGCCATGCCGTCCGGATTGACGATCTGCCCTGCGTCGGCCGCAACGACTAGGCGCTCCAGATGAATATGCCCATCGATTACCTGCACCTGAGCAATGACGGCAGCATAGCACTTTTCGTTCTTGTACTGGGCAAAACCCAATCCCATGCCACGCCCATCTTCGGATCCGCCTCTCTGAACGCCACGCCGCCATCCCGCCTTTTCAGCCGCCGCTTTCAACACCGCACAGGCGCGCTCGTCGTCCAAGTGGCGCAGGCGAAAGTCCAGCGGATCGCATTGGGCGGCTAGGGCGAGTTCGTCCATAAAGGATTCGATGGCAAAGACGTTGCCGTAGGCGCCCAGACCGCGCAGTGCAGACACGCGCAGCGGATTATCGCGCACGAAGTGCTTTACCACGCGGCGCCGGGCAAAGGAGTAAAGCGGATCGGCGTTGCGGTGAATGCCGCCGTGCGAGCCTCCCCCAGGGCGAGGCTGATGACGCGGCAGGGGCTTTTGCAGATGCCATGCCGCCAGCAAATTCGACGCGCCCTCAGCCGCGCGCGGCCGACCCGAATGCGTATAGCTCCACACGTCGTGGTTCCAATCTACGATGACCCCTTCTGCATCGAGACTGGCCTGCATCTCCAGCAGCATCGCCGAACCGCAGGCTTCCCAGGCGTGCTCGTCTTCGCGCATCCACTGCACGCGCACGGGCCTACCCGGCAGCGCGCGCGCCAGGAGCGCCGCGTCGAGCGCCACGTCGTCGGCGCCGTTGTGACCGTAGCAGCCCGAACCTTCTACGTGCTGCACGCGCACCGCGTCTACATCCACTCCCAGCACCTGAGCCAGCGCGCCGCGCAGCGGAAAAACGCCCTGCGTGTGACTCCACACCAGCACGCTATCATCGCGCCACTCGGCCAGCGCGGCCGAGGGCCCCAGCGAGGCGTGCAGGTGAAACGGCCGACAGTAGCGCGCCCGCAGCGTCTTGACCGCATCCGGCGGCACACGAGGTTCGTCTACCTCGCCCTCTACCGGTGCGCCGTCGACCACGCGCAGAGCTTGTCCCTCGCCATGCCGTAGCTGTTCATAGAGCGATTCTGACGGTGGCAGTGGATCATTCCTCTTCCACGCAGACCTCGCACGCGCCACCGCCGATGCGGCAATCGCCTGCTCCTCGCGCTCGGCAATAACGCCGAGGAAACTGCCGTCGCGCACGACGGCCAGCACGCCGGGCATCTGCTCTAAGGCCGCGCGGTCGACATCAATTAAAATGTGGTGCAGCCCGGGAGGGCGCACCACGCGCCCGTGCACCATGCCGGGCAAGTCGAGATCCTGTATAAATTCCCCGCCGCCCGTGACCTTGGCGACCATATCCGCGCCGCGCACAGCGCGTCCAACAATGCGGTATGCCTGCGGATCCTTGCAGCGCACGTCGTCGATTAGGGGGCGATTAAAGGCCTTTCCCCCCATCAACTCGCCATAGCCCATTTTTCGCGCACCGCCGCGCTCGCGGATCCATCCATTCTCCACGCACAGCGCATCGACGTCCACGCCCCACGCGTCGGCGACCTGCTGCACCATACAGTGGCGCGCACTGGCCGCCGCACGACGCACCCACTCACCTACGGTCTGAATCGAATTGCTGCCCGCCGTATAGGAAGCGTCGGCCGAAAAAGCCGTATCCGCGCGCACGATGCACACGCGCGAAAAGTCCACATCCAACTCTTCGGCAGCGATTTGGGCAAGGGCGATTTTCAAGCCCTGACCGACTTCGACTTTGCTCATGAAAATGCTGACGCAGCCGTCCTCTTCTATGCGCAGCGCAGCGTCTATGCCGTTCATCGAGCCATCTCCGCGGCGGCGCGACGCACGGCCTTGAGCACTCGACTATGCGCGCCGCAGCGGCACAAATGGCGCGCTAACGCGGCGCCAATCTGCGCGTTGGTAGGATGCGGATTTTTTTCGAGCAGAGCCACGGCACCGATGACCAGACCGGCCGTGCAATAGCCGCACTGCGCCGCGCTCTCTTCGACAAAGGCGCGCTGTACCGGGTGCAACTGACCCACCGTGCCCAACCCCTCTACTGTGACAATTTCTCGGCCCACAGCCTCGCGCACCGGCATTTTACACGACGGCAGCGCCTCTCCATCAATCAGCACTTTACACGCTCCGCACTGCTCCAAACCGCAGCCGTACTTGGCTCCCTTCAACCCCAGATCGTTGCGCAGCGCGTAGAGCAGCGGCACCTCGGGGCCGGTGCCCACTTCGCGCTCGCTGCCGTTGACGCGCAGTCGTATCGTTTCGCTCATTGTTCGCTCCGTAATGGGTCATCTATCCCGACAATATCGCCAGGCCATGCGAGATTGGCAGGGCTACATGCACCTAGCGCTGACTGTGCCGCTTGAGGCGCGTGATAATGCGCCCCACGCTCTCGACCACGCGCCCCTGCGCTCCGACGTGATCGTAAAGTAACTGCGCCTGTTCTAGCGCATCCAGCGCTTCGGCACTGCGGCGTTGGCGCACCAACGCGGAGCCCATATTGGTTAGCGTGCGCGCCTGACCCAATGCGTTGCCCGCCTTAATATGCACCTCCAATGCCGCTTCATAATCGCGCAGAGCGCTCTCCAAATCGCCCTGCCTAAAGTGCAAATTGCCAATATTGACCTTGGCACTAGCCTCGCCCAACAGATCCCCGGACTGCCGGCACAGCGCCGAAGATTCCTCGTAGGAAACCTGTGCTCTCTGCAGGTCACCGCACTTAAAATGCGCATTGCCCTGCAGCATGCGGACGTGAGCGAGGCCGGCGGAACTGCGCGCCTGCCGATATAGATCAACCGCGCGGTCGAGTGTCTCTAGCGCCTCGTCGGGGTCACCACTCTCCACTTGGATATAGCCGCGACAGGCTTGAGCATTGGCCCGCCCCAACAGTCCCCCGCTGCGGCGGTGGGCGCGCACGGCATCGGCCAAGAGGCGCTTAGCCGCTTCGTACTCCCCCCGGTGCACGCGCGCATTGGCCGCATTGATCAGCGCATCGCCGCGCCCGCGCCCGTCGCCTTCGCGCTGGAACAACTCGGCGGCCGATGCATAGTGGCCCAGCGCCTCGTTCATATTGCCTTGGCGGGCATCGAGCATGCCACAAACAGCGTGCAAGGCAGCCTCTACGAGCCGACTCTGCAATCGGCGAGCGGGCAACTGGGCCTCTTCCAGCACGCTGCGCGCCCGCTCAAAGTCGGCGATATGGATCAGCGCCGCACCGGCATTGAGCGCAGAGGCCGGATGTCCGTCATCCGCATGGGCGCGCAGAAAGGCCTCGGCCGCCTCGGCGTAGCGCGCACTGCGAAAAAACCTTTCTCCCTGCGAAAAATCTCCGCCATCTCCCCTCTCACCGTAAATGGGCAGCGCGTGCAGCGTGGCGACTTGCAGTATATCTCCACCCGTGCCCTGGGCCGAAACGACCTTGCGGCGATCTTCTTCGCCGAGATTGCGCAATACGAAAAACGCGGCCCAACAGACAATGGTCGCCGTCGACAAGGGCGAACGCAGCGGCACGATAAACGAGAAGAGCGACAACTCGGCCAATAGCGCGACGAGCACGGCCGCCACGCTCAGTGCAACGCACAGACGCAGCAGCGCCGGTTGAACCATGTTTTTAACGTGATTGATATCCACTTGACGACAACGCGTTTCGTCTTCGCTCCGTTGCGAAGGCGCTTCTATTGTACAAAAACGAACGGTTGGAGCACAGCCCAAAAAATCAATCTCACAAGACTGCACGCCTCGGACCTGGCCATTTAGTCCGCTATGAGCGCTTTACCCCATCGATCCTTTTTATTACAATGCTCGTCCGCGCTGCCTGCCAACAGCGGCTCAGAGCAGCATAGAGAGTACACGCAGCCAAAAGCGAGCAACCATGAGCGAAAGCGCCTCCATTCCACAGCGCGTGCTGGTCACCGGTGCCAGTGGTGCCATCGGCACGCCCATTTGCAGACACCTGCGCGCGCGCGGACACCGCGTGCGCGGTTTTTCCCTGGAACCCCATCCCGATCTCGAAGACCAGATCACAGGCGACCTGAGCGACGCGGTCGCCGTGCACCGTGCCATGGCTGACGTCGACGCGGTTATTCACCTGGGCGCTTACCCCAACAACGCCGACTTCGTAGACGTTCTATTGGAGCCCAACGTGCGCGGTCTATACCACGTCTGCGCTGCAGCCGTCGAAAGCGGTGTCAAACGGCTGGTGCTGGCCTCTTCACTTCAGGTAATTAGCGGCCACAAGCGAGAGGGAATCATACGCATTGAGGACGGTGCCAAACCGACAAACCACTACGCCCTGACCAAAGTATGGGCGGAAGACATCGGCGATATGTATGCGCGCGTACACGACCTGTCCGTCATCAACGTGCGCATCGGTTGGTTCCCACGCAATACGGATGAGGCGCGACGGCTCGCCCAGTACGAACACGGCCCGCGCGTCTATTTCAGCCACGACGATGCCTGCCGTTTCTTTGAGCGCTGCGTGGAATCGAATGCGCCACAGGCAGGCCAATGCGCAACTGTATTTGCCACGAGTGCTCCCGCCGACTGGGTGCGTCTCGATCTGACACCGGCGCGCGAAATACTCGGCTATGAGCCACGCGATACCTGGCCACAGGGCATACCCTTCCCTCACGCATAGAGCGCCCGCTGCGACTTCTATTCCCCACCGGGCCGTATAGTTCGTCTTTACACTGTGTTTGCTTGACGCCGGAGCGCTCGCGCCGTACCTTGCTCGCCCGACCCCAAGCAGCGATTTGTCCATGAGCACGCTCGTTACGCCATCTGTCGCCTATCGCGAGAGCTTCCTACAGGGCGCCGAAGACTTTTTTGCCGAGGGACGCCTCGATTCGACGTATAGTACCTATTTGGGCTACAACCTGCGTTCTCTGCAAGACCAGTTCGAGCAATTTGTCCACGATCTATGCGCTTTGAGCAGGGCTGCCCGTCGCCAAAGAGGGTGGTATGTAGATCACGTGTTCTGGCTCGTTGACGACGGGCAATACATTGGCCAAGCGTCGATCCGGCCAGAGCTGTGCACGCCGTATTTAATAACCTATGGCGGCCATATAGGCTACAGCATTCGTCCTTCCAAGCGGCGCATGGGCTACGGCAAGACTATTCTCGAGTTGGCGCTCGGCAATTCGAGCGCACTAGACCTGCATCGGGTCTTGGTCACCTGCGATGCCGACAACGTCGGCTCGCGCAAAATTATCGAGCACAACGGCGGCCAATTCGAGAGCGCTATCCCCATGACCCAAAGCACGTTTCGCGCCGAGGGGCGCGCCGGTGACGAGCCGATGAAAAAGTTGCGCTACTGGATTGATCTGAAAAATTCGGAACCCGATCCGCACTGAGGTGTGTACAGAGACGCCGCATCTGCCCGTTGGGCCCTACCGAGAGGACTGCCTTGAAAACCCTGCTTTGCCTGCTGACGCTTTGCGCTACCAGCTTTGCCCAATTCGATGAGGAACGGTTTCGCCACGACGTGTTTATCGCGCTGTACGAGACCTTTGCCGACGCAGAACCCGCGCACTCGAACGAGTTTCTCGAACGCCTTTCGCGCGAGAGTCGCGTGCCCGAAGACGAACTGCGCCCCCGCCTCATCGCCCTCATTGATACCCTCGACCAACTGCGCAAAAACGAGAGCACAACTTGGAAGACCCTCGTCTTGCAAGGACAGCCTGATATCGATGAAAAACGCGCCGGCAAATTGCTGCGCTACCTGAGCCAAGAGGGGCGCAAGGTATTACAGGGCAAGGGCAACTACCTCCTCGACAGCGGCATCAACAAAGCGGCACGCAAGTCGAAGACGCCTTTTTTCCAGAGCCGCACGTTTATTCTGAGCAGCCTTGATTGGGCTCTCTCCGATGATATAGATGACCAAAAACAGAAGGCCGTCGGCATCTTGGTCGGCGGGCAGACCAATCGCTTTGAAGTCGGTATAGATCCGCTGTTCATATTCTTCAACACGCAGGACGAGGCCTTTGTGCGGGAGCAGGTGCGCGAGGTGCAGCGCTTTATCATCCCCGCTTTAGTCCGGCGCCTGCCCGAGTCCGAGCGCATTCTCTGGGCCGTGCGCGAACGCGAGTCCAACGTGCTGGTGCAGCCAGATTTCCATCTGATCTTCGGTGTCGACAACTTTACTTTTACGGGTTCGAACGCCGACCTTAAGCCCTGCGTTGAACTCAGCGTTGAACTGCGCGCTTGGGAGAGCAAGGCGCTGCTGCTGCAAGAGCCGTTCTCCTTTTGCAGCCAGACTAACGGTTCGGCCAACGCCGACGAGCTCGGTCCGTTCTGGAACGAGGCCGCAGACGCGTTGCGCGAGTACATCGTTCAGTTCATGGAAAACTAGCCCGCGCCCATCTACGCGAACCGACGGTGCGGCAACGCCGCCGCCGCGCCGTTAGAGGAGATCACTTCCCCATGCGCACGTCATTTGCACTATTTACCTCTGCCCTCTTATTGGGCGGCCTGCCAGTCGTCACTGATGCTAAAGTGGACGCCCAGCGCATGCAGCGCGATGTGCGCATTGCAGAAGACATCCTGCGGGCCCTAATAGACTCTCCCGTCGACGAACCGCCCCTTGTCTCCCCAACATATCCACGCGTGCACGGCGTGTACATAGAAGACTACGGGGTGGTTTTTCTAGCAGAGGGCTCCCTGTCCGATGAGCCCATAGTAGAGCACCTAACGCGCACATGGGTCGACCAAGAAGGACGGCAGCACGTCGAAAAAACTCGGCGGGGCACAGCGGAAAGTCGAGACGGTGAAGTCAAACCGGTGCGCGCGGCGCTGAGTGAGTTTCTCAGCGACTACGCCGGTGCAATCGACGGGTTGGATGACGATGCGCGCATCGCCGTCTTATATCGCACCACGGCGGTGCACTCACCCGGCGACAGGGCACGAGTCGACGTCGATGTGCGCGTGGGCTCACCCGGGGCAGGAGGGAAAGATATGGAAACCGAATTAACTATCGTAAAAATCGGGTCCGACGACGGTCGATCGGCACATATTGACACGCTGGAAACCCACCTTCCCCCGAGTGCGGTCAAACGCCAAATACGCGTCGTAATCGACACCCTGATGGCAGACGACCACATAGGAAAACTCGCCGAGCGGCTGATGGTCCGGCCACGCGCTAGCGCAGCGCCTGCTCAAACAACGCGACCCTCTCTCATCTCGGCGAGCGCGCAAAAAGGCGATATCGATGAGAGACGGCGCGGCAAGATCGACAGCGCAGCATTTTCCAAGCGCATACAATTCGAACTCCTTGCCGATACCGGCAATAAAAAAATAGCCCTCATGGCCGGCATTATCGCCGCCTCGCTGCGCCACCCCGCACACGGCACACGCCCAGCTGCAGTGGCTTCTGGCGCACACCAACCCGGCCTCGGTGCGATCTTCTCTCTCGATATGCGCCCGCCCCTACCCCCACATCGCCTCCCGGCAGCCGGCCCCGCTCACCACCACCGAGCCAACGACTCGATAGCGCATTGGAAAGAAGCACTGGTCGAAACCATGGGCAAATACGGCGCAACGCTGCACGGCGTAGCCGCCGAAGAGAGCGTATTCGTCGACGTGCGCCTTCCGCCTGGACACGCCGAAGCCAACCGCTTGCTTATGCGGGTTGAGAAGTCGGCCATCGACGCCTACACACAGGGCAAGATCGATCGCACTGAGTTGGCAACGCGAACGGTCTGGCGCCTCTGGTAGCGCACGCAGCTCTTGGCGCACCCGTCTGCACGGACTTTGCTCGATATAAAGAGGACAGCGGCGTAGCCATGGGTCAGCGCATATCGGCAGCCCAATCGATCATCGTATTCACGGCAATTCGGCGCCCGTCGCTGCTCAGGACGACCGCGCCGCAGCGATCTGTCCTCAAAACAGACGCCCCCACGCCCTGCAGCGCAGAGACCACAGCGCCCGACGGATGGCCGAAGCGGTTGAATTCGCCAACCGAAATAATAGCCCACTGCGGCTTAACGGCGCTGAGAAAGCGCGCGCTGGAAGAAGTCTTAGATCCGTGATGGGCCACTTTGAGCACCTCGGCCTGCAGGCGGGAACCCCACGCGAGCATGGCCCCATCGGTTTCGCCTTCTATATCGCCGGTAAAAAGCACATCCACCGCGCCGTAGCTCAGCTTCAGCGCCACCGAGCCGTTGTTCACTCCGCGAATCGACTCGCCCAGCGAATCGACAAAGGCCGCCGTCGGGTGCATGACGAGCCCCCCGACGTCTCCCATGCCCAATAGACTGTCACCTGCCGCCACGCGGTGGTAGACAACGCGCTTTTCTCGCATCAATGAACGCAGGCGACGCGCCGTCCACGAGTCGTATTGCTGGCCACTATCGATATAGTGACCAACGGGTATATCCTCTAACAGCGCGACGAGCCCGCCGATATGGTCGCTGTGCGGGTGCGTGGCAACGACGACGTCGACGCGCCTCATATTGTGTGCGCGCAGAAAAGGCACCAGCACGCGCTCGCCGTAGTCGAATTCGACGCTGCGCTGACCGCCGTCGACAACCATTACCATGCCGTTGGGCATGCGCACTACGGCGGCGTCGCCCTGTCCGACATCGAGAAAGAAAATCTGCAGCTGACGATCGGCTAAGGCGCGTTCCCATGCGGCGACATTGAACCAGATCAGCAATATCGCGACAAAGACCTTGCGCGCGAACCGGTGCGCACGGAGATGGGGCACCAATAGGAGAAGAAGGGCAAAAAACAGCAGCGATGCGGCGTCCGGGCGCGGCACGCTCAGCGCGGCACCGGGCCACTGTGCGCTGTGCTCGACAAAGGCAACCAGCACACTGAGCACCCAATAATTGGCTGCATTAAACACGCCGCATAGCAGCGGCCATGCTCCATAGCTAAACACGGCCAGCATGCCCAGCCCTAGCGCAGCGGCCAACAGCGGCGCAACGATCAGGTTAGCCAGCAGCCCAATCGGTGCCCACTCTTGAAAGTGCAGCGCTAGCAGCGGCGCCGTGCCCAGCTGAGCCGCTAGCGAAACGCACAGCGGCATCGCGATATAGCGATGCCATCCGCCATAACCTTCCCCGCAGACACTCAGCACCATCTGCAACAGCGGTTGATACAGCCCGACAATGGCCAGCGTAGCGGCAAAAGAAAGCTGAAAGCTCAGCCCCAACAGACTAGCCGGCCACAGCGCCATGATAAAAAGGGCAGCCCATCCCAGCGAATTGTATGCATCGCCGTCGCGCTCGAATACGGCACCGCCCAGGGCCATGCAGCCGACGGCCGCCGCGCGCACAACCGGTGCGTGTAGCTGCGTCAGCAACGCGTAGGCCACCAACGCGCCCATCGTCGCTAGATGGCGCACCGACGTCGGCAGAGACAGCAGGCGCAGCCCCTGCAGCACAAAGGCGGCAACAATGCCGGCGTGCATGCCGCTTACGACCAGCGCATGCGATAGACCTGCAGCGCGAAAATGATCTTTTACATCGGTCGGAATCTGCGTTTTATCGCCCAGCAGCAACCCCAGCAATAGCCCGGCCTGAGCGCCCTGCAGGTTTTGCTCGACGGCGCTGCGCACGTGGCGCCGCAGCGCGAGTACCGCGCGCTCACCCCACCGCCATGGACGCCGCTCGGTCAGCCTGCGCAGCGCGATGGAAGAACGCAGTGAAATCGTCGCATCGATATCGCGCTCAGCCAAATAGGCGCGATAGTCAAATGCGCCGGGATTGCGCGCGCCTGCAGGCCGGCGCAAAAAGCCGCGCACTTCGGCGCGCTGCGCGCAGTCCATGTCGACTTGACCGCTGCGCACCGTCACCAATACGCGACCGACAGCGCGATACAGCGCACTGTCCGCCTCGACTTCGTCCAGCGCAAGTACAAAGCGCGTTCGCCCGTCGAAATGCTCGACCTCGCCGTCTACAAACCCGCGCAGCACGGCTTGGCCAAAGAGCTGTGGATGGCGCGTGATGTGGTGCGCAGGTAACAGCTGCGTTGCGCCGCCGTAACGCAGCGCACCGGCAGCGGCAAAAGCGACTAGCAGCACCGCATCGGCGCGCCAGCGCGCACAGCCAACGACGCGCGCCACCAGCCATGCCAACAGGGTAAGTCCCGCAATGCAGCCCCATGCGATAGACAGCTGCGGTGTTAGCGATTCACTCCGCAGCGCACCGTGTGTGCACGCAATACCGATGGCGAAGGCCAGCGCAATCCACAAACCGGGCCGACGACGCAGCAGTGCATTCTGTCCCATGGCGCCACGTCCGGCAAATACCATACCATCTCGACAGCCCTATCCGCACGGCGTATATTTTTACCATGCTCCTCAAATTATTTCTCCTCTTCACGCTGGTCCCTATTGCCGAACTGGCTTTGCTCATTGAAGTGGGACGTCACATCGGCTCCCTCTCCACCATTGCACTCGTGTTCATAACCGGCGCGGCCGGTGCGGCGCTAGCGCGCAGCCAGGGCTTGCTCGTCTTTAGGCGCTTGCGCCAAAGCATCGGCGGCGGCCAGTCGCCGGGCGATGCACTACTCGACGGCGCGCTCGTCTTGTCCGGCGGCCTGCTGCTGCTCACTCCTGGCATCATCACCGACGCCATCGGCTTCTGCGTTCTATTACCTATGACCCGGCGTCCCATTCGCAACGCACTCCGCGAGGCTATTGCGCGGCGCATACGCCGAGGAGCCGTTCACACTCATTTCACGGTATTGTAACGATATGGAAGAATTAAGCGGGAAGCAGCGCCGCTATCTGCGCGGGCAGGGCAACACCATTAAGCCGACGGTCTATTTGGGCAAAGAGGGCATTAGCGATGCCCTGGTGCATTCACTTGGCGAGGCATTTAACAACCGCGAGTTGATAAAAATTCGCATAGAAAAAAGCTGTGATCTACAGCGCAAAGAGGCCGGTCACCAGCTGGCCCAGGCCTGTGCGGCCCATCTTGTGCAGGTGCTAGGCCACACCTTGCTGCTCTACCGCCCCGATCCGGACGAGCCGAAAATAAAGCTGCCGGTCTAGCCTTCAGACCGGACCGGCGCCCAATCCGCCCTGCGCTTCCACTCTTTGGCGAACATGCCGAGCGAGCCCGGAGCATAGCCGGCGTAGTGGTTGTTGAAAAAGGCGTAGACATCGCGGTCGGGCTGTGCGCCGACCATATGCTGTAAGTGCTCTACCCAACTGGCCAACTCGGCACCGCGTTCCCATAAGAGCCCGTCCCAGTGGCGCTCTTTCTCGCCGCGCGCAATCATTCCCTCGACGTAGTCGTCCATCTTCTTGCGATCGCCCAGAAAGCGCACGTAGAGAAAGTCAGTCGTCTGCAGGTCCATGCGCTGGCGCAGCGAGCCTAACTGGGGCATGGTGTAGTAGTTGTTGAGGACGAGTGCCGCGTTATTGTCGCGCAGAATAGCCAGCAATTCATCGCCAACCCAGCGCGCATTGCGCACTTCGACGGCAAACTGAAATTCTCGCGTTGGCAGCTGCGGCAGGAATTGTTCAAGACGCGCCATAAAATCGGCGCCGTGCGCGCTTTCGTGCGCGTCCTGGCCGCGCGCGACGTAGGGAAACTGCATGACCAGCGGACCGAGCCGAGGCCCCAGCGGCTCCATCGCCGCCAGAAACGCCTCCATCTCACTCAGGCAATCGACCATGCCCTTCTCGTGCGATATTACGCGCGGAATTTTAGCGGCAAAACGGAAGGTCTCGCTCGTGCGCCGCAGCCAACCCTCTACGGCATTGGCGGTGGGAATGCGGTACCAGGTGGAGTCGATTTCCACGCAACCAAAGACGTTGGCGTAGTGCTCGATGTAATCGGCAGGGGCGCAATCTTCTGGATAGATCAGCCCCCGCCAGTCTTCGTTACTCCAACTAGTCGTCCCCAAGTGCAGTGCAGCGGGAAGCCCCTCTTGCACACGCAGCAGGCGCTCTACGTGGCGCGGCTTGGGCGGTGGTAAGATTTCGGCAAAGAGGTCCTGCTGCTCAGCCATGGCGACCGACGCGCGCTTAGGCTATGCGCGCACTCACCATTTCGCGCACGTTGTCGATGCCCACCATGCGCGCAAAAGAGCCAAAGCGCGGCCCGCGTTCCTGACCCAATACGACCTCATAGAACAGGCGGAACAGGTCCTTTGGCTCCATATCGGCAGCGCGGGCGATATCAAAAGGAATGCCCTGCAGCTCGTTTTCATCGAGCCCGTCGGCCCCCTTCAAGCGATCGGATATCTGCTGCAACAGCGCGCGCTCACCGGTGCTGGCTTGGCGAAACTTCTTGTTGGGCAACACGAAGTCTCGGTAGTAGTTGAGCCCCTTTTCGACTAGGGCCCTCGCCACATCTTGATAGGCATTGGCCTTGGCGTCGTAGCGCTCTATATAGTCGACCAACAGTTCAGCCGAGTCGGCTCCCAGTGCGGAAATTAGGTTGTTGACCATCGAAAAATTAACCTGCGCGCCGTACTCGGGGACGGACGAACCGCGCTGGCCGATATGCCACACGTCTTGTTCGGGCCTCTTCTCTTCGGGCACGTCCGCATAGCGGCGCAGCGCATCGAGATAGTCATCGACGCACTTGGGCACCACGTCCCAGTAGAGGCGCCGCGCGCGCTGAGGGTTTTGATAGATATAGTAGAGCAGCGACTCGATCGGCGCGTACTGTACCCACGTATCTACCGTTAGCCCCTTGCCGACGCTCTTGCTTATCTTCTTGCCCTCTTCGTCGAGAAAGAGTTCGTAGGTCAATCCCACGGGCGGCTGCTTGCCCATTAAGCGGACGATGCGCCCGGACAGCTTGGCCGATTCGATCAGGTCCTTGCCGTACATTTCGTAGTCCACTTCGTAGGTAAACCAGCGCAGCGCCCAGTCCACCTTCCAACCCACCTTTACCTGTCCACCCAGCACGGATACTTCGCCATAAGCGCCGCATCCGCGCACATCGCCAACCGCACCATCGCAGGCAAAGCCAACGGAACGGCGCTCAGGAAAATAACCCGTCACCCGCGTGTTGTAGACAGAGCCACACTCCGGACACAGGGGGAAAAACGGCGACCACTGCTCGCGTTTGTCTTCGCCCAGCGTCGGCACGATAAGCGCACGCACATCTTCAACCCTATCCAGTAGAATGCTCAAACCCTCGTCGAAATCGCCGCGCGTATAGGCTTCGGCAGAAGACTGGAACTCGTAGTCGAAGCGATAGGTATCGAGAAACTTTTTCAGCTTGTCGTTCATGTAGCCGCTGAAGCTATCCCGCTCGCCGAAGGGATCCGGAATGGCGTGCAACGGCTTGCCCAAGTGCTGGGCCAGCATCTCCGGCTGCGGCAGATTGAGCGGCACTTTGCGCAGACCGTCCATATCGTCGCTGAAAGCGATTAAGCGCGTCTCTATGCCGCTTATCTCCTCGAGTGCATTGCGCACCCACGTCGTGCGCGCCACTTCGGCAAAGGTGCCGATATGCGGCAAGCCGCTCGGGCCAAAGCCCGTTTCAAAGAGCACGGGGCGGCCACCGTCGGGACGGCGCTGCTTGAGAATTTGCGCCGCTTCCCGGAAGGGCCATGCCTTGTAGTTGCTTTCGCTTTCTATAGACATAAGTGTCCTCTTTTTACTCGTCGCCGCGATAGACCACGTGCTGCGGGCGCGTCGCCAATACCTGTTCCCTGCCCCAGTTGACTACGCGCGCAAACTCCGGCGATGCCAAAAATTGATTGAACGCTTCTTCGCTGGCCCACTCCGACATAATTACGTAACTGCGCTCTGCAAATACGTCGCGCAATAGGCGCGATGTTCGATGCGCTTCTGCCTCCTGTAGTGCGCTTAACACGCTGGCAAAGGCTTTTTCAAACACTTGCTCTTTGCCCTCTAAAACCTCGTAATACATGCCTATTGTAATCATGGCCAACCCGCTTAGAGTATGCTATTTATTCGCGTGGTATTAGGGTGGGGACAGCGCGGCAGCAGACGCACAACTGCCTGAGCTTAAGGTGGGAGTATGCGTACTAAAGGGTGCGACGGACAGCGCAGATCAACGGTTGCGAAACGTGATGCGCCCCCGCGTCAGGTCGTAGGGAGAGAGCGCTACGGTGACCTGATCTCCCGGCAATACGCGTATGTAATACTTGCGCATTTTGCCGGAAATGTGGGCCAATATCTCGTGGCCGTTTTCCATTTCGCACTTGAAGTAGCCGTTAGGCAGCGCTTCTTTGACCACCGCCTGAACTTCAATCGCCTCTTCTTTGGCCATTTCTTTGCCTTATGCAAAAAGGGCGAGCCGCCGCTGAGTGCACTCCCAGACAGCTACTCGCCTGCCTGCGCCATAAGCGCGAAAAGTGAAACATCAGCGGCCCAATACCGCTCACCAGTGGATGCGTGTGCCACGTGTCCTTCAGTGGCGTGGACAGTGGGTAAAGTGTACGTATTCGCCGAAAAAAAGTCAACGACAGCACGCCCGATGACGATTTACTCCACTAGGTATTTCACGTTGTAGGTGGTGTGTTTGACCGCTTCGATCGACGACATGTGCGGCGCCAGTTCCTGCACCCGCAAATAGGCGGCCTCCGCCTCGTCGAGCCTTCCCTGTCGCTCGTATACCAACCCCAGATTATGCAGGGCGGGAATGTAGTCCCGCTCAATCTCAACGGCCCTCTTAAAGGCGAGCTCAGCCGCCTGAAGATCGTCGGATTCGAGGTGGGCAAGCCCCTTGGCAAAAAACATATTGCTGTTGCGTTCCTCGTAAAAAACGGCCTTTTCCAATGCGTCGACGGCCAACTGCGCCTGCTCGGCCTGCAGGCGCAACAGCCCCAGGCTGTAGTAGGCGCGCGCCAGGCTGATCTTGGCCCCTGGATAGTCTTCGCGCAGACCGACCAACACTTCGAGGTATCCGATCGCCTTTTTGTAGTCTTCCACCTGGTGATAGGCAACGGCCATATTGTAGAGTGCGCCCAAGTGATCTGGATCTAGGCGAATTACTTCCTCCAGATGCTCCAACCCCTCGGCCTGGTGGCCGCTGCGACACAGCAAGGTACCCAACCCGGCACGCGCCTCGACGATCGTCGAATCCAGCGTCAATGCCGTCTCGTAATGGGCTTTTGCCTCTTCGATATAGCCCTGGCTGTGCAAGACGACGCCCAGATTACAATAGGCTTCGGCAAAGGTCGAATCCAACTCCAAAGCGCGGTGTAGCTCCTGCTTGGCGTCGTATTTTCGGCCGTCCTCGATGTAGGCATTGGCCATCAGCAAGCGCAGCTGTGGATTGTAGGGGTCGCGAATAATGCGGCTGTTTAGATAGCGAATTTTTTCTTTCGCCCACACGTTATAGCCACCCTTTGCCTCGGCTGGCTGAACAGAGCAGCACAGCGCGGCAAGCAGCAGTGCGCGCGCGTAGATCATGGCTGGAATTTTTGAATGCGGTCGTTAAACGAATCGGCGACGTATATGTAGCCGGCGGCATCGCGCGCGATACCGCCGGCTACCACCGGGCGCATGCTCGTGCGGCCACTGTTCATCTCCTCGACTACTTCAACCGAGCCGGCAAAGCGGAATTCGCCCGCGCCGTCGCCTGGGCGCCCCCAGCGCGTGGCGTATTTTTCATCGCGGAAAACCTCAATTCGATCCTGGCCCGCATTGACGACAAAAGCGCGATTTAGCGCTTCATCGACGGCAAAATCCGTCGGACGGCGCAGCACGCCGGGACCGCGGTCCATATGCGACTTCTCGTCCCGGCCCAGCACCTGGCGGGCGGTCCTGCGATCGGCCGTGTCGTAGACGACCAAGCGCGGCGTCTGCCAGTCGCTTTCCAACAGCGACACCGGCTCGATCAGTGCGGCGAAACGCCCCTGCCACATGCGCAAGCTAGAGACCAAGAGCGCGGGTATTAAGTACTGCGTTTTGCGCTCGCCGTCGCGGTCAAAAAGCTGCAGTTGGCTGATGCTCTCGATAAAGACGTCATCGCCGCTGACGACGATATGGCGCGCAAAAAGGCCCTCCAATGGACGCGTCCACAGCAAGCGCGCGTCGGCGTCGTACTTGCTCCAGTAGGCGCGCGGCCCCCCTTCTGCGCGAAGGAGGTTATAGGCCACGTAGAGATTGTCGTCGGCGTCGAGGGCGAGCGCCGGGCCATCGAGCGTGCTCGTTTCCATGCAAGCAAGTCGGCCTTCGGCGTAGATGAGAGCGGCAAGGGGGTTACCGGCTCGGTCATAGCGCTGCACTCGGCCGCTGCCGGCCCCAACCACATGCACCACGCCGCTGCGACTGACGGCCAGACGCGTCGGCACAAAGCCCGCTTCTGTCTGCCAGGCATTGACAAAGGAGTGAAATGACCCAGAAACCGTCGTAGAAGCCAGTTCGTGCACGGCATCGCCCGCGCCAAAAAAGCTGACAACGCGGTAGCGGTGTACCTCGTTGGACTCGACCCGCTCATCGACAAACGCCGTATCAAGGCGCCCTTGTACTTCGGCAACGGGGCTAAATTGGCCGTCGATCTGGCGCTGCACTTCGTAGCGCAGAAAGCCCCGTTCAGCCGCTGAGGGCCAGCGAAGGTGGACGGTGGACGACTCGCCGTTGAACTGCCCCGTCAGAACGGGAGGACCAGCCAACCATGGGTCGGTCTTTTTTCCGGCGAAGGGGCCGATGCAAGAGGCCAGCAAAAAAGGGAATAGAAACGGCAGTATTATACGCATATCACAAGAGACGGTACGCGGCGCGTACTCCGCTGTCAAGGAATAGAAAACGGTGGTGATCTACCGTGCAACCGCGTACATTATGCACGGGGAAAGAAAATAATTTATGATCGATATTCGACCTATTCTACTCGCGATCGCTCTCGGAACACTGCACGGTGGATGCGGTGAATTGGAGCGCAGCAATCCCTACGACATCCGCGCCCAGCACGACGAGCAACCGGTCGCCTCGATTGCCCTGCGCATTCCCATGGCAAAGGCGCTGGCCATCGTCGTATCGCGCGTGGAAGCCGTCTTGGCGGGCCCTGGGTCGCCCACTATTACCAAGGAATTGGATATATCGCCGCTGGGACCAGCGACGGGCTTTATCGGCACGTCTGCACCCGGACCAGGGTTTTCGCTGACGCTGCGTGGCTACGATACCGACGGCGAACTGCTATTCGAAGGCAGTATGGAAAATATCACCATAACCGAAGGCGACACGACGCTCGTAGAAGTCGATCTATTGCTCACCCGCGAGATTCCCGGTCTGGGCGATCCACCCGATGAAGGCGGAGCGGATAACGGGACCGACGCGGGCACGGACACCGGAGCGGATAACGGGACCGACGCGGGCACGGATACCGGAGCGGATAACGGGACCGACGCGGGCACGGACACCGGAGCGGATAACGGGACC
>JAYOYH010000006.1:1471-47793 GCA_038153405.1 Gemmatimonadota bacterium | reverse complement strand
ACCGGAGCGGATAACGGGACCGACGCGGGCACGGATACCGGAGCGGATAACGGGACCGACGCGGGCACGGATACTGCAGACGATGCAGAAGCCTCTGACACAGGAGGCTAACTTGGCGGTTCCCCTCGTCACACTGACGAGCGATTTTGGCCTGCGCGACTACTATGTAGGCGCGATGAAGGGCGTTATTCTACACCGCGCGCCCACCGCATGCATCATCGATATAAGCCACGACATCGGCGCACAGGACATACTAGGGGGCTCCTTTGTTCTGCACTATGCTGCACGCGAATTCCCTCCTGCAACCATTCACTGCGCCATCGTAGATCCGGGCGTTGGCAGCGCACGCCGCGCGCTGGCCTTTGCCAGCCAAGGCTATCTATGGATCGGCCCCGACAACGGGCTCCTTAGCTTTGCCCTGCAGGAGGCAACGGGTCCTATCTATGCCATTGACTCTGCCCGCCTTAGCAGCGGGCGGCAGAGCGCTACGTTTCACGGCCGCGACCTCTTTGCCCCCGCAGCAGCTCAGTTGGCCAATAGCGTGCCTCTATCGGTCCTGGGCGACCCTATTACCGATCCCATATACCTCGATTCAACGACGCATAGCGTAAACTCGAACGGCATCGAAGGGCGAATTATTCACGTAGATCGCTTTGGCAATCTCGTCAGCAATATCACCCGTGCAGATATAGCGCCCTTTGCCCATGCGCCGTACATACGCGTCGGCAGCGCACCGCCGCTGCGCGATTTCAAGACGACCTATACTGATGCAGCACCCGGCCAACCGGTAGCTTTGGTCGGCAGTGCCGAACTAGTAGAGATTTCCGTTAACGGTGGAAATGCCGCACGCCAACTGGGCGTCGAACGCGGTGCCCCCATCTACATAGAAGCCCAACAACCCACCTAGCATCTCGCAAAACGCTATGTCCGAAGACGCTCCGCTCATCATCAGCATATCCGGCATACGCGGTCTAGTCGGCCGCTCTCTCACGGATCGCGTCGTGGCCGATTTCTCTTCGGCCTTTGCGTCGTCTCTGCCGCCAGGTGCTGCGGTCGTCCTGGCCCGCGATACCCGGCCTTCGGGCGTCGAGTTTGCGCGCAGCGCCGCCCGCGCGCTCTGCGCGGCCGGTTGCAGGGTCTACGACCTCGGAGCGTGCCCCACACCCACGGCAAAACTGATGGTTTGCACGCTGGGCGCACAGGGTGCCGTCATTATTACCGCTAGCCATAACCCAGCGCCGTGGAACGGCCTCAAGCTCGTTCGCGACGACGGTATTTTTCTCAACGCCAAACAGGCCGCCCGCGTAGAAGCCCTCTATCGCAGCGGCCGTTTTCGCCAGCGGCCGGGCGGCGCAATCGAGTTGATTGAGTTTGCCGACGCAGAGAAAGCTCACCTCGATCGCATCCTGTCCCACATTGATGTCGATGCCATACGGCGAGCCAACATCAAGGTCGCCGTCGATCCCTGCAACGGAACGGGCGGCCTCCTTTTGCCCAACCTACTAGAAGCTCTCGCCGTCGAAGCGCACTTTATCAACGGCGAACCAAACGGCCATTTTGCCCATGAGCCGGAACCCATTCCCGCCAACTTGGTGCAACTGGGCGCAGCCGTGTGCACAACGCACAGCGCGCTGGGCTTTGCCATCGATCCAGATGCCGACCGCGTTACGCTGGTCGATTCATCGGGCGAAGCCGTGGGCGAGGACAGCACGCTGGCGCTGGCTGTGCAGGCGGTTACTGCGCGCCTGTCGGGCCCCGTCGTCACCACGCTATCCACGTCCCAAGCCGTCAGCGACGCGGCACAGGCCAACAACTGCCCCGTATACCTAACTCCGGTAGGCGAGGTGCACGTGGTGGAAAAGATGATCGAGAAAGGTGCGATTATCGGCGGCGAGGGAAACGGCGGCGTCGTGCTGACCGCAATCGACCCAGGCCGCGATGCAGCCGTTGGCATCGCCCTAGTCTTGGAGGCGATGGCGCGCAGCGGTCAATCACTGGAAGAGCGGCTGTCCACGCTGCCGCACTACGCCATTGAAAAGCGCAAAGCGCAGAGCAGTCAGCAACAGTTGGAGCGCGCCTTAGACGCTATGCTGACGCGCTATCCGCAGGCCTATCTACACCCGGTCAAGGACGGATCCAAGCTCTATATCAACGGACAGCTCGAATGCCCATGGGTGCACCTGCGCGCGTCGAATACCGAACCGGTTGTGCGCATTATAGCGGAAGCGACAAGCGACGCGGAAGCGCGGAAGCTATGCAACGAAGTGGAAGGTCTATTGGCAGCGTAATACTGTTTGGCAGGAGTGCTTACTGCAGTTCGAAGCCGGTAATGAATACCTCTACTGCTTTACCCTTTTTTAACACCTTGTCATTGATCATCTTGCGCACCTCTCGCTGCAGCGTTTCGACGCGCAACGGGTCTTCCAGTTGCGCCGTTGTCTTTGCGCTCAGCAGCTGCAGCATATTGTGCTTAAGCTCAATTCGCTTGCGCTTGATTTCGGCTAACCCTTCTTCGGGAGGACATACGCGCAGCGAAATCTGCACTTCTAAGTTGCGCCCCATTGCACCGGCGGGATTGGCCCGCACGGGACCCAGCTCAGTGTACATCGAGCACTCGGACTCGTCGTAGGGCGGCGGCGGCGTGCAGCTGCTATAGGCGTACTGAATAAGGGCGAGGAGTGAGGCTGTGATGGGGGCGCGTAGCCGCATCATTCCACTGCAGAAGGATCTAGTTGACGCGCGTCTTCCTCGCGCCAGCGCCGGCGATGAGAACCGATTTCTTCGCCGCGTTCGGCCACCATATTGGCGCGCGCATCGACGAGCTCGGTTAGGCGCTGCAGATTTTCCTGCGCCGTTTCGGCGAGGCGATTCTGCTCGCTAACCGTCTGCATGAGTTCGTCGGCAATGGTCATCGCGGCGAGCACAGCAAGTTTGCTGGTCGGAATGCGACCGGGGTGTTGCCCGTCGATCTCGCGCATTTTCTCATCGACATAGCGCGCAATCTTCTGCACTTTCATCGCGTCGCTCTCGGCAATGAGATACTCTTCGCCGAAGATTTGTACGGCGATTCCCTGAACCTGTGCGTTCGTCTTAGCCATAGTATATAGTATACGCCGCTCGGGGCAGGCGATGCAACTACTTTTGCGCCGCTAGCAAATCGCCGTAGGATCCCTCAACAAGCTGTTCTCCGGTGATTTCAAGCGCGCGCATGAGCATCTCTACGCGCCGGTGGCTTTCCTCAATGCCCTGCTCTTCGGTGACCGCTTCCAGTTCGACAAACTGACCCAGCCCCTTCACGTCATCTAAGTGGATGCGCACATTTTCCCACAGCCACACCTGGCGCGTCTTCTCGACTTCGACCCAAGCGCCCATAACTTGGCTCAGCATTTTGCGCATGGCCTCGGGGTCTTCGGTCTTAGCTATTTCGTAGTCACTGCGCTTTGGACCGGCCAAATCTTCTCTTCTATAGCAAATGAGATGGCCGTCATCCGGACCGAGCTCGCGCAGCTTCAACCGCCCCTCGGCAACGCAAAAGTACGTATCGCGCTGGTGGAATGTCCCAGCGGGACCCGCGCCGATTGCATTGAGGTTTTCCTCGGCGCGCTCGACGTCTTCACAGCGCGCCTTGATTTCGATATTCGTCATGGTTGATTCACACCGCCTCCAGTGCGTCGTGCTGCTAAATCTACGCCTTCGCCTGCCCCGATGCAAGCAGTGCTCAGCACCAGTCCTCAACGACTAACTCGCAGTTGCGCAGTCGCTGCAGGACGGCCTGCCAGCGACCGGCTGGCAGCGGAATACCCCGCTGTAAACGCACTCGGCGCTCCTGCAAAGCCCGCTCGCCAGGTGCGCGCACTTGGTCTGTGCCCAGCGCGGGTGCAACCTGGCGCACGCTGTGAAGCAAAAATGCACAGCGCTCGGCCAGCACCTCTCTCCCGCCAAAAAAGTCGCCGTCGATGGCCATGATAAAGAACGAGCAGCCATACGGTCCGCTCAGATCTTCCACCGGCGGCACGTCGCGGCCGCACGGTCCACCGCTGAGACCGCCACAGAGCAGGTCGACCAGTAGACCTAGTCCGTAGCCCAGCGCGCCGCCCACCGGTAGCAGGGCTCCGCCGTCGAGCGCCTCTGGATCGTTTGATGGGCGCCCCTGGGCGTCGACCAACACGCCGTCGCCAACGGACAGCCCTTCGTCGCGCGCAGCAGCGACGCGCGCAGCCGAGTGGCCCGTTGCCGCATCGAAGACCAGCACCTGGCCGTCGGCTGACGGCACGGCATAGGACAGCGGGTTTGTTCCGTGCACACCCTGCCTGCCACCGTGCGGCGCAACGCGCGGCGTCGAATTGGCGGCGCAAATACCCAGCATACCCGTTTGGGCGACGCGCTCGACATAGGGTGCGAGTGCCCCCACGTAATTGCAATTGGCCAGCGACGCGACACCGACGCCCGCTTGCAATGCTCGATCCGTCACTAGCGCGGCCGCCTCGAGCGCCTGCACGGGACCCAACCCGTGCCCACCGTCGCAAAACAGCGTGGCGCCGCCCTCACGCACAATACGCAGATCAGCGCCCGGCCGCATTTGCCCAGAGCGAATGCGCTCGGCGTAAATGGGCAGCGATAGAATGCCGTGGCTATCTACCCCGCGCAGGCTCGACTCGACGAGTGCATCGCTGCACGCCTGGGCTTCCGGCTGGTCGACGCCCAGCTGGTTCAGTATATCTCTGCAAAACGCATCGGCCTGAGCACTGGTCATCGTCGACATCATCTGCGCTTACCGCCGCGCGCAGCGCGCTGCTTGCGCACGCTGTATTTATCCGACGACGTCCAACGCTGTCCACAGCGAAGGCACAGGCGCTTGCGAAAGCGATGTACTGTGCGGTAGACGCCGCCGGCCGCCCGCAGCACCCCCGGCAGATCGTATATCCAGTCCAAGCGGGCCAAACCCGGCAGCCGGCGCGCAACCTGGCGCAGGGCAGCCATACCTTCGTAAATGCGCCCCTGTGTATCACAGGCCGTCAGTTGCTCGGCGGCGCGTCCAAAATCGATATGGGGAAAGCGCGCATCCATTCCTTCGACTAGTTCCACCAAGGCAATGCGCCCCTGCGCGTCGCGCAGCGCAACCCACTCCTTAAAACGCACGCAAACGGCACAGTGCGGATCGTAAAAAAGCTGCAGTTGCCCCTCTGGCATATTTTCCCTATCTACTAAGCGTCGCAGCGCAGACACCGACCGGCTGACAGCGATTAGCGCATAATGCGCGCCTCTTCCTATTCTACTAAATTTGCACACCGGGCAAAATGCCCGTTGCGATATCAGGCGATATATATTGGCGATAAATTCCGATCTCTTAGCGCGCAACGGCCGCGTACTCGAGGGGGCCGATGCCCAACGGCTCTGCTCGTTGGTGGCGCGTGCGCCCTTTCGCAGCAGCGCAGACTCCGCCCATCTGAGTAGACCATGCGCGCCGTTGTCGTAGACCAAGCGCAGCAGCTGCGATGGCAAGAGGTAGCCGACCCGACCTGCGCTGCCGATCAGGTTTTGGTCGACATCTACGCCAGCGCCGTCAACCGCGCCGACCTACTGCAGCGCGCTGGGCTCTATCCGCCCCCTGCTGGCGCCCCTCCCTACATGGGTCTGGAAATGTGCGGCTCCATCTGCCAGATCGGGGAGCGCGTGCGCGGCTGGAAGCCGGGCGATCGCGTGCTGGCCCTCCTCTCGGGCGGCGGCTATGCCGAACGCGTCGCCGTGCCCGCAAACCACCTGCTCGCCCTGCCCGACGACTGGGGCTTTGCCCGCGGTGCCGCCGTGCCCGAAGTATTCCTCACTGCCTTTGTTAACCTTTTCATGGAAGCACAGCTCCAACCCGGTGAAACCGCGCTCATCCACGGCGGCGCCAGCGGCGTCGGAACCGCCGCCATACAGTTGGCCAAGGTAGCGGGCTGCCGCGTGATCGCCACGGCCGGCACGCCGGCTAAAGTAGCGCGCTGCGCCGAACTGGGTGCCGAGCTAGCCATCAACTACCGCGAGCGCGATTTTGCCGAGGCCATACAGGCGCACTGCGACGGCGTCGACGTCGTGCTCGACATCAGTGCGGCCGACTATCTCGAACGCAATATTCACCTGCTCAAACCCAAGGGCCGCCTCGTCTTTATCGCCCTGCTGTCGGGCACCAGCGCCGCACTCGATATCGGCCAGGTTCTCGGCAAACGCTTGCGACTAATCGGCTCGACGCTGCGCAGCCGCAGCGATGCGGAGAAAGCCGATATCACACGGGCTTTTGCCGAGCGCTTTTGGCCGCTGTTGACCGATGGGAAAATCGAGCCTGTAATCGACTCGGTGCTACCGATCGAACGCGCCGATGAGGCACAGCAAATGCTGGCCGAAAACCGCACTATCGGCAAGGTAATCCTCGCCGTGCGCAAGGGAGGAGAAATCGCATGAGTGAACGCTACCGCGAAGTAGACGTAGCTGGATCGCCGCTGGAAATGGGCAGACAGCTGGGCGAAGAAGCGCGCGAGGAGGTGCGCGCATTTGCCGCCATCGCCCTCGAGCGCGTAAACAAAACCATTGCCATTTCGCGCCAGTCTGCACTGGACGTCGCCCGCCAAAGTGCAGCCTTTGTGCAGGACTACGCGCCGCACATGCTCGACGAACTGCGCGGAGTAGCACAGAGTTCAGGCGTCCATTTTGACGATCTCGTCCTCCTGCAGGTCCGCAACCAGCTGCAGCCCGAAGAAGACGCCGGCTGCACTTCCTTTGCCGCTGCGCCGTCGATTGTAGCTCAAAATTGGGACAACGATCCCGCACTGGATCCCCATACCATCGTACTGCGCAGAAGACCGACCAATGGCCCCGCACTGATGAACATTACGCAGGCCGGACTCATCGCCTACATCGGACTCAACGAGGCGGGTATTGGCGTCTGTTTGAATACGCTACCGGCGCCGAGCAGACGCGTCGGCGTGCCCCACTATTTCACCGTGCGCGCGCTCTACGAAAGCAGCAGCCTTGAAGAAGCCGTAGCCGTCGTGCGGCGTGCCCAGCGCGCTATTCCCGCCAATATCATGCTGGCCACGCCGCAGGGACCAGCCGATTTGGAAGTGACCATTGACGACGTGCACGTCCTGCACGACAAAGCGCTCGTCACGCATACCAACCACTGCCTACACCCGGAGTTGCAACACATCAACCGCGACTTTCCCGAACTCATTGAGTCCGGTCCACGGCTGCACCGCATCAATCAATTACTCGCCGCCCACCCGCTCTCCGTCGAGCGGGCACAGGAGACGCTACGCGATCACCAGGACTACCCACATTCGATCTGCCGCCACGCCAACGACCACCCCTCAAACGGCTTTTGGGTCAGCGTGTTCTCCGTGGTCATAGAGGCTGCGGCCGGCCGCATGCACATTAGCCGGGGCAATCCCTGCCAAAACGGCTACGAAGTCTACTCGCTCAACTGAGCATCCACTCATCGGAGCGCCATCATGGGCACGCTACACGGCACAATTATCGATGCGGCAACGGACCAGCTCATCGATGCCAAAGTTCACGTCCTCAATTCCATGGGATCTTTTACCCATCCCAATAGTGCCCTGCTCAAGCGCGGTCCGGGAACGCCTTTTTTTTTCTCACAGGGCGAATTTAGCGTCTCCGTTCCGCGCGGCCGCACCGCCGTGCTCATCGAGCGCGGAACGGAATACGAGCCCTACCGCACGACGGTCGACGTGCCCGAGAAGGGCGGGGTCAGCATAACCCTGCCGATAAATCGCTGGTATGCACCACAGCAAGAGCGCTGGTATCCGGGCAATACGCACATACACTACGACGAACAGGAAACGCGCCCGGACGAGCGTCTAGGCGTCGACTGCAGCGTCGAGGGGTATAACGTGACCTGTGTCAGCGTGCTCGACCGGCGCCAGCTTCCCTACGCCAGCAATAAGTATCCGCTCGGCGTTATGAACGAATTCACTACCGCCCACCACGTCCTCGACATCGGCGAGGAAAACCGCCACTACGGAGACCGTTCTCCTTGGGGATTTGGCTATGGGCACGTGATGTTTCTCAATATTCGCAACCTAGTGCAGCCCGTCAGTCGCGGCCACACCCTGGCCGGTCAGTTCGACCCCGACTACCCGCCGCTGTGCTTTTGCTGCGACGAGGCGCGCGACCAGGGCGGCCTCGTCATCTGGTGCCACAACGGACGCGGCATGGAAGCGCCCATCGCGGCCGCCTTAGGCAAACTGGATGCATTCAACCTATTCGATCCGTTCTGGATGGACCCCGAGTACGAACTGTGGTACAAGCTGCTCAACTGCGGCATCCATCTACCCGCGTCGACGGGAACGGATTGGTTTGTCTGCTCCAACAACCGCGTATACGTGCAGTGCGAAGGCGATTTCTCCTACGCCAATTGGATAGATGGAATGAAGAGCGGACGCACCTTTATCACCAATGGACCGGCGCTTTCGCTCAGCGCCAATGGAATGGCTATGGGGGAAACCATCGCGCTGGACGGCAGCGGCACGATATCGGCGCAGGCAACTTTCTCCTCTTTTTACCCAATAGAGCGCGCCGAGATCATCGTTAACGGACAAGTCGCCCAGCGCTGGCACTGGCCGGAGGGACGGCGCACTGGAATGATAGAACACGACCTGTGCGTCGAGCGCGACGGCTGGGTCGCCGTTCGCCTGTGGGGCGACAGTCGCGACAGCTTTGACCACGCGCTATTTGCCCACTCCAGCCCCGTGTACTTTCGCTGCGGCCGCCCTCCCGTGCAGCAGACCGAGTCGGCCCAGTTTTTTCTGCGCTCCATCGACGAATCACTGCGCTGGATCGACTGCTATGGGCGCTATAATAGCGATCAGCAGCGAGAAGATGTGCGCGAGCTATTCAAGCGCGGCCGCCAGGCCTATGCCCAACTGGCGTGAGGAGCGCAGACCGGTCGCCATTGTAACGCGGAGAGGAGTACAACGTGAGCAAAACCAATCCAACCGTCGTCTTTCGCGCCGCCGGAGACGTGTATATCGAGGAGCGCGACGTTCCAACTCCGCAGCCCGGACAGCTGCTAGTGCGCACGATCTGCACGCTCATTAGCACCGGCACCGAACTGACCATTCTCAACGGCTGCGGCACGCCGGGATCAAAGTGGGCGCAGTACGGAAAATTTCCCTTCGTTCCGGGGTATGACAATATTGGCGAGGTCGTCGCCGTTGGCGCAGGCGTGGATAATGCATGGGTGGGGAAGCGGGTCGGCAGTTACGGATCGCACGCCGCCTATACCTGCTGCAGCGCGACACATGCGCGTCCCTTGCACGACTCCATTGCGAGTGAAGAGGCGGCTTTTTTTACGCTGGCAGAGATCGCCATGAACGGGGTGCGACGCGGTTTGGTCACCTGGGGTGAAGAAGCCATCGTCTATGGACTCGGCTTGGTGGGGCAACTGGCCGCGCGCTGCTGTCACCTAGCGGGCGCGCGCGTAGTCGGCGTAGAGCCATCACCCCAGCGCCGCGCGCTGCTGCCTGCGGCGGCGCGGCTGTCGGCGTTCGACCCAAGCGAGTCGGATTTGGTCGAATACGTGCGGCAGCGCACGCAGGGTAGAATGGCTGATGTCGCATTCGAAGTGACGGGTGCCCCTGATGCCCTTGCTGGGCAAATTGCGGTGCTGCGCCAACAGGGGCGCCTCGTACTGCTGAGCAGTCCACGCAGTGCCACCTCTCAATTCGACTTTCACGATTTGTGCAATGCGCCGAGCATTTCCATCATCGGTGCGCACAATAGCTCTCATCCTCCGCATCCAGGCCCCGGCGCCTTTACACAGCACCGACACGCAGAGCTTTTCTTCGATCTAGTCGCCGCCGGCGAACTGGACGTAGCCCCACTCATTTCCCACCGAGCCTCTTTCGCAGAGGCACCGGCGCTGTACGGCATGCTGCGCGAGGATCGCACGCGCGCCATGGGCGTAGTGCTGCAGTGGAGCGACTAGCCTCGCCATCCAGCCCGCGCGATATCGCCAAACTCGCGTGGTGTAACGCGACAGACGATTTTACCGCGCAATTTTCCGCTGATATGCGGTATGGCCTGCGGAGAGAAGACGCCGGCATCGACTGTGCGCAACGCCTGCTCTACGCTCAATTCGCGGTGGAGGAACAACCCTTCTAAGAGCAGGCGAAAGGCCTCCTCAGAAGGCACGTCAAAGCGCGGTTTGGTCCGCTCAATCGACACGATGGCACTGTCCACATTGGGGCGCGGATGAAATATATCGCGGCCCAGTGATTCAATGATTTCCACCTTGGCGCGCCGTTTCAGCGCCACGCTCAAACGGCAGTAGCCCTTTTCTCCAACATCGGCGCAGATCCGTTCGGCCAAGCGCTTTTGAAAGACGAGCACGCCCTTGCGAAAGCGCTGATCGAGCATCTTAAAGATCAGCGGCAGCGCCACGCTATAAGGCAGGTTGGATACGACCTTATCAAAAGCGGGAAAGTCTACTTCGAGGGCATCGCCCCAAATGACTTCTAAGTGGGGATAGTGCCTTTGCAAGTCGTTCAGACAGGATGCAAACTGCCGGTCTTGCTCGATGGCAACGACGCGTCCCGCCCGTTCCAACAGCCTGCGCGTGAGGTTGCCTGGACCCGGCCCAATCTCTAGCACGACGTCCGTTTTTTCGAGTCCTGCGTAGTCGACTTCGCGGCGCAGCACGCCCTCATCGCAGAGAAAGTTTTGACCCAATTTGTGGTTGGGGCGAATGCGGTAGTGCCGCAGCGCATCGCGCAGGCCAGGAAGCGCGCTGTTGGGCATGCGATTCAGGCCACTCGGCTGGGTAGTGCTCGTCCGCCCAAACCGGCGAGCAAATTGTCCACCGAGCGCTGCGCCATTGCATTGCGCGTCTGCACCGTCGCACTGCCCAAATGGGGCACGACAATGAGGTTGTCTAGGGCCAGCAGCGGATGGTTGCGCGGCAGTGGCTCTGGTTCGGTAACGTCCAGCGCCGCCGCATATATACCTCCCTGCACTAGGCATTCCAACAGCGCCTCGTGATCGACGACGCCGCCGCGCGCCGCGTTGACCAAGACCGCCGTCTTCTTCATAAGGGCCAGTTCACGCCGCCCAATCATGCCGCGCGTCTCCTCCGTGAGCGGCATGTTGAGCGCAACAAAATCTGCGCGCATGAGCAGTTCATCCAACTGGACGTACCGGGCGCCCAAATCCTCTTCAGCGCGCCTGTTGTGCGTGCGATTGTGGTAGATAATCTGCATGTCAAAGGCCTGCGCTCGGCGCGCTACTTGATAGCCAATACTCCCCAAGCCGACGATGCCTAGGGTGGCGCCGTGCACTTCTTGACCGAGCATAAAGCTAGGATCGTAGGCAGTAAATTGGTCGCTGCGCGCAAAGTGGTCCCCCTTGACGACGTTGCGCGCAGCGGCCAGCAGCAGGGCAAAGGTCATGTCGGCCGTAGCCCCATCGAGCAGTTGGGGCGTATTGCCAACGGGAATGCCGCGCTCCCGGGCAGCCGACAAGTCGATGTGATCGACGCCTACACCAAAGTTGCTGATAACGCGCAGGTTCGGCATGCGGTCCATATACTCAGCAGTGAAGGCAAAGTGTCCATAGTTGTAAGCGCCCTGGATTGCGTGCAGCACGTCATCAGTGGGCGCCGTGCCCAGCGGGTTCCAGCGAGTCAGCCGGCAGCCGGCTTCTTCAAGCAGGGGAACTACCGTCTCGTAGGGCTCGACTTCGCTCCGCAGCAGTATATTGTATTCTTCGGCCATGCTGTCTTCCCGTACCTTTCCTCTGAGAAGTAGTCGTTACACGCCATCATTTTGCGCACAAAAAAACCCGGGGGAAGTCCCCCGGGCTCCAGCGCACGCCCATCGCTTCTAAACAGTGATATCGACCAGCGTTCCGCGCTCTCCGTCGCCACTCGGCGACGACGCCTGATCTGGCTGGCGTTCCCCCTGCATGCTCTGACGCATCTGGCCAAGCTGGCGCACAGCGCGATCGGCGCCGCTGCGATCGCCCACATCTAGCGCCAGCACCGATCCCGTTTGCGCCACGGCATCGGCGCGTCCTTCGCTGCCTACAACCCCATCAATTTCGTTGACGCGCCTCTGCAGGTCGTTAAAGCGCGAGACCAGCAGCGAACGCTGAGCCGTACTGACGTCGTCTGAGGACAGGCGCTGCGCCACGGCTTCCATTCCGCGCACTAGCTGATCGACGCGCTCGAGCACGCGCGTGCGCTGCTCCTGGCGCTGGGCAGTCGCTCTGTTTTGCACTTGGCCGCGCTGCAGCTGAGACAGCGCAGCGGAAGCCGATGGGGATTGGGATACCTGGGGCATGGTGATCCGCTCCTTATAAACTATATTTTATCTTTACAATAACACGCAGATTACCCCTGTCAAGAAGAAAACGCTTTGTCATTGCGGCGGAGCAGTTTATAGACAGATTCAAGCGAAAGGCGAGGCCGGTAAACCATGCTCATAGCACACCCCCGTGGCAACTATCACTTTCTGCGCGGTATCGATCCCTACTCCTGCGGCGTAGTCGCCGACCCAGGGTACGAAATAGTGCATGCAACTTTAGGCGAGTCGCTGCCCTGGCAGCAGGGTTTCGAACGCGTAGCCGCCTATTTAGACGCGCACAACCTCGACCGCAATGCGCTTTGCGCTATGGAGTTGAGGTCACCCAAGCCCTTCACCATGCAGGGCTTTATCGACTTCAATGGAGACTACTGCGCCGTGCTAAACGAGTGGGGGCTTTTTGTCGATGGCCTCAATCCCGTAGCGCGCACAAATATTGCCCCTGTGCACCAAGCGCCCGCCGAACCCCATCTGCACGCTTTTTCCTACGTTGTAGCCAACCCGCATATCGACAGAAAAACTCTAGTCGTTGCAGGTGCGGGGGAACTGTTGGAAGGCATCTTAGAAGAGAAGCGCATTATTCGCTCGGGCGACACTTCACCGGAGTCTATGCGCGAAAAAGCGGCCTACGTAATGGAGGTGATGGAAGAGCGTCTTCTGGGACTGGGCGGCGCGTGGGCACTCGTCGATACCGTCGACATATACACCATCTACCCGTTAGCCGACCTCTACGAGCACATCGTTTTGCCGCCCATGGGCTCCGCGGCTAGGCACGGCGCGCGCTGGTACTACAGCCGTCCACCGGTCGTCGATATCGATTTCGAAATGGACATGCGCGGCGTCATCACCGACTTGGTGGTCTGATGGATCATCTATACGACCAGGTAAATTGCGCGATGCCGCCATCGGACCCTTCTGCGCAGAGCGCACCAATATACCCCTCGCCTAGCTGCAGACTGGACATATTCCAGCGCGCTGTCTCACCAGTCCCCTCATCCGATCGCAGAAGCGCAGCGCGCTCGTCCAACGAAACGGAAAACGAATCCAAGCCGGCGGCAATGCCGTCGCCGCGCGCCTTCACATAGGCTTCTTTGCGCGTCCAGCAGCGGTAAAAGGCCCGCGGCCGATCCTCTTCGGGCAGCGCACTTAGTGCCTCGTATTCTTCTATCGAGAAGAAGCGTTCGGCAATGCGCATATAGTTGCCTCTGGCGCGCAGGTGCTCGACGTCTACGCCCACGGCGCGCCCGCGCGCTATGGCATAGAGCACCACATCGCCCGAATGCGACATGTTGAACTCCAACTGACTCGACGAACCATCGTCGGCCAGGTGTGGTTTGCCGTGGGCCCCGTAGGCAAAACACAGTTGATCGGGCGAACAGCCGGCATAGTGGGCCAGCAAATGGCGCAACACGGCGCGCGCGGCGACAAAGCGCCGCCGGCTTTCTGCCAGCGGATAGCGCTCGGCGCGCGCGTGCTCGTCGGCAGAAAGCACGCCCTGCACATCCTCGACGCGCGCCGACTCCGTCGGCACATCGGCACGCCAAACGTGGACCTGCCCACTCTCTAAGCGCTCGTCTCCGCTGGCGAGAGACCATATATCGCCCATTTCTGACATGGGCCTAATATCGCCAGAAACCACCCTGCGCGCATGTTGACATCTTGACGCCACCCCATAGCCATACCACATTAATAGCGTTCATCACCCAGTGCACCCTATAAGGAGAACACAACACATGGCCACCTCCTTTTCCAGCAAGGACTATCCCGACTATACGGGGAACGGTACGTACCGCGTTATCGGCACGCGACCCATACGCCACGACGGCGTCGACAAGGTCACCGGAGCCGCCGTCTACGGCGGCGATGTGCGCTTGCCGGGCATGCTCTACGGCAAGGTCCTGCGCAGCCCGCATCCGCATGCACGCATTATCTCCATCGACACCTCGAAAGCCATGCAGCTCAGCGGCGTGCGCGCCGTGGCAACCGCAGATGACTTGGTCGAAACAGTGGACCAACTGTCGAATCTCGGCGAGACCATGGTCAACGTGCGCGAAGTCGCCCAGAATTCGCTGGCCTCGGGCAAAGTGCTCTACAAGGGGCACGCCATCGCCGCCATCGCCGCCACCAGTGCTCACATTGCCGAAGAGGCACTCGACCTGATAGACGTCCAGTACGAGGTGCTGCCCGCTGTAGTCGACGTGCTCAAAGCCATGCAGGACGACGCTCCGCTGCTCGACGAGAACCGCACCACGCGCGAGCTGGGCCAGAAAACCGACAAGAAGAGCAACGTAGCCAGCCACAACCGCCACTCGATGGGCGATCTCGACAGCGGTTTTGCCGAGGCCGACGAAGTGGTCGAACGCGAGTTCCGCACCGCCACTGTGCACCAAGGCTATATCGAACCGCACAACACGACCGTGTGGTGGAAGAACGACGGCACCATAACCGTGTGGGTCAGCACGCAGGGACCGTTTGAAATCCGCTCACAGGTTTCGGAAGTGCTGCAGGTCCCCGTTTCCAAAGTGAAGGTCATTCCCTGCGAAATCGGCGGCGGCTTCGGCGGCAAGTTCCCCGCCTATATGGAGCCGGCGGCGGCCATTCTCTCGCACAAGACGGGTCACCCGGTCAAAATGATCATGAGCCGCACTGAGGTATTCGAGGCCACCGGCCCCGGCCCCGGCTCTTACATAAAAGTTAAGATGGGCATCAAAAAGGATGGTACGATTACGGCAGCTCAGGCCTACCTAGCCTACGAGGCCGGCGGTTTTCCCGGTTCGGCCGTCGGCGCTGGGGCCTCCTGCATTCTGGGCCCCTACAGCATTGCCAATGTCACCATCGACGCCTACGACGTCGTCGTCAACAAGCCCAAGTCGTCGGCCTATCGCGCGCCCGGCGCCCCCAATGCCGCGTTTGCCTCGGAGAGCGTCATCGACGAATTGGCCGAGCGCATAGGTATGGACCCGCTGCAGGTTCGCATGAAAAATTCGGCGCGCGAGGGCACGCGCCGAGCCGATGGCACGGTATACAAGAAGATTGGCTGCGAAGAAACTGTGCAGGCCGCGCTCGATAGCGAACACTACAAGAGCAAGCTCGAAGGCGTGCACCGCGGCCGCGGCGTGGCTTCCGGCTTTTGGTTTAACGGCGGCGGTGAGTCGTCGGCGGCCATCTCCGTCAATTCCAATGGCACGCTCAACCTGCAAGAGGGTTCGGTGGACATTGGCGGCAGCCGCGCCTCGATGTCGATGATCGTCGCCGAAACGCTAGGCCTCAACGCCGATGACATCAACCCCTCTATTCCCGATACCTCGTCCATCGGCATGACGGGCGGCACGGGCGGCAGCCGAGTAACCTATGCCACCGGGCACGCCTGCTATAAGGCGGCCGAAGACGTAAAAGCCGAAATGTGCCTGCGCGCAGCGCGCCAACTCGAAGTTGAAGAAGGCGACATTGAGTATCGAGACGGCAAATTCGTCGCCACGTCCGATCCTTCCAAGTCGCTCACCTTTAAGGAAATTGCCGCCGAGCAGGGCCGCACCGGAGGACCAATCACCGGCAAGGGCACGATCAACGCCAGCGGCGCGGGCAATGCGTTTGGCACCCACGTCGTCGATGTCGAGGTCGATACGGAAACGGGCAAGGTCAAAATCCTGCGCTATACGGCCGTACAGGACGTCGGCAAGGCCATTCATCCCTCCTACGTGGAGGGACAGATCCAGGGTGGCGCCGTGCAGGGCATCGGCTGGGCACTGAGCGAAGGCTACTTTTACCGGGAAGATGGCACGATGGCCAATCCCACCTTCCTCGACTATCGCATGCCGACCGCGCTCGATCTGCCGCTGGTCGAAACCGTGCTGGTCGAAGTGCCCAATCCGGCCAGTCCGCACGGCATTCGCGGCGTCGGCGAAGTGCCGCTAGTGCCGCCTATGGCCGCCATTGCCAACGCCATATACGACGCGATTGGCGTCCGCCTTGGCGAGCTGCCCATGAGCCCGGACAAAGTCGTTGCGGCACTGCACAGCGCACAGTTGCAGGAGGCGGCCGGATAGTCCGCCTCCGTCCACACATAGTCCATAAACGCCTGGCTCCTTGCGTGGAGCTGGGCGTTTATTTTTAATAACGCACCATGAACCAGCCCATCGATCCACGGCACTTTATCGACGCCATACTGCCCGTTGTCCGCCAATGTGCACGGGCATCGATGATTTTTTACGGACAGGTACCCGACATCGGCAAAGAGGCCGATTTGGGCCTGACCGGTGACAAGGCACAGGCCGCTTCAACCACCTTTACCGCGCTCGACAGCGGCCTGCAGGACATCTTGCTCAGCGCGGTGCTGCAGCACTTCCCCGACGTCGGCGTTATTGCCGAAGAGAGCACGCCGCTAAAAAAGCGCTTTGCGGGAAGCCCTTCCCCCTATATAGTCATCCTCGACCCCATTGACGGGACCTGGCATTTCAAGCGCGGCGATGCCCCCTACCACATATCAATCGGGCTGGCGCGCGACGGCGACATGCTCGCGGCCATCGTCGCTCGTCCAAACGAAGACAAAGTATTTACCGCCGTGCGCGGCGGCGGTGCCTTTGTGCAGCAGGGATCAGCGCGCAAAAAGCGGCTGTCGCTAAAACATGCCCCTACGCACAACAAGGTCTTCATCTCTTCCAAAGCGCGCGACTACCAAGCACTGGCTCGCGCGCACTACGACCTCGATCCGCGCGAGCATCCCATCGGCGCAGCGCTCGTACTGACGCTCATTGCCGAGGGCCATCTGAGTGCCTATTTGACGCGCCAGGTAGAAATCTACGATGCCGGCCCCCCCTCTCTAATCGCCGAGGAGGCGGGTGCGCGCTGCCGGACCGGTCCCAACCAAATACCGCGCTATGTAAAGCGGCGCAAATTCGCCCATTTTATGGCGGCGGCCAACGCTGAATTAGAAGAGAAATTACACGCCATTGTGCGCCACGCACGGGCGATCGAACGCTCAAAAACACGCCAATAGAGGACCTCATGACGCAGAAGACCATAGCGGGCGTCCTGCCCGTCGTGCACATGCCGTATGTGGAAAGTGGAGCCATCGACCTAAAGACCATGGGGAAGCAGATCGACTACCTCTTCGACCTAGGAGCGGACGGCTTCTGCCTAGCACTGGTCTCCGACCTCTTTCGCCTGAGCGAACGCGAGCGAATAGAACTGCCCGCCCAGCTGTGCGAGTTTGCCCAGCAGCGCGGCCCGGTGATCATCAACGTCGCGGCAGAGAGCACGCAGCAGGCATGTGCGTATGCGCGCGCGGCAGAAGACGGCGGCGCAGCGGCGCTCATGGCCATACCCCCCATCTCGCGCGCACTCTCCGAAGACCAGCTGCGCGCCTACTTCACCGCTCTACTCGCGGAAGTCGATATACCCATCTTCGTTCAGGATGCCAGCTCCTACGTGGGCAACCCCATGAGCATTGCATTTCAAGCCAGCCTCTTTGCCGAGTTCGGCCAGCGCGTGCTATTCAAACCCGAAGCGTCCCCTCTCGGGCCCTGTATATCGGCGCTGCGAGCAGCCACGGGAGAACGGGCGAGCATTTTTGAGGGCAGTGGCGGCGTCTTGCTCATCGACTCGTTTCGCCGCGGCATAACCGGCACCATCCCCGGCGTCGAGCTATTGGACGGCACGACGGCCCTGTGGAACGCACTGCAGGCGGGAGACGACGAGCGCGCCTACCGCCTCTACTGGCCCATATGCGCGCTCATCACGCTGCAACTGCAGGGTGGATTGGACGGTTTTATCGTCAGCGAGCGCTACATTATGCACAAGCGCGGCCTCTTTCCCAACCAGGTGCACCGCGGTCCCCTCAGCTTTGCGCTCGACGGCGCTATGTGCGAGGAAATCGATCGCCTCATGGCGCACCTGGACCGCGCACTGCAGAGTTAGCCGGCCATGCGCACGCCGTTCGAATCTCAGCGCATGCGCGCGGTGCAACCGCCCGTCATTCCCCACGTAGCCGGTCTCATCCGCCAGACGCCTGGCACCATTTCCCTTGGCCAAGGGGTGGTGCACTATCCGCCCCCGCCGCAAGCACTAGCCGCATCTGAGGCGTTTGGCGAACACCTAGGCGAACACCACTACCAAGCGGCGCACGGCCTGCCCGAACTGCAAGAGGCCCTGCGTGCAAAGCTATTGGCAGAGAATGGTATAGCGGTCGGCGATGAACGCGTCCTCATGGTCACGGCAGGGAGCAATATGGGCTTTTATCACGCCCTCTTGGCCGTCGCGGATCCCGGCGATGAAGTCATTATTGCCGCGCCGTTTTACTTCAATCACGAAATGGCTATTGCCATGGCCAACTGTCGCGCCGTCGCCGTGCCGACCGACGGCGACTACCAGCTGCGCCCCGACGCGATTGCCGCGGCCATTGGCGAGCGCACGCGCGCCATCGTCACCATCTCACCCAACAACCCCACCGGCGCCGTCTACCGGCCCGAAGACCTGCGCGCCGTAAACGACCTGTGCAAGCAGCGTGGCCTCTACCATTTTTCCGATGAAGCCTACGAGTATTTTACCTATGAGGGCGCAGCGCACTTCTCGCCGGCATCCCTATCCGACAGCACCGCGCATACGATATCGCTTTTCTCGTTCTCCAAAGGCTACGGCATGGCTTCTTGGCGCGTGGGCTATCTAGTAGCACCAGCCCATCTGCTGCCCGCGCTCGAAAAAGCACAGGACACCATTCTGATTTGTCCGCCCGTTATTTCCCAGCGGGCGGCACTGGGTGCCCTGCGCGCCGGTCGGAGCTATTGCCAGCAGTTTTCCGAAGACTTGGCGACCGTGCGCCGACTGTGTCTATCCCGCCTCGACGAGCTGGGCAAAGGCTGTCACGTGCCCGATGCGCGCGGAGCTTTTTACCTGCTTGCGCGTCTAAATACTCCGTCTCCTGCGCTCCATGTAGTAGAGCGTCTGGTGCGCGAATACCGCGTCGCCGTCATACCGGGCGAGGCGTTTGGTCTGACCGACGCCTGCCATTTGCGCATCGCCTTTGGTGCGCTGCGGCGAGACACTGTCGCCGAAGGCATGGATCGCTTGGTACATGGACTAAAAGAAATACTCTCTTCTTGAACACATTGGTTTGACAGTGAGGGACCTTTTACCTTATGTTTCCTTCTACAAAGAGCGACCTGAATCCGCAAAAGAATATCCAAGAGGAAGTCTACCACACCTCTGAGCTGTGGCGCTTCGACAAACGTTGTAAACGATATTCTGGCGGGTTGGTCGCTCTTCTTTTTTGCCCTACATTCTACGCATGAAATCTCCGCTGAACAGGTGGGCTGTTGGCTTTCTGGCCGCCCTCTTCTTCACCGCTGCTGCTGTTGCTCAATCGATACAGGTCACGCCGAGCACGCTGCGCATGCAGCCCACGGCGCCGGGCGTTTCCACCGTTTCCCAGCTGCAGCTGAGAAACGTTGAGGACGAAGCCATCGAAGTGATCGTCGGCGTCCCGCAGGGGCCGTTTTCCGCATCGCCGGATACGCTGCGCATAGCGGCCGCATCTCAGCAATCGATAGCCGTCGCCTTTGCCGCACCGACTACCGGCGAATACGAAGCCGTTCTCACGCTGCAGATCCGCGGTTTTTTCAAGGGCGATGAAATAGCAATCCCTCTGCGCGCACGCGTCGTCCAAGCCCAACTCGCCGCGCTACCGGCCGACCAGCTATCGTTCGAACCCATAGATCTTGGACAGGCAGGCGAAGCCTTTTTCGCGTTGAAAAATGCCGGCGACGTAGCGGTCCGCATCGATAGCATATACTGGCTGCAGACCCCAACGCCTTTCAGCCTAACCGGCGAAGTAGCGCCGGTTTTACGCCCTGGTCAACAAGTCGAACGAGCCATTCAGCTGCGCGCGGCGCGCGGCGGACGGTATACGAACGTGCTGCGCATCACTTCGCCGGACCACCCCCCTCTGCAACTGGAAGTCAGCGCACACGTGCGCGCGCCGAGCGCGGCCGTCTCGCCTCTGCCAGAAGTCGGCGTCGCATATCAGACTGTCGACATTGGAGAGAGCTCCTTGCGTACAGTCACCGTGCTCAACCGCGGCGATGCAGATCTGCAGATCGAGTCGGCCGCAGTGACGGGCGGCGGCTTTCTGCCGCCTAGCACTCTGCTGCCGGCCAAGCTACCGCCCGGCCAGCGGCTAGATATCCCGGTGCGCTTTCAGCCAAAAATCGAAGGCACGGCAAGCGGCCAGCTGCACCTGCAAACCAGCGACCCCGAAGCGGCAGACCTTCGCATACCCCTGCTCGGCGAAGGTCGGATCAGTCCACCGCGCATCGAAGTACTCAACGGCACCGGCATGCACTTTGGCAGCGTCCCGCTAGGCCAGACCCAGCGCGACCACGTCCTGCTGTGGAATCGCGGAGGAAGCCCCTTTACCGCTCGGCTGGATCTGCGCGAAGACTACGGTGCAGAATTTGAACTGAGCAACGGTGCGCTTCTGCTGCAGCCGGGCGAAAGTGGAAAAGTATCGGTTGGTTTTTCTCCTAAAGAAATCGGCCTACGCCAGGCGGCGCTCGGCGTATCCACCGAAGATGGAGAGCGCCTGCTGCACCTGCAGGGCATCGGACAGTTTCTCAAGCTCAGCCCGGCCACCATCGACTTCGGTCAAATTGCCGTCGGCGAGACCAGCAGCCAAATCGTAGAACTGGCCAACATCGGCAACGCAGATCTCACCATCAACCACATCCGTTCGACGAGCGAAGACTTTACGCTCTATACGCAAATTGATCCTGCCGACCGACTAATTCTACCGGCCAATAGCCTGCGCACACTGCCCGTGCACATCGCTTTCAATCCCTCTTCACGCGGCACCATTTCCGGCAATCTGCGCATTGACGGCTTCTGGGAAGAAGGGACGGAAACACTGGACGTATTGCTCAACGGCACCGGCGTTGCCGCCGAAATTGAGATCAACCCGACGGGCGGCATCGACTTTGGCTACGTCGTGCTCGGCGATACGGAAGAGCGCACGCTGGTCGCAACCAACTCAGGCGATACCACACTGCAAGTTGAGGCGCACCCAGAGACGGCGGAAGTGCGCGTCGATCCCACTTACTTCTCGCTGGGACCGGGCGAATCGACGCGCCTTAAGATATTCTTTAGCCCACAGGCGCTGGGCGAACGCCTCGGCCGCGTGCTGTTGGTCAGCAACGACGTCAAAGACAAGGCCCGGCCGCTGACGTTCAAGGGTCAGGGCGCGCTAAAAAATATTGACCTAGCCAGCATTACCCGCCTCATTGCGACGCGCAAAGAACAGGGCAAGCCCCTGGCAGTGGGGTGGAACAGCACGCCCGTTGTGCAAAAGGACGAGACTAAAATAGACGTCGCCTTCGACATGCCCGACTCGCTGCGCCAGGCCCTAGTTGGCCGCGAATTTACCATCGAGTGGACGACGCTCGACGCCAATTACGATCCCAAAGGCAGCACCAAACAAACCTCGGTCAAAATCTACGATTCCAGCGAGGGGCGCGTATTAGCCGAAGACATCAATTTGCGTCTATTGGAAAAGGACACGCGGCGAGTGCGCCTAAAAATTACCACGCGAAGCTATCCCGGCGCGCCGCCCCAGAGCATCAGTCAGGTGCTACAGGCCGGCGGCTGGAAGTGGGAGTTCGAGGCCAAGCCCCTGCTGTCTTTTCTAACTATACGCCCGGGACGCGACTATAGGGACGCGCAGGGCGAGCCCGTCAAAGGCAAGACAGAGCGCCTTATTGGCCTCCCCGGACTGGCCTTTGCCGGATGGCACAACGTCGACAACGCCTCGATTTCGGGCATCCACTTCACCGCCATTGGCAACGTATTGGAAGCCCTTTCAACGGAGAACTCACTGGCCGTTTCGCTTGGACTGGCTATCTCCTTTTACAAGGATCAGTTCCTTTTCGGCTTTGGCTGGGACGTATACGACACCCGTCCCAAGAGCAAGCGCAAGGGGTCGCAGGATTATATCATGACCTTCAAGTATTCTGGTCTATTCAAGTAGCGCTCTGGGTCTTCCAACGCTCGTAAATCATTGCCGCAACGCACAGGTCCTGCACTGCCAATCCGGTCAAATAGGCGCAGGCCCGCGACCGCTGCGCGCGCCCCAGAGCTGCATCGCCGATCGTCAATACCTCTCCGCTCTCGCCGCGCACCAGCGCAATGCGCTCTAGCTGCCGCTGCGCGTGCGCCCAGCGAAACTCGCCCGATTTTTCCGCCTGTCCCCACAGGTCGACCAATACCGGACGCTGCTCTAGCACCGCGCCTTCTACCTGGCGCGTTCGACTATCTCCCCCAACAACGACGAGATAGTCAATTTCTTCGACCGCCCGCTCTCCGACGATGGGCTCTGGCGTTGGCACGGCTGTCAATAGCGCATCTACATCGCTTAGACATTCGCTCTGTGCAGCGACCATATGCAGTGGAGCACGCATCTTAGGGCCGACTTCGCGGGCAAATGCATCGCGGTTTTCTGCTCGGCGACTGGTGCAGCGCACCTCCTGCAAATCGAATAAACTATCGCAGGCCAGCGCCAGCGCGCGCGCGACGCGCCCCGTGCCCAAAATAGCAACGCGTCGAATCGGCCTAGTCGAGATATACTGGAGCGCCAACGCGCCTGCGGCACCTGTCCGCACATCCGTTATATGCCCCGCATCGAGGCGCACGACTTCTTCATCGACCCAATCGCGCAGTTCTATGTAGGCCTCGCGTCGGGCTAGTTGTCCGCTGGCCACATCGGAGAATTCCTCGATGCGCTTGCACGCGCTGTAGCGACCCGGCCACTCGGCAGGCATAACCAAGCTAAAGTGATCCATACCGCGCTGGCGCTCAACGCGTTCTTGCCGCGGGGGATTGCTCAACACACCGTCGCCAAAAAGTTGGAACGCCCGGCCGCAGCACGCCACGTAGTCACCCATCGAAAACGCCTCGACAAAATCTGCCTCTCTAATTTTTTCGACACTCGCCATTTATACCCGCTTAAACTGCACATTGTGAATTGACCTAGCGCACCTCTAACTAATCTAAGCACTCATCTCAGCACATCCACTATCTGTCCGCAGCAGCCGCGCGCATTAAATCGCTTTACCGCGCTGCGGACAAAAATGCAGTAACACGACTTTGCCCACGTGCAATTCAGCGATTGTACCGATGCGCATGGCACCTGAATTGGCGCCGTTAACCGCCCTTTTTGCCCGCCTACAAAGCCCATCCAGAGTTGACTTAATTGGCCGTTTTTTATTCATTTAAAACGTCTATTTTGCTCGCGCACAGCGGTCTGTTTGACTGCCGCGCTGGGCGTGGGGAGCGCTCCCGAGTGCACGAAAAGATACTTTGGCTTCTGGCTGCGGCGACCAGCACCGTCATTTTGACCATCGCTGCCTGGCCAGAGTTCAGATCCCAGTCCATCGATCCCTCCGTCGCACCGCTCGCAGCCGCAGAGCCCGCTCCTCTACCGCAAGCGGTTCGCGTGGAAATTCTCAACGGCTGCGGCGTCCCCCGAGTGGCGGCACGCCTAACGCGTCGAGCACGCCAGGTCGGTTTGGACGTAATCGACGAGGGGAATGCCGACCACTTTGGCTACCAGCACACAATGGTCATACGCCGCGGCGGCGACCGCCAGCGCGCCGAGCAAGTAGCCGCCGTGCTTGGCATACCGCACCTGATAGACCAGCAGGTCGACCAGGACTTCCGCCTCGCCGATGTCACTATCGTCATCGGCCGCGACTTTAAACGCATCGACCTATTTCGCTGAGAAATAGGTGAAAGGAAACCACCGCTTTTCATGAAACACCACGAAGATCCCAGAATAGACCAGATCGTAGAAGTGCTGCAGGAGAAGAAGGGCGTGGATATTCTGCTGATGGACCTGCGCGGCCTTTCCGATGCGGCCGATTACTTCGTCCTCTGCACTGGCACGTCCGAACAACACGTCCGAACGCTAGCGGAGGAAGTAGCCCAATCGCTCAAAGAAGCCGGCGACCCGCCGTGGCACATCGAAGGCGTGGCGACCCGCCGCTGGGTCCTCGTCGATTTCGTCGATATCGTTGTCCACATATTCCGCCAAGAAGCGCGCGATTTCTACGCGCTGGAGCGCCTCTGGGGCGATGCTCAATGCACGGAGTTTGCCGATGAATGGACGTCGCCTCCCACGCAAGAGCAGCGCACGCCCTTTGAGTTTTCCCAATCTTAATGCCCGTTCAAACGCTGAAATGGCAGGATGACGCGCTCGTCCTGATCGATCAAACACAGCTACCCGAAGCGCTGGTTCACACAACCTGTCGCGACGTCGAGAGCGTGGCCAAGGCGATCGAAGTTCTCATGGTTCGCGGAGCACCTGCCATCGGACTGGCGGCCGCATACGGCGTCGTCCTCGGAGCGCAGGCAGCCATGGACTGTACGAGTGATCTGTTCCGCGCGCGCGTCGCCGCCGCCATCGAACGCCTCGCTCGAACGCGACCAACAGCTGTCAACCTGTTCTGGGCACTGGAACAAATGGAAAGTGTCGTCGCCCGCTGTAATGACTTGGACAATGGCGCTGTTTGTGCGCAGCTCTTATCTACTGCCGAGCGCCTGTTTGCCGAAGACCAAGCAATCTGCCGACGCATGGGCTACAACGGCGCCGAACTGCTGCCCGATGAGGCCCAAGTCATAACGCACTGCAACGCCGGAGGGCTGGCCACGGCTGACTACGGCACGGCACTCGGCGTAATCTATGCCGCGCGCGAACAGGGCAAGCGCATCGCCGTCTTTGCCGACGAAACGCGCCCCCTGCTGCAGGGATCGCGCCTGACGGCTTGGGAGCTGCAGCAGAGCGGCGTTCCGGTGCAGGTCATATGCGACAATATGGCCGCCTCCGTAATGCGCAAGGAACGCATCGCCTGCTGCATCGTCGGCGCTGATCGCATCGCCGCCAACGGCGATGTGGCCAATAAAATTGGCACGTATGGACTGGCCATTATCGCCAGAGAGCACGGCGTGCCCTTCTACGTCGCAGCCCCCGTCTCTACGCTAGATATTACCCTCGCCAGCGGCGACGAAATACCCATAGAAGAGCGCGGTGGCGACGAAATTCGCCGCGGCATGGGCAAACTAACGGCTCCGGCCGACGTCGAAGTGTACAATCCAGCCTTCGACGTAACGCCACACGGCTTTGTCAGCGCCATTATATCCGAACGAGGCGTGGCGCGCCCGCCTTTCGAACCCACCCTGCGCGCCTGGGTATCGGACGCAGAGGAAGCGTGAGGATCGGACCTTGTCCAGCGTGATAACGCGTGAAAGAGCCCTATTGCCCGCAGTGGCTTTCTATCTGTGGGGCTGCGTCGGCACACCCGTGGCCGCGCCGCTGCCGCCGGCACAGGTAGCAGCGCAGGTTCAGCCGCTGCGCGAATCCTTTGACCCACACGCGCTGCAAGAAGATCTGCTCCTCATCCAACCCACCTTCGCACGCGCGGTGCTGCGGTCGCTACCGCAACTCGACGGCGCGACGCCTCCGCCCCCCGAGGGCGATCTCATTGCCGATAAACCCGATGACGAGGCACGCCCGGCCCTTGAGAGCGCCTCCGTTGTCTACGAACCCGGCGACGAGGCGAACGACGCGATCGCCGATGGTTCTACCGAATTGAGCACCACCGTTTACAGGGTCCAACTGCTGGCGCTGAGCAACGAGTCCTCTGCCCGCCAGCTGCGCGCCGAGTTGGAACAATCGCTCAACGCAGCTGTCTACGTGCAGCAGCGCAATCAGCTGTACATGATTCAGGCCGGTGACTATTCCACCCGCGCCGGTGCCGAGTCGCTGCTGCGACGCGTGAACCAGTTGAGCTCGGACTACGGCGATGCCTACATCGTTTCCGTGCAGCGCAGCGCAGCGCCCGCGGTCTCCCCGTCGGCAGACCTACCCCTGGCCACGAGCGAAGAGGCACCGGGTGGGCTCGTCGAAGACGAGAACGAGGAAATGGTTCGCACTTTTGGCTGGCGCGTGCTACTAGACCAATTTCTCTCGTACGAGGAAGCAGACCGTCTGCGGCGCAAGGCCATGGCGCGGCTCAGCAGAAGCGATATAGACGTGGCCTTTAAAGCGCCGTGGTATAAAGTCGAAGTTGGACATTACGCTGATGAAAACGCGGCGCAAGCCGCGGCGCAAGAGATCAAATCGCGCTACCCCAATGCCCTCAAGGTGCGCTCTCAAATCCTCGTCCCCAAGAAGGACTAGCCCATGTTGGGCCCACGCGCCTGGTGCGGTTTAATCGGTCTTGCATTGAGCGCATCTGCCTGTTCTATCTGGCCAGGTCCGACACGCCCCACGCCTCCGGCGGCCGCGCACGTTGAAGCCGATGAGGACGGAGAAGACCGTGCGCAGTCCGACATAGGTTTGCGCACGGCGCGATGGCATCTGCTGCGCGCACAAGAGGCACGAGCGCAGGGCCAGGTCGACGCCGCCCAGGGCGATCTCGATCTGGCCTATCGCAGCCTAGCCGAACTCGAAGCCAGCGACTCAATAGACGACACGACGCGCAGCGCGCAGCTAGCCGCAGATATAGAACAGGCCTACCTCGACCTGCTACCCGACCTAGAGCGTTTTTCGCCGGATAGTCCGCTGGTACTCCTCCTCGAAGGCTTGTCGAAAGAGCGCATCGAAGACCTTTCCGACGACGCGTCCCAGCTGGTGCGTATCCACCAGCTGAGTCGTCGCTGTGACATGCCGATCGATGCCAATGCCCGCGTGGCGGCAAGCATCCACTTCTTCCAGACGCGCGGTCGACAGACCTATGCGACATGGGCGCAGCGCTCAGGGCGCTATCGCGACATGATAGGGCGCGTGCTGCAGGAGGCCGATCTGCCGCAGGACCTGCTCTTTATCGCGATGATAGAGAGCGGTTTCAACCCCAACGCCTACTCGCGCGCGCGCGCCGTGGGCCTGTGGCAATTCGTCGCCAGCACCGGTCAGTTAGAAGGGCTCCAGCAGACCCACTGGATCGACGAGCGCCGCGACCCAGTCAAATCGACCTATGCCGCAGCGCGCCACCTGCAGAGTCTCTACGGTGAGTTCGGCGACTGGCGGCTGGCCCTGGCCGCTTACAATTCGGGACGCGGGCGCGTGCGGCGCGCCATAGACAAGGCGGGAACGCGCGACTTCTGGCAGCTGGAACTGCCCACAGAAACGCGCAACTACGTTCCCCTCTTTATGGCAGCGGCCATCATATCCAAAGATCCGAAGCAATTCGGCTTCGAAGACATCGCCTTTGAACCGCCCTTAGCCTATGACCAAGTCACCCTACCTGCGACGTGGCCCTACGTCGATCTGCGCGCAGCAGCGCATGCCATCGGCGTCGACGAGTCGGCGCTGCGCGCACTCAACCCCGAACTGCGCCAATCCATCACGCCTCCCGGCACTAAAAAGCCCTATGTATTGCGCCTACCCAAGGGCACCGAAAGCGCCTTTCTCGACCGCTATGCCCGCCTGCCCGCCGCACAAAAAGCTACCGTGTACCATTACGAGGTGCAGCAACGCGATAACCTATCGAGCATAGCCCAAACCTTCGGCGTCAGCACTCGCACGATCATTGCCGCCAATAGCCTGCAAAATCCCAACCGCATTTACCCCGGTCAGCGCCTCTATATTCCCGCAGGCGCCAACGCTGCCGTCGGCGCCGCAGAGGGCACGCAGATTACCTACACCGTCCGTCGCGGCGATGCCCTCGGCCGCATTGCGAACCGACACGGTGTCTCGCTGCGCGATCTGATGGATTGGAACGATCTGAAAAGCGGTCTGATACGGCCAGGACAGAAGCTGACTATTTGGACGCAGCGCATTCCGCGCGTGCAGCCAGCACCAATCGCACTCGATGCCAGCGGGCGCAAAACGCATACCGTCCTGCAGGGCGAGACGCTGTGGGGCATCTCGCGTCGTTTTGATATCAGCATAGAGTCCCTGCAGACGTGGAACGGCCTCAGCAACGCCTTAATCAAACCCGGCCAGGTATTGGTCGTTGGCGGCGAATCCAAGAGCGACAGCCAATATACCGTAGTGCAAGGCGACACGCTCTATAGTATCGCGCGTAAGTTCGGTCTGCAGCCCGAAGATCTGGCCCGCCAGAACAACATCAGCCTCACGACGACGCTGTTAACGGGAACCACGCTCAATATTCCCACGGCCATCGACTAAATGGATATCGCGCGCTACGCCTTGCTCCTGCTGCTGGCCTTTATACTGCAGACTACCTGGGTTGAATTTCTGGCGATTTCTTCGCTGAAACCCGACCTCGTCTTGCTCGTTCTCATCTTTGCCGCACTGCGCCAAGGATCTACGCCAGCGACGCTGCTGGGCTTTGCCGTCGGCCTGCTCCAAGATGCCTATATGCCCGCCGACTTCGGCCTCAATGCGCTGTTGAAATCCACCGTGGGCTTTGCGGTGGGCTACGGACGTTCGCGCGTAGTCGGCGACAGCGTGCAGGTGCAAGTTGCGCTCATCTTTGCCGCCGTCCTCGCACACGACCTGGTCTATTACGTGGGCACCAGCGCTATTGGCTTGGCCGACGCGCCGTTTTTCTGGGTGCGTTACGGTCTGGGGCGCGCCCTGTACACCGGGCTAGTGGGCGCCGTATTTTCTACGGTTGCAATGCTGCGCCAGCGAATCCTACCCGTCTAAAATGGAGTGGCATACGCGACAGGACCAGCGCCCCAGCGCCAACGGACTCTTCGCCATTGTCGGCGTGCTCTTCCTCGTATTGACGTTGCGCCTATTCTACTTGCAGGTTACGACATCAGACGACTACGAACGCGAGTCGGAAGCCAACCGCATAGCGCAGAAACGCGTAAAGGCGCCGCGGGGCCTCATCGTCGATAGCCAGGGACGCACCCTAGTGCGCAACCGCCCGTTCTACACCGTGTCGCTGGTCCGCACGTCGCGCAAAGAGTACGACGCAGCGCGCAAGGCGTTTGTCAACGCGGTGGGCGATACGGCCATCGACGGCGTCTATAGCAGGAGATATCGCACCATTCGCCTCAAGCGCGACGTCGACTTTCGCACCGTGTCTATCGTCGAAGAGCGCCTCAGGGCCGACTGGCCGATGTTGGATATCGAAATAGAGGCACAGCGCCACTATCCCTACCGCACGAGCGCAGCTCATCTACTGGGATACATGGGTATCATTCGCGATGAAAATCGACGCGGCTCGACCGGCAAAACATATATGGCCGGCGATTTTATTGGCAAAACTGGCCTGGAAAAGGTATTCGAGAACGACCTGCGCGGCCGAGACGGCGTGCGCTACTACGAGGTAGATGCCGGCGGTCGCACGCGCCGCGAATTTCCCGAACGAGACCAGCGGGCCGAATCCGGCAAAGACCTACAGCTGACGATCGACATTGATTTGCAACAGGCTGCCGAGCGCGCCCTACCCGACAGTCTGGCAGGGGCGGCAGTGGCCTTGGATGTGCGCACTGGCGCCCTCTTGGCTCTGGCCAACAAACCTACTTTCGACCCCAATATCTTCGTCTCGTTCCAGGCACAGCAAGAGCGCCAGCAGGTCTTGCAGAGCGAGACGGCGCTGCTCAATCGCGCCATACGCGGACGCTATCCTCCCGGCTCCACGTTGAAGATGATCGGCGCTATAGCCGCCCTCGAGGCGGGCATTACGGATACGCTGAGCACGTTCGCCGCCTGCGTCGGCTCGCTGCAGGTCGGCGATGTGGTATTTCGCTGCAACAATCGCAGCGGGCACGGCGAACTCAATATGCTCGAGGCCATAGAGACCTCCTGTAACACTTACTTTCATCACCTAGCCCAGCTAATGGGCATAGAAACATGGAGAGCATACGCCGAAGAATTGGGCTTTGGGAAAGCCACCGGCTTGCAGTTTGAACCCGAGGAGTTTACCGGGTTGCTGCCGTCGCGCCAATATTACCAGGAACGCGATGGATGGACGCTAGGCCATCTGCTCAACCTGATTATTGGCCAGGGTGCCATGCTCGTCACACCGCTGCAAATGGCCCGTTACACGGCCGCCATTGCCAACGGCGGCGTTCTCGTGACGCCCTTTTTGAGCGGAGCACCACCGCCGGGCCAGCGCATGTCCAGCATCTCTGACGCCACGCTGGACATCGTGCGCAAAGCGATGCACCGCGTCGTCTACGGACCTCATGGAACGGGGTGGCGCCTGCAGATAGAAGGACTCGAAGTGGCGGGGAAGAGCGGTACTGCTCAGGTCCCCAATAGGGAAAACAACAACAACGACGCGTGGTTTGTCGCCTTTGCACCTTACGACGATCCAGCCATAGCCATAGCCGTCGTCATAGAGGGAGGAGGAGGGGGAGGCGCTGTAGCAGCACCCGTCGCGCGCGAAATCATCAAGGCATACCGCGATCGCACCTCTGCGGCGCTGCAGTCTACACCTGCCCTACACGCAGCCAGTGCCCAGCCGAGATAAACCATGCAACTCATACGAGACATAGACTATCTGCTTTTGGCCTCGACCGTAGCCACGGTGCTGCTCGGCGTAACTATGATCTACAGCGCCGCCTACTACAGCGACTCGCTGACCGTCCAGATGGCTTGGTCAAAACAGGCGCGCTACGCCATCGTCGCCCTATTTGCTTCCCTGGCCATCGCCTATGTTCCCAACAAGGCTATTTACGGTCTAGCCTATCCCCTATTCGCCCTCGGCTTGCTCAGCCTCTTGGCCGTGCTCGTTTGGGGAATTGGCGATGATGCCGCGCGCTGGCTCAGCATCGGTCCAGTGCGCATACAACCGTCCGAGTTTGCCAAGATCGCAACGATCATCGCAATGGCGCGCTACTTGAGCGATTGCACACCCGAACAGGTTAATCGGGTCGGCGGCGTTCTCGGCTCCTCTGCCCTGTGCATAATCCCCATGGCACTCATCGTGCGCCAACCGGATCTGGGCACCGCTATTTCCTTCGGCGCTCCCCTCTTTCCCATGCTCTACTGGGCCGGCATGCGCAGGGTCTTCATCTTTTTCATTCTATCGCCCCTGCTGAGCGTCGCATTCTCCTTCGAACCGCTATGGCAGGGCGCAGCACCCTATTTATTCGGCGCGTTTATCATCGGCAGTGGCATCGCCATCCACCTCTTGCTGGGGCGCCTGCTATTCACCATAACCATGGTGCTGACCAACCTGTCTGCGGGTCTTATTACCGTGTACCTGTGGGACCATTTTCTACGCTCGTACCAAAAAGATCGCATTATGACATTTCTGGACCCCGAGAGCGATCGCCTCGGAACCGGCTGGAATATCATCCAATCGAAAATAGCTATTGGCTCGGGCGGTCTGACGGGAGCCGGCTTTCTCGAGGGAACGCAGACCAAATACGAGTTCCTTCCCGCCGCCCACACGGATTTTATTTTTTCCGTCATTGGTGAAGAGTTGGGATTCGTCGGCGCACTGGCGGCGCTGGCTCTTTTTTTCTTCCTCATTGCGCGCGCACTCTACATCGGCTCCATCGCCAAGAACCGCTTCTACAGCCTCATCGCCATAGGCCTAGCCTCCATGCTGGCATTTCACGTCTTTGTCAACGTGGGCATGACGATCGGCGTCATGCCCGTTACCGGACTACCGCTACCCTTTTTGAGCTCTGGCGGCTCGTCGCTCTTGGCCAATATGCTGGCCATCGGACTGCTGATGCACATTTACGCCAACCGCCACGAATACTGATGAAGCGACAGCTCTTTTGCTATGCGCTGATGGCGACCTTTGTCATCGACAACCCCCACTGCGGGTCCTATGAAATCAATCGGTCGCAGTTGGCCGCTATGTATCTGGAGAATGGCAATTACGATCGGGCGCTGCGCGAAGGCCAGAGAGCGCTGCGCGAAGACGGAGAGAATGCGCAACGGCGCCTGCTCATTGCCCTGGCGCACATGGGGCGTGGAGCATACGCGCTGGCACTGACGACGCTAATCGACGCCATCGAAAGCGAGCCCGACAGCGAAGATCTCTACAGCGCCCTACGCACCCTGTGCAGAGAGGGCGAACTCTACGGCGAGGCGCACACCGCTCTGGAGTCACTGCGCGCGGAGATGCCGCCTCATGCCGAATTATTGGCCACCCTTGCCTGGATCGAGTCTAAACTCGATCACAACGAGCGCGCAATGACCCTGCTCGACTCAGCCATCGCAGTGGATTCCGGCCACTTATTTTCCCGCGTTGAACGCAGCCGACTGGCCATCAAAAGTGGAGATTTACTCCGCGCCGAGAGCGAATTGCAAGCCGCGCTGCGCCTCGCACCCGACGAGCCGCGCCTCTTGCTAACTCTCGGCGAGACGCAGCTGCGCCAGGGCAGTCTCGCTGCGGCCGATAGCTCATTTAACCGCGCCATACGCGGTGAGAAAATGGCAAATGTCGCCGCGCATATCGCCCAGCTCTACGCCGAGGAGAACCTGCCCGCAAGAGCGATCGAATACTACGAACGGGCCATCGCGCGCAATCCGGAAGATGCTTCGTCGCTCAACAATCTAGCCTGGACCTATGCGGAAGAAGGCGTTCTGTTGGACCGCGCAACGAACCTGTCCCTGCGCTCACTCCAGATAGACGGGGAGAACCCCATCTACCTGGATACTTATGCCGAACTGCTCTATCTACAGGGGCATTACGCGCGCGCTTTTGCCGTTATACGGCGCGCCGTTGAAGTCGAAGAGAAAGACAGCGAGCACTGGACGTATCTGCGCGAACAATACGAGAAAATGCAGCGCGCTAAAGGCCCGCGCACGCGCCTTTAGTCAGCCGCATCGACGGTACTGATCGTATTCTATGCCCAGGTTGTCCAATTTGATGTAGAGGTTTTTGCGCGACATGCCAATAGCCTCCGCCACCTGCGCAATAACTCCGTTGTGCCGGCGCAGCGCCTCGCATAAAAAGCGCCGTTCAAATACAAAGCGCGCCTCCTTAAAATCGATTGATCCCAGTACGGCCGTCTCGTCTTGAGTGCGCCAGTGAACGATCTCCGTCGGCACGTCTTCGCTGGCCATATAATCTCTCTGGGTCAGCACGACCATGCGCTCGATTACGTTCTCCAATTGGCGCACGTTGCCCGGCCACGGGTAGTCGCACAGTAGGCGCATGGTTTCCTCCTCCACGCCGAGCACGTCGCGCCCATTGCGCTGGTTGGACAACTGCACAAAGTGCTCAACCAGCAGGGGAATATCAACCGCGCGCTCACGCAGCGCAGGCAACCTGACCGGAACGACATTGAGCCGGTAGAGCAAATCTTCGCGAAAGCGTCCCTCGCTGACTTCCCGCTGTAGGTCGACATTCGTAGCGGCCAGAATGCGCACATCTACGCGAATGGATTGCGCCCCACCAACGCGCTCAAATTCGCGCTCCTGCAACACGCGCAGCAGGCGCAGCTGCACAGCAGGCGCCGCAGCGCCAATCTCGTCTAGGAAAATGGTGCCACCATGCGCCTGTTCAAACCGCCCCAAGCGCTGCGTAGTGGCACCAGTAAAGGCGCCCTTTTCGTGGCCAAACAGTTCACTTTCAAGCAGGCCATCAGGTAGAGCGGCGCAGTTGACGCCGATAAATGCCCCCTGCTGGCGCATGCTCTGGGCGTGGACCCAGCGGGCACAGACCTCCTTACCCGTCCCGCTTTCTCCTTCGATGAGGACCGTTGCATTCGAATGGGCCACCCGTTCTAGTACTGTTAACAGGTGGCGCATCTCGCGTGAACCGGCGACAAAAGGCCTCTTGCCCACCGGCGAATTCGAGCCGCGCCCGGAGCGATCGAAACGCTGCTCATTCGTTTGCGTCGAAGCACTTTGACGTAGCAACATACACCCTCCTTATCCGTTTATGCATATTCATATACAAATAAAAAAGCCGAAAATCAAGCTTTTTTTGCAAAAAAGGTTAAGTCGAGGAGAGCAAGGCGGCGTCGGAGCGAAATTCGGCCACTTCTCCGGCCAAACTCGTGTAATTTTCTGCGCCAGAAGACGACGGATCGTAGGAGAGGATAGACTGGCCGAAACTGGGCGCTTCGGCCAAGCTGATATTGCGCCTGATAATGGTCTTGTACACCAAGTCGCCAAAGTGATTTCGCGCTTCGCTGACGACGCGCCGCCCCAGCTGCAAGCGCTCGTCGTAGAGGGTCATGAGCACCCCCTCAATGTGAAGATCTGGATTGATATGGCGCTTGACTAGGCGCACCGTGTGCAGCAACTTGCTCACCCCCTCCAGCGCATAGTACTCGCACTGCACGGGTATGAGCACGGAGTCGGACGCTCCCAAGGCATTTAAGGTTAGCAGACTAAGCGATGGAGGGCAGTCGATCAGGATATAATCAAATTCCTCTACAATGGAATCCAAGGCCTGCATCAACTTCTTCTCGCGACCGACCACTGCGGCCATTTCTACTTCCGCACCGGCCAAGCGAATATGAGACGGCAGCAAGTAGAACTGATGGAATAAATCAATGTCGATGGATCGAATGGCCGATAGGGGGGCAATATGACCGAGCAAGACCTCGTAAACAGAACCGTTGAGGCTATCGGCCGCAGCACCGCACCCACTGGTGGCGTTGGCCTGGGGATCGAGGTCGACTAGGAGCGTTTTACACCCCTTGACCGCCAGACACGCGGCTAGATTGACGGCCGTCGTGGTTTTACCCACGCCGCCCTTCTGATTGGCAACGGCGATGATAGTGCCCAAAAGGCGCCCGCTTGGGAAAAAAGTAGACTTCGCCACAGCATAAAACTGCGTCGAGATCCAACTTTAGGCATTGCCACCCGTCTGAAGCGCATGCTCCGCGGGCGAAAAGCCCCAATGGTAAATGGTAATGCAGGCCCAATCGAATCGATAAGGGGGGAGAAAAAACGCTATCTATTCGACGTTATCGGGGAGATAAAAAAGGCCTTTATCACCGCCTCGGACACCAATATAAAGCACCCTTAGACAACCGTCAAGAGTTTCTGCTGATCGCGACTAAAAAGAAACTGGATAAATCATAAATATTTGTTTTTATAGTATTTATAATCATCCCGTTGAAAGAGATGCTAAGAATATGCCCAGCGAAATGCCCGACGTGACAAAAATAAAGACGCCAACGCTTGCCCATCGCCGATTGGCCAACCCGCCACCTTCAGCAACTGCCATTTCACAACTCCCTGTTTTTAAAGACCCGTTCTATATATCGTCACGGCGAGGGCATTTATTACCCCTTTATTTCCCGGTCCGGCAGATGCTGCCCCACCGGCACCGCGGAACGGCACCTAGCGGCAAGTGGGCAAAAAATGTACCAAAAAAAATGCGAGGGCATATGCCTCGCATTTTCTCTGTCTCCTGCCGGCTGTGCGGTCTGTCTCACATTTGCATATGTGCGCGCAAACGCGCGTGAAAGCGCGGATGACGCAATTTATTAAGCGCTATTTCTTTAATCTGGCGCACGCGCTCGCGCGTCAGCTTAAAGCGATTGCCTATTTGATCGAGGGTCAACGGCTGCTCATCGTCCAATCCAAAATAGAGGCGCAGCACGTCGGCTTCGCGCGCATTCAGCCCGCCTAACGCGGAGTCAATATCTTCTTTTAGCGCGTAGGAAAGCAGCTCTTCCTCGGGCGAAAGCTGTTCCTCGTCGCTGATGCAATCGAGCAAACTGCGCCCTTCGCCCTCTTCAAAAGGTGCATCTAAAGAGCTGATGGGCTGACTGTCCGCCATGGCTCGCTCAATTTTTTCCGCCGTATAGCCCAGCGATTCAGCCACCTTATCGATGGTGGTAATCTCACCGGTTCGCTGCAGTTCCTCGTAGGCGCGCGCAATCTTAGCCTGCAAGTCGCGGCGATTGACCGGCACGCGCACGGTCGACTGTTCCATAAGTGCTTGCAGTATGGCCTGACGCACCCACCAAACGCCATAGGATATGAACTTAAACCCCCTAGTCTCGTCAAAGCGTTCAGCCGCTGTAATCAAGCCGACGTTGCCAGCGCTAATCAACTCGGTCAGGCTCATACCGCGGTTTTGGTATTCCTTGGCAATCGATACGACAAAGCGCAAATTGGCTTCAACCAATGCATTGCGCGCCTCGTCGTCGCCGGCCCGAATGCGCTCTGCCAGTTCGCCCTCCCTGCGCGCAGAGAGCGGGGTCGAAGCGGCAATGTCCTCTAGATAGCTAGCCAACGTCGGGTCGCCTTCTATCCGGCGCGACTTGCGCAACGAATCAGCGACTTTTGCTTTCTGTTTTGCCCCAACGAGTGGCGTCGACATATCCCCTTTTACTCCGTAATGCGGTCGTTCTCTATGACAAGTGGCAACGGCCTGGAGTTCCACCAGCGTGCGATGGGCACCTGTGCACCAGACCGCCCGCTGGACACAATTCCGCCGCATAACGAGCGCTTTCGCGGCGCCCCATTTTGCACGTCTTGTATATATCGGCAGCAAACCGCAGATATTCGCATTATGAACCAACAATTCTTCACTATATTTTCCCCGGATATCCAATCTAAACACCACGTTGGAGCAATATGGACGACAGCACGACCACCGTAGACCAACTCAAGCGGGCGGTTCGCCAGTTTGTGGACGAACGCGACTGGCGGCAGTTTCACTCACCCAAAGACCTGGCCATCGGGCTCTCTATTGAGGCGGCGGAAGTGCTGGAACACTTCCGCTTTCGCAGCGCCGACCAGATTGACGCGCTGCTCGATAAGCCAGACAGCCGCCAAGCCATCGGCCACGAACTGGCGGATGTGCTCTACTTTGTCCTTCTTATGTGCGAACAATTTGACATGGATGCCGCTCGGCTACTAGAGGAAAAAATGGCGATTTCGGCGAGCCGATATCCCGTTGAAAAAGCGCGCGGGCGCAACGAAAAATACACCGACCTATAGAGAGGACTGCATGGCCGATACGACGAACTTTGCGCGGCTGGTAGATGTGATGGAGCGCCTGCGCGCCCCCGATGGCTGTCCCTGGGATCGCGAACAAACGCACGCGACGCTAAAGCCCTATATGGTGGAAGAAACGTATGAGGCCCTAGAGGCGATTGACAGCGGCGATGACGGCGAATTGTGCAGCGAGTTGGGCGACGTGCTCTTACAGGTCGTCTTCCACGCCCAAATCGCCAGCGAACAGGCGCGCTTCACAATCGAAGACGTCGCCGGCGCCATCGTAGAAAAGCTGGTGCGCCGCCACCCGCACGTCTTTGCCGACGTGCAGGTCGACAGCGCGGAGCAGGTCGTCGATAATTGGGGGGAAATAAAAAAACAGGAGCGGCGCGATCAGGGGCAGCAGCTCCCTTCGCATTTGGACGGGATCCCCCAGAGCCTGCCGGCGTTGATGCGCGCACAGCGCGTGCAGTCGCGCGCAGCGCGCCAGGGTTTCGACTGGCCACACATCGACGGGGCCCTCGACAAAGTCGAAGAAGAATTCGCCGAGCTGCGACAGGCCCACGGCGCTCGGTCGGCCGATGCCGTAGAAGACGAGTTCGGCGACCTGCTCTTCGCCATGGTCAACACGGCGCGTTTCTTGCAGATCAACCCGGAAGAGGCACTGCGGCGTTCCACAGGCAAATTCGAACGGCGCTTCCGCGCCGTTGAACGCGCCCTGCACGAGCGCGGCCAAGCGATGCGCGACGCGACATTGGAGGAATTGGACGCCCTGTGGGATAGAGTGAAAGAACGCGATGACCCATAGGCGCAATAGCGCATTGGCAACGCGCTTGGTTCAACTACGGACTGGGCCGTGCGCCGGCGCCCAGCGCAGTGCTCAATCTAGGCAAACGAGCGATCGAACAATTCGGCGATAGCTCGTTCGCTATTTTTGTTCAGAATGCGCGTGCCGGTGCCGGTAAAGTGCGCCTTCTCGATCACCGGCTCAATGCCATCCTGCCATTCGCCTTTGCTCCATGTAAACCAGCAACCTTTGTCTTGATCAAAGACGAAAAGCGGCTTGTTGCAAATCTTGGCAAATTCAGCGCCCCAGCCCGTGCCCCCTTTTACCGTCCCATCGTCGCGAATAACCCCGATCACATAGATCTCTTGGCCGCTGTTAATCTGATACCAGATACTCTGCAATATCTTGCGGAACGTCGGCGTCTCCGTGTAGGTGCGATTGAGCAGTTTAGAGATATAGACTAGACTTACGTCCCCCTTGGCCAACTCTTCATGGTTGAGCATGCGGATGCCGCGCTGACGGACAATGCCATGCCCCTCAAAAGTGAAGTTGACCTCTTCTATTCCCATGCGTTCAGCATGGTGGCCAAAGGTGGCTTCAGCTCCCTTTGCTCCCCCGCTAAATAAAATGCACTCTTCACGTTGCATACGTTTCCTCCGCATTGAGTGTTTTTCAATAATACGATCTCATCCCCAAATGGTAAATAGAGACGAAGACGCTGCAAAGGCCGTTGCGCTCTGGGGCAAGAGCACCATCCGCGCGCTCATCATCGCCGATTATCTCCACCGCTCTTTTACCACTGTGCACGACAGCGGCAAGGCCGCATTAGTCCACTGCTATCCCGTATGTATGCCGCACTTATCAAGACGCTTGAGGAGAGCAAGTAGACGATGACCATGCGCAATGCCGAAGCACGTGATCGCGGCCCCGACCACGTATAGGTCGACGGCATTTTAGCGCGCAACTGGGAGCTGTCCGACGCACTGCAACAGGTAATGGCCGACCATCATGCACCGACTAAAACGGATCACCTTACGCAGCGAACAAGCCGCTCTAGCTTTATCGCCAACGCGTTCTATATATGGATATTTTACAGGGACGAGGACGCCGAGACGGCAACGGCAGCGACGGCAGCGGGGCGGCGAATGCCGTCGACAAAAATGCGCATAATCACGCCGACCATATCGTCAATGCTGAGCTTACCGCCGGCATTGATAACGGTCGAGCGCACCATATCGCGCAGTATCGCCGCTTCAACAGGGGGATGAGGCACGGAAAAATGCCCCTTTTCGCGTCCATCAATTAGCACGGACTCAATCGCTTCTAACTGGATGCGGCGCTGTTCGCGCCAGCGCTCGCGATTGACGCTCTTGCCCGTGCCACTCTTGCTTTCTTCGATCGACATCAGCTTAAAAAAGAAGCCATTCTGAGCGACAAAAGAAACGATCGCATGCACGATCTTGCGCAGCTTTTTCTCGGGGTCGATCTGTATGCTAGCCTTGGCCAGCACCTGCTGATTCAGTCGGGATATGCCCTCAAACACCACGGCAAAGTACAGCTCTTCTTTGTCGGCGAAATACGTGTAGAGCGTGCCCTTGGCCACGCCGGCACCCTGTGCAATATCGTCCATCAGCACTTCGTCGAAGCGCCTAGCGGAAAATAGCCTAGCGGCCTCCTCCAGAATCTGTTTTCTGCGTTCGACCTTGCCCATATGCACATCCGTTGGCTGGTTGGTGCCGCAAATATAGCAAATTAATGCGAAATTACACGCTTAATTATTGGCAATCGGCGCGGCCGCACTTCCCTGAGTCGCTTCGCGTATGACGCGCTTGCACCAGATGGCCACATCGTCTAAGAGCGAGTACAGCGTCGGTGCGAGTATGAGTGTCAGCAGGGTCGACGACATTAGGCCGCTGACTACGACCAGACCAATCGGTCCCCAGCGCTGCGAGAACCCTTCGGCCGTTCCATAGATCATCGGCAAGACCAGCGGCATCAGATTGAGAATGGTGGTGAAGGCCGTCATCAATATTGGACGCAAGCGGTGTTTGCCACCAGTGAGAATGGCCTCTCTACGACTCATTCCCTCAGCCCGTAAGTGGTTGATGTGGTCGATGAGCACAATGCCGTTGTTGACCACAATGCCAAACAATATCAGCAACCCCAGGGCACCATTGTTGTCGAATGGGGCCTCAAAGACGTAGAGCCCCAGCGCCACACCAATGAGCGAAAACGGGATGGATAGCATAATGGTAAACGGGTGTATCAGCGATTCGAAGAGCGAAGCCATGATCAGATAGATCAAGACGATAGCAAATATGGCGGTGAAGTTTGTATCGCTCTGGTCTTCCTGCATCCAACGCGCCGCGCGCCCCAGATCCCAAGAGTAGCCGGGCGGCATTTCCATGCTCTCCATGAGCGTCTTTATCGTCGGGATCAGCGCCTGCGCCTGGCGCCGATTCTCCGTATTGGCGAAGACCGTGACCGTCAGTTCGCGATTCTCTCGACTGAGCTGACGCGGCCCCCTGCGCACTTGAAAATCGGCCAGGGCTGCGAGTTGAATATCGTTGCCCTCGCGCCCTTCAAAACGGCTGTTTTTGAGCTGTTCAAGCGTAGCGCGATCTCCCTCGTTAAGCTGCATGACGATGTCGATCTCTCGATCATCGCTCTTGAACGAGGACGAGCGACGCGTGCCCAATGCCGCCGAAATACTGGAGGCGACCTCGCGCGGCGACAGGCCGTAGTTAAGCGCCTGCGAGCGGTCGATCTCGACGTGGATTTCCTCTTCGCCGTCTTCTAAGCTCGTGTCCACATCCTGCACGCCAGGCAGCTTTTCCATGGCCAGCTTGACGTCTTCGATCAGCACCTCCAGCACTTCTTCACTGCGCCCTCGCAGCTGCACTTCGATACCTAAGTCGTTGCCAGCCCAAGAGCGCGAACGACCCATTTTGTAAGTGAATCCCACCTTGGGCGGCAGCAGCTCCATCACCTTCCGCCCGGCCTCCATCGTAGTGAGTTGACCGTCGTCTGCCGAAACCAGATAAGCAGTAATGCCCGCTCGACGCTGGCTGAAATTGGTCATCAAGGCGTCGATATCCAGCTCCTGCTTCTTCGCCAGTAGCAATTCCTCAATGCGATCAAAATGCGCGCGGATCTCATCCAGACTGTAGCTTCGATCGATTTGCATGCTAATGTCGACGCGGCGCTCCGGCTGCCACGGCTGTCCGCGGTGCTCGATCTGGTTATACAGGTGATACCCCGTCCAGGTCAGCCCCACCGTTGCCACCATCGCCACCCAGCGATGATCGAGCGTCCAGTTGAGCAAACTGCCATAGCCGCTGCGCAGACCGTGGCGCTTGGCAAACCGACCCAAGAGCGCCAACAGCAACACCGCCACGCCCAATCCCGTTGCCGTCGTCCACTCCATATTTAGAAACGAGTCGACTAACATCACCGTCCAGTGATCCCACCACAGGGCCACGCCGGCCCAACCGATGTCTTCGACGCGCCAGTAAACCAGCGCTCCCACCGCACATAGTACGAGAAGTTTTAAGTAGCTATCGTAGCGCTCTATGCCCTCTTTAAATAGCTTCGACGTAGCCAGCGGAATTAGCGATAGCGCGACGATCATCGACACGACGACCGCCAGGCAAATGGCGACGCCAGCATCGCGCATCCACACGGCCGAGCGGCTGTCGGAGAGAAAGAAAAACGGCACGAAGACGCAGATCGTCGTCAGCGACGAGGCCAGCACCGCCATGCCGACTTCGCTGCTGCCAACCAGAGCTGCCTGATGAGACTCCATACCGTCTTCTTGGCGCCGGCGAAAGATGCTCTCCAGTACGACGACGGCCGGATCAACCAGCATGCCGACCGCCAGCATCAACCCCATCATCGACACCATGTTGAGCGTGATCGTCGAGTTGAACACCTCGCGCGCAGCATACATGCCGATAAATACGCACAGCGCCGCCGTGGGTATGGCCAGCGCAACGACCATTGTCGAGCGAATGTTGCGCAAAAAAGCGTATATGATGATCATGGCCAACAGCGCCCCGAACAAAGCCGAGTCAACTAATTTGTTGGCCTCTTCGAGCACGTCGGCAGCGCGGTTGCGCACGATTTCTATTTCTAGCGCTCCGTCGTATTCCGACTCGATTTTTTCCAACTCCGCCGCTATCGCCAATCCGACATCCACTATATTGGCCGTCGACGATTTGTAGACTTCTACCTGCGCCGCATCGCGGCCGTTGAGCCGCTCGTAGCGCGTCTTTTCGGGATAGCCATACACCACTTCGCCGATATCGCGCATGCGAAACTGCCCACCCACCAACGGCAGATCGCCGATTTGCTCGGCCCGATCAAATTCGCCGACGGCGCGCACCATAAAGCGCTGGTCGCCGTCGACGACGCGCCCCAGCGACATGCTCACGTTATTTTCGCTCAGCTGCCAGCCAAGCTGGCCCAGCGAGATGCTGTGCGTCTGCAGCTGCTCGCGGTCGAGCTCGATCGTCAGCTGCTTGTCCTCGAGATCGTCAATCTGGGCATCGGCCACGCCGTTGAGGCGCATGAGGCGCGGCATAATGACCTTCTGAATAATCTGCAGCAGGCGATCGCTCTCGCCCTTCCACGCCATATTGGCGTATACGATGGGGCGCTGATCGCTCTGCCAACGGCGCAGCTGCACGCGATCGACGTCTGGCGGCATAAAGGACCGAGCCTGATCGACGCGCTCGCGCATTTCCATATTGGCCAGGTCCATATCGGTGCCGGCCTTAAAATCAACGCGCACATCGGCGCTGCCGTTGCGCGACGAAGAGGAGATTCGATCGACGTTATTGAGCGTTCCCAGCGCAGCTTCGAGCGGAACCGTAATAAGGCGTTCGACCTCTTCCGGTGAGGCCGAGTTGTAGTTGACGCGAGCCGAAATACCCGAGGATGAGATACTGGGAAACTGCTCTATGGGCAGGCGGCCAAAGGACACGTAGCCCACCACGAGCACGCTGAACGTCATCATCACGGCCGTGACCGGCCTCTTCAGCGAAAATTCGGAAAGACTCATGACAGAGACTCCTTACTCTCCCCTATCAAAGAGCGTGTATACGACGGGAATGATAACCAGCGTGAGCATCGTCGATAAGAGCAATCCGCCGATCACCGTTATGGCCATTGGCGCGCGGATTTCAGCCCCTTCACCCAAGCCCAGAGCCATCGGCAACAGACCCAAAACAGTCGTCGACGTCGTCATCAGAATCGGCCGTAGGCGCAGTTCGCCGGCGCGCATAACGGCATCCATTTTGGCCATACCGTTCTCCCTGCGCAGCTGATTTACGTAGTCGATAAGCACGATGGCGTTGTTCACCACGATGCCCGCTAGCATTATCAACCCGATTAGCACGACTACGCTGACGGTCTGGCCGGTAAGCAGCAGGGCCATGACGCTGCCGACCAGGCCCAGCGGGATGGTGAACATGATTACAAAGGGATGGAGCAGCGACTCAAACTGCGAGGCCATGACCAAATAGACTAGGAAAATGGCCAGCGACATCGCAAATTTCATACTGTCGAACGAGCGAACCATTTCCTCGTTTTGGCCGCCCATGGCCAGGTCAAACCCCTCAGGCATGGCCATTTGCGAGAGGTCCGCTTCGATTTCTGCCACTACGCTGCCCAAGTCGCGCCCGTCAATATTGGCCGAGATAACGGCAACGCGCTCCTGGTCGATGCGGCGAATTTCGGCCGGCCCATCCACCGCGTGCACCGTAGCGACGTTTTCCAGCGCGACCGGCACCGGGTAGTTGGCCGGGCTTACGACCATGCGCTTCAGGTCGTCGAGTGTCTCGCGCTCTTCGTCGAGGGCGCGCACGCGTATGTCGACTTTGCGATCGCGCCGCGCCAGTTCTGTCGCCACTTCTCCCTGCAGCTTGTTGCGCAGCAGTTCGCCGATGCGCAGCACTGTCGTACCCAACTCGGCCAGGCGCAGGCGGTCGAAGTAAATCTGAATCTCCGGCTGTCCCCCCTCGGCGCTAGAGCGGATGTCCGTCAGTCCATCAATGCCGTGCAGGCGCTCTGCGACCTCGTCGGCCAGCAGCTTGAGCGTGCTCAAATTATAGCCCGAAATTTCCACTTCGATCGGCGTGCGAAACGAAAAATACGACGGACGAGAAAACTTGTACTCTAGGTCGGGCACGTCCGCCAGCATATCGCGCACCGTGCTAACGGCGCTCTCTTCGTAGTCCACGCTCGACAACTTGAGGTGCAGCTGCGCCGTGTGTTCCTTCTTATCGCTGGCAGTGCCCCCCGTCTGCCCGCTCGTTCCAACCAGCGCAAAAACCATATCGACGCCTTGGACCTGGCCCACGCGCTGATCGAGCTGCCGCACCGATTCTATCGTTTGCTTCAGCGGCGTGCCCGCCGCCCACTCCAAGTCGACGAGGAACTCGCCTTGGCTCATTTCGGGAATGAGCTCGATGCCGAGATCCTTCGCGTGAAAGAGCACAACGCCCGCCAAGATCAGCGAACTGATGAGCACGATCAGTCGATTGCCCAACGCCCAGCGCAGCAGGCGTGGATAGGCGAGGGCGATAATATTAAAAAGGCCGTCAAATACCTTGTAAACAGGCCAGAGCAGCGCGGAAAAAATCCGGCCAATGCCGTTGCTCAACTGTCCGATGCCGCGCACCAAAAACGCCGGCCCCTTGATGCCGCGGCGCGGCCCTTCGGCGCTCCGCTTCGATACCATATCTTCAATGCTCAGCGACGACAGCATGGGTATGAGCATGAGAGCGACGACCAGCGATGCGACAAGTGAATAGGTGACGGTCAGCGCTTGGTCCTTAAAGAGCTGGCCGGCGACCCCCTCTACAAATACGATGGGTAGAAATACGCAAATGGTCGTCATCGTCGACGCGACAACCGCCGTGCCCACTTCGCCAGCACCGCGGCGAGCCGAGTCGCCGACACTCAGCCCCTGGTCGCGATAGCGCTGAATGCTCTCCAGCACGACGATTGAGTTGTCGACGAGCATGCCCACGCCCAGCGCCAGTCCACCCAAAGACATGATATTGAGCGAAACGCCCGAGGTAAACATCAGGAAAAACGTAGCAATGACCGAAATGGGAATGGCCAAGCTAATGATCGTAGTGCTCTTGATATTGCGCAGGAACAGGAACAAGATAACGACGGCCAGCACGCCGCCGATGATGGCCGTATTGAGTACCTCATCAACGGCCTGGCTGATAAAGATGGCCTGGTCAAAGACGATCTGCATGCCGCTGTCGGCAAAGAGACTGCCGTTTTCTTCTTTGAACAGGTTGAGGCGCTCGTGCAGCGACTCGCTGACCTGCACGGTGTTGGCATCGCCCTCTTTGAAGATGGCCACCACCACGCCTTCGCGACCGTCTATGCGCGTGACCAGATCGCGCTCTTTATAACCGCGAAATACGCGCGCCACGTCGCTGAGCTTAATCGGCGCACCGTTGATCTCACCGACGATAATCTCGCCAATTTCGTCAATTCCCTGGAACTCGTTGAGCGTGCGCACGAGAAATTCGGCTTCGCCGTCCTTAAGTGTGCCGCCCGTCAAATTGACGTTTTCCGAGCCCAACCGACTCGTGATCTGACTAATGGGAATGCCCAGATAATCGAGGCGCGAAACTTCGACTTCGACTTGTATTTCTTCTTCCAGACCGCCTTCTATGCTGACGGCCGCCACGCCCTCCAAGCTTTCCAACTGCGGACGCAGGCGCTCTTCGGCCATGCGACGCATTTCCATCAGGCCGACATTGCCGTAGAATGCCACGCGCATAATGGGGTCTAGCGACGGGTCAAAGCGCAGCAAAATCGGCTGACTCGCCTCGCGCGGTAGGTTGCCCAAGTCGAGCTTCTCGCGCAGATCCAGCGAGGCGAAATCCATATTCGTGCCCCAGGCAAACTCGACGATTACGTCGGAGACGCCGGGTCGAGAGATCGAATTGACCCGCACGACGTTGCTCACCACGCCGACCAAGCCCTCGACCGGCTCGGAAAGTAGGCGTTCGATTTCCAGCGGTGCCACGCCCGGGTACTCGGTGCGCACCGTAATTGTGGGATAGGTAATATCGGGAAGAAGATTTACGGCCAGCCGCGAAAATCCCACGCCGCCAAAGACGATTATGGCGACCATGAGCATGGCCACCGTCACGCGACGACGCGTGGAAAACTCGACTAATTTCATTTAATTGCTACCCCACTGACGGCCACCACCAGGTCCGCCGCCGCCGCGCAGTGCACGCAGCTGTGCGCGCAGACTGTCGGGCAATTCCTTCCCTTCGGCGCGATACTTGGCTATCAGTTCGCGCAAACT
>JAYOYH010000006.1:0-1371 GCA_038153405.1 Gemmatimonadota bacterium | reverse complement strand
TGTCGGGCAATTCCTTCCCTTCGGCGCGATACTTGGCTATCAGTTCGCGCAAACTATCGGGCAGTGCGCCGCCAGGACCTCCACCGCCAGGACCTCCACCGCCCTCTCCCTGCTCAGCGGCCACTTCCACGCCGTCCTCGCCAACGACGCGCACGGCAGAGCCGTCTTTGAGGCCTTCGTGTCCCACCGTTACCACCTGATCGCCCTCTTCCAACCCGGAGAGAATCTCCACCCGATCGCCCTCGACAAAACCGAGTTCGACATCGACCAGTTCAACCTTGCCCTCTTTGACGGCGAAAACATCATCGGCATCGGTCTCGAGGATCAAGGCTTTCTTCGGCACGATCAGCGCATTGGGTCGGCTATTGGTAATTATGCGCACCGTGCAGAACATGCCCGGTTTTAACAAGCCGCTGGCCGGGACTTCTATGGTAACCTTAACCGTACCACTCTCCGGATCAACCTTGGGGCTTATCATGCGGATCTTGCCCTTGAACGAGCGGTCGGGAACCGCTTCCACCGACACGGTAGCGGCCTGTCCCGGCTTCAGCTGATACATGCGCCGCTCCGGCACGAAGATTCGCACCAAGAGAGGGTCCATATCCGCGATAAAAAACAGTTCTTGGTTGGAGCGCACCAGCGTCCCCACTTCCACCATGCGCTGCATAATCACGCCGGATATGGGGGCTTCAACGTCGGCATAAGCCAGGTTGAGCTTGGCCTCTTCGAGATCCACTTTACTATTTTCATAGCGCAAATACGTCGTTTCGTACTCCGACTGACTGACCATCTTGTTTTCGTGCAGAACCTTTATTCGCTCGTAGTTAGTCTGGGATTCGTTGTAACTGGCCTGCACCTGGCGCATGCGCAAATCCAACTCTTGCTTGTCGAGCCGGACCAAAATCTGGCCTACTTCGACTCGGTCCCCTTCTTCGACGCCCAATTCCTGCAAAAAACCCGTCGACCGGGCGAGAACGCTGATTTCGCGCTCAGCCTCGAGGCGCGCATAAGTTTCAACATAGGAGTTCATCTCGCCGCGCACTGCTTTCTCGGCCTTGACGGGAATCGCTGCAACGCCCCCGCGTCCACCGCCCCAATTGCCTCGTCCCCCCGGGCCTCCGCCGGCATCCCCTCCAGCCGATGCACTCTCTTCGTCCTCGCCACAGCCGACCAAAGCAGTTGCGATCAGTGCCATAGATGCACTCCATCTCAACAGCGTTTTACCGTTCATTTGCCTCCAACAATACGAGCTAAACACATTGAACTTCTACGTCGCGCCGATTGCGCGACAGATCGACCGAAAGAAAATAACAAAAAATTAGTGTTTCGCCTCTTGGATGTGGCGCCTGTGCCGCGCATAGGGCGTTTCGA
>JAYOYH010000005.1:0-136175 GCA_038153405.1 Gemmatimonadota bacterium | reverse complement strand
GCGCCATAGGCGTGCTCTAACAGGCGGTAGCTCGAACTCTCGTTGCCGACAAAGCGCGGGTGGGGCGGAATCACGCCGAGCGCGACTAGTTTGGCGTCGAGGATGTCGGAGAGCGCGCAGAGAATGTCCAAGCGGCGCGGCCAAGAGGTGCCGTCAGCGGTGGCTTCGTCGATCAGAGGCACCATTGAATCGGCCAAATCGGGCAGCTCCCTAAAAAAGGGGTAGAGCCATTTGTCGTAGGGGAAGTAGCGGCGATTGAGCAGGAAGCCCAGCTCCAGCGCCCACTTGATGGAACGGGCAAAGGCGGTGTGTGCGTAGGCCATATTGCCGCGCTGCAGGGCGCGGTTGAGCGCGTAGAGGCCCATGCCGGAGTAGTAGCGACACCAGTGTGAAATACGGCGGTGCCAAACGGGATCTGGATAGTAGGCCAGCAGCGTGCTGCGGACTTGGCTAAACGCGCCGGATGGATCGTACCAGATTTCCCCGTTGATGACGTGGACGATGTCGACTTCGGGCAGGTCGAGCCATTCGGCGTGCGACTGCGGTGCGCGTTCGATGCCCAGCGTGCGGCGCAGAAAGGCCTCTAGACTTTCCGGGGCGAGACCGGCGCCGGCGACGTGGCCGTGGCGCAGCTCAATGCCCTCAAACTGGCTGGGCAACTCGGCGCTTATTTTATCGCGGATGGCTGACGCGCGCTCGCGAAAGAGCGCATCGGGCAGCAGTGCGTCGATGCGCAGGCCCCAGTGGTGATCGCGCGAGAGGTCGTCGTCCATGCGCAGGCACTCGGAGCCGTAGCCGAACAGGCCACAGGATACCTGCTGACTCTCTTCGGGAAAGTGGCGTACGAGCAGGGGCAGGACCACGCTTTCAAAAAAGCGCTTGCTCGTGGCAATAATGTCGTCACCGGCGTTTTCGCGCGCCATGGTAGACCTCCTTTTGGCGAGAAAAGTAGCGCGCCTGCGGCGCTTGTTCAAGCGGAAAGACGGATATATGGCCAGAGATAGCAGAAAGAGAGGGCGGCGGCGCGGGGCTACTGTGCGGGCTAACAGCGACCTGGAGACCCATATCGCATCGCTGGCACATGTACTTTAGAGGCGCCGGGTCACCTGCTGGTCGAGGAGGCGCTGCGCCGGGCACAGGTCGTGGCATGGACGGCACACGCGGGGGATGACCATTGCCGTGCACAATGCCAGTCGCAATATTGTCGAGGCGTGCGGTCGCTATAACGTTTGCGCCTGGCGTTTGGTAAAAGACCTGTAGGACGGAGCGTTCGACAGGCACTGCCGCGCGCTGCTAGCGCAAACGGGGAGGGTGATCAAGGAGTGGATGGAGCAGAAGAATTTGGGGCGCACCAACCGAACCAACTGAGCGCGCCGCTATGAGTGCCAAAGCCGTGCGCAACCTCTGGCTGCTGCGGGCCGCCTGCTTTTTTCAGGTGTTTAGCTTTGGCATTCAGTGGTCATTCAGCAGCGTGTGGATGAAGGAACAGGGGGTCGGCGAAACGCTGATCGGCCTTATTTCTTCGACCAGCATTGCGCTGTGGTTTTTTTCCGGACTGCTGTGGGGGCGCCTGGCCGATCGCACGGGACGCCCCGATCGCATTGTGCTCTTTGGCAGTATCTCCATCGGCTTGGTGCTGATCTACCTGGCATACTGTCAGGTCGTCGAGCAGTTTGTGGTCTACGCCGTGCTGATCGGTCTCTGCCTGCCGATGGTCTCCACGCAGATGCCCCTGCTGGCCGTTTCGGCCCTGGGCGATGCCAGCCGCGGCAAGGGCTATGCCTCCTACCGAATTTTCGGCTCTTTTGGCTATGTCGTTGGCAATTTGCTCATGCCGCGCTTGTTTGGCGATATACAGGCGCTCTTCCTCATCGCCAGCGCATCGTTTTTTGTCGCCGTAATCCCCGTATTGTTCATTCGCATGCAGCTCCCAGAACGCCGCGATAGCGGCTCGCTGCGCCGGGCGTTGGCCCATCGAGAACTGCTCGGCTTTCTGTTGGCGGTGTTTTTCTTTGCGCTGGCCGTGCCCGCCATCTTCACCTTCACCTGGGTGTATGCGCGCGATTTAGGCGGCGATAACTCGTTTATTGGCCTACTGGCCGCCGTGCAGGGCATCGTCGCCGTGATTGCCCTACCGCTGACGGGCTGGGGCGTCGACCGCTTTGGCACGCGCCTGCTGCTCTTGCTGGCCTTTATTGCCCAGCCGCTGCGCGCGCTCTCCCTGTCGTTGGTCGATAGCTACCAATGGCTGCTCCTGCCCCAGGTCTTTCACTTTTTCACCTGGGCCGGTTTTGAGGTGGCCGGCGTGCTCTATGTCGCGCGTTTGGCATCGGAGGGCAACCGCGGCATGGCGCAGGCCATGTTTATGAGTGCTCAGGTGCTGGGCAATTTGCTCGGCTCGGCGCTGGCTGGCTATCTAGCCGAGCATTACGGCTACGATCCGATGTACCAGATTAGCGGGGCGCTAGCGGCTATTGGGTTGGGAATTTTTATTTGGCAGCTGCGCGGAGGGCGCAGCCTCACTTCGCCGGGAGTATAACTTGCCAACCGTAGTGGCGCACAAACTCAATCAGCTTGGGATCGTTGGCCGCCAGCGGTCCTAGGTAGGTCCCCAGCCGCGTGCGCTTCCACCAGGCGCCGCTGTCGCCGCGACTTCTCGTGAATTCGTACTCGTAGAGATCGGCGCGTAGACGAGCGGGTGGACCATCGGGAAAGGGGTTGTGCGCCAGCAGGGAAAGGGCGCTGGGCTGATGGTGCAGCATCTTATAGAGCAAGTGCACAAACCACGGCTGTTTGTCATACTCGGACATGGCGGCAAACCACAGCTGCCAGTCGAGCCGGTAGTGGTAGGGTGCCACCCACGGTGGGCGCTGATCGATGCGTCCGGGTTTAGCGGGGAATTCGTACTCGCGCCACTGCGCATCGGGGCCCAGCGTCGCGTCGTCGGTTCCCTGTAATACGATTTCGTAGCGCTTTTTGCCGATGTGGCCGAAGGCGCCATAGCTATTGACCAGATGCAGCGGATCAAATGAGCGGTTCATCGCCTGTTGGGGCGAGACCATATTTTGGATGGGGTGCGAGCTGAGATAGAACACGGCGATGCACAGCGTATAGATGCCTAAGCGCGCGCCGCTGCTGCGCTCAGCGTCCAAGCCGGCGTCGGCGTAGCGCTGCAGAGGGGGTGGAAAAAAGCGGCGCAAAAACGCGTCGTCAAAGCAGGCAATGCACAGGACGATGGTCAGGTAGTTAAACCACGACAAATTGCCGCTGAGGATGAGCAGGATCTGGAAGGCGATTTGCACGAGGGCGGCTGGATGGCGCAGGCGGCGACTGGCAAAGAGAAAAAAGGGCACCACCAACTCGACGACGTGCGTGGCCAGCACGCTGGACTTATGCAGGATGGGCGGCAGCTGATGCCAGTACCAGCTCAGCAGGTGGGGCAGCGGTTGGGTCTGGTAGTGAAACTCCATGCAGGTCAGATCCCACCAGCAGGCGTCGCCGCGCAGCTTGATGAGGCCGGCGCCGAAAATGACGCGAAAGACCAGCCAGCGGTAGAGCCACATAACGGCGGTCGAAGGCGGCGTCGGGCCGCGACCAAAGGGCGCTAGGAAAATGCCCAAGAAGCCCGCTTCGAGCAGGAGGATCTCCCAGCCGAATCCGTAAAAGACTTGGCCAATGCCGTTGAATGATAAATATATGGCCCATAGTGCGAAGAGCTGCAGGGCATGGGCGTAGCCCAGCAGCAGCGAGAGGGACAGGCCTAGGCCGATGTAGCAGGCTAGGTGCAGGGTGGCGTCGGAGGCATCGATCCAAAACAGCGTCGGCAGGCGCAGCCACGGGGTGGTGCTCTCGCCAAAGTAGAGGCGCGCCTTTTGCAAAAAGAGGTCGGCCGGCAGCAGGCCTTCGGAGCTAATGAGCCCGTCGAGCTGCGCGCTCAGCGAATAGAACGCCATTGCATAGATTAGCCCGAGGCCGCGCAGCAGGAGAAAGCGCGCGCTGCCGTAGGAGGCTGGGTCGAGGGGGGCAACCCACTCGCGCTCGACGCGCGGCAGTTCGGCAAGGGCAGCGCGCAGGCGCTCTAATGTGGTGGCCGGTGATGTCGTGTCGCTCATAATGGCGGTATGTCGCTGATATGGAGTGGCACAGATGCCGTGCAGAGAAGATAGGCATTGAGCCGCCCGGTACAAAGGGCAGGGGGTGGTGTCGCTACTCTGTTAGGATATTATAACGTGGGTATCAAATACAACGCGAGCCTATAGGAGTGAATGCAATGCAGCGAAGAACCTTTATCCGTCTCTCTACCGGTGCCGGAGTGGGACTGGGGTTGGGCGTAGCGCAGGCCCAGTCCACCGGACTGCCCACCCGACCGCTGGGCCAGACCGGCGAGCGCGTATCGCTGCTGTGCCTGGGCGGCTATCACATTGGACAGGCTCACCTGAGTGAGGCCGAGTCGCTGCGCCTGATGCACGCGGCTATCGACGGCGGGATCAATTTCTTTGACAACGCCTGGGAGTATAACAACGGGCGCAGCGAAGAGCTCATGGGCAAGGCGCTGCAGGGGGCGCGCCGTCAGCGCGTGCTGCTGATGACCAAGCACTTGGGCCGTGATCCGGCCACCGCGCTGGGCCAGCTAGAGGACAGTCTGCGCCGACTGAGGACCGACTGCATCGATCTGTGGCAGTTCCACTCAATTCGCACGCCGGCCGACGTCAATTCGATCTACGAAAGCGGCGCGTTAGAGATTGCGCGGCAGGCGCGGGCGCAGGGCAAGGTGCGCTTTATCGGCTTTACGGGACACTACCGCCCCGATCGCCACCTGGAGATGCTGGCCGGCGATTTTGCCTGGGACGCCGTGCAGATGCCGCTCAGCCCGTTTGACCATCACTATGAGAGTTTTGCCCAGCGCGTGCTGCCGGTGCTCAACGAGCGGAAAATGGGTTCGATTGCGATGAAGACGATGGGTGGCGATGACGGCGTATTTCTGCGCTCGGGGGCACTGCGGGCCGCCGAACTGCTGCGCTACGCGCTATCGCTGCCGGTATCTACGGTGTGCGTAGGCATGGATCGCATGGAAACGCTGCGGGCCAATATGGCGCTGGCACGCGACTTTGTGCCGATGGATGCGGCGGAGATGGAAGCGCTGCGCGCGCGCTGTCTACCGCTGGCCGATGGGGGGAAGATCGAGCACTACAAGGGCGGTTGAGGTTATTCTTCGGCGCGCTGAGCGTCTCGCACGAAGAGGGCGGCTAGCGCGAATGCCAGCGCGGTAGAAGCCAGCAAGATAGCCCACGGCAGCACGGGATCCCACGCATAGAGCAGGCCGCCGGCCAGCGAGCCCAGCGCCATCGGCACAATCGTCAGAAAGCCGACGCCCGGTCCTCCATTGCCGCCGGTAGCCGCGCCGATGCGCACGCTGCCGCGTCCGATAGCGGCCATGACGCGTCCGCGCATTGGCCTGGGAATAATGTCGGCCAGCAGGGCGCCGCAGGCCGGGCCGAACGAGGCCATCGTCAACGCGACGACGCAGCGAATGGCTAGTACGTGTGCGAAAGTTTGTGCAATGGCAAAGAGCGGAATGGCGGCCGTGGACACCAGCAGCGACGCGAGGATAAAGCGCGTGCGGCCGTAGCGGTCGGTCAGAAAACCGGCTGGAATGCGCACGATATGGCCCAGTGCCGCCTCTATGAGCAGCACGGTGCCCCACTGCGTTGCAGTCAGGCCAATGTGGTCCTGCGCATAGACGACCCAAAAGGGACCGGCCACGGCATTGGCCATAAAGCCGACGATGATAATGGCCGTCATCGCCTTGAGCGCGCGGGGAAAATGCCCGAGAAAGCCCGGCAATCCTGCGTAGGTTTCGCGCAGCGTTGAAGCGAGGCGAGATACTTCCAATGGCGTGCGCTGAGGCTGCGTCGTCTCTTTGATACAGAGCAGGTTGATGGTTGCTCCGATGGCGTAGGCCAGCGCCATGCCAGCGTAGAGCACGCGCATGCCAAAGTCGATGCCGAGGGCGTCGAGCACGAGGCCGGCAGCGTAGGGAGCGAGGATAGCCAGCGCACCCGATAGCGACATCATCGTGGCCATGCCGCGCCCGCGGCTCTGCGGCGAGAGCGAATCGGCAATGAGGGCCGACGAGGCGGGGTGCTGCACCACGGCAAAGCCCTGGAGCAGGCGCGCAACGGCCAGCCACTGCCAGCTGGGGGCAACGACGTTGATGAGAATGGTCAGGCTGGCAAAGTAGCCGGTAAAGGCGATGAGTTTGGCGCGGTTAACGTGGTCGGCCAAATAGCCGGCGATGGGATAGACCAGCAGGCCGCCCAGCGGTCCAAGGGCGTAGACAATGCCGATCTCGGCTGGCTGGCCGCCCAGCGATAGAATGAGCAGCGGCGCGTAGGGAAAGACCATGCTGCGCGAAAACATGCCCAAGGCGCCCGAAAGGGTGAGCACGAGAATATTACCGCGCATAAAGCCAAACGTCTTTTCCGGCGTTGTCATGGCTCGGAGAATACACAGGGGGGCGGCGACTCGTCAAGGTATCCTGAGCCTGGCACACCCCATGCCGAAAGCGATTAGCGAAAGGAAAATTCGATGAATCTCATTGTCATTATGCTCGATAGTTTACGCACCGATCACGTCGGCGCCTATGCCAGTGCGCGAGCGCGGGCGCGCACGCCGAATATGGACCGCTTTGCTCGCGAAGCGGTCGTCTTTGAAAAGGCCTATGCCGGCTCGTTTCCCACGCTGCCCTGTCGCCGCGATTTGTTTACGGGGCGCTGGGGACACCCATTTAATACCTGGAATCGCATGGAGCGCGATCTGCCGACGTTGGCCGGGCGCCTGCGCGCCGCTGGCTACACCACGGGGCTGGTTTTTGACACGCCGATGTTTATGACCGAGGGCAACAACCTCGACCGCGGCTTCGGCTCGATCGAGTGGATTCGCGGTCAGGGCGGCGAGCCGTGGATCAGTGACGGCTTTATCGACGTGCCGTGGCCGGGTGGGCCCGACAAGGTCAAGCCCGGCGTGCAGCGCTATCTGGCCAATATGTCGCGGCGCCTTTTCGAGACGGACTATCTCGGGCCGCAGGTCATGCAGAAAGCGGTGCACTGGCTCGAGCGCAACTATGCGCGAGAACACTTCTTTCTGTGGATCGACTCGTGGGATCCGCACGAACCGTGGGATCCACCGCAGCACTATGTCGATCTCTACGACCCCGGCTACGAGGGCGACGAACTAATCTATCCGTGCTACGGATTTATCGATGAGATCATGAGCGAGCGCGAGGCCAAGCACGTGCGCGCACTCTACGCGGCTGAGACGACAATGGTCGATCGCTGGCTAGGCTATCTGCTCGACAGCATTGAGCTGTTTGGTCTGCGCGAGAACACCATGGTCGTGCTGATGTCCGACCACGGTCATTACTTTGGCGACCACGGGCTGCAGGGCAAACCGTGGGGCGATCTAGGCCAGCTCTACGAGCCCATGACGCATCTGTGCTTCATGGTGCAGCATCCCCAAGCCACGCCGGGGCGCAGCGACGCGCTTCTACAGCCTGTCGACCTATTTCCAACCGTGTGCGAGCTGAGTGAGGTATCGGCACCAGCCGGTCTGCAGGGGCATTCGTTTGCTGCATCGCTGATGGGCCGCGAGGGTGGGCGGCGCTCCTACGCCATTACGGGCCGCAACCTGGACGACCACTGGGGCACGGTGCCCGCTACGGTGACCGACGGCGAATGGACGCTGGTCTACTGGCCCAACAAAGACCTGGCCTATCGCGGCAAGCCGGTGCGCACGGAGCGCCACCGCACGATCGGCTATCCGGAGCGCCGCGTCGATGAGCTATTTTACATGCCGGACGACCCGGGTCAGGAACGCAATGTGTTGGCGGTGCATCCCGAACACGCGCAGCGATTGCACGAGGCGCTGTTGGATCTGATAAAAGGGGCCGATGTCGACGCGGAGATCGCCCAGACCTACCGCCGCCGACCGGGCGATAATTACCATCTGTAGATCTGCTTGATAGGCGAATAGAGCGGCGGTATATTGACTGCTGCCCCACCTTGGACAGGAGAACATACAATGGCGGATTTCACATCGGTTGATTTGAGTGCGCACTACAATACGGGCGGGGAAAACAGTGCGTCGGAAGAGCGCGAATGGCTATGGCCGGCGCCTGCGACGCGATCCAATGACACGCCGCTCAAGGGCATGCTCAAGGGCGTGCGCTCGTTTTGGGGGATCCCCTTTGCGCTGGCGGCCGAAGACGGTGCGCACGTGGCCATACAGGTGGCCGATGGAGCCAAAGGCGTGCCGGCGTCCGTGGTCCTTCCCGTGGGGGCAACGGCGCGCCGACTGCTCTTTGCCCACGCCTGTGCGCCTATCAAGGGGGCACAGGCCACCGTGGAGGGCACGGGCGAGCGCATCGGGACGTACCGAGTGGTCTATGCCGACGGTAGCCGCGTCGAGCAGGCGCTGCGCCGCCGCTTTGAAATACACGACATCAACGTGCCCTGGGGACATCATCCCTTTCTGTGTCGCAACTGCCGCGAATTTCGCTCCGTGCCGCTTTCCGATCGCAGCATGTCGTATGGCATGGTGCAGGTCGGCACCTACACCCCCGACGGACACGACATGCAGGGCTGGTGGCTCTACGATTGGAAAAATCCCCATCCCGAAAAGACCATTCAAGCGGTCGAAGTGGTCGCCGCCGGAACGACGCCGCTGGCCTTGGCTGGCATTACGCTCTGCGCGGAAGACGGCGATCCCTTTCTGTGGGAAGCGCGCCGGGAAATTGCCGTAGAAGTCGAAGGTGGACAGCCGCCGCAGGTGGAGATGGAGCGCGGCATCGTCGTGCACCAGGACGATCTATTTGCCCCGGGCGACGATTTCCTCAGCAGCCCGGAAAGGGGCTGGGGCCGCGGCGGCCAACAGGTCAAAAAGGGCGGTTACGTAGAAATTCACGGATCGCGCGAAGGGCAGCTAAAGATCAAGACCGCAGAAGAGGGCGAGGAGACCGTGCGCTGGGGCGACGTCCTCGAGCAAAAAGAGATTGAACAGGGCCGCGTGCGCATCGAGATGGTCTCGCCCGAGGGCAAGCAGTGGCTGCACGTGCGCGTCGAAGACGAAGATACCGGCCAAGCCGTTGGTTCGCGGGTGCACTTCCGTACGCAAAGCGGCGCCTATGTCGCTCCGCACGGCCATCAGACAGACGTCAATATCGCCTGGTTTGAAGACATGGGCGGCGATTGCAAGGTCAACGGCGTGCCCTATGCCTACATCGACGGCACGTGCCAAGTCGACATGCCGGTCGGATCGGTCTACGTCGAGGTCGTACGCGGCTTTGAATACGAGCCGGTGCGCAGGCTCGTCGAAATCAAGCCGGGCCAGCGCGATCTAACGCTAAAGATAAAGCGCGCCTTCGATATGAAAGAGCGCGGCTGGTATTCCGGCGATACGCACGTGCACTTCTTATCGTCGCAGTCGGCCCATCTCGAAGCGGCGGCCGAAGATCTCAACGTCACCCACCTACTGGCCAGCCAGTGGGGACGACTCTTTACCTCTTGGGAAGAGTTTACCGGTGGATTGGCACCTACTTCGAGCGAGGACTACAAGATTTGGGTGAGTCAGGAAAACCGCCAGCACGTCCTCGGCCATATTAGCTTGCTCGGTCTCAAGGATATGGTCGCGCCCATCTGCACGGGCGGGGCGAACGAAGATTGGATCGGCGGCGAAGTGGGGGCGCTGATGGCCGACTGGGCCGAGGCCTGTAAAAAGCAGGGCGGCTTGGTGATTATGCCGCATATGCCGCTGCCCGACTTTGAGAATGCGGCCAATATCGTCATGGGACACGCCGATGCCGGCGAGATGTGCTGGCTGTGGGAAGGCGAGAAGATTAGTTCGGCCGAGCGCGGCTACTATCGCTGGCTCAACGTCGGGCAGAAATTGCCCATCGTCGGCGGCACCGACAAGATGTCGAACGGACGCATCTTGGGCGGATCGCGCACCTATGCGCAGCTGCGCGAGGGCGAGGAGTTTACCTTCGATGCCTGGTGTCAGGCCGTCAAGCGCGGCTCGACCTTTGCCAGCACCGGGGCGGTGATCGATCTGCAGGTCGAGGGTCAGCCGATGGGCAGCGAAATTCGCCTTAAAGGCAACGGCGGCACGGTGGAAGTCGAGGTCGTAGCCGAGAGCGTCTTTCCACTGACGGGCGTGGAGATCGTCGTTAACGGCGAGCAGGTCGCGCGCGAGGAGAGCGAGCACGGGGCTACCAAACTGCGGCTCAAGCACAAGGTCAAGACCGAACTGTCGTGCTGGGTGGTGGCGCGCTGCTGGGGTCCGCACCACACGGATGCCGGTCCGGTCATGGCGCATTCGTCGCCGGTCTATATCGACGTCGGCAGGCGCTGTGCCTTTGTCGAGGTGGAGGGCAACTATTTGATGACCCATATGGAAGGCGGCATCGCCTGGGCGGAGACGATTGGGGTATTTCGCGACGAGGGGGTGCGCCAGCGCCTAATTGGACTCTTTAGCGAGGCCAAGCGCGAGCTGGTCCGCAGAATGAGCTAGTGTGATAAGATCGGACAGACAACCCTATTGGAGAGTGCCATGTTAACGCAAGTGCAAGTGGACGAATTCGAACGCAATGGTTTTTTAAACGGCGGGAAGATTATTAGCGATGCCGAACTGACGGGGCTGACGGCCGCGCTGGACGGCGTGTTGGACAAGGGGCCGGATGGGTTTGTCGAAGGGGAGCGCCAGCCGGTTTCGTTTCGAAGCCTGAGCGGCAACCTCGAACAGCCCGTTTGGCAGATCGTCAACATATGGGAAGCGACCGATGCCTTTGAGCGGTTGATCTACCATCCGGAGGTCGTCAGCGGAATTAGCCAGTTGACGGGGCATAAAGACCTGATGGTGTGGCACGACCAGATCCAGTATAAGCCGGCCCAGTACGGCGGTGCGACGACTTGGCATCAGGATGCGCCGCTGTGGCCGATCATCAAACCGATGACGCCGGTTTCGGCGTGGATTCCCCTCGACGATGCCGACGAGGAAAATGGCTGTATGTGGATGGTGCCCGGCAGTCACAAATGGGGCAACCAGATCGACTTTCTCCGCACCCAGGGCGAGCTAAAGCAGCGTGAGGATTTTAAAAACCTGGCCGTCTTTTCCCCGCCAGACGATGCCGAGATCACCCAGGTTGAAGCCGTGCCGTGGCCGGTCAAGCGCGGCGAGGTGTCCTTTCACCACTCGCTGACCTGGCACGGCTCGCCGTTTAACCGCTCCGGTCGCCCGCGCCGCGCCATTGCCATTCACTATATGACGGGCGCTGCGCGCTACGATGCGGGAGGCGATCATCTAATGAAGCAGTTTGTCAACCTGCCAGACGGGGCGCCAATGGCAGAGGCTGGGGCGCACTTCCCCAGCGTATGTCGCGACGGCGTGCCGGTGGGTGTGCCGGCGCATTTGTCGGCCTAGGTTTGCAGAGTAAAGTAGATAGCAGATGCCCTGTGCCCAGAGCGCAGGGCATCTTTGTTCGTGGAGGAAGGGCATTGGACGGGAGCTGTGCTCTAGTCTATCGACCTTTCAAGTCGAAAGGGTTTTCTATGCTGGTTCACACTGTGCTTATAAGCCTGTGTTTGTCGTTAATATGGGCTGGTTCGGTGTGGGCACAATTCCCCGAAATAGCCAATCCTCAGCCCGGCGAAATCTTTGTCACGCCGCGTCAAGATCTCGGACTACAGCCCGTCCCACTGCAGGTGCCTGAGCGCTATGCCGAGGCCAATCTGCTCGGACGGCAGCTCTTCCTGCCGCCGGGCTTTGTGGTAAAGGTCTTTGCCGCGGGAGAGCCGCTCTTCGGTCCGCGCTTTATGGCGTGGAGTCCGGACGGCGTCCTGCACGTGGCCAATATGAAAGTAGGGGGATCGCAGTTTGCGCCCTCTTTCAATGCCGACCAACCTCCTCCAGTGGAGGATCGGCTAGCGCAGGTCGTGGCCATGCCCGACCTCGACGGCGATGGCGTGGCCGATGCGCTGCGCGTAGTTGCTGATGCGCTCTGGTTTCCCAACAGCATTCAATTTTACGGCGAGTGGCTTTACGTGGCCGATATGCACGAGGTCGTGCGCCTGCGCGACGCCGACGGCGATGGGGTCTACGAAGAGCGCCAGGTCATCGTGCCGGATCTGCCCATAGGCCATCACCGCACGCGGACCATTCAGATCGACTCGGCGCGCGAGAAATTCTTCCTGTCAATTGGCTCGAGCTGCGATTTGTGCCGAGAGACGGACCCGCGTCGTGCGACGATCATGGAGTTCAATATGGATGGCAGCGGCGGGCGCATTTTTGCCACTGGACTGCGCAATGCGGTGGGGTTGGATATCCATCCGCAGACGGGCCAACTGTGGGCGACGTTCAACGGCCACGATCGCTCCTCTCCGCCCGAGCGCATCGACATTATTCGCAACGGCGGTTTTTACGGCTGGCCGCTTGCCCATGGCTTTCGCACCTGGGTCGACTTTGCAGGGCAGGCGTCCTATCGCAACGCTCTCTTTCCCCTCACCGCACGAGACAGCGCCCTCGTCGAGACTGTCCCGCGTCCCGTCGCGCAGGCGGGGGCGCGCCTGGCGCCGATGGGAATCCACTTTTATCGCGGGGAGGCGTTCCCCGAGCCGCTTCGCTCGGCGGGTTTTGTCGCCTTTCGCGGGGGGGCTAACGCCTCGGTTCCGGGCTTTCGCGTCATGGCGTTGCTCGCTCAGGCGGATGGCAGCAATGCGCGGTTTGGGGATTTTTTAACGGGATTTCAGTCTGATCCCAATAGTCTGAATAGCGTGTGGGGCAAACCGGTTGGCCTAGCTACAGACGCGCGCGGCCATCTCTACGTCAGCAGCGACTGGGTAAACCACTTTGTGCTGCGCATTGAGCTGGCGCGCCTGCGGGGTGCGTGGGAGGGGACGCTGCCGTCGGACGTGCTATCGGGTGGCCGGTTGGATATCGACGCGACCATTCGCATAGAAGCCCAGGTCGAAGGCGTGCCGGTGCGCGCGGTAGCGGATTTGCGCGCCTTTGGCGGCCCGGCCGACTGGCCGCTCGAACAGGTGGAAGCCGGCGTATTTCGCCTGCGCCGCGGGCTAGATATAGGCGATGTCACCGGAGAGCGCGTCGTAGAGGTGCTGCTGATACAGGACGTCGAGGGCGAGCGGTTGGAGATGCGCCTGCGGAAAATGCTGCGCGTGCTGCCCGGACGCGATCTGTTTATTGTCAGAGACGACGTGATGCCCAATTGGCAGGTGGAGCAAGACGGCGTGATCCGCTGGGAAGGAGCGTCTATGGCTGCCGGTGAATATCGCGGCTCCGCAGCCGCCTTCCAGGCGCGAGATGTTGCGTTCGCAGGGTGGAATCTCGCCCTGACGCCCGAGCGTGCGATTGAGACACTGGGGTACACGCATGTGCGTTTTGCATTCCATCCCGGCGACGCGGGCCAAACGCGCGGTGCGCGGCTCAATCTACTCGTCAAACCCGGTCGCAACGTAAACTTGTTAGACGAGGGGGGCATTGATCTGACCCGTGCCGAGTGGCAGGATGTCGCCCTGCCCATTGCGTCGCTTGGCCTGACGGGCCCGATTGAGCGCATATTGCTGCAGGGCAGCCTGGAGGGGCGCTTCTACATAGACGAACTGCGGTTGACTACGGCTACGCCGCTGCCGGTCGAAACGGCCGTGCGCATGGTCGATGGACTGCCTGCCGTATTGTATTTGGCGCAGAACTTCCCCAACCCATTTAACAGCGAGACGGTTATTCGCTACGGCACGGCCACCGCCGGTCCGGTTGAGCTGAGCATATACGACCTGCTGGGCCAGCGCGTGGCCCAACTGCAATCGGGGTGGCAGCAGGCCGGCAGCCATACCGTTGCTTGGGATGGACGCAGTGCGGTAGGGCGCCCACTGGCCAGCGGCGTGTACTTATACAGGCTGAGTACTGGCGCGGGGATAGCGACCAAGAAGTTGTTGATATTGAGGTAATAGCTCTTGCCGAAGAACCCCGTGCATAGCATACGCATTACATGTGCCCTGCTCCTGTCGTTCTTTGCGCTAGTCGATGCAGAAGAGCCCATCCGCGCAGTTGTCGAAAGGTTGGCCGCCGTCGAGTCGCGCGTGGTCGGCTATCCGGGCTATGGGGAAGCGGCTGACTATGTCGAAGCGCGTTTGCGCGCCAGCGGCGCGGCCGAGGTGCAGCGCGATTCGTTTTCCGTCGTCGTTCCCTTAGATCTCGGTGCTTCGATCGCCGTTCGAGGCGAGGCGCCGGTGCGCTTGTGGGGTCTGTGGCCCAACGGCGCGCGCACGCCGACCTTGCCTAGTGCAGGCCTGCGCGCGCCGATGATATATGCCGGGCGGGGTGAATGGCGCGACTTTAATGGCCGCCCGGTAGAAGGGCGCGTCGTCTTACTCGACTTTACCAGCGGAGCGAACTGGCTCAACGCCGCGTTGCTGGGCGCGCGCGCCGTCGTGTTTATTGCTCCAACGTCAACTTCCCTACGCGAAATAGAAGAAAAAGTAGCTGACGTGCCGCTGGACGTGCCGCGCTTTTGGGTCGATCCGCACGAAGGCGATGCGCTGCGGCGCAGAGCCGCCGATGGCGAAGTTTCGGTCGAGCTGTTTAGCCGCATGGAGTGGCAGCGCAAGACCGCGTGGAATATTTGGGCGCGCTTTCCCGGCAGCGATGCCCAGCGGCGTGAAGAGACGCTACTCGTTTCCTCCTATTACGACGCCAACTCGCTCGTGCCGGCGCGTGCACCGGGCGCTGAAGCGGCGGTAGGCATCGGCGCTCTACTCGAACTGGCCGATCGCCTAGGGCGAGAAGAGGTGCCGCGCTCGGTAATTGTATTGGCCAGCGGGGCCCATTTTCAAGATCGCCAGGGCATCGGTGCGTTTCTTCAGCGCTATATGCGCCGCCATCCACACTACCGCGCTCAGCAGCGCGACGCGCTCGATATCGATCTTTTTATTGGCCTTGATCTTTCATCGCAGAGCGGTGAGTTGGGCATTTGGGACAATGCCAGCGACTTCGCTTTCAAGCGCTTCTTTGCGCCCTTTGGTCGGCGTTTTGTGCGCTATGCCGAGCAGGCGGGCACAGCGGTCGTTTCGGGGCGCGAGGCGCTAGCCAACGGCATCAGTCCCATTCGCGGTATGGACTGGTCCTCTTACGTGCCTGGCGGTCTGAATACCGAGGGGCAGCGCGTGATGGAGGCGGGCCACATTGCGCTGACGTTGGCGACTATTTTCGACGGGCGTCAGGGCGCCGATTCGCCGCTCGATGTGCCCGAGCGCGTACAGTATGAACATGCCCAACGGCAGAGCGATTTAATTGGCGCGCTCGTGATACAGGCCGCTCGAGACGATAGCCTATTGCTCGAAGCCGCTGCGCTGCGCAGTCGGCTCAAAGACAATCTGCGCGATGTGCGCTTTAAGATGAGGGCGTTTCCGCGTCGTTCGCAGGTGCCTGATCGCCCTATCAGCGGCTTGGTGACGCTGGGTGGGGTGCAGCAAGGCGATGTGAAGGGCGTGCGCTCAATGCGCTATTTGTTGGGGGATGAAAACGGCGTCGCCTTAGCTCAGGCGTTGCCCATAGGTAGCTATCTGATGGCGGCCTATGCCTTTGATGGAGAAGGAGCTATCTCCTACGCGCCCGATCTGAGCGAACGGGCCCAGAAGTTTACGGGTAAGGCGACGGGTAAGGGGTTGATACCGGTCGGCGTGCGCTGGGAGACGCACGACCAGACCGTCGTGCTCTTTCCCGCGCTGGGCCGTCCCCTCTACGGCTTGATCGAACCGCGTTCGCTGCGCGCAGTGAATGCCGTTAAGGTGCTCGACGGCCGCGGCGTCGAACCGCGGCAGTACGGCTATTCAATCGGCCAGCGCGCTCAGCAGGTTTTTGGCGTGCTGTTCGGCGCGACCAGTATGCAGGAAGAAGATCGCTTGAAGCTGCTGGTTGGCGATGTCGATCAACGCCAACTCTTGCTCAATAGCGATGGGTATCGCAGCGAAGAAGAAGCGCGCGGTCGCGGCTTCCTCGTCGGCGATGATCCCCTGGGTTTTACTGCGCTGCAGGCGGCGCGCGACATGTGGAATTTAGACGAAGCACGCATGCGTTCGATGCGCAGTCACGCCATTGAAAACGCGCGGATAGATCGCCTACACGAGCGCGTCGCCGCGCTGATAGACGGGGCCGAGCGCGCGCGCGACAAACTCGACTGGGAGCGCTACGTGGCGCTGTCGCGCGAGGCGCTGGGCATCGAGGCGCGCGCCTATCCGGAAGTGCTCGGCGTGCTCAACGATGTGATAAAGGGCATGGTATTCTTTCTCGTGCTGGTCGTGCCTGCCGCGTTCTTTGGCGAACGGCTGCTCTTTGCCGCTTCGGATATACGCCGTCAGCTAGTGGGTTTCTTTGCGCTGTTATTACTCGTTTGGATGGCCATTTCCAGCGTGCATCCGGCGTTTGAAATTGCTCACCCACTCGTCGTCTTGCTGGCGTTCGCCATTATGGCGCTGGCGACGTTCGTGCTCTGTATGCTTATCGGACGCTTTCTCCGCTACGTCGACGAGAACCGACGCCGAATGGCCAAGGTACACGATCGCGATATCAGCCGGCTGAGCGCGGCCTACAGCGCCTTTATGCTTGGCATCTCCAATATGCGGCGGCGGCGACTGCGCACGGGACTGACGCTGACCACGCTGGTCCTCCTCACCTTCACGCTGCTCTCATTTGCCACTTTCGATAGCGGCATTCGCTTTGTCGCGCTCAATTTGGATCGGCCGGCCGCTTACGAGGGCGTGCTGCTGCGCACGCGCGGCTGGGACGAGTTGGGGGAGCCGTTAGCCGAATACGCGCGCTCTCATTTTGCTCGCGGCAGCACGCTGACCCCTCGCCTGTGGTATACGCCCGATAGCGGAGAGGACAAGAGTTATATCGTCGTCGATGCCGGGGCGCGCCGGGCCCGCGCGCTGGGCTTGCTGGGACTTGGTCCCAACGAGACGGAGGTCACCGGTTTCGGTGGCGTTCTGCTAGCGGGGCGGTTCTTTACTAGCCCCGACGAGAAGGCGTGTATCCTATCCGCAGAGATGGCCGCTGAACTGGGACTTGGTATAGAAGATGTGGGCACTGCTCAGGTATCCGTCTTTGGTCGCTCTCTGCGCGTAATAGGCTTGGTCGATGCCGAAAAATTCAACGCGCTGCGCGACTTGGACGGCGAGCCGCTCACGCCGGCTGACTTTCAGATGTCGGCTTTTCAAAGCTATAACGCCGCGCGGGAAGTGCGCGTTGAAGAAAGCGATGATATAGAAGATATCAAGCCCTTTGTGCACCTCGACGCATCGCGCGTTCTGATCGCGTCGAGTGGTGTGCTGCGCGATGCGGGCGGCCGTCTGCGCTCGCTGGCGCTGCGCTTTGATGGGCGCGTCAATGCGCAGCAGCTGGTAGAAGATTTTCTGCTGCGCATTGAAACGGCGCTCTTTGTCGGTAAGAAAAGCGGCGATGGCCGACTGGAGACCGTTGCATACTCTTCTTTTGGCATTACGTCCGTCCAGGGCATGGGGGCGCTTATTATACCTGCCATGATCGCGGCGCTCATCGTGCTCAATGCCATGATGGGGGCTGTCTATGAACGCTTCCGCGAAATTGGTATTTATTCTTCGGTCGGTCTCGCACCCGTACACATTTCGCTGCTCTTTATTGCCGAGGCCTGCGTGTACGCCGTGCTCGGTGCGGCGCTGGGTTACCTGATGGGACAGGGCGTTGGCCGCGTGCTGCTGGCGGCCGATATGCTAGGTGGCCTGACGCTGAACTACTCTTCTACGGCGGCCATTTCCTCGGCGCTGGCCGTTATGTTGGTCGTGCTTCTATCGACGATGTATCCGGCGCGCTTGGCCGCACGCGCCGCCGTGCCCGACGTCATTCGGCGCTGGGAGCCCGAGCCGCCGACCGACGATTGCTGGAGCTTTCGCTTTCCCTTTATGGTCGGTGCATCCGAGGTAAGGGGCGTCAGTGGATTTCTCTACAGCTATTTTCGCTCGTTTAGCGCTGGGGCGGTTGGCCATATGCACGCTGATCGAGTGCGTGTAAACGAGGTGAATGGCCGCCTGTGCGTGGCCTTTGACCTATGGTTAGCTCCGTTTGACTTGGGGGTGAGCCAAGAGGTTAGGCTGGAATTTGTCGAGACCGATGCCAAGCGCATGTATGCTATTGACGTATCGCTGCAGCGGCTCAGCGGCGAGCGCTTTTACTGGCAGCGGCTCAACGGGCGCTTTCTCAATGCGCTGCGCAAACAGCTACTGATCTGGCACGCGCTAGAAGACGATGTGCGCCTCGAGCATCGCCAGCAGACCGAGGAATTGCTAAGCGCGCCAGTAGACGTCGTCGAGTCGGCGGATCATACACCGACCTTGGTCGTCGAAGAAGCACCTGCAGAGGGACGCTCGCCGTTTACTTGGAAGGGGTTGGCTGTCGGCACGGCAGGTGCCCTAGCCATCGGGATGGGTGCCCCCTATGGCGTCATGCTGCTCAAGGGGTCGTTTATGGCCCGCAACAGCTCTTCACCGGCAGCCATATTCCTATTTTTCCTCTTTATCTTCTTTGGCAACGCGCTCTTAGGGGGGCTGCGGCGCACGCTGGCCCTGAAGCGGGCCGACCTCGTATTGGTCTATTCGATGTTGCTAATGGCCGTGGCGGTGCCCACGCAGGCTTTTGTCGGCTATCTGATTCCCGTCATCAGCGGACTGTACTATTACGCGACGCCGGAAAACAAGTGGGCAGAGCTATTTTTCCCCCACGTCGAGCGCTGGCTGGCGCCCAGCGATATGGAGGCCATTCGCCAATTACACGAGGGATCCGCTGGTGGACAAATACCTTGGGAAGCGTGGCTGGAGCCGCTGGGCGCGTGGTATGCATTCTTTGTTGCGCTCAGCTTTTTGATGATCTGCATGTCGTCGATTTTGCACCGGCAATGGGCGCAAAATGAACGGCTGGCCTATCCCATGGTCGAGCTGCCGCTGCGCATGATCGAAGGGAGCGAAGGGCCGTTTCAGTGGGTGTTGCCCTTTTTTCGCCAGCGCGCCCTTTGGGTGGGCTTCGCCGTGGCTTTTTTGCTGCCCGGTCTATCGGGTATGCACCACTATTGGCCCGCTTGGCCCGATTGGAATATGTCGCTGCCCGGCCTGCAGCTCTTTGGCGCGAATATCCATCTGCCGCTAGACTACGGTTTCGCCTGGATTGGATTTTTCTATTTGGTCAATCTCGATATTTCGCTCAGCATCTGGGTGTTTTACGTGTTGGGCAAAGTGCAAGAGAGCGTTTTTAAGGGCTTGGGCATCGCTTCAACCGAGCAGCTCAGTCTCTATTCCTTTTCGCAAACGGCCGATCTGACGCACCAGTCGATGGGCGCCTGCCTCGTATTCGTCCTCTACTCGCTGTGGATTGGTCGCCACCATTTGGCCGCGGTCTGGCGCAAGGCATGGAGCGGTCAGGGCGATTTGGACGATAGCGATGAACTGCTGTCGTATCGCACGGCCGTATTCGGCTTTTTGGGCAGCTTGGCCTTTGTTGCCTACTGGCTTTGGGCTTCCGGCATACCTCTTATCGTGCTACCGGCGTTTCTGGCCACGAGCCTGCTGTTCTACGTCTTTGTCACCCGCGTGGTCGCCGCTGCCGGGGTGCCGACGGCGCGCTCGCCGATGATTGCCGCCTTTGTCGTATTTTCCGGCATCGGTTCGTCGATCGTCGGAGCCAAGGGATTGGTGGCGATGACTTTTACCTATATATGGCAGTCGGAGATGCGCCTGTTCCCGATGATCGCCTGCGCCAACAGCCTGAAGTTGGCCGATTCGGTAAAAGGGCCTAAGGGACGCCTGTTTTGGGGCATGGTCTTGGCCATTGTCGTTTCGCTAGTCGGCGCTACCTGGATTATCCTCGATATGTGCTATACGCACGGCGGCATCAACCTGCACTCGTTCTTTATGCGTCATCAGGCTCAGCGCACCTTTGCCGATATGGCGCGGGTTATTGTCGAACCGCAGGGGCCGGTGTGGCGCGGTTGGCTCTTTACCGGCATTGGTGGTCTAATAGAAGGCATGCTGATGTGGGGCCATCACCGCTTTTATTGGTGGCCACTGCATCCGCTGGGATTTGTCATTAGCATTGGCTGGCTCACGGGCCAGGTGTGGTTCTCCGTCTTTGTCGCTTGGCTATCTAAGCTGGTTATAACCCGTCTGGGCGGCGCGCTGCTCTACGAGCGGCTCAAGCCCTTTTTCCTCGGTCTGATCTTGGGTGAGGCGGTAGCCGGTGGTTTTTGGTTGGTAATCGATTACGCCTTTGACGGGTCGGGTAATCCGATCACCATTATGTAGTGGGCGTTGCGCGCACTCGGTTTGCCCGCGGCTCGAGCCCCTGCTATGGGTGGGGGCGCTTGCCCTCAAGGGGTGTGCCTCTATTTTAACGGACGAAAATATGGATTGCTGTTGCGTCCACTGTGCCCATTGTATGCGTATCGCCCTCGCTTGGAGATCCTGCTATTTATCGTCCTTTACTCGTCTTGAGTGCACTCACTTGTCTCTATGCCTGCGGTGGACCGGATCCTTCGCGCCCTAACTTTGTCGACGGCACGCAGGATGCGGGTATAGCTTTTCGCCACACTAGCGGTGCGCGCGGCGACTATTTCCTATTTGAAACAATGGGTTCAGGGGCCGCCTTCGTCGACGTTGACGGCGATGGCTGGCTAGATATCTATCTGGTTGACGGGTTTGATCTGGGGCCTTGGCAGGGGATCTTTCGCCCGTCCAACGAAGTGGCTAACGACGAGAATGGCCACTGGGTAGCTGAAGAGTATCAGGCACCGCTGCGCTTTGATGGGCAGGTCGACAGCGCGGTATTCGCCCTTCAACAAGAGCGGGCCGGGGACGTCGTGCGCAACCGCCTGTTGCACAGCCGGCAGGGGATCTTTGTCGACGTGAGCGCGCACAGCGGTGCGGATGATGCGGGCTATGGCATGGGCGTGGCCGTTGGCGACTACAACGGCGACGGGCATGCCGATCTATACGTGACCAATTACGGCGTCAATGTGCTCTACCGGAATGGGGGCCAGGGTTCTTTTGTCGATGAGACGGCCGGAGCGGGCGTAGGCGATCCGCACTGGGGCAGCAGCGCTGCATTTTTTGATGCCGATAACGACGGCGATCTCGATCTCTACGTAGCAAATTATCTAGACGCTAGTCCGAGCAACAATCGCCTGTGCGGCAGCGCCGTATCGACCGCGAATAGTTCGGCTGGTCGCGCGCTGTTGGTTCCGCGTGATCGCCGCACGTATTGTAGTCCGCGTCGCTATAACGGTGCTCCCGACGTGCTCTATCGCAACGAGGGCGATGGTGCCTTCACCGACATATCGCGCTCCAGTGGTGTTTTTAACGTCTACGGCAAGGGATTGGGCGTAGTGGCTACCGACCTCGATTTGGATGGCGATATCGACCTGTTTGTAGCCAACGACGGCATGCGCAACTTTCTCTATCGAAATGATGGTCAACGCTTTGCCGAAAATGCCCTAGAAGCGGGGTTGGCCTACAATGGCCAGGGCCAGCCCGAAGCAGGTATGGGCATTGCCGCTGCCGACTATGACTACGATGACGACATCGATGTACTCGTGACCAACTTTTCGCGCGAGAGCAATACGCTCTACCGCAACGAAGGGGATGGGAAGTTCAGCGACCAGAGCGAAATCGTCGGACTGCACGAGAGCACATTTCTGCCCTTGGGTTTTGGCGCCCTCTTTTTTGATGCCGATAACGATGCAGATCAGGACGTTTTCATTGCCAACGGACACGTACTCGACCGCGTGGCACAGCAGGATGCCGATTTGCGCTATGCCCAGACCAACCAACTCTTGCTCTTGGCAGACGGTGTATTCATTGACGCTTCGGCACAGAGCGGCCCTGCCTTTTCGATAGAAAACGTTTCGCGCGGTGCCGCATCCGGCGATTACGATAACGATGGCGATATCGACTTGTTGGTCACCAATGGAAATGGCCCGGCCGTTCTCTATCGCAACGACAGCGTTGCGCGCCATTGGCTTTCGGTTGAGTTGGTCGGCGTAGGGAACAACCGCGATGCCGTCGGCGCCCGCGTACGGCTGCGCTGTGGGGAGCAGATACAGACGCGGCAGCGGTTGGGCGGAGGCTCTTATTTGTCGGCGAGCGACCCGCGCTTGCACTTTGGCTTGGGAACCTGCACATCCGTAGACGAGTTGATAATTACCTGGCCAGACGGCCAGCGCCAAGCGCTAGGAGATGTGTCCATTAATCAATTTCTGCGCGTCATACAGGAGTGAGTACATGAAGGTTGTCGCTGCGATAGGCGCGCTGGTTGCCGCGCTGAGCGGACAGGCAGTAGGCGAGGGGCTGTATTTCGTCGATGCGACGGAAGCGGCGGGCATTTCCTTGGTCAACACGTCGGGTTCCGATCAGCGCTACATTGTCGAGGGCATGATGGGGGGGGCGGCCTTTTTCGACTACGATAACGACGGCGATGTCGATCTCTATATCGCCAACGGCTCGTCGTTTGATGGCTTTGAAGAGGGGCAACACCCGCGTAATGCCCTCTATCGCAACGAGGGCAGCGGGCTGTTTTCCGACGTGACTGCCTCGGCGGCCGTCGGCGACACTAGCTGGTCGATGGGGATCGCTGTCAGCGACTACGACAACGACGGCGATGCCGATCTATACGTGAGCAATTTTGGTCGCAACACCCTCTACCGCAACGACGGCGATGGGCGTTTTGTCGATGCGACAGACGCGGCCGGCGTGGGGGATCGCCGATGGGGTACGGGCGTGGCGTTTGCCGACTACGACCGCGATGGCGACGCGGACCTCTACGTGGCCAACTACGTAGACTTTTCGCTCGAGTACGAGTCGCCGATTCCCTGCCTGTGGAAAAATGTCAGCGTATACTGCGGTCCTGTCGGACTGCTGCCGGCCGCCGATGTGCTCTACCGCAACGAAGGCGATGGCACCTTTGTCGACGTCACTGTGGCCGCGGGTCTTTCTGCGGAAAAATTCTACGGCATGAGTGCACTGTGGGGCGATTACGACGCCGACGGTTGGCCCGATCTCTTTGTTGCCGATGATTCGACGCCGAATAAGCTCTACCACAACGAGGGGGATGGGACCTTTGTCGAGTCGGCGCTGATGGCCGGTGTCGCCTACAGCGGCGAAGGAGTTGAGCAAGGGTGTATGGGGGCTGCGTTTGGCGATTATAATGGCAATGGGCGCGCCGATATCTTTGTGACAAATTTTGCCGACGAAGCCAACGCGCTCTACGACAACGAGGGCGGCGGCTTTTTTACCGACGTCGCATTTTCTTCGGGTATAGGCCGTGCGGATCGCAGCCTAGTCGCTTGGGGCACGGGTTTTTTCGATGCGGACAACGACGGCGACTTCGACCTATTTGTGGCCAACGGGCACACCTATCCGCAGGCCAATAAGCCCCTGCTCAATTCGAGCTACGAGCAGCTCAACTCGCTTTTTGAAAATCGCGATGGCCAGTTTGTCGAAGTGACGGCCAATGCCGGCCCGGGGTTGGCCGTGCGCAGCGTCAGTCGCGGGGCGAGCTTTGCCGATTACGATGCAGACGGCGACGTGGATATTTTTGTTTTAAACCTCAATGCGCTACCGACGCTGTTGCGCAACGATGGCAATCCGCAGCGTCACTACCTACAGGTGAAGCTAGTCGGCAGGGAGAGCAATCGCGATGGCATCGGTGCGCGCGTGCGCGTAGAAGCCGGTGGACGCACTCGGCACGCCGAGGTGCAGAGCGGCGGCAGCTACCTGTCGCACAGCGATTTGCGACTCCACTTTGGCCTGGGGGCCAGCGATCGCGTAGATCGACTGATTGTAGAATGGCCCAGCGGGCGGTTGCAGGAGATGGTGGATATCAAGGCTGATCAGCAGCTCATCGTCTATGAGTCAATCGAATAAAAAAGGCCGAGTTATGTGCCGCGATAGCGGACCCTCAAGCCGGTGGGCATGGGCGTGTGCGGTGTGTTTTCTCACGTGTGGTGTTGCCGGTGCCGTTGAAGGCGATGCCGTTCGCCCAGTGGCCGAACTCCTGCGCGCGCTGGCCCAGACGACGCGCGTCGAGCTAAACGAAGACCTCAATCGAAGGCGAGTTGATTCGCTGCGCACGGCCGTTGCAGAAGCGCCCAACTGGTCGCGCGCAGCGCGGCTGCGTTTGCAACTGGGCGACCTGCTACTGCGCGCCGGGCGCACGCGCGAGTCGATTGATGAATTCCGCTATGTGCAGGACGAACTGGCGCGGCGCAAGAGCACGGCACCGCTGCGGGCAACGTGGCCGCTGCACGCTTTTTTGGGGCTGGCCCACATGCGTTTGGCCGAACAGGAAAACTGCCTGAACCTCCACAACACCGAATCGTGCCTATTGCCTATATCGCCTGCTGGCGTGCATGTGTTACAGGAAAGTGCGCGGCAGGCGCTCCTTGAGTATGGCCAGGTATTGGCACAGCGGCCGGACGACGGCGCAACGCGGTGGCTGCTCAACATTCTCTATATGACTCTGGGAGACTATCCGCACGGCGTGCCTTTGGCATGGCGAATTGATCCCGAAGTCTTTGTTTCGGAAGGCGATGTCGGGCGCTTGGTCGATGTCGCAACGGCCCTCGGAGTCGATGCGCTAGGGCTTTCCGGCGGCAGTATTGTCGAAGATTTTGACGGCGATGGCGACCTAGATATCATGGCTTCTTCCTGGGGATTGGACGATCCGCTGCAGTTTTTTGTCAACGGAGGTGACGGCACCTTTGCCCAACGCGGAGCAGCGGCCGGCCTGAGCGAACAACTCGGCGGGTTGAACATGGTGCACGCAGACTACGACAACAACGGCTATGCCGATGTGCTCGTCCTTAGGGGAGCATGGTGGAACGAGGAGGGACATCACCCCAATTCGCTGTTGCGCAACGAAGGGGGGCGCTTTGTCGACGCCACCGTCGAGACGGGTCTGCTCTCATTCCACCCCACGCAGACTGCGGCCTGGGGCGATTACGATAACGATGGGTTTGTCGACCTGTATATCGGCAACGAGTCCAACGACTGGGAACGGCATCCCTGCGAACTCTTCCACAACGAGGCGGGTGCCAAATTCGTCGAACGGGCGCGCAGTAAAGGGGTCGATAATGTGGGCTACGTCAAGGGGGTTGCTTGGGGCGATTACGACAACGACGGCGATATCGACCTCTTTCTGTCGCGCATGGGGCAGGTAAATGCGCTCTACCGCAATGACGGCGAACGGGGATTTAGCGAACGGGGCGCCGCCGCTGGCGTGACCGAGCCAGAATGGAGTTTTCCCACGTGGTTTTTCGATTACGATAACGACGGCTGGCTCGATATATTCGTCGCCGGCTACGACAACGACGCAATCGATATCGCCGCCGTCTATTTGCGGCAGACTTCGTCGGCATCGCGATCACGGCTGTTTCGCAATGGGGCCGATGGCCGTTTTACGTCCGTCGAATCGGGACTGGAAGGGGCGGTGCTGGTCATGGGAGCGAACTACGGCGACCTAGACAATGACGGTTTCGCCGACGTGTATTTGGGTACCGGCAATCCGGATTTGCGTTCGCTGCTGCCCAATCGCATGTATCGCAATGACGGGGGAGATCAGTTCCTAGACGTGACGAGCGCGGCGGGCACGGGGCACTTGCAAAAGGGCCACGGCGTTAGCTTTGGCGATTTAGACAACGACGGCGATCAGGATATCTATCAGGTTATGGGCGGTGCCTACTCGGGGGATGCATACTACAATGTGCTCTATGCCAATCCCGGTCACGGCAACGGCTGGGTGACGCTCAAGTTGGAGGGCGTGTCGTCGAGCCGAGATGCGATCGGCGCGCGCATTCAGGTGCGAGTGCGTCGAGATGATGGCGTGCGCGATATATGGGCGCTGGCTGGAAGTGGGGGCAGCTTTGGCGGGTCTAGTCTGCAGCAGGAAATCGGTTTGGGACAGGCCCGCGCCATCGACTTTGTCGACGTGCGCTGGCCGGCGACGGGAGCCGTGGAGCGCTTTGAAGGCGTTGCGATGGATGGGGCGTGGTTGCTGCGCGAAGGAGCGGGCAGGGCGGTGCCGCTAAAGAGGGCGGCGTTCAACTTGATGCCGTCGGCGGATCATGGTAGTGGTCATCACTAACGAATCTGCGATTTAGTCGTCTTTTTCCAAGGCGGCAATGGCCCCAGCTACGCGTTCGACGCCCGCACTGTGTACGCCCAAGCGTTGGTATAGGGCCCTTGCTTTGCGCAGGTGTTCGAGCGCCTGCGCGCCGTTGCCGCGGTCGCGATAGACGAGCCCTATATTGCCCAGACAGTCGGCCTGGCCGCGCGGATGGTCGATCAGGTCGAATATGTAGAGCGCATTTTGAAAAGATGTGAGGGCCTGGTCGAGCCGGTTTTGGTTGAAGTGAATGTTGCCGATATTGCTCAACTCGGCGGCTTGGCCCTGGCGGTGACCGATGCGAGTAAAGATATGCAGGGCTTCTTCGTAGGCGGCCAACGCCTGATCGAATGCGCGCTGTTGCACGTGCACGGATCCGATATGGTCTAGCTGGGTTGCTCCTTCAATATGGCGGTCGAAACGCCGGTAGATTTGCAGCGCCTCTCGGTAGGCTATCAGTGCTTCTTCCAGTCGGCCGAGGCCTTGATTAAGCGATCCGAGTTTGTCCAGTTGTTCGGCCTGTCCGCTGGGATGGTCGATCTGGCGAAAGAGGGCGAGGGCGCGTTGGTAAAAGGCCAACGCCTCCTGTCGGTGTCCCTGCAGAATGTGTATCGTGCCGATGTGGTCGAGCTGAGTGGCCTGCTCGCGGAACTGGTTGGTCGCGACGAATATCTCGAGCGCTGCGCGGTGGGATCGCAGTGCCTCCTCTAATTGTCCCTGAAGAAAATAGACCTTGCCCATCTCGGCGTGCAGCGACCCTGTCTCGCTGGCCGGCGCGATCTGTTTGCTCAGCTCGAGCGACTGCTGAAGCGCGCTGAGCGTCTTTTCGAGGTCGCCTTGGCGCCGGTGAGTCAGCCCGATTCCGTTGAGCTGGGTGAGCTGTCCGCGCAGGTAGCCCATATCGCGATAAACCGCTAGCGCATCTTCGTAAGATTTGAGGGCGTGGTCTAGCTGTCCGCGCTCAAAGCGCACGTTGCCGATATTGCCCAAGGCGCGCCCTTGCCCGCGCAGATAGCCTATATCGCGGTTGATTGCCAGGGCTTCTTGGTAGTGAGTGAGGGCGCTGTCGAGCTGTCCGCGCAGGATGTGGATGGTGCCGAGGCGATCCAGATCCTGCGCCTCTCCGCGGCGATAGGCAACTTGGCGGTTTGTCGCGAGGGCTGTGATAAGGGCAGCCCTCGCGCTGTCTAGATCGCTTCGCAAAAAGTAGACCATCCCTATATTGCCCAAGCTTGCCGCGCTCTCGGTTGGTCGACCGATGTTCCGGTATATAGTCAACGCCTCTCTAAAGCTGGCCAGCGCCTGATCTAAGCTGTTCTGATTGGCATATGCGTTGCCGAGATTGCCGAGAAACGCAGCGGTGAGGAGGGGGTCATTGCGTTGTCTACTTTGCGCCAATCCCGCGCCGAGCACCTGGGTCGCGGTGGAAATATCGGACATATTGAGCAGAGCGATCCCTAAGTTGAGCTGTGTCGCTAGGGTCGACGTGCGGTCAATGGATTGTCGATAGGCGGTGGATGCCGAGTCGAAGCGGTTTGCGGCAAAGTGCACTTCGGCGCGTATAAAGAGCTGGCCGGCTGGACCGTCGAGGTCGGCCTCGGCTGAAAAGCCGGCGGCCGTCGCCTTGGGGGCAATGGCTCCCCCGGGGCCTTCGTAGGGCTCGAGCGGCGCCGGGGCCTCGGCGCAGGAGGTGCAGAGGGCGACGAGGGCCGATAGTGCCCAACGGGAACGCGTTGCAGACATGGGCTACGGTGTCGGTATGGGTTGAACCACGCGCAGTATCTGGTTGGCGGCTATATCGTTGAGATGCTGTACCTGGCCATTGGGCCAGCGTATTTCGAGGTCGACTTGGGTGGCCGTGCCGAGACCAAAGTGCAGCCGCGGATCGTGTGCCGAGAGGTAGGAGCCGCCCGATTGGCGCTCGCGGACTTGGGGCGAGCCAGCCGCAGGCGTCGCCGTCACCAGCGCGCCGAGTGCATCGCGGTGGATGGCCCCAACCAGCTCAACGGTTAGCCAGTGGTTGTGGTTGCCCCCGTCGTTGCGCAGCAGGCGTGGCGGGTCGGCTACGCCGTTTACCAAAAGGTCGAGGTCGCCGTCGTTATCGTAGTCGGCTACCGCGGTCCCGCGGCCAACATTCTTGATGGCAAAGCTGGCACCAGACTGGGTCGAAACGTCGACGAAGCGCCGCTTGCCTGCGCGCGAGTCGTTGCGCAGCAGTTGGTTGGTTTGGTAGTACGAGAGGTTGCCTGTTGTATCTATATCGTCCATCAGATCGAGGACGTGACCGTTGGCGACAAAGAGATCGAGATCGGCATCGTTGTCGTAGTCGAGGAATTTGGTGCCAAAACCGAGCGGGTCATAGGTGGGTTCGGCTAGGTCTACTTCGGCTGACACATCGGTAAAATAGGTTCCTTCGCTATTGCGATACAGAGTGTTCGTTTCAAAGCCGAAGTTGGTGACGAAAATATCTTGGTAGCCATCGTTGTCGTAGTCGCCAAAATCGACGCCCATACCGGCTTCGGCGCGGCCGTCTTCGTTGTAGCGAGTGCCAGCCTGTAGGCCTATTTCCGCAAAATGTCCGCGGCGGTTTTCGTAGAGGAAATTCATGGTGCCGTCGTTGGCGACGTAGATATCGGTATCGCCGTCGCGGTCAAAATCCGACAGGGCGACCCCGAGTCCGCGTCCGGCTAGTGTGATACCGGCTTCGTCGGTCACGTCGGTAAAGCGCTCCCCGTCGTTGCGGTAGAGCAAGTCGCCGACGGGTTCATAGGCCTGTGGGCGGCAGTAGGTGCGGATCCTTCCCTCTTTGCAGATGACGTTGCGGTCGAGATCAAAGTCGACGTAGTTGGTGGCGAAGAGATCGAGGTCGCCGTCGAGGTCGTAATCGAGAAAAGCGCAACTCGTACCCCAGCGCCGGTCACCCACGCCCGTTTCTTGGGTCGCATCGACAAAGTACCCTCCGTCATTTCGATAGAGCGCGTTGGGACCGAAATTGGTCACGTAGAGATCGGCGTCGCCGTCGTTGTCGTAGTCGCCGACGGCAACCCCCATTCCGTATCGCAAGTCGGCGGCGCCGGCATCGACCCGCGCAAAAGTCCCATCGCCCGCGTTGCGGTAGAGTTGGTTGGCCGGCAGCAGGTCGGGAGCGAGGCCTTTTAGATAGGTCCCGTTGACTAGGTAGATATCGAGCCAGCCGTCGCCGTCATAGTCGAGAAAAGCCGAGCCCGGTCCAAAGGTTTCCACGTAGTAATACTCTCCGGAAAACCCGTTGTAGTGTTCGAACGCTAGGCCGGCATCCACTTCTGCGTAGTGAACGGGAACGGCGGTCGCTATAGGCCCGGACTCAGGAGAACAGCCTGCTAGTAGGCCGGCGCAATAGAGGATAAAACGCAGCATAGGCTCTTACCGATAACCGACGAGGGCGGCTATGAACAGGCCTAGGCAGAGCCAGCCGATAAGAGCTTGTGCGATGGAGAGCCAGCGCGTAAAAAGCTGAGCATCGCTCGGTACCTTCAGGCGAAAAAAAACCAGCGTGCTATAATACAGGCAATCGAGTGCGCCGTTGGGGAGGCCCGGCGCGAGTCGGTAGAGCAGGGAAAAGGAGAGCACGCAGACGGCGATGAAAAGCGCCAGGCGGCTCAGATCGGCCCCGTAATACGTAGTCAGTCGCCACAAATGCAGGCCGTACCAAGCAGCGTCGGTTGGGCCAAGCGCGCGGCGCTTGTGTTCCATAGCAGCGGCAAAGCAGGCGCGGGCATCTTCCGTGAGGCCTTCGGCTAGCAGATAGTGGTGGAGTTTGGCGTAGACCGGTCCTAGGTCGGCTCCCGTGCTATCTTCGGTGGCCAGGCGGCCAGATAGCTGCGGCCAGCGAAAAGACGCGCGTGCGAAATTGGCGTGCTGCAAGTAGAGACGGGCGGTATCGGTCAGCGTGGAGTCAGGGTTTTGTGCATCGCGGTCGTCGATTGCCGGCAAGAGGTCGAGAATCGGGCCTCTGCTGTAGCGCAGATCGAGCGTGCTCTTGAAGTCGGCGTTGAGGTCGAGATCGGCGTGAAAGCGGACGCCGCTGAAGTCGACGGCCTTTTTAAAGTGGCTGCCGGCAAATGTGGTCGGATGGTGAAACGTCGCACCGGCAAAGCCCACGGGGTGGACAAAGGTGATGTGGCGAAAGTGCGCTGGCCCCCAAAAAACGGCCTGTCTAAAAGAGATTTCGCCGCGACTGCGAGCGTTGTCAAAGGTGGAACGCTTGGCAAAAACGGTTTGCCAAAAACGAGTGCGCTGTATGAAGCGCGCGCCGCCGAAGTGAGCGTCGTCGTTGAACCGAGCGTTCTTGAACTGTGCATTTCCCTCAAAAAACGCGTCTTTGAAATCGGCCTCGGCCGCAAAATCGGCGCGTTCAAAATAGGCTTCTCCGGCAAAGCGCACATGGGAGAAGGTCGCACGGGAAAAGCGCGTCTCGATAAAGGACGCCGTTTGTTCAAACGCGCTGCCAGAGAAATTGCTTTCGGCCGCAAAGACGGCCTGTTTAAAGTTGGTGTGTCGGCGCGATGTGCTCTGCTGCAGCGTGCAGTCGGCGTCAAAGCGCGTCTTAAGAGCGGAAAGACCGCCGCGAAATTCGACGTTTTCACCGCGAAATTCAGCGGCAAAAACGACGTTGCTCAGTGCGATTTCGCCGAGAAAAATGACGTCGTTTAGCAAGAGCGCTGCGCGCACGGTGTCGAGCCCAGACGTGGGGGCGAATACCGGCCCACGCACGGCCGTTGCGCGGTATTCCAGCTGAGTGCCGGCTCTGGCGGTGCGCAGAGCGGTGAGGAAGTCGGCGGCATCGATTTGTGCGTAGCGCTGTCCCTTGATGGTGGTATCGCTTCTCGCGGGAGTCTGGGCCTGTGCCGTAGCAGCGATGAGCAATGCAGCGAAAGCGGCGTAAAAGCACATGCGAATCAACCTCCCTCCTTCAGTTGGCGCGCGCGCGCGCGGTGTGCCTCGCTGCGCGAACCATCTCCTAATTGGGCATAGGCGTCGCTCAAGTACATATGGATGCGAACGTTGTCTGGGTCGAGTTCGGCAACTTGCAGGTACGAATCGATGGCGGCTGCGGGCTGGTTGAGCCGCATGCGCGTGACGCCGAGATTCATTAGCGCTTCGGCGTAGTCCGGTCGTAGGTGGCTGGCGCGGGCGAAGTGAGCTGCCGCCGCATCCATTTGGCCTTGGCGCGCTTCGACTAAACCCAGGCCATAGGCGGCTTCGGCCAGCGCCTCGTCCAAAACCAGCGCCATCTCGAGTTCGGCCCGTGCCGGATAGAGACGGCCCTGTTTGTAGTAGACCATGCCCAACCGGGTGCGGTTGATTGGATCTTGCGGATCGAGGTCAACGGCGCGGCGCAGCGACTGAGCGGCCTCGTCCAATTCGCCTTTCCACGTGAGCAAGATGCCCAAACCACTGTGGGCATCTTTGAGGTCGGGGTTGAGCTCGAGCGCGTTGTGATAAGCGACAATGGCTTGCTCATACTGGCCGCGCAGGGCCAAGTTGAGCGCCATATTATAGCGTGCGGTTGCCGGACCGATGGCGACGGCTCCCCCGCTAGGTTGGGAAATTTCGGAGCCAATTCCGCGTTCTTTCTGACGCAGGATTTCCGAGCGCCGCAGAGCCTCTTGGCCTTCGCTGCGCCGCCCTAGTCGCAGGTAGACTCCCGCTATATTTGAGTGTATTTGAGGCGAATGCGGGTTGAGCGCAGCGGCGTGCGTTAAGTGCGAGAGGGCTTCTTCAAAGCGACCGCTTTCGCGATAGAGCATGCCGAGGTAAAAGTTGGCTTCGGCATCGTCGGGCGCATGGCGCAGAGCCTGTGATAAGAGGTTGACCGACGCCTCTCGGTCGCCCCCTTCGCGCGCCATCATGCCGAGCTTTTTGTAGGCGGGCGACAGCGTAGAGTCAGCGGCCAGAGCGCGTTGATACGCCCGCTCTGCTAGCGCGCTGCTGTCTCGGTATGCATAGACCAGACCGATATTGTAGTAGGCATGTGCGCGCATGGAATCTAGATCGATGGCCTGTTGAAAGGCGGCCAGGGCTTCGTCCGTATCGCGGTAGTGCGCTTGGGAAAAGGCGCGCGCCATGTGGATTGCGCCGAGTATATCGTAGAATTCGGCGTTGGTAGTGTCGGCTCTGAGGGCGTGTTCAATATGCGTCTGCGCCGAGTCATAGCGCCCGAGCGCCAAGTGCGCTCGGGCAAAGTCGCGCCGGATCAGCTGCTCGTCTGAATCGCCTTCCAAGGCAGTGGCGAAGGCGACTAGTGCTTCAGCATATCGCCCGGCGCTAAGGTGCTGACGCCCCGCATCTACAGGGGGCTGTTCAATAGCTTGTGCGGTTTGCGCTTGGGGTGGAGCGTCTACGCCTTCATCGCACGCGGCCAAAATGGCAAGGAGGGCGATCGGGTAGAGTGCTCTGAATGTCGGATTTCGGTATGCGGGTAGCAATGGCGATTCTCGGTCGTCGGCACAGATGGAGATGCTTTGTCGCGGTGGAAAGATACCGCATGGGCTGGCCAGTGCCAACGGACAACGCGATGGGCACGGGGCTCATCGCACGCTCGCCGCGTTCGGGAACGCCTATCGAACGCGTGCCCGAACGCGGCGTGAACGCTGTTCGTCTGCCCGCATCGAGTGCGGGTGGCTTGGCGAACAGGCTTCATCGCGCGGTGCTGACGGTAGACAGCGCGTTTACGAACTCGGCTCGGCGCTGACTCGCTTTAGATTCTCTTCATCGATTGTGACGGGATACTTGTCTCGCAGTGAACGCACGTATTGGACGTAACTTCGCCTAGCTTTGTCCACTTTAACGTAGGCCATTGAGCGGCGCTGCGACTCCTTGCCATAGGGCGCTTTTTCCTGTTTGCGTTCGAGGACCTTGAAAACAGAATAGCCTGCGCCTGTCTTGACCGGTCCCCCTACCTGGCCAATTTCTAGACTCTGTGCGATTTCGGCGATCTCGGGAAAGAAAGCCTGGTTGTAGGCATTGATATCGAGTCGACCGCTGTGATGGGCTGCCTCTTCGCGAAGCGAGTATTGGTCGTAAAGGACCTGCGGATCTTCGCCCTCCTGCAGCAGGCGTTTTACGCGTTGTGCGAGCGTGTCGCTGGCCACCAGGATTTCGGCTGCAGTGGTGGTCGCAGGGGGAATGAACTTTTGTGGATTGGCATCGTAAAAGGCGCGCGCCTCATCTTCCGTAACGGCGATATATTGGTCGACTTGGCGTTTGCGCAACATGGTCAGTAGAGCCGCAGGCTTGCGCTCTGTCAGGTGCTCCGCTATGACAGGATTCTTGTCCAAGCCCATTTCGTATGCTTCCGACATAAACAGGTGGGCGGGGATAAAAATTCGGTTGAGAATGGTCGTCACTTCGGCCGGTTTGGCGAAGTCGCGGGGATTTACATGTGCTTCCTTGGCATCGTGGAGAAATTCGTCGAGCGTTATTTCTCCCCCCGCAAAACTGACTAAGGGCATCTGGCCTTCGTCGCCGGGCAGGACTAGCGGGTCGTCGTTGCCGGCATCGCTCAGCTTAGCCAACAGGCCCATATTTTCTTCCTGGATTTCCGGCTGGTACTTGTCGTTGATAAACTGCAGCAACTCGGTTATGCGCTCTGTGCGCTTGCGTGCGAAAACCTCTTCCTTGACGCGTTGGTACGTCGCGTCAAGCGAAACGGGCATTTCGTCAAAGACCTTAAATACGACAAAGTGAATTTTCTGTTCATGCGGGACGGGTATCGGGTCGGATATTTCTCCGACTGCCAGCGGGAAGACGCTCTCGGCGATCGATGGAATGGTTTGGTCGCGCAATTTATAGCCGCCGCTATCGCCTCCGCGCTCGGCCGTTTCGCGATGAACGGAGTGCTCGGCGGCCAGCGCTTGGAAATCGCTTCCCGCTTTGAGTTGGGCAATGATTTGCTCGGCTTCCTCTTTTGTCTCGACCATGATGCCGCTAAAGCGCAGCGCGCGGTCGCGGTGAGTGGCCCGCTGATGCTCTTCGAGCTCTTCGTCGCTGACGGATATTTTTTCGACGATTTCTTTTTGCTGATACAGCCCAAATATTTTGCTCTTGACCTCTTTGGCTTCCTGCGCGCGAAACGCGGGATCGTTTTCCAGATCGAGGGATCGCGCCTCGGCCAGAAGCACCGTCTTGTCGATTAGGCTCTCGAGCAGTGTGCGGTTGATCTCCAGCGGAGAGGAGCCGGTCTTCATGCCGTCGGGTATACTGGCAGCGAACGACGCGAGATCTTCCGTCGTGATCTGTTCATCGCCTACAGTGACCAGTACGTTCGACTGTTTTTCGGGGGTGCTGCAACCGCTCAGCGCGGCAAAGATGAGGACATACAATGCGATATGCATGGGTAAAATCGCCTCCTGACCATGCGGGTTCCCTGCGAACAATGCGTAAATAAGATACAAAATTCAGGGATTTTGGTCAGTCTTGTCGCGAATTTGTTGTGGGAAGCACTTTGTCCAAATGGCGTTGTCGAAGCGGTTAATAGGCGAATCGAGGGGGCGTTGAGGCTGTTCCATCTCTGGTCGGCACCGCCCAATCGCGCAAGTAAAAAACGCTTGCTCTCCAACCTCAGGTAGGTTATTAATATACCGACATTTGCCCCACCCACACGTCGCGTAGGACGATGGAACGGTGAATTTCAAGGGCAATTCGTCGGTTGACGATGTTCTGGACATCTGTCCCAACGGTTTTTATACAACGCCGATCTGATCAATCTATTGTATAGGATACTTGCGATGTCGCTGAAGACGCGAAAATTGAGCAGGAGCTTCCCTCTGATTTTGGTCCTACTCATCTGGGGGAGGGCGGCGCAGGTCAATGCCGAGGTCTTTGTAATCGGGGGACAGGGGTTGAGTTGGGAGGGCGGAGGCGACGGCATCGAGCCGACGGTTATCCGCGGTGCGCGCAAAGTTGAGCACACCAATGCCCCGGGGGGAGTTATCGACTTTCAAGTCGAGGGCCTGAGCAACTGGATCTTTCCCCAGCGCGCTGATACGACCCTCAATATAGCGGTCGGTGCCGCGTCGGAGGATCGCGGCGGAGAGATCACCTCGCCTAACGCGCAGCGCATTCGCGCGGACCTGCCGAACATGATCGACAACGACGGGGCTACCGCACTTGATTTGCGCGTGGCGGCTGGACAGTCGGCACAGGTGCTGGGCATCATCATAGATCTCGATCTGGGTGCGCGCTTCGGCATCGACCGATTCAAATTCTTTCCGCGCAATGCCGACCCGGCATTTCCTGCTCCGGCGTTCCCCTTTCAGAATGACTTCATGCGCGGATTTGAGCTCTTTCTCAACGATGGCACAGATCAGACTCAGCTGGAAGGGCGGCCTATTTACGAGACCATCTTTCTCGAATCGCTCAACGAAAACTCGGTCGTGGACCTGCGCATCGAGCCCCAGTACGTTCGCCACATCCGCCTCAAATCGCTGACGACAGCGGGTTTTGAAATCGCCGAGTTTCAGATCTTTGGCACCGGCTTCGTGCCCGAGGCCAGCTACCTTTCCGACGTACTCGACTTTGGTGATCTGGCTCTGTTGGGCAACTTGCGCTGGATTCAGGGCAAAGAGGGAGACGGAGCCCTTTCGAAGGTGGAAGTTCGCACGCGCGTTGGTCGGGACATAGACCCCGTTGAGTACAATAAGATTCGTCCAGGAGAGCGCATCTTTCGCAGCGGTGGAGGTGCGACTTCGGGCAATCGATCCGGCACCACGACGTCGGGCGATCCCGTGCCCTGGAAATCTGCCGCTGACGTCGACGATGCGGAGCTGAAAGAACTGGTCGAGACGGTGCTCGACAACGATCAGGTGGGGCTGCGCAACGCCATTGAGGCGTTCAATGGGCTGCCGCTCGATAAGCAGGTGTTGGTCACGCTGGAAGAAGGCGAGTACAACAAACTTAAGAACGAGGATAAGGGCGATATCCGCGACGATCTGACGAATTGGAGTGGTTGGTCGCCTCCGTACGCGCCAAGCGCCGTAGTCATAGAGGACGATATCGAGAATCCTTCGATGGGCGTGCCGATTATCGCCGCCGATCCCCGCCGCTACTTCCAGTTTGCCGTTGATCTATTCAGCGAGGATTTTGCCGCCGCTACCGGCGTTGGTTCGCTTTCATTTGAAGTCGTGACGCCTCCCTTTGCAGAGCGCATCATCGGTGAGATCTCGCCGCGCGAGGCGGCCGTTGGTCAGCGAACGCGCTTTGTCTACGCGGTGCGCAACCAGTCGCGGCCCGGTCAGGACCGAGGCTTTGATCGCTTTCGCATAGATACTCCGCTCAAAGCTGAGGCCGTTGGACAGATCTCGATAGCGCGCCCCGACGGCTCTGTTGCATTGGCTGATTTTTCCGATGCTGCGCTCGACGCGCTGCCGCTGACGCAGAACGGAATCAGCATTCTCGAAGTGAGCGACAATGCACTCGTTATCGGTTTCCCGCTTATTGACGAGCACGGCACGGAACTCAAGGTCGGCTTTGACTGTGCGGTGCTGCGCTTTGGAACTACGTTCACCGGCCAGGCGCTCAACTACGCCGCAAGCGAGACGCTGGGGCAGAATGCCGTGGCCGGCAATGCGGCCGATTTGAGCGCCGATGGCCTGGCCGATACCGACCTGCAGCCGTTGGGGACGCCGCTTACGGGCAATCTGTCGGTAGCGGTTCCGATCGCGCGCGATCTGCTGGTGAACGTCGACGTCGTGCCGATGGCCTTTACTCCGAACGGGGATGGCATCAACGATGCGACTGAAATTCAGTACGACATAACCAATATTGCGCGACCTGCACCGGTGGAGATACATATCTACGACATGTCCGGGCGCCAGGTGCGCAGGCTGTACGACAATTTAGATACGAGCGGCCGCTTTGCTCGGGCGTGGGACGGGCGCGACGATGCGGGCGCGATGGTGCCACCGGGCAACTATCTGGTTTCTGTATCGCTGAGTGCCGGCACCGGCAGCCAGCGACAGATTGGCGTCGTTGCCGTGGCCTATTGACCACCGCGCAGATTTGAATATTAGAACTCGACCGCAAAGGGAGGGATTGAGTTTGAAAGCCTACAGTAATTGGAGTTTGCTCTGTCTGGCATGCCTGCAGTTTTGGGCTGTGGCTGCGTCGGGCCAAGACTACGGCAGCCGGCTTGGTGTTCAGCGAGGAGGCAAGGTGTCTTTTGAGCCGCAGGGCTCTGGAGTGATGTTTGGTGCGCTCGATCCAGCGGTTAAAAAATGGTATGTGCCGCAGGAGTTGGCCACGGAGTATGGCTGGCGCCAGTGGGAATACTCCAACTATGCTCGCGACCCATACCAGCGCTACGTCAGCACCACGTTGGAAGGCGATTATTTCTACGACTTTTACGGCAACTTTATCGGCCGTGGCTGGCTGATATACGATTGGCGTCAAGACCAGCCGCAGCAGCTGGGCAGCAGTATTTTCCAAAACTCGCGGTTTTCGTCGTGGTTTAACTCGGTGACTATTGGCGGTGAGTCTAAGGGCCAGTATCACTACGCCATTACCGTCGGTGATCGCATCCGCACTACGCTGACGCCGATGACTTTTTCCAAGCCGACGTTTAACGGCGTGCAGATCGACTTTGCGTCCGATAAGTACGCGGCGACGATCCTGGCTTCGCGCGCTAGTGAGCCGATTCGCGGCGCCACGAACCAGCCCATTACGCGCACCAATGCCACCAGCCTATTTGGCGGTCGCGCGACGTTCCAACTGGGTGACTTTGTCGAGTTGGGCGCGACGTTGGTCAATGCACGTAACTCTAATACCAGTCTCGATCTGTTTAGCGGCGATATGATTGCCGGCACCCTGACTTCTGGCCAGAGCAGCACGCCGCTGACGGCGATTGCCATCGTTCTCAGCGACGACAGTCCGGCTGACGGAGAGGGAGGGGCGGCGCTATTCTCACACGATGTGCGCATTACCAGCAAAAACTTCGAGACGGGCAGAGAGGAAGTCTTCACGCTGCAGCAGGTCGTGCGAGCCGGCGCGGAGTGGCCCATTATATTCGGTGGATTTAAGCGCTCGGGTTTTCTGGCCGCCGACGGGCCAGAGCGCATTGTACTCAACTACGATTTTGACGATCCATCCTACATAGGTCCCGATCCGACCTCGATTATCAACGTCGAGTTCGACTACGTGATGGCCAACGATTTCAAGGTTGAGATGTGGTCTAGCCAGCAGACGGGACAGCGGCCCATGCCGTCGGCGCCGCTGAGTCCCGAGTCGATTGATGCTTCTGAACCAGCTTTTATCAACGTGAAACGGGCCGACGGCAATGTGCAGGACATATCCAACCTGCAGCGCGTGCGCTTTGAGTACGGTCTGCCAACGGGCAATCTGGTCGGCGGATTCTCCATTGAGGGAACGGACCTGCTGGGCTTTGACTTCTACGGCGAGTGGGACCGCAACAAGAAGTATTTCCAGTATCCCAACGCCGCCACCTTCACCGCTGGCAAGCAGCACGAAATTTCCTCGCTGGATGCCGATGCGTGGCATTTCAACCTATCCAAGCAGGCCTACCCCTATTACCTGTTCGGCGAGGCCTACTCGTTTGACCGCGCCTATTCGACGACGGCCTACCTAGCCGACAACAACGGCGATGTGCAGTACGACAATACGCAGCGCTACCTCTACGAGTTTGTCGAAGACAACGATGACTTAGATCGCTTCCCGGACTGGACGCGCTTCGGTCAGCTTGACGATCGACTGATTTTTCCCGGCTGGGACCAGAACAATGACTTTATCAACGACTTCAACCAAAACGACAATGCTACCGTAACCAATCTCTTGCCCGACTACGAGGAACCCTTTCTGCGCTTTGAAGTCGATCGCCCGGAATTCCTCTTCGGCATTGATCACAACAACAACAACTGGATCGATCGCTTTGAAGACGACGACTTGCCCGACTATCCCTACAAGGCCGATCGCCGCGGCTACAACTTCTACGTCGGAGCCTTTGTCACGCCTCACATCAAGCTGAGCGTGGGGCGCACTGACGAAGATATGATTTCGGTCGACCGCTCTAATCGGACCAACTTTCTGCTCTTTACTTTTGACCGCGACTACCCCGGGTTGGGCAGGCTGCAGATCTTTGAGTCGCTGAAGCGCAGCCAGGATTCGATTCCCGATGATCGCCGCGAGCCGACTCCCTTTGTTGAGGCTACGGGCATACAGCCGTTAGTTCGCGATATATTGCCGGCGCAGGATACTTGGATCAACTCCTCCTTTATCGGATTTGACTACGAGGGAGTCGAAAACCTGCGGATTGCCAACAAGTTCAAATGGGAAGTCTTCAATCAGGCCAGCAGCGGAATGCGGGATATCGACAATCGCCCCCTGCGCGACAACTCGAGTTTCTTGGGGGCGATCAACAAAATTGATTACCTGTACGAACTCGGTCGATTGAGTCTTCGCCCTCGGTTCAAAAGTGAGTATTTGCGCATGACTCCTTTCTTGCAGAGCGAGGACAAGCGCAGACAGTGGACCGGCACCGGTATTCTACTCGCTCAGATGCCGGCGCTGCAAAACACGCTGCTACAGGCGGGTGTCGAACTGCTGTGGCTGCGCGACTTGGTCGCCGATGAGGAAGAGATGGTCGACCTCGGCATTACTCGTGAAACGGGCGATATCAACTCGCGCACGGTAGCGGTTCAGCTTTCGAATATCTCCAACTATCAGGGGTACGTGCTGACGACTCAGGTCGGCTTGCGTTTCTCGCGGATACTCACCGAAGGCGTCACTGAGAATGCCGCCGGCGGTTTCGATATTGGCAGCGAAGCAAGTAGCGTCACGACCAGCTTTCTGACCGTCTACGCGGGGTTGCAGTAATGGCGAGTCCATTCTACCGCACAGCGGTCTTTTTGGGGCTGCTGGTCTGTGCATCCAGTGCGCTGGCACAAATGGACTACGGCAATCGCTTGGGACGTCGAATAGGCGATCGCAGCACCTATTCGGCATCGGGGCTGTCCATCGAGATCGGGGCACTTGATCCGACCGTACAGCGCTGGTACCTGCCGCAGGAACTCTTCACGGAATACGGACTGCGCCAGCGCGAATACACCAACTATGCTAGGGAGTCGTACCTTCGCTACATCGATCGCAATCAGGAGGGATTTTATTTCTACGATAGCTTTGGCGATTTGATTACGCGCGGTCGACTGGTTTACGATTGGCGCCAGCGCCAACCGCTGTCTTTTGAGTCGAGCGAAGTGACTAAGCCGGGCATCTACGGAAGCTGGTTTAACCGTCTGGTCATCGCCTCAGACCAGAGCGGCGATTACAGCTACTCGATCATGATAGGCGACGAGATCAATACGACATTGACGCCGATGACCTTTCGCAAGGCCGGTTTCAATGGCGTAGTGATTAGCGCTGCCAATAGTAACGTCGAAGTTACGGGCCTGTTCTCGCGCATATCCAACCCCATTATTGCCATTGACGCCGAAATTCCGACGCGCCCCGCCTCGCACTTTACCAACTTGATGGGCGGTCGTATAGAAGCGGCTGTCAACAACTCGCTGACGCTTGGAGCGACGTTTGTCAATGCGCACAACGGCACCGGTGCGCGCGAGAGCTTTCAGGACAATCCATTCAAGGGATTGCTTACCGGTGGTCAGATCGAGCAGCGCCAGACGCTTCTGGTCGTTCGGCTCTCCGACGATAGCCCCGAGGATGGGACCGGGGGCGCCGTGCTCTTTAGCGAAGACGTGCAGATTGCTACGACGTTGATGAGAGAAGTCGAGGGGCCAACGGGCGTTGAGTTGGTGCCTAGGGATACGGTTATTACCGGTTCAAGCATTGGCTTTCGCGCCGCGCGCGAAGGCGGCAGCGTGCGAGACGGTTTCCTCACGGCAGACGGCGCCGAAAGTATAACGCTGAAGTACCAGTTGACCGGCACGGAGGACGACCAGGAGAGTTCGCTGCGGCTGCGCTTGCAGCAGGGCTTGGGCCTGACGCTGGCCGAAGCCGAAGACGCGGTGACGGCGATAAAGAACGTGCGCGTGCGCCTGGTGGTGGCCAACGACTATCGCGTTGAGGTCGCTTCCGATCGTCAGGTCAACAACGTTGGTCAACCGCAGTTTATCGTCGTATCGCGTGCCCCGGGCAATATTCGCAACCGACTCAATCAGCGCGAGGTAGTATTCGACTATGGCTTGCCTACCGCCAATCAAATCTTTGGCGCCACGGCCGAGCTACGCGATTTTCATGGCTTTGATTTCTACGGCGAATTCAACGTCAACAACCAGTATCGGAAGTATCCCTCGGTCAATGCCAAGAATCGCACGGCCATAAGCGGGATTGTCGACGACGAACGGGCGATCGGCTGGATGGCTAACTTGTCGAAGCAGGCCGGTCCATGGCACTTCTTTCTGGAGGCATTTGGCATGGACGAAGAATACAATTCGTCTGTGCGGCCAGTTAATCCCCGCGGCACGGTGGATTACTCACCGGAAGCGACCAATCGCAACTACGACTTCGTAGAAGACAACGACGATAACGATCGCCATCCCGATCAACTGCGCTTCAATCAGGGCAGCCTGATCCCGATTCCCGGGCAGCTATTTAGCGTAACGCCGGAGGGCGTGGCGGATCCAGCCGTATTTCCCGGTTTTGATGAGAACGGCGATTTCCTCTCTGACTTCAACCAGAACAGCAACGGCGATCGGCAAAATTTCTTTCCCGACTACGACGAGCCGTTTCTGCGCTACCACGTCGATCGCCCCGAATTTCTATTTGGCATAGACCTCAACAACAACGGCTGGGTCGACCGCTTTGAAAACGACGACGAGCCCGACTATCCCTACAAGCGCGACCACTGGGGTCACAATGTATACGGCAGCGTCGAAGTTTCGCCGGAGATAAAGCTCACGCTAGGGCGGCTCGACGAGGAAATGCGCGGCTCAGATCGACATAATACGACGGCGTACGGCATTTTTACCTTCGAGAAGAGCCTGCCGAGAGTGGGTAAGGTGCGCGTCTTCAATATGCTGCGGCAGGCGGAAGATACGATACACGACCATCTATCGCAGTGGGTTCTGCCCCGCCCGCGCTTTGGCAATCCGGTCGAGACTGGTGGCCGCAATGAGCCGGTGGTTGACCTGTTGGCGGCGGAAGATACTTGGATTAACTCGCTGGCCGCCGACTGGCAGTACTCCAGCCCGCGCAACTGGGGTATGCGCCACCGCTTCAAATGGGATTGGTGGCAACAGCGCAATGTCGACGTTGAACTACTGCGCGACGAAGCCGGGGAGATCGTTCGCGACGAAGCGGGCGAGGCCATTGTTTTTTTCGATCCGCTCGGTCCGGACGGTCGCAACGGGCGAGAGACCTCGAGTTTTTTGGGGGTGATCAACAAGGCCGACTATCTGCTCAACTGGGGTCGTCTCTCCCTGTCACCCAAAATCAAAAGCGAGTTTTTGCGCGAAGTGCCCTTTAGCCGTAGCGCTGTAAAGCAGCGCAGCTGGGACGCGTTGCTCTTTCTCCAGGTCAGCTTTCCGCTGCTGCAGTCCACGCGCATAGAAGTGGGTCTCGAACAGCGAAACTTTTCCAATCTTCTAGGCGATGAGGAAGAGATGGCTGCAGGGATGTTAACGGGCGACTTTCGCGGCACGGTTGTCGCGTTGCAGTTGACAAATACGCGGCCTTATTTAGGCTATAACATGACGACGCAAGTCGGCGTTCGCTACGATCGGCGCTCGCTCGAGGTCGTCGAGCAAGACCGTGAATCTCGCACGGCAGGCGTGGCCTTTATATCGATTTTTGCTGGGTTTTAGCTTTATCCGATGAGCCGGTGCGGTGCCGGTTCTACCCCTATTCCCAAAGGCTTTTGCAGGTATTTGACGATGGGCAACAGTAGCGCCTCCCAGGGCTGGATCATCAACCGGGTCAGCGATTCGCTGTTCTTCATCGGTACGCCTCTGCTTTCGCTGGTCCTCTTGCAGGCGGCGTCCAACTACTTTAGCTCCTTTGACATCGCCCTCTTTGTCCTGGCTTTTTTCGCCGTTGGGCATCACTTGCCCGGTCTGATGCGAGCCTATGGCGAGCGCGAACTCTTCGATCGTTACAAGGCTCGCTTTATCATATCTCCGCTGGTCATCGTCGCCTGTGTGGGATGGAGCGTCTTCAACGGCCATCTGGGCTTCTTTATATTTCTCGCCCTGTGGGACATGTGGCACTTCTTTATGCAGCACTACGGTTTTATGCGCATATACGAGGTTAAACGCCACAAGCCTTCCCGTTTGAGCGGCCGATTCGACTGGTTGCTCACGGCGATATGCTTTACCTACATCGTCGTCGCCAGCCCGCACTATCTCGTCAATTTTATGGAGCGCTGTCACCGCTACGGCTTCGGGTTGTACACCTGGTTTCAACCCGAATACGTTTCCCTGCTGCGGCAGGGGCTACTCGTTCTGGCCGTGGCCATATCCGTGGCCTACGTAGTCCATCTAGTGCGTTCGAGCAGGCAGGGAGCCCCCATCGTCTGGCCTAAGCTGGCCATTACGGCGACTACATTTCTCACTGTTTACTATGCCTATATCGTGATGGATGACGTCATTTTGGGATACGCGATGACCGCACTCGCGCACGACATACAGTACTTTGCTATTGTCTGGATCTATAACCACGGCGTCCTAAAGCGCTCAGAAAGATTGGGCTCATCGTTCTTTCGCTTTCTTTTTGCCGATGGTCGCTTTCGCATCATCCTGATCTATTTGGCGTTGATTTTAGCCTATGGTGGTGTAGAGGCGATGGCGCGAGCGACTGAGAACTACCTGATATACGACTTGGTCAAGGTATTGATCGCAACCACGGCCTTTATGCACTACTACTACGATGGATTCATGTGGAAGGTGCACAAGAGGGAAATTCGCCAGAACTTCGTCGCCGACGAAGTGGCCGCAGACGAAGCCGACGTGCGCTTGGGGATTGTGGATCGCCTGCGTTCGTTGGGCAACCGGTGGCCGGGGTTTTCCTACGTGTTCGAGACGGGCAAGCAACTGGTGTACTTCGGCGTGCCCATTCTGTTTTTTGCTTGGACAGATGCGACGTACTCGATGTCGACGTTGGATGCCAAAGAGTACCTGGCGCGCCTGACACCGGAGGTGGCCAAGGTGCACGACGACCTCGGTGTGGCCTACAGTCGCGAGGGAAAAGTGGAGCAGGCCATTGCCTCGCACAAAAGGGCGCTTGCCATCGACAGCAGCTATGCTACCGCCTACACCCATTTGGGGATTGCCTATTCGGTGGCGGGGCAGCGTCAGCAAGCCATCCGCTATCACAAACAGGCGCTGGCGCGCGATGCTGACTTTGCGCCGGCGCATTACAATCTGGGCGTAGAGTATTTTCAGATGGGCCGGTTTGATAAAGCCGTTGCGGCCTTCAAGCTGGCCGTCGAACTCGACGACGGATATGAGCGGGCCTATCTGGCGTTGGGCAAAGCCTATGGGCGTCAGGGAAAACCCAAGGAAATGGAAAAATATCTCGACAAGGCGCGCCAACTGCAGCAAGTCGCCCTGCGCAAGGAGCTGAGTCGTAGTGCGATGCCTTGGGCGACGGGTACGCCCGTAAAAGGAGATTCCTGATACTGCTATCTGCCCCCATGGAAAAGAGATAATAAACCCGGCGGATGCGGAAAAAATTAGCTTGACATGTATTAGAAGACAATTTAGATTGCCCACGAGTTTCGCTTAGTATATGCGTATGATAGTTCTTGCACTTGTGTTGCTCGTTTTACCACCGCTTCTGACCAGGAGGTTACCAATGAAGAAGCTGATTGCACTGGCGGCCGTCGCAGCGTTGTCTGCAGCGCCCGCTTCGGCACACGTTCCCGAGGGTCTCATCTTCGGCGCTTGGAACTGGCCGACGTCGCACCTTCCCAATTTGGATGGTGATATTTCCGAATGGGATGTCTTGCCGTCCGAACTGTGGCTCGAGATCAATGGCGACCTTTTCGCCGTTGATGATGGTAGCGGTAAGCCCGTAGATACTTCTGACCTGTGGTTCCGCTTTGCAATGGGTTGGAACGACGAGCTGGATCGCATTTACTACGTGTACGATCGCTACGACAACGTGTGGGACCGCGATGCGGGCGGTGTTGGCTGCTGCGGTCAGGACGATAGCATTGAGGTCGGTCTTGACGCCGATCACAGCGGCGACTGGTTCTGGAGCCAGGAAGGCCAGACCGAAGAAGAAGCGCTGCGCACGCGCGGTCGTCAGGCCCAGACGGGTCACTACCGTTGGCCGGCTCTTGAGCCCTTCGGCTGGTACTGGTTCTGGATGACCACCGCTGACTGGCACGACGAAGAGCCTCATTCTTGCTGCACCGATTCGTTCACGCTGGACGGTGTGCACGGCTCTGAGGCCACGATTCAGGCCGAGTGGTACACGGTCGCTTGGGACGATTTCAACTTTGCCGGTCCGGATCAGAGCGTCCGCCACGACTTTGTCGAAGGCGAGATCGTCGGTGCCGGTCTGCAGGTCGTCGATAACGACAACGGCACCGAAGATGATCCCAAGACCTGGAAGTGGGTTTTGGGTGGCCAGTCGGATATCTTCGGCAATGCCAGCTCCTTCAGCGATTTTATCCTTCTCCCGGTCGACACGGCTAACCTGCCGACTGCCGTCGAGAATGACAGCTGGGGTCAAATCAAGGCTTCGGTTGCTCGCTAGCCTGATGTAGCGCTTGTAAGTTGGTCTTAGACCATATTGAAAGAGGGGAGATCGCGGTTGATCTCCCCTCTTTTTTATTATATAATGTTGTAGCGATTTTTGGGCTGTTACCCTCACGCTGCTGAGCGAGGTAATTGAATCATGAGAATATGGGGATGGTTTGCCATTTTCTGTCTCGCCGTCATACAGCCGGCCAGTGCTGTTACGATTTATCGAATCGGCGGAGAGGGCGTTCCGCAGCCCGAGTTGGACGCGCCCTACGATTTTGTGCAGATGTCTTGGTCGGAGGTCGATCCCGCTCGCCACGGCAGTGCCTACCTCCTGCAAATTGCTCCGGATTTTATCGGGCCGCAGCAGCTCGATCCGACGGTTAACCTCACGCCGCAACTCGAGGCACTGGGCGGTCGCATTCTCTCGTTGACTTGGACGGGGTGGGGGCCGGCCTTTGGCCGCGATCTCAAGATGTTTGACGGCGATCCCGCCACGGCCTTTCTCGGCGACGGCGATTGGGGTGGCGACTACGGAGTCATACGCCAGAAATCGATGATCTTCGATCTGGGCGGCGTTTTTCTCCTGGATCGCATTGAACTGTCGCCGCGCGATCGCTTTCTCAACGATCGCTTTATAGAGACGCTGACCATTGGGTTAAACGATGGAGACCCACTCAAAGACGGCACGCGTGAATTTGTATCTGGACATAGAGATCAGTACTTCGATTTTGATATCGCCCACCAGCTATTTGAGAATACAGAGTCACAGCTCAATCTGAAGCTGCCGCAGGTGCCTGTGCGCATGCTGCTGTTTGAAGCGCCGGAAAACGCGCGTGGGATATGGGAGGTCGCCGAGTTAGCGCTCTACGGTATTGGTTTTGCTCCGCAGTCCAGCTATATATCCAACATAATCGACCTCGGCGCTCCGGCCAGTCTCGGTGAGGTGGTGTGGTCTGGCCGCCAAGCGGCCGCTTCTGGGGTCGATATTGCCATGCGCGCTGGCGACGACGAAGATCCCAACAACTACTGGCGTTTTACTTTCAGGGGTGACGAGCGCGCGCGCTTTGATGTCAACGGGGTGCCGCTGGTGCTCAAGAGCTACAACAAGCTAGATTCGGGCGAAAAGGCGGGGATTACCCACGATACGGAGAATTGGGACTTTTGGTCGACTCCCTATGAGTTCGGTGCGTTGGGCGGCGATCTCATAAGCAGCAAACCGCGTCGGTTCGTGCAGTTTAAAGCTGATTTTACGTCGAGCTTAGCCACTGGCGGTCAACTCGACTATCTGCAATTCAAGGTTTCCATTCCGCCGGTGGCCAATGAGGTCATGGCTGAGATAACGCCCAATCAGGTGCCTGCGGGGACGGTCGCTCCCTTTATTTACAAAATCAAGCCCCGCCTCAAGGCCGATGATCTCGGCTTTGATAGCATTTCCATCGATACGCCGGCTCGGCCCGTTAGCATCGACGCGGTGCGCGTCGGAGGCATAGAGGCTCGCTTTGAAGTGGCCGCTCTAGACGACGGCGGATTTACCGTCCGCATTCCCCGGATAGACACCGATCAAACGGGGGAGTTGATCGAAGTCGAATTTCAGGCAGAGGTGTTTAAATTTGGCACTGTATTTTCGGGACGAGTCTTTGACAGCGAGCGCCCACAGGAAGTGCATCAGACGGTGACGCCGGGCGATGCGGACCCTCTGGTCGATGCCAATGCGCTGCGGGTTGATTTGCAGGGTCTATCGCAGCCGACTATTCAGGCCATGAGCCTGTCTTCACCGGTGCTAACACCTAACGGCGATGGCATCAACGACGAAGTCGAGATAGAATACGACCTGCTCAATTTGATGGGGACTGTGCCGGCGATGATCGAAATATACGATCTATCGGGTCGACGCTTGGCTGCCATTTCCTCGGGGACTGCTGAGAGCGGTCGGTTTTCCATGGCTTGGAACGGACGCGATGCCAGCGGGACGGTGTTGCCGCCCGGGATGTATATCGTCCGCCTCGCAGTGCAAACAGACGGTGGCACGGCCGTTAGAGAACGCATCGTTTCGGTGGCGTATTGACCGATTGTGTAAACGGGTATTCCCGGATGGAGAATGTTATGAATCGCTTCGGACTTTTGGGTAGCGCACTGTTTGCGTTGGCGTTGGGGTGGGGGGCGAATGCAGATGCGCTCACGATTTTCCGCATCGGCGGTGAGAATCTGCCGCGACCCGAGTTCGGCGGAGACTTTGAGTTTGTTCAGCTCAGCTGGGACGAGGCAGAAGAAGCCCGTCACGGCAGCTTGGAACTGCTAGAAGTCAGCCCGGACTATATCAAACCGCGCGAGCTTGATCCCAGCGTGAATCTCACGCCTGCACTCGAAAGCAACGGGGGACAGATCCTAGCACTAGGTTGGACGGGTTGGGAACGCCGACTCGAAGAGGATCTGGTCTTTTTTGACGAGGATCCCGGCACGGCCTACCTGGGCGATGGGCACTTTGCTGCCCACGCGCCGCCGCAGAAGCACTTGATTTTTGATTTTGGTGGGCGCTTTCTGATCCAGCGAATTCGCTTTTTTCCACGCGAAAAGCACGAACACGACCGCTTCATACAAAAATTTGTCATCGGCATTAGCGACGGGGATCCGCTTAAGGACGGCACGCGCGACCGCGATTTTGGCACCCGCGGCCACTTCGTCAACTTTGACGTAGCGCACGAGATCACCGAAAACACGGTATCCGATATCACGTTAGAAATGCCGCCGGTCCCCATCAAGCAAATCCTGTTTCAGGGCTTTGAAAATACTCGTGGGATCTGGGAAGTCGCGGAATTCCAGATTTTTGGTATCGGCTATGCCCCATTCGCCCACTATGTTTCTAACGTGATCGACCTCGGCAAGCCAGCCAGCTTGGGTCAGCTAACTTGGCTGGGCCGCCAGGACCAAGAGGCGAAGATCGACATTGCGATGCGCGCTGGTGACGACGACGATCCCAACAACTATTGGCGCTTCACGTTCAGAGGCGATGAGCGCACCCGCTTTGCCACCAATGGTCGGCCCCTCAAGCTGGCTGACTACAAGAAGCTTGAATCGGGTGAGAAAGCGGGGATTACTCACGATACAGAGAATTGGAATTTTTGGTCGACGCCCTACGACTTTGAATCGGAGAGCGGCAATCTAGTGGGCAACAAAACGCATCAATTTGTGCAGTTCAAGGTCGACTTTCTTTCCGGACTAGAGGCCAGCGGCCAGCTCGACTATCTGCAATTTTCTGTGGCGATACCACCCATTGCCAGCGAAGCGCTGGCTGAAATCGAGCCGAATAGAGCGCCAGCGGGAGAGGTTACGTCATTCACATACAAGATCAAGCCGAATCTCGATAGTGGCGACTTGGGCTTCGATAGCATATCGATCGACACGCCGGCCCGTGCCATTGGCGTAGATGCGGTGCGCATTGGCGGCATTGAAGAGGAATATGAACTCGTCAACATAGATGATACTGGGTTTACGGTCCGCGTTCCGCCGATCAGCATCCAGCAGACAGAAGAGCTGATCGAAGTCGATTTTCGCGCCGAAGTTTTTAAGTTTGGTACCGTGTTTTCTGGTCGGGTGTTCAACAGTGAGATGGCCGATGAGGTATATCAGACGCTGACGCCGGGCAATGCCGACGACCTGTTTGACGGCGACGTGCTGCGGGTGGACTTGGCCGGACTTGACTCGAATACTATTCAGACAATGCACTTATCTTCGCCGGTGCTGACGCCCAATAACGATGGCGTCAACGATCGAGTCACCATTGAGTACGATTTGCTCAACCTAGCAGGTGCGGTGCCGGCGACGGTCGAGATTTACTCGCTATCGGGACAGCGCCTTAGTTCGGTGCCGGTGGCTAGCGTTGCCAGCGGTCGTTTTTCTACCCAATGGGACGGCCGCGACGAAGAGGGCAAGGTGCTGCCGCCGGGCATGTATATCCTGCGCTTGGAAATAGCTGCCGATCAGGGTACGGATGCCGTCGAGCGCATCGTTTCGCTGGCCTATTGATACGCTATGAGACGATTGATGAGCAACGTTATTCAGTGGGTATGTTGCATTGCGCTGCTACCGATTAGTGCAGTGGAGGGACAGGGCCATCGCATTGCGGCTAATCAGGTCGTCGTAGAAGGCCGCCATTGGAATAACTGGATTTTCCCCGCCGGCACGCTACGCATCTCCTCTGCCGGCGAAGTGATGCCCCGCGTTCTCAACAAGGACATCAACGCATCCTTCAATATATTAGAATCGCTGCGCCTTCATCCGCCGCCGACGCTGGGCAGTAAAGCGGCCGAAGATATCCAATTGATCGATGCAATTCAGGCTGGGTCCAACCGCGAGGACGTACTGCATATCCTCGACGGCGATATGTCGACCTACTGGGAACCCGATCCGCTGCAGCCCGATGTCGACCTCCAGTCGCAGTGGTGGTTCACTGTCGACCTGGGTCGCTTTGTCTTTGTCGAAAAGCTGGTGCTAAAATTCGTCGATGAGGAGTTGGGCGACCCCTTTTTGCTGTTCGACGTGCTCGTTTCCAACGGGCTGAATCCGGTGCGCGTACCCGGTTCGAAATCGCCTGAGTTCAAGACGGTCCTGCGCCACCTGCAGCCCAACAAGAGCCAGCGCGTATTTGAGATCGACTTCAGCGAGGTGCCCGAAGCGCAGAGCGAAGGAGTGCGCTTTGTGCAGGTCGTGGTGAACGGCAGCGATTTGCAGCGAGGTCGCGAAGTTGATCGCGCAGCGTACGATGCGCTCGAAGCGGGTGATCGGGGCGCGATCCAGTACAGCAAGAAGCTGACCGACGGGCGCGAGGTGGTGGTCAAGCAGAGCGTCTACGAACAGTTGGAGGCAGAGCGCCAGGGAGCCGTCCGCTATTTCATGCGCGAGCGCCCCCGCTTGGCGGAGCTAGAGGTTTGGGCCACGGGCGATGAGATTGTCAGCGGCACTGTCGAGCGCGGCGGTTTTATCACCTCGACCCAGCAAATCAATACAGCTTCTGTCATCGACGGCAATATCCAAAGCTTTGGCACACTGGCCATCGACATTGCCGAGATCAGCGACCCGCTGGATTTGAACTTAGACCTGTTTTTCGATTTAGGATCGTTTTTTTGGGTGGATACGCACCGCCTCGTCTACAATCCGGGCAACGTCCATGCGCGCAGCTTTTACGACTACCAGCTGGACTTCTCGGATGGGTCGCTCGGTCCAGACGGCAAGCTGAACTGGTTTACTGCGCTGTTCCGCCAGCAAGATGCAACGCCTAAGAAAATTATTGAGGGGAATCTTTTTGAGCCGGTCAAGGCGCGCTTTTTTCGCCTGCAGGCCAAGGCGCGCAACCTTAGGGGGTCGGGGCAGGCCCCCGTAGCCGAAATGCAGCTCTACGGCCAGGGTGTGCAACCGCGGGTAGAACTGGAGTCGGACTTGATCCGGCTCGGAGGCAGTCGCAATCTGCTGTCAATCCGCTGGGATGCCGACACGCCGCCGGGCACGAGCGTGCTGATTCAGACCCGCACCGGCAATGAGCTGGGCGAAGTGCTGCACTATTTCAAGAAAGACGGCTCGGAGGTTACCGAGGCGCAGTATGGCAAGCTGTTATCGCTGTTCAAAGGAGAGATCGTTCCCGAGGAAGTGCCTGGAAACGACTGGAGCGATTGGAGCGAGCCGTACCCGCTCGCGTCGGGTAGCCCGATCATTTCGCCATCGCCGCGCGAATATCTCAAGGTGCGGGCGACGTTGGTCTCCGATGACCCGGCCGCTGCCGCGGCATTGCGCTCGATTCGGCTCGATTTTGTCGATCCGGTGGCACAGGGTTTGGTGGGTGAGGTCGTTCCGTTTCAGGTGGATTCGCTGGGCGTAGAGCAGCCCTTTTCGCTGTATATCCGACCCGACTTCGCGCGCAGTGATAGCGGGTTTGACGAATTATTGCTGGTTGCACCGCCGGACATGACACTCGACTTCGTTGGGTTTTACGTCGGCAAAGAAGCGGATTTTATCGGCGAGGAGCTCGGTGTAGATGGATTGGCGGTGGCTGATGTCGAACTGGTGAACAGTGGAGGAGACAGTCTGCAAGTGGCTTTCCCCTCTATTGGCCCAGGCGACAATGTCGATGTGCTGCGCTTGGACTTCCGCACGACCCTCTTCTCGACGGGGGCGGTGTTGCGGCCCGCGCTGCAGCAGCGCAGCAGTGCCAACAGCGCGTGGCAGCGGGTGGATGCCGGCAATGCCATCGCACTGGGTCAGGGCAATACGACCACGCTAGTGGGCGCTGTAGGGAGCAAGCAGCTCATTCGCGATGTGTCGGTGACTCCCAAGGTGTTTTCTCCGAACGGCGACGGGGTTAACGACGAGACGGCATTTGAATTTACTGTTGTTCGCGTGGGCGATAGCAGTCCGGCTGAGGTAATCGTCTACGACCTGAGTGGTCGACAGGTGCGGCGCTTGGTCGAGCAGCGTTTGGTGAGCACGGGCGCGCGCGTGCTGCGCTGGGATGGGCGCAGCGATGCGGGCGATATGGTGGTCCCGGGCGTGTACTATGCGCGCCTGCGCGTTGCTACGAAAACCGCTGGTGCTGGAATCGACAACGCCGAGGCTTTGCGGTCCATTGTCGTCGTCTACTGATTGGACGGGCTAATGGAAGACTGGAGCTAACCCTTATGGTTTTGAGCGCTCTTTATGCAAACCGCAGTTGTTTGATATTTGCATTGTGCATAGCCGTGTGGGCGATGGGTTCCGCTGACCCGGCACGGGCACAGGGGTACCGGTTGAGCGCTAGTCAAGTCATTGTCGAGAGCCAGAGCCACTGGCAAAACTGGATATTTGCCCAGGGCACGCTGCGGATTGCTGGCGGACAGGTGCAGCCGTCGACGATGCGGCGCAATGCCAATGCCGTCTCCGATATCGTCGATTTTCTGCGGCTCAATACTCCATCTGAAATCAAGAAAGCCCCCGAGGATATTGAGCTTATTGACGCGGTTAAAGCGGGTTCAAATAGCGCCGATGTGGTCCATATTATGGACGGTGATATGACGACCTATTGGCAACCCGATCGCGCTGAAGAAGGGAGCGATTTGGCAACGCAGTGGTGGTTTGTCATTGATTTGGGCCGCTTTGTCTTTGCCAAGAAACTCGTGTTAAAGTTTGTCGACGAAGCGCTGGGCGATCCCTTCCTGCTCTTTGACGTATTGGTTTCCGATGGGCTGGCGCCACCGCGCGTTCCGGGGTCGAAAGTGCCGCGCTACCAGACGGTGCTCAGGACGCTGCAAGAGAACAAGGACCAGCGCATATTTGAAATTGATCTGGATGGGCTGAGTGCCGAAGCCGAGAGCGAGGGGATCCGATTTGTACAAGTAGTCGTCAATGGCACGGACGCAGGCCGAGGTCGGGAGGTGACCAAGGAAGAATACGAAGGCTTGCTGGCGGCCGATCGAGGCGATATCGAATACAATAAAAAGTTAATTAATGGCGGCCAAGTGCCGGTTCGGCAGGATGTCTTCGAGCAGCTAGATCCCGAGCGCCAAGGCGCCGTGCGCTATTTCCGCCAAGAGCGGCCGCGCTTGGCCGAGCTCGAAGTTTGGGGGTTGGGCGACGAGATTCTCAGCGGGACCGTTTCGCGCGGTGGCTTTATTTTTGCAACCGAGCCCAACGTGGCGCTCAGTTCGTTTGTCGACGGCGATCGCGGTACTATTTCCCAGATGGTGTGGGATGCTCAACCCGGCGCTACGCAGATTTTTGACCGCGAGCTCTTTTTCGACCTGGGCTCGTTTTATTGGATCGACACGCACCGCATGGCCTATGGCGGTCTTTTTCGCCGCTTTGGCGATTATCAGCTGCAGTTTTCAGACGGTTCGCTCGCTCCGGACGGTACCTTGCAGTGGAGAACGTCATTCGATCGTTCGCAAGCCGGGCGCGTGCGTGAAAACTTTGAAGGAAACGATTTTGATCCGATTAAAGCGCGCTTCTTTCGCATGTTTTGGCAGATAAAAGAGCGCGGCAGCAATCGCGTTGAACTAGCGGAGATCCAGCTCTACGGTGAGGGGGTGCAGCCACGCGTCGAGTTGGAGTCGGATCTGATTCGCTTGGGCGGCAGTCGCAATCTGCTGTCTATCGAGTGGGATGCCGATACGCCGCCGGGCACCAGCGTGCAAATTCAAACGCGCACGGGCAACGAATTGGGCGAGGTGTTGCACTACTTTAAAAAAGACGGCACCGAAGTGACGGAGGCGCAGTATGGAAAGCTGCTGTCGCTGTTCAGAGGAGATATTGTCCCCGAAGAAGTGCCAGGCAACGATTGGAGCGATTGGAGTGAGCCGTATGCGCTCCCATCGGGTAGTCCAATTACATCGCCGTCGCCGCGCGAATACCTCAAAGTGCGGGCAACGCTGGTGTCCGACGAACCAAACACTGCGGCCACGCTGCGTTCTATTCGGCTCAATTTTGTCGATCCGGTGGCGCAGGGTTTGGTGGGTGAACTGGTGCCGTTTCAAGTCGATTCGCTGGGCATAGAACGCCCGTTCTCGCTATATATCCGGCCCGATTTCACGCGCAACGACAGCGGCTTTGACGAATTGCTGTTGGTCGCCCCTTCTGATATGAGCCTAAATTTCACGGGTATTTTTGCTGGTGCAGAGGCCGATTTTATGTCGGGGAACGATCTTACAGCACTGGTTCCCGAAGGCGTCGAAGTGGCCGCCAATGGCGGCGACAGCCTGCGCGTATCGTTTGCACCCATTGGCCCCAACGATAACATCGACCTATTGCGCCTCGATTTCCGCACGGCGCTTTTTTCTACCGGGGCCGTTTTAAAACCCCTGCTGCAGCAGCGTGGAGCAACAAACGCTTGGCAGCGCGTAGATGCGGGTAACGCCGTTGCTCTGGGAGATGGCAACACGACTACGCTCGTCGGCGCTGTCGGCCGCAAAGAGCTCATTCGATACGCCGAAGTGGTGCCGCGCGTGTTCTCGCCCAACGGCGACGGAGTGAACGACGAGGCGGCCTTTGAGTTTACCGTTATTCGAGTGAGCGATAACAGTCCGGCGGAAGTAACGGTCTACGATCTGAGCGGTCGGCCGGTTCGTCACCTCGCCGAGCAGCGGGCGGTGAGCACCGGCCCGCGCTCTCTGCGTTGGGACGGCCGCGACGATGCAGGTCAACGGGTGGCGCCGGGCATCTACTACGCGCGTCTACGCGTTGCCACCGAAATATCGGGTGCCGGCATTGAAAACGCCGAGGTATTGCGCGCGGTATCGGTAGCGTACTAGACGGTTTGGACTCGAATGGGAGAAACGCAGATGATCGGTAAACTCCGGTGGTTGTGCGGTGTGCTGATGGCCGTTAGTGCGTTGACGATGTCCGTCGGTGAGCTGAAGGCACAGGGACATAGGGTTGGTCCCAACCAGGTTATTATTAACGCGCAGACCCATTGGGAAAACTGGGCGTTTCCGCAGGGCACGCTCAACGTCTCCGATGGCACGGTGCGGCCAAAGAGCATGCAGCGGAATACCAACGCAGTGATCGACATCGTTGATTTTCTCCGACTCAATACCCCCGATCACATCAAGAAAGACCCGGAAGACATCGGTCTGGCCGACGCGGTAAAAGTTGGCTCGAATCCCGCCGATGCGTATAAGGCGATCGATGGGGATCCCACCACCTATTGGGAGCCGGCGCCGGTGCCTGAAGGCATCGATTTGCCGGCACAGTGGTGGTATAACCTCGACTTGGGCCGCTTTGTTTTTGCAAAAAAAATTGTCCTGAAATTCGTCGATGAGGAACTGGGCGATCCCTTCCTGCTCTTTGATGTCCTGATATCCGATGGGCTCAAGCCGAAACTGGCTCCCTTGTCGACGACGCCAAACTATTCCACGGTAATGCGTCTATTGCAAGAGAACAAGAGCCAGCGCGTCTTTGAAATTGATCTGCAGAATGCCGATAAGGAGACCCGCAGTCAGGGGTTGAGGTTTATTCAGATCGTGGTGAACGGAACGGACGGCGGGCGCGGCCGGCAGGTCACAGAAGCCGAATATGGCGAGCTGCCGGTCGCCGAGCGCGGTGCGATTGAATACTATAAATACTTGCTCGACGGTGGCCAGTTGCTGGTGGACCAAGATGTTTACGAGAAGCTGAGTCCGGAAAAGCGGGCGGCCATTCGCCACTTTCGTCGCGAACGGCCGCGCTTGGCCGAAATTGAGGTATGGGGCGAAGGGGACGAGATCCTGAGCGGCACTGTTTCGCGCGGCGGCTATATTTCTACGACGGAACCGGGTGTGGCACTGGGGCCCTTTATTGACGGTCGACGGGAGAGTTCCTCTATCGTCGTTTGGGGCGTGGGCGGTTGGACCGGTGCTACCACCGATATCAACAATCGCGAGCTGTTTTTTGACCTGGGGACGTTCTATTGGGTCGATACGCATCTACTGGCGTACGGCGGCCGCACTTTTGGCGATTACCGCATTGAAGTGTCGGACGGCAGCTTGGCCCCAGACGGCAGTTTGGAATGGAATCGCGTGCTGAATAGGGACCAGGGCGGCGTGTACCAGCGCCAATTTGAAGGGAACCGCTTCGATCCGATACAGGCGCGCTTTTTTCGCATGCAGTGGACCGTTGCCTCCTTTGGCGCCAGCGCTATCTTGGCCGAAGTCCAACTCTATGGCGAAGGGTTTCTGCCGCGCTTGTCGCTGGAATCGGATTTGATTCGCCTCGGAGGGAGTCGAAATCTGCTATCCATAGAGTGGGACGCCGACACGCCGCCGAGTACGAGCGTGCAGATTCAGACGCGCACGGGCAACGAACTGGGCGAAATCCTGCACTACTTCAAAAAAGACGGCACCGAAGTGACCGAAGCGCAGTACGGCAAGCTGCTATCGCTCTTTAAGGGAGATATTATTCCCGAAGAAGTGCCGGGTAACGATTGGAGTGACTGGAGCGAGCCGTATACGCTTTCTTCGGGCAGCGTGATCACATCGCCATCGCCGCGCGAATACCTCAAAGTGAGGGCAACCTTGGTTTCAGACGATCCCAAGGCCGCAGCTGCACTGCGCTCTATTCGACTCAACTTCGTCGACCCGGTAGCACAGGGGTTGGTAGGAGAAGTCGTTCCCTTTCAAGTTGATTCGCTGGGCATAGAGCGTCCCTTCTCTCTCTACATCCGGCCGGATTTTGTGCGCAACGACAGCGGTTTTGACGAACTATTGTTGGTCGCACCATCGGATATGAAATTGGAATTTGCTGGTCTTTTTGCCGGTTCGGAGGCCGACTTTATGGCCGAGGGCGATATGGAGAGCCTGCGCGTAGAGGATGCGTCGGTTGCGGCCACGAATGCGGACAGCCTGCAGTTGAGCTTTCCCCTCATCGGGCCGAATGGCGACGCGGAACTCTTGCGTCTCGACTTTCGCACGGCGCTGTTTTCAACGGGAGCCGTACTGAGCGCTTCGCTGCAAAATAGGACCGGCGCTACAGCTGCTTGGCAGCGCGTAGATGCGGGCAATGCCGTTGCGCTGGGCGCGGGTAATACGACGACGCTGGTCGGCGCAGTTGGTCGCAATGAATTGCTCTACGACGTGCGGGTCGTACCGCGCGTGTTCTCGCCCAACGGCGACGGGGTAAATGACGATACGGCGTTTGAATTTACCGTTGTGCGCGTCGACGATAACAGCCCGGCCGAGGTGATGGTCTACGACCTGAGCGGTCGTGCGGTGCGTCGATTGGTTGAGCAGCGGGCGGTGAGCACGGGGCCTCGGTCCTTGCGCTGGGATGGACGCGATGACGCAGGTCGACTCGTCGTGCCGGGCGTGTATTATGCACGCCTGCGCGTCGCGACGGAAACAGCCGGTGCCGATATCGACAACGCCGAGGTGTTGCGCACCGTATCGGTAGCGTACTGATACGCTTTCCCTACAAACCACCTAAGGACCTATCTCAGCGCCATTGGCTAGGCCGTTCAGACGTAGATCCCCTGATCGCGATATCTGCGTTTTTGCTGTCCATTTTATTTCTGCGTTTGTGTGTGGGGGATAGAGTCGTTGGTCATTTGCGCCCATTCAGCACCGTGCACCTGTGAGGGGTAATGCGTATGATCGCTGCTAGGCAAGCTGTGCGGTGGAGTTGGCTCCCTCTTTTTGCCGCCGGCCTGATCGGAGTGGCGGGAGGGGATCCGCTCTGGCTGCCCGGCGGCGGAACGGCGAGGGAGGCCGGCGGCGATAAAATTGAGACGGTGGACAGGGCCAAGTCCGGCCCATCAGAGGCCACGTCGCTCCATGCGGTGCTTATACAGCACCAGATCATCCAATCGGTCACGCCGGCGGACGAGGCGATACCAGGCCGCGCCGAGGCGATACTCTACTGTCAGACGTGCCATATATTTGCCGAGCCCGATTTGCTCGACCGCGCGACGCTGCGCAACTTCGTGCTGCCTTTTCTCACAGAGCGCCTCGGTATTCCTGCGGGCACCACGTCGTTACCGGCCAATCCCATTGGTCGGCAGAAAGACCCCAAGGCGCTCGCGGTCGTCAACCGGGCGGGGATCTACCCGGCGTATCCACTCGTGCCGCCGGATGCGTGGAAAAAGATCGTGGACTACTATTTGCAGGCCGCCCCTGAAGTGCCCTTGCCCCGTGCCAACGAACCGTTCATTCGCGCGGAATTGCCGCACTTTAAGGTTTTTAAGCCGCGCTACAGGACGCCGTTTCCTTTCACTACGCTCGTCGAAATCGATACGCTGCGGGGATGGGTCTATGCGGGTGATTCGGCCGATAATTCGCTGGTCATACTCGACGGCCAAGGACGAGAACTGCAAAAAATTCCGTCCACGCCCTCGCCGGTGGCCATCGAAGACCGAGCCGGAGAGGTGTGGATTGCCTCGATCGGTTCGGTCTTTCCCTCCGACAACCCACGGGGCAAACTCGTCGCCTTCGGCAAAGACGAGCAGGGCCTGCTGAATATTCCTCCGCGCGATGTCTTAACGGACCTTTCGCGTCCGACGTTTGCCACGTATGGCGATCTGAATGGGGACGGTAGGGACGACATCGTCATGTCGACTTTGACGGCGACGGGGCTATGGACATCTTAACGGCCAACGGCGACAGCGCCGATTACACGCCGTTTGCCAAGCGCTATCACGGAGTGCGACTCTATCGCAACGACGGGGCCAATCGCTTTGCTGAGGTCTTCTTCTATCCGCAATATGGAGCCTATAAAGCATTGCCCGTCGATTTCGATCAGGACGGCGACTTAGATATTGCCGCCATTTCGTTTTTTCCGGACTATGCATCGGCGCCGCAAGAGTCGTTTGTCTATTTGCAAAATGAGGGCGATTTGAATTTTGTTGCCCACACCTTCGCCGAGGCCCAAGACGCCCGCTGGTTGACGATGGATGCTGGGGACGTCGACTTGGACGGAGACGCGGATATCGTATTGGGTGCTTTTGTGCGGTGGGGAAGCAATGTGCCCAAAGAAGTGGAGAAACGCTGGCAGCAAGAGGCAACGTCCGTATTGATCTTGCGCAACACACTGTTTTAGGACGATCGGAGAGAAATGCGATGAAATATAGGCGATTTGGGCGGACCAATTTGGATGTGAGTGCGGTGAGTTTGGGGGGCGCGTATATTGGTGGCCGCGACCCGGAGCGCACGCGGGAAAACGCCGTAGCGATCGTGTCGAGGGCTTGGGAAGCGGGATGTAATTACATCGATACGGCGCCCCTATACGGCGAGAGTGAACTGTTGTTGGGTGAAGCCTTGGCGGTGGTCAAGCAGCCATTTATGATAGCGACGAAGGTGGGTTTTAAGCCGGAGGGCTTTGACTATAAGCGCGATTCTGTATTGGCCAGCCTGGAGCGCAGTGTGGGTCTGCTCGGCGTCGACAAGGTCGCGGTGGCACAGATACACGAGGTCAATCTAGCGGGATGGGAACGGATTATGGAGCCGGGTGGCACGCTCGAGGGCTTGCGCGAGGCCCAGCGGAGAGGACTATGCGACTTTGTCGGCATTACGGCCCGAGCGATCCCGCTGCTGGCCGAACTGGCGCAGACCGGTGAGTTCGATACAGTACTTTGCTATCACGACTATCACCCGTGCAAGAAACTGGCTGCCGAGCAGGTCGTGCCGGCGGCGGCGGCCAGCGATATGGGCATAGTAATCGCCACGCCGCTAGCCGGCGGGATTTACGTCGATAACGACGAGCAGAAAACCGCTGTCGAGCAGTGGTTCGAAGAGACGGACAGACCGCGCGTGTGGAGCATTATAGATGAAATGAAAAGAGAGCAGTCGACGCTGCCGCAGAGTGCATTTCGCTGGATCTTAGGCGATGGCCGAATATCGACGGTGTCGAGCGGGCCGTCGAACATCGCCGAGTGGGACGAGGTGGTTGCAGCAGCGGATATGGAACCGCTGGTTCTCGGCACTTGATACGACCGTGCGCAGCGGTTATCCGGGTTGTTTAGGTATTGATTTGGAGTGTGTGCTAGCGATTGGTCGAGTACGTCATATGAGTGGGCTGCTGTGACAGATACAAGTGCGAGAGATTATAGGCCGCTGTGGCTGGTGTTGGCATTGAGCCTTCTACTGCGCGTTGCCTATGTCTTTGAGATCGATCAGAGCCCTCTTTTTGTCTATCCCGCTGTCGATTCGGAAACCTATACGCATCAGGCCGAGCGCTTAGCTGCTGGCAACTGGCTCTACTCGGGGCAGGGACCGTTCTGGCAGCCGCCCCTCTATCCCTATGTTCTCGGAGCGCTAAAAACGCTCTTCCCGATCTCATTCTTCCACGTCGTACGACTTTTCCAAGCATTGCTGGGTGCGCTGGTATGCGGTATGGCGTGGTGGATTGGACGCCATGTATTCAATGGGACGGTTGGGCTGATCGCCGGCGTGTTAGCCGCTCTCTCGGGTCCGCTAATTTTCTTTGATGGAGAAATGCTGCCCGCTTCGTTGGCGACTTTTCTCAATATGGCCTCGCTCGTCGCGCTGTTGCACGCCTGGCGCCATCCCACGGCTTTGCGTTTTGCCGTCTGCGGTGTAGCGTTGGGGACGGCGGCCGTAGCCGTTCCAACCGTATTGCTCTTTGCCGCGGCGGTGCCCGTTGGGCTGCTGCGAAGGTTTGCCCATCGACAGGGCGGTATGTATGCAGCGGTTTTCCTAGTGGGGATAGCGTTGCCGATTGCGCCGGTTGCCGCTCGAAACTATGCCGTTGGCGGCGACACTGTGCCAATTTCCTACAACATGGGCATCAATTTTTACATTGGCAACAATGCAGAATACGAGCGCACGGTATCCATTCGTCCGGGCTGGGAATGGGACGAACTTGTCGCTTTGCCTGCGCAATCCGGCATAGTGCGCCCGTCGGAAAAGTCGGCTTACTTTATGCGTCGGGCATGGGACTACATTGCTGCCGACCCGGTGGATTGGATGCAACTGATGGTGGGTAAGCTCGCCCTGTTCTGGCACGGCGAAGAGCAAGGGCGCAACCAGCCCATCTACTTTTGGCGAACGTATTCAACGGTCCTCTCTGCAACCTTGTGGAAGGCCGGCGTGGCCTTTCCCTTTGGTCTCGTCGCTCCGGTGGCCCTATGGGGGTTGCTGATGAGTTTGCGGCTCGTTGGGCCGACGTGGCCGGCAGTATATGCGTTGAGCTATTGGCTTGCGGTGGCTCTATTTTTCGTGGCGGCGCGCTACAGAGTGCCAGCGCTGCCCGTACTCGCCGTATTTGCCGCCTATGGCGCGTGGTGCATAGGCGATTTTTTGCGCGCCGGTCACTGGCGCAAAGCGGGCTTGGGCCTGGCCGTTTGTGCGGTCTTTGCCGTGCCCGCCAATTGGAATATCGGTTCCATGAATATGGATGGAGATGCGGCTATTCACTACAATCTGGGCAATGCCTATGCCAAAGCTGGCGACCGCCACAGGGCCATGGCCGCTTTTGCCGAGGCGGTCCAAAAAGATTCGCTGCACTGGCAGGCCTGGCTGAATCTGGGCAGTGTCAAAGGGTCGCTGGGCGATGTGCGCGGCGCCGGAGCGATCTTTGCTCGACTGGCACGCGCGGCGCCTAACCAGGTCGAACCGTGGGTTAACCTGGCTCACGTTCGAGTAATGCAGCGCGATGTGGAAGGTGCATTTGCCGCCTATGAACAGGCGCTTGCGCTCAATCCCAAGCTGTTGGCGGTCTACGTCGAGATGATGGCGCTCTACGGGCAATTAGGCGATCTGGCGCAGGCTGCACAGGTGCTCAAGCGCTCAATTGACCAACTGCCTGCCGAACGCACACGGCTGCGCCAGCTATACGATGGGGTGCAAATGCGTGCGCTGTCGCAGGGGCGAGATGGGCCAGCAATGAACCGCTAGCGCTCGGTTGGGTCCTATCAGAGGTAGCGCGCTAGTCAAGTAGGTTCGCCTCTATGGACATCAGCTTAAAATCGGATATGTACTCGCCGCTGCAGTACATCTTCTGCTGCTTGGACAGCGTCCAAAAGGCGTCGTAGGTATCGTCCTTATCGTCGGCGTCGATAAAGGCCCAACTCAGACCGATGATAGCGTTCTCCGTTAGGTCGTGCACTACGCTGTGCTCGGGGCCGTCCGGATGGAGATCGTCAAAGGGCGTGATATAGAACTCGTAGACTAGGCGACCGGCGCCCAGTTGTTGCACCTGACCGCTCCAGCCCACCGAAGAAAATTCCTCTCGCTTCGTCCACAGGGCCTTGCCCCACAGCCAGTGCCAGTAGTGTCCGTTGAGCGGCGGCATATATAGGTGGTAGTTCTGGGTATAGGCGCTGCGATAGCGAAACTCTGCTTCTGGCTCTTCCGAAAAATTGATTACGCGGTCGCCGGCATGGTCGGCGTCGACGACGATTTCCCATATGTCCGCACCGTGCACATAGGCACCAGCCATGCGGCTGTGCGGAGTATCTAACGAATCCGTATTGAAATGCGAGAAACGCCAGACATCGTCGTAGACTTCGGCGATGAAGTAGAGGCGGTTGAGCCCGTCGTTCCAGCCGACGGCGGCGCGGACGATATGCAGATCCAGCGTATCGGGTGGCGTGCCATCGCGGTGTTTTTCCTCGTAGGCGGTATAGTCGATGAAATAGCTGTCGGGCACGATGGCCCAGTCGGAAAAGTCGCCGTCCATAGCTGGAACGCGGCCGTCGGGAAATTGAAATACCGGAAATACGTGCTCCTCGGGAAAGTGGGCACTGGCCGGCAGGGCTAGGGCGAGTAGGACGGCGATAAGGTGCATGGGATTCTCCTCTCTGGGATGCAGGCAAGATAGCGCAAGTCGGCTCTTGCCTCAAGCCTATTGCACACAGAGGGGCGACGGGACTGCGCTTCTGTGTCTGACGTAAAACGGTGCGCACACAAGCGCAGTCCCGTGCTTGCTCGCACTCGTAAAAAAATGTATACTGCACGGACATGACCGCAAAAATAACGCTGCGTGCCCTGCTCGTTGGTGCGCTGTTTTCGCTCGTAATTAACGTCTTCTTTGCCTACGCACGCCTGGCCATGGCCACGGCTGGTATGTCGTCGGACTATATAACCGCCGGCGCTATTTTTATCTTCTTTGTATTTATCGCGCTCGTCAACCCGCTGGTCAAGCTATGCCGGCGCTCTTGGGGCTTCGATCGCTCCGAACTGATCGTCATCTACTGCATGATGATCGTTGCATCGGCCATTCCCACCTGGGGTTTTACCGGTAACCTCATCGCCATGCTGCCCGGTATCTACTACTATGCCACGCCGGAAAATAACTGGGCCGAGCTGCTGCATCCCTTTGTGCGGGAATGGCTGGTGCCGCACGATGCGATGGCGATTAAATACTTTTTTGAGGGATTGCCCAAGGGACAGCGCCTTCCCTGGGAGCACTGGGTGCGGCCGCTGCTGGCTTGGTCTTCGTTTATTCTTTCTATCTACCTAATGATGATTACTATCATGTCGATCATGCGCCGGCAGTGGGTAGACTACGACCGCTTGACCTTTCCGCTGCTGCAGCTGCCGTTGGATATGACGGAAGAGGGGCGAGATGGATCTATTTTCAACGCCTTTCTGAAAAGCCCGCTCATGTGGCTGGGCTTTTCCATCCCCTTTATCATCTTTAGCACCAATGCGCTCAACCACTATTTCCCCTTTGTGCCGCCCATTCAGCTGCGCAACAGCTTGCCCCTGTTTAACCACGCGCTGGTCTTGCAGACCAACGTCAACTTTATCGCCATTGGGTTGGCCTACTTTCTCAGTCTCGACGTCGGACTTGGCATCTGGCTTTTTCACCTGCTGAGCAAGGGACAGATCGCCATGGAAAATGTGCTGGGATACAGTATTCCCGGGCGCAGCGATCTCTTTATGGAAGGCTCTATGGCCGTTTCCTATCAGGGCATGGGCGCCATGTTGGTATTGGTGCTCTACGGCCTGTGGAACAGTCGCACGCACCTGCGTCAGGTGTGCCAACAGGCCTGGCACGGCAATGGGATAGACGACAGCCAGGAGATTTTATCTTACCGATCCGCGCTGTTAGTGCTTGGCTGTGCCAGCGCCTACGCGGCCGGTTGGCTGACGCTTTCGGGCGTGCCGCTGTGGATTGCCCTATTCTTCCTATTTATCGCCTTTTGCGTTTTTTACGGTCTGGCGCGCATTGTCGCTGAGGGAGGATTGGGCTTTGCGCGCGCGCAGATGACGGCACAGCCCTTTGTCATCCATGCGGTGGGAACGGAAGCGGTAACGCCCAGTGGGCTGGTCAGTTTGGGTATGACTTTTAGCTGGGCGGGCGATTTGCGCACGATGATTATGGCATCGACGATCAACAGTCTCAAATTGGCCGATGCCGGCAATGTGCGCGGCCGGCCACTGTTTTGGGCCATAGCCATTTCTATTGTCGTCGGACTGGCCGGGTCGGTATGCATGGTGGTGTGGATGGGCTACACCTACGGTGGAATAAATTTGGATTGGTGGTTTTACAACCGCTTTGGCGAGATTATCCACGGCGACACCGCGCACAAAATAGCCAACCCCACCCACCCGCTGCGCGATTGGCATAGCATTGCACCGCGCTATCTATTTTCGCTGATTGGCGCCTGCGCGATGGGCATGTTGATGTGGGCGCGGCATCACATTCTATGGTGGCCAGTGCACTATTTGGGCTTTCCGATTGGCGCGACGTTGACCATTGTGTATACCTGGTTCAGCATTTTTATTGGCTGGGTGTTAAAGGCTACGATTCTCAAGTACGGAGGCGTGTCTCTCTACCGCCAGCTGCGGCCATTTTTTCTCGGCCTGATACTCGGTCACGTTTTTGTATCGGGTTTCTGGGTCGTATTTGATTTTATAACGGGTGAGACGGGTAACCGAATCCCCATCTTTTGAAGGAGTGAGCGATGAGGGCAAGCGATCGCCAGCGCGTGGGTGTGCAGGGACTGGAAGTGACGCGCCTTGGACTGGGCGGCACCGCATTTGGCAATATGTACGCCCGTCTGGACGAGACCGCAGCGGAAGAAATTGTAGCGGCAGCCTATGCCGAAGGCATTCGCTACTGCGATACGGCACCGCTCTATGGCTACGGTATGAGCGAGACGCGCTTGGGGCAGGGCTTGCAGCGCGTGCCGCGCGAAGAAATGATTCTCTCTTCCAAGGTGGGGTATATGCTGGTGCCGCGGCCCGCAGGGCAGGAAGACCATACCCCCTTTGTTGATATTCCGCCGCTGGCCAGCGTGTTCGACTACTCGCGCGACGCCGCGCTGCGCTCTATTGAAGGCAGTCTACAGCGCCTGCAAACAGACCGGCTGGACATCGTGCTGATTCACGATCCCGACGAATCGCGCAGCAATGATCCCGGCTGGCAGCCCGGCGATCGCGGCCATTTTGACGAAGTGATGGAGGGCGCCTATCCGGCGCTGTGTGAACTGCGCGCAGCGGGCGTGATCGGGGCGATTGGCCTGGGCATGAACCAGTGGCAAATGCTGGCCGATTTTGCGCGCGCCGGTGATTTTGACTGCTTTTTGCTGGCCGGGCGCTACACGCTACTCGAGCAGGAGTCGCTGCGCGAACTGCTGCCGCTGTGCCTGCAAAAAGATATTCGCATCGTTATTGGCGGTCCCTATAACTCGGGTATTCTCGCCACCGGCGATGTCGACGGGGCGATGTATAATTATGCACCGGCTAGCGAAGCGGTGCGCGCGCGCGTGCGGCAGATCGAAGCTGTTTGTGCGCGCCATCAGGTTCCGCTGAGGGCGGCGGCGCTGCAGTTTCCCTTCGGGCACGAGGCGGTTGCCACGACCATACCCGGGGCGCGCTCGGCCGAGGAGATCCGCGATAACGTGCGGCTTATCGAACACCCGATCCCCAGCGATTTTTGGGCGGAACTCAGGGTCGAGGGCCTGATCGAGCCAGAAACGCCGACGCCTAGCGGCTAGTAGTAGTAGAATGCGTAGAGCAGGGAGGCGCCGCCGACGCCGACGCTGGTGCCCAAGATCAGTCCGATAAAGAGGGGCAGCATGCGCCGGTAGAGGACGATGCCACCGTAGCGCAAGATAAGCAGCTTGATCAGCCAGGTGATAAACATACCAAACCAGTCGATGCTAACGGTATTGGTCAATGCCACGGCTAGGCCGATCGGGTGCAGGGGCCAGCTCACCCAGCGGTAGGAAGCCAGCGAAAGCAGGCCCGCCCACGCCGCGCCCAGCAACATGAATAGCGCGGCCAGCGGCTCGGATGGATTGGGGTTATTGATGGTATTGGCAACCCAAGACCAGTGGTACTGCGGCGACATGACGAAGTACCATACGTAGCCGTGCACGAGGCCGTGTCGATAGCCTAAATAGATATACGAGCAGATCGTCGTAACTAATCCTACAGCCATGGCTGCGCCGAGAAAGAACAGTAGCTTGCGTCCGCTGATGCGCAGGCGCGCTGGCTCGCAGACCTTAAAGGCGTGCGCCAGGGTCCCCATCAGAAAGAGCTGGAGGTCGGCCGTCCAGACCATGCTGAGCCCCAGCGCGCTAATGCCCTGGGCGCCGATGGCCTCTGAGCCGGCGATATTCGTTATGATGGGCGGTGTTGAAGTGGGCGCGCGCAGGCGTCCAATGCCGGTCTGCGCCAGCAGGCGGGCAATGCCAAAGAATACCATCAATGACACGCCGAGAAAGACAACGCTCCAGCCTAGGGCCAAGCCGCTGGCGTTGAGAAAGCCGGTCATATAGACCAAGCCAACCAAGCCGAGCGCGACGGCCAGGCGCGGCGAAACGAGATTGCGGTCGTCGCTGCGCTTGCCGACGATGATATGCCACTGTTCGCGCAGAAAATCGCGCCCTAGCCACAGCGATATAGCAACCATGCACAGCAGAGAGCCGATCTGCTGGTGGGCCAGCAGTACATTGGCTGGGGCGTGGGGTTGGGCCGGCAGCGGCGCGCTGATGCCTAGGTAGTCGAGTAGGCTGGCTTCGGCGCCGATCAGCAGGTGGAAAATCCAGACGCTAGCCAGCACGTTGAGATTGACCAGATAGCTCAGGCCAACCACGAGCAGGTCTGTGTTGAGCTGGTACGATAGACCAAACTGGCGCACTTCAATGCTTCCGCTGGGAATGCCCATGTGGCCGATGAGCTCAAAGTCAAAGATCTGATCAAGCGCATTGATCGTGGGAAAATGCCAGGCAAAGAGGAAGCCCAGCCATAGCAGCTTGCTGCGCAATATGGAAGTGCGCGGATTTTCGACGCTGTCCAATAGTAGGTTGGGGACGGCCGCAAGTGGGTAGGCGAGGCGCTCGCGCTGAGACCACTGGTTGTGCACCAGCGCGATGAGGGCGAAGCTGACGAGGAAAAAAGCCAGCATAAAGAGCCCCCACCACAGCATGGGTTCCCACCACAGGGCCCAGGGAATGGCCGCGCCCTCCGCCGTTCCTTCGAAGAGTTGGCGAATGGCCTCTGCATCGCGCGGTGCAGCCCATGATGGTATGTGCGGCCAGAGGATATCGGACCAGTTGTTTTCCGGCGTGGCGTAGTAGAAAACGCCAGCGATAAGGGGAATAAAGTAGCCGCCAAAGCCCATCGATGGCAGCACGGTGGCGACCATCAGGCCGGCGTAGATAAGGGCAAAATTGGCCGGCGAGAGAGCGAGGGTGGAACGCAGGAAGCGCAGGGCCAGCGAGCACAGCGTTGTCCAGAATATCAAGAAGATGACGCCGATGGTATTGAAGTGGTCGGTTAGGCCGGTGTATGAGCCATAGAGCACATAGGTGCGCACGCTGGTAAAGGTCATAAAGATCGAAAAGACCATGACCAGCAAGAAAGAGACAAGCGTGCCCACACGCGAAGAGTGTTGAAGCGACATAAGGCCTAGCTATGGCTGTGAGATGTCGAACGCCAAGGGGTTAACTTAGGGCTTTTGCCGACTGCATCAATAGACAATGACTGCGCCGACTGCGCGTTGACAAATAAGGGTCAAATGTATTAGTCATATGTCTGCTCAGTCTAGCGGACATATGCCGCTTCTGACGGGCGAAGTTGCCATCGGCACGCAGGTAACAGATAGCCAGCCGCATTGCGTGCAAGACTCGGCATACCTGCTGGTGGATGTGCCGAGTTGGTTTGCAACGCCTGCAGGAATGCCGATTCCCACGCACGGAGAAATATCATGTATCGCCTATTTATTGTCGTTGGACTGGCCCTGGCCGCCTGCACCGGTCAGTCATCCGAAGATTCCGGCGCGCAGTCGCTCAAGAAGGTGCCGCGCAATCGCACCCTGATTATGGACTGTGCTGAAGGGAACACCTGTGCCGGCCAGATTCAGGACTACAACAGCTTTAACCCATTTATACCCGGTAGCATCTCGCGTATTGGCTATAATTTCCTCTACGAGCCGCTCTACTTTTTTAACGCCTACCAAACCGATTCTGATCTCCTGCCGTGGATTGCCGAAAGCCATGCGTTTAACGACGATTTCACCGAGTTGACGGTGCGCATTCGTCCGGGAGTCGAGTGGAGCGATGGCCATCCATGGACGGCGCACGATTTTGTATTCACCATCAATATGCTGCGCACATACGCACCGCAGCTAGTGCACTCGACGGATATGGAAACGTGGGTTAAAGATGCCGTTGCGCTGGATGATTTGACGGCGCGCGTCCTATTAAAGGCACCCAATCCGCGCTTTTTGTTTAGCTACTTTGTCCACAGCGGCGATCAGGGGGTACCCATCGTGCCCAAACACATCTGGGAGGCCCAGGACCCGCTGACGTTTTCCAACTACGATCCGCAAAAGGGTTGGCCGGTGCTGACGGGTCCCTACTACATGGCGCTGTCGGAGCCGGCCCAGCGCATCTGGGATTTGCGCGAGGATTGGTGGGCCAAAAAGATCGGCTTTCAGGAGTTGCCTAAAGTAGAGCGGCTTATCTATCTGACGTATATGGAAGAGACTAAGCGCGTGCAGAACCTAATTACCAACGCGCTGGATACCTGCCTGGAATTGCGCCCTGCCAATATTGTATCGCTATTGGATGCCAATCCCAATATTACGACGTGGACCGGTCGTCAGCCGCCCTATAGCTACATTACTTGGTGGCCCATTTCGCTTGGATTTAATGCGCTAGAGGAGCCGTGGTCAGATCCGGAAATGCGCCGAGCTATCAACTTTGCCATCGATCGCGACCAACTCGTCGAAATCGGCTGGCAGAACTCGGGAGCGTGGTCGCACCTGCCGCTGCCCGACCTGCCGCAAATGCGCCCCTACTTTGAGTTGGCCGAAGACCTGATTGAGAAATACGAGATAGGCGTGTTCGACCTCGAGCGCAGCGCGGCCATTCTGCGCGCCAAGGGCTACGTGCGCACGGGCGAGTTCTGGGAAAAGAATGGACGGACCCTGAGCATGGTGGTCGATATTTTTTCGCACTTTCAGGATTTTACACCCGTGCTGGTGGCGCAGCTCAAGCGCGCCGGCATCGACGCCTCTTTCCGCATGACGTCCGATTTTAACACGCGTCTGCGCATGGGCACGGCGCGCGCCTATTTATTCGGCAACTTTAGCTCGGTGCGCGATCCCTACTTTGTTTTGCGCCAGTATCACCAACGCTTTGTCCAACCGACGGATCAGCCGACCGATATGCCGTGGCGCTGGGAAGATGACGAGTATAGTCGCCTCGTCGATCAAATGGGGCAGACGCCCACCAATGCACCCGAAATGGCTGAGCTGTATCGCCAGGCCATTGATATATGGCTGCGCGAGTTGCCGTCGATTCCCCTCGTGCAGTGGCCGCACCGCATTCCGCACAACGAGACCTATTGGACGAACTGGCCAACGCAGGAAAACCCCTACATAAACAGCGCCTATTGGAGCCGGACGTGGCTGTTAGTATTGCTCAACTTGCAGCCGACTTCGTGAGAAGTTGTACCCTATGGGAAATGCGATGTGCCCAATTGCTGCGGTGCGCAGGCCGTGCGTGAGCGCGCGTAAAAGTGAAAACGCCAAATAGAAAGGACGTACATGGATACAGTGCGCGTAGGCATTATTGGTTTGGGGGGTATGGGAAGTAACCACGCTGGCTACTTGTCGCGCGGTGAGATTCCCGGAGCGAAGCTGGCGGCTGTTTGCGATGTGGATTCGTCTCGCCTGCAGCATGTGCAGGCAAAATACGGCGAAGGGGTGCAAGCCTTTGACTCAGCCGATGCGCTCTTTGCATCCAAGTGCGTCGACGCGGTGGTCGTGGCCACCCCGCACTACTTTCATCCGCCGCTGGTCATTCAAGCCCTCGAGAGCGGCTACCACGCCATGAGTGAGAAGCCCGCCGGCGTCTATACCAAGCAAGTGCGCGAGATGAATGAGGTAGCGGCTAGGAGCGATCGCGTCTTTGGCGTGATGTTTAACCAGCGCACGCGCGGCGATCACCAGAAGCTAAAAGAGCTCGTCGAGTCGGGTGAACTGGGTCAGATCAAGCGCACGATCTACATCATCAACAGTTGGTTTCGCGCCCAGAGTTACTACGACTCGGGTGGGTGGCGCGCCACTTGGGCCGGTGAGGGCGGCGGAGTGCTCGCCAATCAATGTCCACATAACTTGGACCTGTGGCAGTGGATTTGCGGTATGCCGAAGCGGGTGCGTGCCTTTTGTCACTTCGGCAAGTACCACGATATTGAGGTCGAAGACGACGTGACGGCCTATGTGGAATACGAGCATGGAGCTACGGGCGTGTTTATTACATCGACGGGCGAAGCACCCGGCACCAATCGCCTCGAAATTTCTGCCGACAATGGCAAGGTCGTTTTAGAAGGAGGCAATATAACCTTCTGGCGCACGCGGGTACCGAGCAGCCAGTTTCTAAAGGAGTGGCCCAACGGCTTTGGTAGTCCAGAGGTCTGGCAGTGCGAAGTGCCCTTCCGCAGAGGCGGTGAAGAGCATAAGGGCATTACCAAAAATTGGGTGCAGGCCATACGAGAAGGCACGCCGCTGCTGGCCTCCGGCGATGAGGGCATTCGCGGCGTCGAGTTGGCCAACGCAATGATGCTGTCGACGTGGACGGATGATTGGGTGGATATTCCCGTTGACGAAGAGCGTTTTTACGAGGAATTGCAACAGCGCGTGGCCCAGTCCAAAACAAAAGAGGGCGGTGGCCAAGTAATGAACGTCGACGGGACGTTTTAACAGAGGGAATATACATGAAACTTGCGCTAATGCCGGGCGAAACTGTCCCCCGGACCGAGCTAAATGAACTGGGTTTTACCGCCATGCAGATGTTCTGGGGCCACGGGCCCGATGGCGAAAAAGACGACCCTACCCCCGAAGCGATCGACGCCATTTTGCAGGAGGGGCATATCGCCCTTGCGGCGATGACCCTGCACGTTGATTTGGTTGGTGCGCAGGGCGAATTGGATAACGACGTAGGGCGGTTGGTGCGCTGCGTTGAAAAGACCGCTGCGCTGGCCGGACGCTTTGGCGACAACGAAAGGCCGATTCTGGTTTGGCATCCCTCCGGCTATCCCAGCGGGGCGGATGTGGATGACCGGGCCGTCTTCGATGGTTTGTGCAGCGGGCTAAAAAAGGCGTGCGCGCAGGCGGAAGCATTGGGTGTATATATCGCCGTTGAGATTACCCGTGCCGGCAGCATTGGCAGCGCCGAGACATTTCTGCACGTGAAGGATCGCGTTCGCTCTTCCGCCCTGAAGGTCTGCATCGATGCGGCCAATTTCGTGCCCGATCGCACGCCGCTGCTGCGCGCAGTGCGCGCAATGGCAGACGATATCGTCATTGCGCACGGCAAGGATTCGCTTTTTAACGACAGCGGCGAAGTGGCTGATTACGGGCCGATAGGCTCGGGCAGGCTCGACTACGGGGCCTATATTGCGGCGCTGCAGCAGCACGCGCCGGTGCCCTACTTCGTGCTCGAGTACTACCGCTCGCGCGACGACTTGCTGCGCGCGCGCGATATTGTGCGCGCGGCCATGCACTAGGGGGAGGGGAAAATGGAGCTTACCCTGCGCCGGCGTGCGTTAGAACGGGATGCCAACCAGCGCGCCATCTGGGCGATGCGCGAGGACGTGCGCGACTGGCCGGCCGAGGAGACGGCGCTGCTGCTGTGCGATGTGTGGGACGGACACTGGTGCCGCGGGGCGGTGGAGCGTCTAGATGAGCTGCTGCCGCGCATGCAGCAGGTCGTGGCCGCTGCGCGTGCCAAAGGCGTGCAGATCGTGCACGCTCCGTCCGATACGATGGATTTTTACGCGGATTCTACTGCCCGTCGGCGCGTGGGAGAGGCGCCGCTGCTAGAGCCGCCCGCGGATGCCGATCGCCCCGATCCAGCGCTGCCGATCGACGCGTCGGACGACGGCTCCGACACGCCGGACGACGTGCCCCAAAGGGCCTGGACGCGCCAGCACCCGGCCATTGAAATCGACGAGGGGCGCGATATCGTCAGCGATCGCGGCGTCGAAGTGTATAGTGTTCTACGGCATCGGGGCATCAAACACCTGCTCATCATGGGCGTGCATACCAATATGTGCGTTTTGCACCGGAGCTTTGCCATCAAGCAAATGGTGCGCTGGGGCGTCGATGTGGCACTGGTGCGCGACCTGACGGACACCATGTACAATCCGGCGATGCCGCCCTACGTCAGTCACGAAGAGGGCACGCGACTGGTGGTCGAATTTATCGAAAAGTTCTGGTGTCCTAGCGTCGACAGCGCCGATCTGCTCGGCTGAGATTGCGGTAAAAAGAGAGGACATGGACATGCGCAACGAACGCCCCCACATCGTTTTGATCATGACCGATCAGCAGCGCGTCGATACCATTGGCGCCTGGGGATATCAGCACATGACGACGCCGCATATGGATCGCCTCGCGGCAGAGGGGCTGTCTTTTCGCAATGCGTACTGTCCCGGTGCCACCTGCATGGCGTCGCGTGCGGCCATATTTACTGGCATGTATCCGCACAACACCGGCGTCTACGCCTTTGACGAGTGGGCGCACCACCGCAACTGGGTTGAAGATTTAGCCGAAGCGGGGTATTGGTGCGTCAATATAGGCAAGATGCACTTCGGCCCGGTGCGGGCGGCGGGCGGCTTTCACGAGCGCGTCGTCGTTGAAAATCCCAACAATGGCTCTCTGGCCAGCGGTCGCGATGACGACGATTGGGGGCGCTTTTTGACGCTTAACGGCGCCGAGCGGCCCTACGACCGCCATCTGAAGGATCCCGCTTGGCGGCAGAAGCTGCAGGGGGCGGTTTGGGAGCTGGAAGAGCGCTTGCACAGCGATGTCTATATCGGCGATATGGCCGCCAGTTGGATCGGCGCACACCGCGGTGACGGGCCGCTCTTCCTGCAGGTGGGTTTTACCGGTCCGCACGAGCCGTGGGACCCGCTGCAGCGCCACCTCGATCTCTACGCCGGGCGCCAGATGCCCCTGCCGATAGGCGATGAAGGCGAGTTGATGAGCAAGCCGCCGCAGCACCAAGCGCATAGAAAGCGCCTGCGCGATGCGTTGGCCTTCCACGAGTCGGGTATCGACCTCTACGCTGCATCTACCGCAGCCATTGAGCGCATGCGCCGGCACTACTACGCCAAGGTGACGACCGTCGACGAACAGGTCGGCAAGGTGCTCGACGCCCTCGCGCAAAAAGGCTATTTGGACAACAGCCTGCTGGTTTTTTGCTCGGACCACGGAGAATTACTCGGCGATCACGCCCTGGCTTATAAGTGGCTGATGTATGAGCAGGTGACCAATATTCCGCTTATTGTGCGCGACAGCCGTCGGCCCGATTTGAGTGGACAGCAGACGCGCGACCTCGTCTCGCTGATGGATCTGGGCCCGACGCTGCTCGAGGCGGCGGGCGTGGACGTGCCCAGCTATATGGAGGGGCGCTCGCTAACTCCCTACTTGGCCGGCAAGGGCGATGCCTTTGCCCCGCGCGCGCGCGTATTCTGCGAGGACAATTACGAGATTATGATGCGCGAAGAGCGCTACAAGATGGTCTATTATATCGGTCAGGAACAAGGCGAACTCTACGATTTGGAAACCGATCCCAACGAGCAAGACAATCTGTGGGATCGCGACTCACACGCCCAGTGCCAGGGGGATATGCTGCGCCGATTGTTGGAGTGGCTGGCGACCAGCACCTATTACAACGCCGGCTACAAGCGCGGTCGCACGCGCCGCTACGCTATGTGCTGGCCGCGCGGTGAAGATCCCTACCTAACGGCTGCCTGCGCGGTCGATCGGCCTGTCGACTTGTAATACAGGTTGCCGCATCGGTCTAGTCTACTGGTTTCTATCGGTGTAGGTCGCGCTTTATTCACCGCCAATAGAATGGGGAGAAAATACATTGGGTTTTCTCCCCATTCTATTGGCGGTGGAGTGCTCATCGCGGTATGTTTTGGTTGTCGATCGTTATTCGTTGGCGAAAGGAATATGTGTGAAGTTTGTAGTCCTGTGCTTTTGGGTGGCCTTATTGGGAGTACATTCCACCGCTGCAGATACACGGGAAACTCGCCCCACGCGCATAGAGGTTCCGCTTTTTGAAGGAGGAGCCGGTCTCGATTTTTTCTTTCTTACGGCGCGCCAGTACGAAGCAGTGCGCCCCGATGTGGCCGTTGACCTGTACGGCGATCCGCGCATCGTCGACAAAGTGCGGGTGCGCATTCTCGAGGGCACGTTCCCCGAAGTGAGCAATGCTGGCCTCAACTGGTGGGCGCTCATTCGCAACGGCGAAGTGTTGCCGCTGGACGCCTATCTGGATGGGCCCAACTGGGAGGGCGATCGCAGCTGGCGCGAATCGTTTTTGCCGGGGAGCCTCGATCGCTATACACAGGATGGCAAGGTCTACGGTATCCCGCTGCTCTACTCGCTTTACGCCGTTTGGTATAATAAGAATTTGTTCGAGGAGCACGGCTGGGATATTCCGCGCACCTGGGCCGAGTTCCACGCCCTGTGTCAGCAGATCAAAGATGCCGGTATTTGGCCGCTGGCTTTTCAAGGGCGCTATCCCGGCTATATCGCCGGTGTACTAGACGACGCCTACTACCATCTGGCCGGTCGCCAGCGCTACTACGAGCAGAAAGATTTGGTGCCGGGCAGCTTTGACAACGCCGAGTTTGTCGAGGCGCTGGGGTTGGTGCAGCACACGGCGCGCGACTATTTCCAGCCCGGTGCCTTGGGCATGAGCCACACCGAGGCCCAGCTGGAGTTTTTCTTAGGCCGCGCCGCTATGGTGTTTTGCGGTTCCTGGCTAAAAAGTGAAATGATGGGCAAGGTCCCTGACGGCTTTCGCCTCGGCGCCTTTAACTTGCCCACGGTGGAAAACAGAGCGGCCGATGCCAGCGCCGACGCCATCTACACGTCGTCGGGTTATTTTTTCATCTTGAAGAACAGTGCCCATCCCGAGGTGGGCGTCGACTTTATGCGCTTTATGACATCGCGCGAAATGGCCGGCACCTTTGCCGAAATGCGCGATGTGCTGGTCGCCGTTGACGGATCCATGCAAGGGCGTTTGAGCGAGGACCTGAGCGACTTGGTGTCGCTGGCGCAGCGCGCAACGACCACCTACGGGTCGGCGCCAGGCGAGGGCTTCCCCGAGATGGACCAGTTTCTCAACGACGTGCGCTTCAAGATTATCAATGGGCAGATGACGCCGCAGGAGGGTGCTGCCGAGTTGGAGTCGTCCGCCGCCGTTGTGCGCAACCGGGCCGCCGATCCGGACCGCATTACTGTGCGCCACGTGTGGAAGCCGATGCTCCTGCTGGGCCTGTTGGCACTGGCGATGAGCTATTGGCTGTATACTACCGCGCGCCAGTGGCGGCAGCGCCGCGGCGGAATGGTGACCCATCCCAGCGGCCGCGTGCGCTTATCTTGGCTGTGGGTGCTGTTCTTCGTCGGTCCGGCCGCTGCATTTTACACTCTCTTCGTCATTGTGCCGAGCATAAAGTCCTTTGCCTGGAGCACCGTGCGATGGGATGGCCTGACGGAGATGACTTTTGTCGGCCTGCTGCACTTTGAGCGCCTGCTCTTGGAAAGCGACGAGTTTTGGATCGCGCTGAGCAACAACCTGTTTATCATGTTTGTGATACCGGCCTGCGTGCTGCCGCTGGCTCTGTTTCTCGCCGTGTGCATCAGCCGCCAGGTGCGGGGGGCGCAGCTGTTTCGCATCGCGTTCTTTTTTCCCAATATTCTCGGCGGCGTGGCGGCGACGCTGCTGTGGATGCACCTCTACAACCCGCAGGGCGGACCGATTAATACGGTGCTGGTCGCTTTGGGGCTTGGCGGCTTTGAAGGCTATGCCTGGCTAGCGCAGGACAACCTCTACTGGGCGCTGGTGCCGATGGCCATCTGGGGCGCAGCCGGCTTTAATATGATTCTATTTTTAGCTGCTATGGAGAGCATTCCGCAGAGCCTCTACGAGGCCGCCGATATCGATGGCGCATCGGCATGGCGCCAGTTTTGGTCGATTACACTGCCGCTGATTTGGGAAGTGTTGTCGATCTCTATCGTCTTTATGATCATTGGCGGCATGAAAGCATTTGAGGTGATATGGTTGCTGACCAATCAGGCGCCGACGACGGACAACCACGTTATCGGCACGCGCATGGTGCAGGCGATGTTTGGCGAATTCAAGGTTGGCGAGGCTACGGCGATTGCCGTGCTGCTCTTTCTAATGGTCTTCTTTGGCACGACGGCGACGCTGCGTGCGATGAAGCGAGAAACGGTGGAGTTCTGAGGGCGCTATGAGCGAAACGCTGCGCGAAGGCCGCTTAGAATCGGTGCTCAAACCCTTTGTATATCTGGCATTGTGCACGTACTTGGTGATCGTTCTCTATCCAATGCTGTGGCTGCTCTATACTTCGTTAAAGACGGATCGCGAGATTTTTCTCGATCCGTTTAGCCTGCCGGCGTTGGACAATCTGCAGTGGATCAATTTCAGCAACGCCTGGACCAAGGGATTTTTCGGGGATTACTTCTTTAATAGCGTGCTGCTGACTGTAGCTACCGTGCTGTGTTCTCTGCTGCTCGCGGCGATGGCCGCCTATGCGCTGGCGCGTTTTACTTTTCCCGGCGTGCGTCCGCTTTTCTTCTACTTCCTAGCTGGATTGATGGTGCCCCTGCAGCTTGCCATCGTGCCGCTATTCTTTCAGATGAAAGACTACGGTTTACTTAACTCGCGCTGGGGTATGCTCGTCGTATACGTAGCTTTCGGCATGCCCTTTGCCATATTTATACTCACCGGTTTTTTCAAATCGCTGCCTTCTAGTCTGCACGAATCGGCGCTTATCGACGGCGCTGGAGAGTTTGGCGCCTTTTGGCAGATTATGTTGCCACTGGCTCGTCCGGGTTTGATAACGGTTGGCATCTTCTCGTTTCTGAGCACGTGGAACGAGTTTTTTATGGCGTTTATGTTTCTCTCGGGTGAAGGCGCCCAGCACCTGCGCACGCTACCGCTTGGGTTGGCCAATATCACCATTGTCAGTCAGTATCGCAGCGATTGGGGCATGGCTTTTGCCGGCTTGGTATTGATTATGGCACCGACGATGATGGTCTACGCCTTTCTGCAGCAATATTTGACTAAGGGCATCACGGTAGGTGCCCTGAAAGGGTGAAGTGACGGCCGGTTGGCCGTCGTCGTATGAACAAAACGGGAGAAGAGTTGTGCATCTGATGTCGTCGATTGCGCTGTTAATTGGTGTTGCAATGCAGGTCTACGCAGAAGAGGACGCGCGCGCCGACAGCGCGCGCCGGGTGATTATGTTTTATGGGGATAGTCTGACAGCCGGCTACGGCGTCGATCGCGACCAGGCTTTCCCGGCGCTAATTCAGACGCGCTTTGACTCGCTCGGCTGGCCCTATGAGGCGGTGAATGCGGGATTGAGCGGCGAGACTTCCGCCGGTGGACTGCGCCGCATCGACTGGGTGCTGCAGCGACCGGTCGATGTGTTTGTTCTCGAATTGGGCTCAAACGACGCGCTGCGCGGCATTGAGTTGGCGACGACGCACGCGAATTTGCAGGGCATTATAGACAAGGTCAAAACCAAGTATCCGGACGCGGCGCTGGTCGTCGTTGGCATGCAGATGCCGCCCAATATGGGCACGGACTACACGGCGCAGTTTCGTGCGCTCTTTCCACAACTGGCGGAGAAAAACAACGCGGCGCTGGTGCCTTTTCTGCTCGAAGGCGTGGTGCTAGTGCCCGATGAGGAACGCCTGTTTCGCGGCAACCATCCAACGGCGGCAGGCCATGAAGTGGTCGCCGAAACGGTGTGGAACATCGTCGGGCCGCTGGCGGCTGCGCGCTTGGGTCATGCCGAAGATGCTAAGCCGGCGGAGACGGCACCGCAGTAAGCGGCGTTAGCCGATGGTGCGCAGCACTTCCAGCGGCGGACTATCGCTGATGCCGCGGCCGGATAGTTGACCGACGGCAACCGTCAGCAGGCAGATGGCTGGCAGGGCGATAAAGAGCGGTGCAATCGAGGGTTGGAAGGGCACTTCAAAGACAAAGAAGGTCAGGGCCCACGACGAACCGATGGACAGCGTCAGCCCGGTCAGCGCAGCAAATCCCCCCAAGAACACGTACTCCATGGCCATAATGCGTCCAACCTGCTTGCGGCTAGCACCCAGCGTGCGCAGCAAGACGCTTTCGCGGACGCGCTGGTAGCGGCTGCCGGCGACGATTCCGACCAGCACGAGCAGACCCGTAGCAATGCTGAAGAGGGCGAGGAACTGCACGACAAAGGATACTTTACCGAGAATGGTATCGACCGTGGATAGAATTAAGTCGAGATCGATGATGGAAACATTGGGAAAGCGCGCGATACTCCTGCGCTGCAGTTGAGCTAGCTGTTGAGGCGTTGCAAAACGCGTGACCAGCACGTGAAACTGCGGGGCCATTTCGAGCGCGCCGGTGGGAAAGAGTGCGAGAAAGTTGGGCATGACGCGCTGCCAATCGACTTCGCGCAGACTGCCAACGACGACGGGCATTAGGACGCCCTGCACGTCGAATACGAGTGAGTCGCCGATTGTAACACCGAGATTGTCGGCGATGCCGCGCTCAAGCGAGATAAAGGTCGTATCGCCCACAACGCTGCCGCGCCACTGGCCATCGACCAGCGTTTCGCTGGTGTTGAGCGTGTCGCGGTAGGTGCATCGGTACTCGCGCGTGAGAGCCCATGAGCCGCGCCGGCTCTCTTGGCGCAGTTCATCGACCGGAACGCCTTTAACGCTGTACATGCGCATGGTAACGATCGGCACGTGCTGAATAACGGGGAGTTCCAGCTCGTCAAAAATTGACTTCAATCCATCGACTTGATCCGTTTGCACGTCGAAGAGCACGGCGTTGGGGCGGTCGCCGCCGCCGACGCCTTCGATTTGCGCTACCAACGCGCTCTGCGCCAGATAGAGCGTCGACATGAGAAAGGTGCCCAGTCCCAGTCCCAGCAGCAGCATGAGCGTTTGATTGTGTGGACGAAAGAGGTTGGCCATACCCTGGCGCCACTCGTAGCTCCAACTCGTTGGGAAAAAGCGCCGAGCTCCCCAGGTTAGTAGGCGAGCAACGGCCGCCAGCAGTACAAAAGCTAGGGCAGTGCCTGCGGTAAAGCCGAGGGCGTAATCGGTGCGTCCGGTCAGATGCAGGGCAAAGAGCAATGCCCCACCGACGAGCAGGATATTGGCGGCGATGCGAAACAGACGGCCATCGCCATCGGCGCTCTCTTCATAGGCAGCGCGCAGCGCGCGCAGCGGCGGCGTTTGGCGCACGGCAAGAAGCGGGCGCGCGCCAAATAGCAGTGCCAGCCCTAGGCCGACGAGCGTGCCCTGCAGCACGGGCAATAGGGCAGGGGTTGGGTGCACCTCGAGCGGCAGCACATCGCGCAAGAGCACGGGCAGTAACTGCAAGGCCGCCGCGCCCAGCAGCGCTCCGCCGAGCGAACCCAACAAGCCCATGGCACCGGTCTGCAGCAGGTAAATGGCGAAGGTCTGGTTGGCCGATGCACCAAGACTGCGCAAAATGGCAACCGTATCGAGTTTTTGCGAGGCATAGGCGTGCACGGCGCTGGCCACGCCGACGGCGCCGAGTATCAGAGCGATAAAAGCGCCTAAGTTGAGAAAGCGATAGAGATTGCCCAGCGAGCGGCCGATCTGGCGCTTGCGATCTTCGACGGTGTCGATGTCGATGTCGTCGCGCCCTTGGTCATAGGCATCGCGCAGCTGTTTTTTAAGCGCCTCTGGATCGCTTCCATCGGGAAATTGGAGAAAGGTAGCATACTCGACGCGGCTGCCGCGCTGAATGAGGTGGGTGCGATCAAGGTGGTCCATCGGCAGGTAGACGCGCGGCTGAATGTCGCTGCGCAGCGAGGTTTCGCCGGGAATTTTGAGCAGACGACCCTCAATGCGAAAGAGAGCGTTGCCGACTTTGATGGAATCGCCAATCTGCGCGTCGAATTGCAGCATGATATTGTCATCGACCAATGCGCGTGCGCCCGGTTGGCGAAACCGCTCGGCCGCTTCGGGCGGATCGGTTTGCAGCTGTCCGTAAAACGGGAACATCCCCTCCAACGCGCGGATTTGGGCCAGGCGGGCGTGGTCGCCGCGCGGCAGGAAAATCATCGAAGTAAACTGCACCTGGTTGGCGCGTTGGCCGCCGAGCGAGTCGATGCTGGCCTGCAGTGCGTCGGAAAAGGGCTGGTTGCTCTCAATTTCCATATCGGCGCCCAGCAGGGCGCTGGCCTGTAGGTCGACCTCGCCCTGTAGGCTACTGGCCAGACTGCGCAGCGAAACCAGCGCGGCTATGCCGACGGCTATGGCGGCTGTGTAGAGCGCGAGGCGGCGTCGGTGACGGCGGCTGTCGCGCCAGGCCATGCGCATAACCCAGTTCACTATGCGTCGGCCCCGTCTTCGCGGTTTGAATCGGAAAAGATAGCACCGCTGCGGAGGCGGATAATGCGCTGGGTGCGCTGGGCTAGTTCGAGATCGTGGGTTACCAATACCAGCGTCGTGTCCTCTTCGCGGTTGAGCGCAAACAGCAACTCCTGCACCTGGTCGCTGGTATCGCCGTCGAGGTTGCCGGTGGGCTCGTCGGCAAAGAGCACGCGCGGCGAGTTGATAAATGCGCGCGCCAGGGCGACGCGCTGCTGCTCGCCGCCCGATAGCTGTGTCGGATAGTGATCTAAGCGGTCGCCTAAGCCGACGCGTTCGAGCCAGTGTGCCGCCCGTTCGCGGGCGTCCTTGCGACCGCGTAGTTCCAGCGGCACCATGGCATTTTCAAGTGCGCTGAGGGTGGGCACGAGCTGGAAATTTTGAAAGACAAAGCCGACGCGTTCGTTGCGCAGACGCGCGCGCTGATCCTCGTCGAGGTCTTCCAACGCGACGCCGTCGAGCCGCACGCTGCCAGATGAAGCGCGGTCGAGGCCGGCACACAGACCGAGTAGAGTGGTCTTACCGCTGCCCGAAGGACCTACAATTGCACTGGTGGTGCCGTGCTGTATGGCAAAGCTAACGTCGTCGAGCACGGTCAGGATGCGCTCGCCGCTGGCGTAGGTCTTGGTCAGGTGCTCGGCTTCTAATGCGATAGGTTCGCTCATGGTGTGCTGTGTTCGGGCGCTCGGTTCAAGAGAGATAGGAGGCGGTCTGGGTAGTCGGTTATAATGCCGTCTACGCCGAGGTCGATTAGGCGTTGCATAGCGTCGGGTTTGTTTACGGTCCACACGTGAACCTGGGCCGCGCGTTCGTGCACGCTGGCGACAAAGCGCTCGTCGACTAGGCGCAGGGCGCCGATGCGTTCGGGAACCTGGAAGGCGATGGGTGGATTGACATAGGCTCCGTCTAGGTGCAGCAGGTGCAGTAGGGCATAGAGGCCAACTTGACTACTCGTAGCCGATACGGGGGTCTGCGGACAGGCGCGGCTAAACGCGTCGAGTGCATCGCTATGGAAAGAGGCTACGATGGTCTTTTCATCCATGGAAAAGCGCGCTAGCGTGGCGCATAGCTTCTGGGCAACCTGGGCTGAATTGGGCTTTATTTCAATGAGCATGCGTTTGTGGCTAAAGTGCCGTAAGACGTCCTCGAGGTGTGGAATGCGCACGTGGCCTCCCCTATGTGGAAAACTGCCATCGGGGCTTTGCCAATTGTAGGCTGCGTCCAGCGCCTGCAGTTGATCTAGCGTCAGCGAGTCTACTTTGCCGCTCCCATTGGTCGTGCGGCCGACGGAATCGTCGTGTATGACGACGAGATGGCCGTCGGCGCTGGCGTGAATGTCCATCTCCAGCACGTCGACGCCGAGCGAGTCGGCGTGGTGAAAGGCTTCCAGCGTGTTCTCCGGCATCAAGCCGCGTCCGCCGCGATGAGCAATGACTTGAAAGCGTTCATCGGCGAAGTATGGGTGCGGATCGACGGGTCTGGCCATCGCCATACAGACGAGCAATAGGGCGACTAGGGTAGCCAATAAATAGGCTGAGATACGGCGCAGTCGGAGCATCATATTTTCGTTATTTTTTTACTTTGAACTTTCGGGCGAATATATCTATATGGCGCGCGGTGGCAAGCCCGTGGCCATTCTATCAAACGGCTGGATATGATCGGCGCGCAGGGCGCCTTTTACTAGGTAGAGGTGGTCCCCCCTGTATACTGCCTGCCGGCGTGGGGATCATGCTCGTATCGCAAACGGTTTTAGCGTTCAGATGATAATGAACTCATCCTATCGACCGCCCTGGTATTTGCTCGGCGCAGACCTGCAGACTGTTGCGCCGCACCTGCGCCGCATTGACGGGGTCATCTACAGGCGCGAGCGCGTCGAGTTAGACGATGGTGATTTTGTCGATATCGACTGGTCGCCGGTAGACCGTGGGCGACTGGTAGTCGTTGCGCACGGAATGGAGGGTCACTCGCGCCGGCCCTATATGCTGGCGATGGTGCGCGCGTTCAATGCGGCTGGATGGGATGCGGTGGCGTGGAATATGCGCGCGTGCAGCGGGGAACCCAATCGCACCGCCGGCTTCTATCACGCCGGGTTGACGCAGGATATAGCAGCGGTGATAGCGCATGTGCGTGCGTCGGGGCGCTACGAGCGCATCGCGCTAGTTGGCTTCAGCCTCGGCGGCAACCTGATTCTTAAGTATTTGGGCGAGTGCGGTGCAGGTGCGCCGAGCGAACTCTGCGCGGCGGCGACCTTTTCCGTTCCCTGCGACTTAGTCGACGGCGCACGCGCCATTCATCGCTGGCGCAACAGGCTCTACCTGCAGCGCTTTATGCGCCGCCTACACGCCAAAGTGCGCGATAAGGCCGCGGTGCGACCAGGGCTTATCGATGCAGAGGGTGTTGAACAGCTACGCGACCTCTACGCATTTGACGGTCGCTACACGGCGCCAATTCACGGTTATGCATCGCCCGAAGAGTACTGGCGCGCTACGAGTTGTTTGAGCTATTTGAGCGCTATTCGCTTGCCTGCGCTCATCGCCAATGCCCGCAACGATACGTTTTTGGGGGAGAAGTGTTATCCGCGCGACGCGGTGCGACCGCTAAAACAAGTGCTGCTGGAAATGCCTGAGTGCGGCGGCCACGTCGGCTTTCCCCAGGCGGGCGGCAGGTGTTGGATGGAAGAGCGGGCGCTGCGCTTTATCGAGACCGCCTAGCGCAATCGGGGCGCCGCTAAGTCGGTTGCCGAACTTGCCAGTCGGGGCGCAGCAGCGCGTAGAGGGCGTGGTCCTCGAAGTGGTCGTACAGCCATTCGACTTGGCGCATGACGCCTTCGCAGACAAAGCCCAAGCGCTCGGGCACGGCGCGACTGCGCGCGTTGCCGGTGGCACATCGTATCTCCACGCGATTTAAATCATATGCGACAAAGCCGTGCTCAATCAGCGCGCTGCAGGCCCGCGTAATCAGGCCTTGGCCCTGGCTGTTGGCATCGAGCCAATAGCCTATTTCTGCGCGGCGCGCCGACCAATCGATCGTGTTAAATCCCACCATGCCGACGAGCATGTCTGCGTGAAAAAGACCTGCTTCTAACGCTTCGCGGTTAGCGTAGCGCTCGCGCGTGCCCTCGACAAAACGCCGGGTATCGTCGGCGCTGGTATTGGCGTCGAGCCAGGGCAGCCAGCGCCGCAGGTAGGAGCGGTTTTTCTCCGTGAGGGCAAAGAGTGCCCGCGCCTCGTGGCCATCGAGCAGGCGCAGGCAGAGCGCGGGTGCCGTTGTCAGCCTAAACATGGCTGAAATATAGGGGCATTCGTGCCGGTGGGCGAGTGGGCTAGCGACGTGAGCGCACGAGCAGGTAGAGGGCTAGTAGACTGCCAATAGCCAGCACCGACTGCGCGACCCAGGTAGCGAGAGCGTATATCGTCACGATGCGCTGCGCTCGGGAAATAGGTGGGAGACGGCAAAGACGACAATGACCAGCGGCAGGATATAGAGTATGCCGTAGTCTTGGTTAATTGTCCACGAATGGTCGAAAATTGCGCCCGTCCAAATGTAGGTCGCTTCTTCTTCGACCCATTGGCCGCATAGATCGATCCAGGTGTAGAATGCAAGCACCGAAGAAAAGCCGACATAGGTTGCCAGGCATCCAGCGCGGCGCTGCACGCTCGGCCAGAACAGGGCGCTCAGCACGGGAATCATACTGGTGCATATCAGCACGGCGGTGATAAAGATCCACAGGCGTTCGACATTGCTGAAGTAGAGGCAGAGCAGGATCGTTGCAGCGGTGGTCAATAACATCGTCCAGCGGGTGCGCCGCACGAGTTGCGCATCGTCCATGTGCCTGCCGCCGAGCGGATGCCAGATGTCGTAGACCAACGTGCTGGCAGAAACGAGGAGATAGCTGTCGACGGTCGACATGGCGGCAGCGACGACGCCGGCGGCAAATATGCCTATGAGGCCGCTGGGCAATACGCGTATGGCAAAGTGTATAACAGCCTGATCGGGCGTCGGCGGTTCGGGCATATAGCCACCCAGCACGGCCGCGCGTGCGGCGATGCCCAGCACGGTGACGATCCAGTCGTACGACATCCAAAATACCACGCCGACGAGCATGGCCATGACGATTGTGCGCTGGTCGCGCGCGGCGAAGATGCGCTGGTAAAAGGCCGGCTCGACGAGAATGCTCAGCGAGGTGAGACCGTAGACGAAGAGCAGGGCGATGGGACGTCCGCCAGATGGTTCAAAGTGCGTTGGCAGCGCCTGTTCGAGCGCTGCCACTCCGCCTAGGTCGGGTAGCCCGAGAAAGGCGACTAGGGCCAGCGTCGTCGCCATGAGGGCGAACTGGGCAGCATCGGTCAGCGCGACGGCTAGCAGGCCGCCCAGTGCCGTATAAGTGAGAGCAAAGGCGCTGCCCAGCACTAAACCCCAGTAAAAAGGCAAGCCGAAGAGCAGGTGCAGCAGACCGCCCAAGCCCATGATGGAAAAGGCGGGCAGCGCATAAATAAAGCAGGAGAGCGCGGCGCATATTTGGGCGCCGAGGCCAAAGCGCGCTCCCACGATATCCGGTATGGAGCGAAAGGAGCGGCCCTGCAGGCGCGGGGCCAAAAGTAGCGCCGCTACGATCAGGGCGATATAGGCCGGTCCCGTATCGAAAAAGAAGTTGACCACGCCGCTTTCATAGCTGATTTCCGAGCCAGCCAGCAGGACGCCGAGGCCATAGTAGGTAGATACCAGCGTGCACAAGAGCAGCGGTGCCGACAGCTGGCGGTCGGCCATGCTAAACTGGTCAAAGGTCGATATCCTACCGCGCAGATAAAAGCCGACCCCGAGCATGGCCAGCGCGTAGAGCGCTACGATAAATTGGTCCAGTGGTTCGATCTGCACGGCGCGGGCGTAGGTCGGCTAGGCCGGGTGCAGTGCGCTGTCGCGCAGAGCCGGATAGCGATCCTCTAATCTCTCGGCCGCTTCGACCTGCTCCAATTGACCATCAGTGCTCCAGTAGACGGTTTGGCAGACAGGTTTTATAAAGCGCTGTGCCAGCGTTTGCACATAGGAACCCTGGGCCGGTAATAGCAGGATATCGCCTACCTCCAGGTGCGTCCCGTAATAGGCATATCCCCACAAATCGTGTGGCGTGCAGAGCGAACCGTAGACTCGGCAGCGCCGCTGCTGGGTCGATGGGTGGGTAAGGTTAATCAGCGGGCAGTGCTCGCTTTCCAAGCGCTCCCAGCCCAGCAAATTGGTGCCCCCATCGGCGATGGCGATATCGTCGCTTTTAACATCGGCTACCCGCAGCAGGATATGCACGCCCTTGTTCGCTATATAGCGACCGGGTTCCAGCCATAGCTCGAGTGGACCGATGGACGAGCTGACGAATTGGGCAAAGGCGGCAAATACTTCGCTGGCCATGTCCTCTATCGGTTGCACGGCGTGTAGCAAGTAGCTCAAGTCCCAATCGGCAGCCGGTGCATCGGCGTTTGCTTGACCGCTGAGCGCGCGCAGGCGCTGGTCATCGGTTAGCCATGGATAGGCCGCCTCGTCATCTTCGGGATAAAATCCGCCGCCTATATCGACAAATTTCCACCCGTCTGTCGGCGGATGGGCAACTAGCAGCGGACCCAGCGCGCGCAGCGTTTCGATGTAGCCGCGGGCCTGGCGATTCCAGCTGAGATGAAACTGTATGCCCTGCAGCTGCACCCAGTCCATTTGTCGGGCGGCCGCCGTGAACTCGCCTAGGGAGGCGGCGGGAATGCCGAACTTTGTCCAGTTGCCGTGCGCTTCCGTATTGATTCGGATGCCGGTGCGAATAGGGGTTTGGCGCCGAGCGGCCAGTGCCTCTAGTCGCTTCAACTCGGCAAAGCTGTCCAAGTGCACCGTGACTCTATCCGCGTGGTCGAGCGCTAGCCCGAGTTCACCGTCGCTCTTGGCCGGACCTGATAGAACGATGTGGGGGAAATCACAGCGCAGCGCTAGCTCGAGTTCGAGACCGGATGATGCGTCGGCGCACAGTCCGGCTCGACAAATCGTCTGAACGACAGGTAGAGACGGGTTGGATTTGAGCGCATAGTGCGTGCGCGTGGGCTGCTGCGGGTGGCTAAACGCGCGTAGAAAGCGCGCGGCCTGCGCGTCGATGCGCATCTGGTCGACTAAGTACTGCGGCGTGCCGAATGCCTCGCTAGCGGCGAGAAACTGCGCGCGCTGCTCGAGGCATTCGTCGACCAGTGCGCGCAGCTGGCCGGCGCGGAGAGGGGGCGAAGAAGAAGTCATAATGGGTCCGTTTCCAGTTTGTTAGCAAAAGTGATATGGACGGCATCTGACAGCTCTTTCCACAGCGATGCCAGGCTGCTCGGATCGGGGCAATCGGCTAGGCAGGAAGCGACAATGCGGTCTTCGTAGCTGCCAGCCCATTGGCGCAGGGCGTCGCCTGGTTCGCAGTAGGCCTCGATGAATTTGTAGAAGCTGCTGTGGGCGCGCAGGGCAGAAAAGTCGATCTGCTGTATGGTCCCCTCGCGATCGCTCATCAGGTGGAGCGCACACAGCGGGCGCAGTGGATGAGGCCAGTGAACGGCGCGCGGAGTCTCGCCGATAGCCGCTTCACAGGCGGCGCGTATGGGGTCGTAGTTGAGGGTGGCGCGGCACAGGTCGGGCAGGCAGTCCCCGCCCGGACGGGGCGCCATCTCCAGCAGGTAAAATACATCGTTAGAGAGGATGAGATCAGCCATGCCGATGCCGCGCGCCATCCCCACCGCGCGCGCGGCCTGGCGCAGGGTATCCTGCAACTGACGGCGCAGGCGCTGTGGTAGGTGTGGAAAGTAATAGCCGCCAACGACGCCTGCCTGTGCGGGCGTTTCGACGAGAAACTTTTCGCACAGGCGCAAAATGCGCAAGCGCTGTCCTTCGATAAAAAAGTCGACGCCAAATTCGCGGCCCTGAATAAATCGCTGGGCTATATAGGCTGGTGCCGGATCGCTAGGGTGTAACCCCTGCAGGCCGTGCTGAAGGCGCGTGTGGGCCTCGGCTAGCTGACTCGGGTCGTCTATGCGCAAGACCCATTCGCTGCCCGTCGCGTCTATAGGCTTTACTATCCAAGGCGGCGGACAGGTCGATGCAAAGGCCTCTAACTCGCTCAGGTCGTCGATGAGTTGGGCGTTGGGCACGGGTATGCCGGCACGGGCCCAACGCGCGCCGCTTCGCGCTTTGTCGCGCAGGAGTGTGGCCGTCTGCACCTCGACGTGTGGCAGGCCCAATCCGGCTGCGACGAATGCGGTTAGCGGCAGGTATTCGCAGACAAAGCAGGCGATACCCGCGTAGCGAAAGCGCTGTGCCAGAGCGTAGTCGGCGGCGCTGCGCAGTGCCGCACGCCCGTTGTTCAGATCGGCGGCCAGCGCGCGGAAACCCGCCATGCGCAGCTCTTTGGCACGGGCGGGCAACGCGATGAATACGGTGTTGGGAAAGTGGCTACACACTCTTCTGGCATAGTCCAGACTTGGGTGTACCACCAGCAATGGATCGTTTAAATGGGCCATTTTAGGATGATAGGATTGAATCGGTGTCGATATGAAATACGACGCGCGGGTACAGCGACTCTAACGCGGCGTCTGCACCGGAAAGGTCGGTGGCGCACACGCTCATATAGCCTAAGAACTCAAAGCCGTCAGGAGGAGTTAATACGCGTTCACCGACAGAGAAATCGAGGCACAACTCGCTCAGGCGCGGGTCACTTTGGACGTCCTCGATCCCATCGATGCGGGCAATGACGCCCGACTTATCCGGTAGAAAGTAGCGCATTTTCATCGCTCCGTGCGGATGCCGACGCGGGTAGTGCCTATGCTGTCCACTGGCAATGTGCGCCCCTTCTGCGTAGATATCAATGCCGTGCAGCGAGTGCAGGAAATCGGCAATATTGTCGGCGCCGCGCCGCGCCGCAATTTCGAGCACGCAGATGTCGTCGCCGTCGATTTTTAGTTCGCAGTGAAAACAACTGTTGCGCAGACCCAGTGCTCGCACGGCGCTGGCGGTGGCATCTTGGATGGCCTCTTCGCGCGCCGTGCCGAGGTGCGTCGGCATCCATTCTTCGTATTCGAGAAAGTAGTCCTCGTCTTTGATGCGCTCGATTTCGATAACGCCAAAGCAGCTCACTTCCCCCTCGCTGACAATGCCGTCTACGCTCACCTGCTGCCCGGGAATAAAACCCTCCAGCAGCAGGTGCACTCGCGGGTCGAATACGTCGGCCTGGTCAATGCCGCGCCCAGCTTCGGGCAGCCAAAACTCGAACGGATACTGGGGATTTTCCTCGCGGTAGGTGCCAATATAGGTGCGCACCGAGTCAAAGTGGGCGGCGATGGTTTCCAACGCGTCCTCCGGCATCAGGCGTACGACGCCGTAGCTGGATGAGCCGCTGATGGGCTTGAGCACCATCGGGCGGTCGCGCTCTTGCAGTATGGAGAGAGCCTGCTGCGCGCTGTCGACCAGATGGAACTCAGGCGTTGGCAGCCCGGCGTCGCGCAGCGCTTTGCGCATGAGGTATTTGTTGCGCGCGCGCAGCGCGGCTTTCGGAGCATTGGCTGGCAGGCCGAGGTGTTCGGCGATAAAGCTGGCTCCGAGCACGCCGCTTTCCGAAAAGCTGAGCACGCCGTCAATGGGGTCGCGCTGGTGCAGGTCCACTGCACAGGCCAGCGCTGCCCCCATATCTTCTTGGTAGTCGATGTCAAATGTCGCATCGAAACAGGCTCTATCACCCGCACTTGGGCACCGCTTTATGAGACTGGCGCGAAAGCCCAATGCGCGCAGGCGCTCTACATAGGGCTGCGCATCACCCGCCGTGTGCACGAAGAGTAGGTGCTTCATCCGGCGGCCTCGGTGTGGTAGAGCGTCTGCTTCTGGTCCTCAATGGTAAACGCGCTTTGCAGACGAGCAGCTTGCGCGTCTATGCGGCGACTAGCCTCGCGGTAACTGCGCCCCCATACGCTGATCCAAGCTAGATTGTCGTAGCCGTGCGGCGGCACGGCCACGCAGTCGCCGGGCCCCTTGGTGAGCACCACTTCGATCAGATTGCGACTGGCGCGCGGTTTGCCTCTGTGCTCGAGGCGCACGAGCCCCGGTTTTTCCGGAACGAGCGTGCGCGAGATGCCGTAGCCGAGTGCGGGCGTAGCCGGACTGACCGGCTGTCCGAGTGCGGCGCGTATATTTTCCACCGCCAGATCAATGCCGTAGACGCGCAGCACGAGCGCGTGAATGCAGTCGCCGCCCATGCGCGCACCAATTTCGATAATGCGCGGTCCGTCGGCGGTGATTTTTATCTCCGCGTGGATGCCACAATTGTCCAATTCAAGCGCGGCAACGCCGTTGCAGACCATGGTGCGAATCCGCTCCTGCACGTCTTCGGGAAAGAGCGATGGGGTGGTTTCGCCGCGCTCGACAAAGCTGTCATCGTCCATCTTGGCCTTATCGATGATGGCATAGATGGTTACCCGTCCGTTTTGCACGACGCCTTCGACGCTGACTTCCGGTCCGACCAGCAGACTTTCGAGCACGTAGGTTCCGCTCCGGTAGCGGTAAATGCAGTCTTGAATGCGCACTTCATTGCGAATGGATTCAAAGGTCTCGAGGGCTTGCTGTGGCGTTTCGACGCGCAGCACCCATTCGCTATCGGAACCCCATTCCGGTTTGAGTACGGCTGGAGTGCCGACGGCGGCGCAGGCTTCGAGCAGCGAGGTGCGATCGAAAAAACGGCGGAATTTGGGCACCGGCAAACCGGCCAACTGAAAGGCTTTCCGCATGCGGTACTTGCTGCGCGCGGCCAGAGCGGCCTGCGGTGCATTGCCGGGGAGGCCGAGACGGGCGCTAATCAGCGCACAGGTCGGCACGTCTTCTTCCCAGAAGGTCACGACGCCGTCGAACTGTTCGCGACGGTGGACGTCTTCGGCGAGCGCGACGACTTCGGGAATGCTGAGTCCGGCTGTGGAGTGCGTTTGTTGGACGAGAGAAGAGGCCCAGTTGGTTTCTGGGTTCAATAAGTGGACCTGGGCACCGAGTTGGTTGGCGGCGACAAAGGTCAGGCGCTTCTTCGGGGAACCGCTATGGACGAAGAGCAGCTTGGGCGAGCGGGGTTCGATCATCTAGCTAACGACCTCCGTAGGCAAGGTAGAAAAGTTGAAGTGTGGATTTGCATTGGTTTGCGCCATGACTATACATAGGACGTCCTTTGCTGGGGTTAAACGAATTGATCGTCGGAGTCGCCGCGGACAACGGTAATTTGTCCCTGCTCCTCCAACTGGCGGACCTGCTGCACGATGCGCAGCTGGACTTCTTCTACTTCGGATACGCGCATGGGTCCGAGGAAATCCATCTCCTCGGTGATATAGGTTCGCACGCGCTCGGACATATTGCCGAGGATCTTGGTCTTGAGCTCTTCGCTGGCCGTCTTGAGCGCGACAACTAGGTCCTTTTGATCTACTTCGCGCATTAGCGTCTGGATTTCTCGATCGGTCAACTTTACGATGTCGGCGAAGACGAACATCAAGTTGCGCACCGATTCTGCCACTTCGGGGTCCATGGCGTCCATCTGATCGAGGACGTTTTTTTCGACAGAGGAACCAGTCAGGTTGAGTATATCGGCTATGACGCGGGGACCGCCGACGTCCTGATTGCCGCCCAGCACGTCGCGCAGCGATGTCTCCAAGCTTTCTTCGATCTGCTTAAGGACGGCGGGCGTAATGTTTTCCATCGTGGCTATGCGGTAGGCCACGCCGGCCTGCAGGCGCTCGGGAAGCTGAGAGAGGATGCCCGAAGCTTGAGCAGAGTCCAACTGCGACAGAATGAGGGCGATGGTCTGCGGGTGTTCGTGGCTTATAAAAGGGGCAATTTGTTCGGCCGAGACGTTGCGCAGCATGTAGAACCCAGAGGACACGCGGCTGCTGATGCGGTCGATTATTTCCTGGGCCTTGCGCGGGCCAATCGCGCGCTCGAGGGCGCTGCGCGCAAAGTCGATACCGCCTTGGCTGATCCACTCGCCGGCCAGCAGGTGCTGTTCAAAATCCTCGAGAACGCGGTCCATCACCTCGACGGAAACGCTCTTGAGAGCCGCTATAGACTGGGTTATTTCCTCGACTTCGTAATCGGAGAGGTGTTTCATTACCTCCCCGGCCACGTCAGAGCCGAGTGCAACCATGACAATGGCTACGCGCTGGCGCAGGGGAATCTCGGGTTCTTCGCTAACTTCTGCTGTATCGGAGGCCATCGGCAACAAAAAAACCGCACGAGTAAAATATACCAGTGCGGCCTTTGCTGCTCGCGCGAAGGAGTGATCTAAATAGACCGCACTGAACTAGGGCCTTCGACAGTGCGGCTGTCCTTAGGTGGCTCAGAGGCCAGATGAGGACCCGTTCCTTCGCGTCCTACGATTTCGCGTAGTTTGCCTTTTCGAAACGAAGACTGAGTGGAAATGTGAGTAATATGCGAAAAAAAATCAAGGGCATATTTTTCCACGGTTAAATTATTTTTTGCTCTTTGTTCGAAGTGCTTCTGACGCCATATCGCCCCGTAGGCTTTTCAGGAGCGATAGATAGGGCGGTGAGGGCCTGTACCGTTTACGCGTCTCCCCTGAGCCACTGGGGATCCTCAAAAGCTGGATTGGGATAGGTGTAAAATCCCTTGCCCGTCTTGCAGCCCAACTCGCCGCGCGCAACGCGGTCGGTCAGGATGGGTGGCGGGGCGTCTCGCTCCAGTCCCGATTCGCGGTAGTAGACGTTTTCGATGTCGCATATGACGTCCAGCCCCACGCGATCCATCAGGGCAAAAGGGCCCATCTTCATGCCCGTGAAGATCATCCAGGCGCGGTCGACGTTTTCGTGCGAGGTCACGCCTTCGTTTACAAGGTGCAAGGTTTCGCGTTTGATGGCGCGCCAGACGCGGTTAAAGATAAAGCCGGTGCTTTCTCTGTCGACGACCAGGGGCGTTACGCCGATGCGCTGAGCACAGCGATAGACCGCCTCGATTGTCTCTTCGGAGGTGGCACTGCCGCGCATTAACTCGACCATAGGGCGCTGCCAAATAAGGCCGTAAAAGTGCATGTTTAGCACTTTGTCGAGGCGCTGGGTAGCGCTTTCGATGGCCGATATCTTAATTGACGAGCTGTTGGTGGCCAAGATGGTTTCGGGGGGCGTTAGTGCGTCGAGTTGGGCAAAGAGCTGGCGCTTGAGTTCGAGGCGTTCGGGAATGGCTTCGATGATTAGGCCGGCGCCGGCCACGCCCTGCTCCAGTTCCTCGGAATAGGTCATGCGCGCCAGCACGGCGTCGCCTTCAGCGGTATCGTGCTGGCCGCTGTCAATGCGCCGCTTCAGCTCTGTTGCCACCACCTGCTGCGACTGGATGCGCGCTTGGGGAGATGGCTCGACGAGCCGCGTCTGGTATCCGTGTGCGGCGCACTGAAGGCCAATTTGCGTGCCGAGAAAGCCGGCTCCAACCACGCAGATCGATTGGAAATCGCTCATTTCGTTCCCCCTTCGATGGCTGACGGAGCGCCAAAGGCGCCGCGCAGGCGCTCGGCGTCAAACTTCAGCGTTCGCTCATATGTGTAGATCCCGTTTTGCTCCTGCTCGATATCCGTCAATTGCGTATAGGTAAACCCGGCTATGTGAGGGTGAGAGGTCAGCGCACGGGTTAGTTTTTCAATGCGATCGTAAACCTCTTCGATGCTCTGCGGTCGGTTGCCATAGCCCCAGCCGGCATCGCTATTGGCTCCGTCACGCGCGCTGGATTCGACCCACCAGGTGCCGCCGTACTCGTCGACCATATAGGGCTGACCTTGGTAGGCTATGGAGAGCTCGGGGAAGCAGACGCGCGCTTCTGCCGGTCTGTCCGGATGCACTGAGCGATAGGTTTGGCGGAATGTATCCGGATCCTGCTCGTAATCGTGCACGGTGAATATATCGGTCTTGACATGCACGTAGCCGCTGGCGTCGTGCACGGGGCGGCTCGGATCGAGCGCACGCGTTAAGTCGTAGGTGCTTTCGAGGGCGCGGCGGTGGGCTTCGCGATGGCTGCGGGCGGGGCCAATGGTCTCGTTGAAAGGGGTCCAGGCGACGATCGATGGGTGGTTGAGGTCGCGCAGGACGATTTCGCGCCATTCGCGCTGCTGGTTGGCCAGCGCCTGTGGCTGGCCAACGTCGAGGCCCCAGTCGGAAAACTCGCCCCAGGTCAGGTAGCCGAGGCGGTCTGCCCAGTAGTGGAAGCGCTCTTCAAAGACCTTCTGATGCAGGCGTGCGCCGTTAAAGCCGACGGCCATAGCGCGTTCGATATCGGCCTTGAGTTCGCCGTCCGAGGGCGCGGTCCACAGCCCGTCTGGATAGAAGCCTTGATCGAGCACAAAGCGCAGGAAAATGGGCTGGTTGTTTAGGTAAAAGGCATTGCCTTCGATGTGAAACTTGCGCAGGCCGGCATAGGACTGCACTGAATCGAGTACGGTATCGCCGTCGACGAGCTCAAAGCGAAGAGTGTATAGGTGGGGATTGGCGGGGCTCCACGGACGCACCTGCGGCACATCGAGTACCAGTGATGCGCCGCTGAGCGCCGGCATGGAGGCGCTGTGTAGAGGGCTGTCGCCATCGAGCAGCACCGCGCAAAAACGCTGGCCGCGCGCGGTGCAGTTGAGCGTGGGCGTGAGCACGAAGCGCTGCCCATCTAGGTCGGGGACGATGCGCACCGACTCGATGTGCGCCGCGGGAACGGCTTCTAACCACACCGTTTGCCAGATGCCCGTCGTGCGCGTGTAGTGACAGCCGTGCGAATGGAGCTGCGCACTCTGCTTGCCGGCCGGCTGCAGTCCCGAGCGCACGTCGTCGCGAGCCTGCACAACAAGATCGTTGGGACCATCCGGGCACAGCGCGTCGGTGATATCGAAGTGAAATGACGAAGACGTGCCGTAGTGAACGCCCACTTCGACGCCGTTGAGCCAGGCGCGGCACTCGTAGTCTACGGCGCCAAAGTGCAGGCGCACGCGCTGATCGGACCACTCGGCGGGCACTTCGATGGCGCGATGGTACCATACGGCGGGCATAAAGTCGGTGTGGCCGATACCCGAAAGGCGGCTCTCCGGACAGAACGGGACGTTGATCTTACCCGTAAGCGCGGACGGATGTTCGTGCCACAGGGCATGGCGTCCCGAATCGCCGTGGTCGATGCGAAAATTCCACTCGCCGTTGAGGTTGATCCACTGCTGGCGCTGGAACTGCGGACGCGGATGTTCGGGGCGTGGATCGATCATGGCCGTTCCTCTTGAAGAAAGTCGTCGATGGCCTTGGCTAAGTGGTCGACGATCTGGGCCAGCCCCTGCTCGCCGTGGGCAGCAGTTGCCTCGCGCGCGTCATCGCCCATTTGCGCAAAGAGCGGGTGGGCAGGGTCAAAGTTTACGCGCGGGTGGCGCTTGTCGGCTGGCGGTGGCCCGGCCGGTGGCCAGACATCGGCGTGGTGGCCCTCTTGCAGGGCACCGAGATCGACCAACTCGGGGAAGAGCGCCAGCCCCAACGACGTCTCTTCCTTGGCGGCGTGGTCGCCTTTGAGCTGGAGCGCATCGCCGCAGATGCTGACTTCGGTACCGGCTAACACGAGCGCATCGGGGTAATCGGCGCGCAGCGCAGGTGCGGTGGCATCTAAGAACGACTGCCAGGGATAGTGGCCGGCCAGCAGCACCAGCGCGCGCACGCCAAAGTCGAGTAATTGGCGCGCCGTGGTGTCGAGTATAGCGGAGATGGCCTCTGGTGGCTGGTAGTGGCTCCATTTGAAGACGTCGTGGCCGCCGCCGCCGCCCCACCACATAGTCGGCAGCAGTACGCCGCCGGTGCGCGCGGCGATGCGCTCGCAGGTGCGGCGTGCCTTGATGCCGTCAAAACCGACGGGCAGGTGCCAGCCATGGTGCTCGAGAAGGCCCAGCGGCCAGTAGGCGACAGGCGATTTGGCAAAGAGCGCTTCTAACTGGTCGGGGCGTAGCTCCTCGTAATTTTTCCACTCGGACATATGGTCTCCTAAAAGATTCTCGCTGCGCACAGGCGGTGCAGGTCGGCAAAAAAGATGCTGTCGCCGACGATGGGACCGGCGACGGAAAAGGCGTTGTTTCGCTCTACGATGGGTTCTATCTGTAGCGAAGTCGGGTCGAGGCGATAGATGCAGGAGCGGGTAAATCCGTATATGCTTGCATCGGGTCCGGTTTGCAGACCGAGATCGAGGGGTGCCCCGCCGGGCAGGTCGAGGAAGTGGGTAAATGCCAGTGCCTGCGGGTCAAATGCGAAGAGAGCGGGATTGGAGCCGCCTACCAATGTGCCGTAGAGCCGCCCATCGGGGCCGACTAGCAGGGCGTTTATCGCTTTGCAATCGAGCGTGTGCTCCCAAGTTTTCTCTTCTGCGCGGTAGTCCCACAAAAACAGCTCGGCCCGCTCGACGCGCGGCTGGGTGCCCGAGCCGGCATCAATCGTCGTGCCGACGGCGATGCGCTCTTGGCGCTGCAGCCAGGCCAGCGTATAGCACGAGGCGTCGCCGCAGATGCGCTGGTACGACGCCATCGCATCGCTCTGCGGATCGTAGTAGGACAGCGGCCCACCCCAGCGGCCGTAGTCGGGTATCGATGCAGTCCACACCCGGCCCAGCGGCCCGGTGAGCGTGCTGCGCGGGCGATACGAAAGCTCGTCCATGCGGCCCAGGTCGCGCGGGTTGGCCGCTGCGTCCTCGCCAAAGCGGTAGGTTTGCGCAGGGTCGTAGACGGACAGCTTGGCCTGCGGATAGGACGCGATATACATCTTGCCATCGAGGTTGGCCATCGAGTAGGCCTCGCCCGTTGCCGACGAGCAGACGCCGAGATCGGCCAATTCGCCGCTGTGGGGGTTGTGCCGAAACAGATGTAGGGGCAGGATGCTCGAGCCGTAAATGCATCCGTCGGGGCCCAGATGAACGTAGAACAGGCGGCTGCCGCTGGCCTCGTAGTCTAGCTCAAAGGCGCGCTCGCCGCCGTCGGGAGCGCTGAGCACGAGTGTCTTGTAGCGCTGTTGGCCGGCGTCGGCAAAGACCGCCCGGCGGCCGTCGGGCAGTGTGGGCGCCGGGCGCGGCGGAGGCAGTGCGTCGACGGGGACGGCCTCGCTGCCTTCTATGCGAAAATGGCCTAGCGACGAGGCGATGTAGAGTTGGCCGTCGTCGCCGCGCACGAGATCCAATTCGCTTTCGCCCTTTACCGACACGGGCCCGACGACTTGCCTCTGGTCCGTTTGGGGGTCATAGAGTACCACGTGCGGCTGCGTCATGCGCACTAGATTGGCGATGCGTCCATCGCCGGCTACGAGCGGATAGTTATACATATCCACGTCGTCCATGCGGCCGCAGCGTTGGAATGTGTGGGTCGTTGGATCGTAGGCCGTTAGATCGGCGGTTGGGTAGCTGCCGATCCACAGGCGACCGTCTTCTCCCTCGTCGATACGGCAGGGAAAGGTCGCCGCCTCGGGATGAATGGCGCCTAGGTCGATTAGGGCGTCCTGCTGCGGATCAAAGCACAGCAGATGGCCGGCGTAGGACGAGCCGATGTAGAGGCGGTTGGAGCGGCTCATATAGGTAGCCGTCGGATAGTTGGCATCGGCTAGATCGCAGGTGAATTGGCGGCACTGGCCGCTGTCTATATCGATTTGCAAGACGAAAAGGCCGGCGGCCTGTTGGCCCATAACGGCGTAGATACAGGGCTGGCCGGTGCCGGTGATACCGGGGTGTAGATGCACCCAGTTGACCGAGCGCACGGGGATGCCAATTTCGCGGATAGATGATGACATGGACGTTCCTCTTTGCCTTGCTGTGTATGCGCGTAATCATGGCACGGAGATGGGGGTGTGTCAAGCGGCTGCGCGGCGTATATTGCCCTGTAAAAGGAGGACCTATGCGCATAGATACGCATGCCCATATATACGCAGGTGACGAAGACGCTTATCCGATGAAAGAGGCCCCATTTCGCCCTGCCAAAGGCGTGGGAGATATCGAGCACCTGCGCCGCGAAGTGGCGTCTAACGGCATCGATCGCGTCGTGTTGGTGCAAACCGGATCGGCCTATCGCTGGGACAATCGCCTGCTGGCCGACACGGCGCGAGCGCATGCCGATTGGACCAAGGGCGTGTGCACATTGGATCCGACCGCGGGGGAGAGTGTGGCCCAACTGGAGCGATTGGTCGGCCAGTACAACGTCAAGGGCGTGCGGATCGAAGCGGCGGGAGAGAGCTTTCGCCACGCCGCGTCCGAGCGGCTGTGGGCCGCTGCTGGTGCACTGCAGGCCGTGGTCTGTGCGCACGTTCAAAGGGACCATCTGTGCGAATTAGGCGAGTTGCTGGCGCGCTTCCCCAACGTACCTGTCGTGCTCGATCACTGCGCCTATCCCCAGGTAGATGAGGGGGTAGATGGCGATGTGCTGCGCCAGGTCCGAGCGCTTGCCCACTGTGAGCATCTATACGCCAAGCTGACCTTTGGCGTCACGTCTTCGCGGCAGTCCTATCCCTTTGCCGACACGCACGATATGCTGCGCTACGCGATCGACGCATTCGGTCCACAGCGCTGTATGTGGGGTTCGGATTTCCCCTGCGAGCACTGGCTAAAGAAGGCGTCGTACGCCCAGCACCTCGCCGTGTTTACCGACGAGTTGGGACTGAACGAGGACGAGAAGGATCAGGTGCTCGGCCGCGTAGCCGAACGCCTATTTTGGGGTGCTTAAAAAGGCCAGCGCACGCGCGCAGGCGATGCTGAGGGCTGCGTGGGCGAGACATGGAATTCTCTGCTGAAAGTCGCCGTCGGGTGCATTCTGCCGTGAAAATAAGCCGAGGTGCGTTCGCGTCCAATCGTCGGCCTCTGCGCTGCAAATGGAATGGCTGCGATGAAACAAAAACGCGCGCATAGCCGGCGCTGGTTGGTGGTGGGGTCGGCGACGATCGACTGCGTTGTGCAGGGCGATGAGAGGGGCTATAAGCGCGGTGGTGTAGCGGTCTACGGCGGTCTGACGCTGCTGTACTTAGGCCATGATGTCGCCGTGTGCACCAATCTCGCAACGGGCGATGCCGACGTAGTGGCCGCACTGAGCCGAGCAGGTGCCGATCTGTATTTGGGAGAGAGTGCGGAGACGACGCATTTTGTCAATTGCGTACTGGGCGATCAGCGTCAGCAACAGATGCCAAGGGCGGCTGCACCGATCGGCCGCAAGGCGCTGGTGTCTGCTGCGCAAGGAGCTGAGTGCGTGCTCTTGGGACCGCTGCACCCGCTCGACATAGGGTGCGCTGCGCTGATGTGGTTGGAAAAGGAGGGAGACAAGGCGATATGCGCCGACGTGCAGGGCATGGTGCGGAGCGTGGTTGATGGCGTCGTGCATCCTAGGGTAGATGCATCGATGGACGCGCTGCTGCGCGCTGCTTCGTGGATCAAAGTCGCGCAGGATGAGTTGCACCTGCTGCTGCAATGGGCATCGTGCGACCTAGATGGTCTGATGCGACGCTATGCGCTGCGCGAGGTCGTGGTGACGGACGGTTCGCGCGGCGGCTATGTCCAGCAGGATGGCCGACGGATCCATCCCTTCGGCGCCGTTGCCGTGGTCGAAGCACGCGATCCCACGGGAGCGGGCGACGTGTTCTTTGCGACCTATATGAGTGAACGTTTAGCCCGCGGCCAGTCTGTAGACGCAGCGGCTGCGCGCGCAGCTGACCTGGCGGCCCAACAGGTGTCCGGTGAGTTTCTGGGGGAGGATGTGCTGTTGTTGGAGCGCTGTGGAATCGCTTAGCAGGTAGCGCCGCGCACGGCACCGCCGAAGTGCTGCATGCGCTCTTCGGTGCTGACGCGCGTGCTCGATGCGGGCCTGTAGTGAAACTGCAGGGCGCGGCGCATTTTGCTGGAGTGGTTGGTCGGACTGCCGTGGTGGAGCATGCCGTGCCAGATGAGACAGCCCCCGGGTGGCAGGGGCACGGCGACATCGAGCTGCGTCTGCACTGCGCTATCGCAAATTTGCCAGTCGCGCACTTTGAAGTGCTCGGCTGGGCCCATGCGATGCGTGCCGGGTAGAATGTGCATGCAGCCGTTGTCGAGGTCGGCTTCGTCGAGGGCGATCCAGATGCCAATAACGGCGGTGCCGAGAGCCAGGTCGAAATAGGCGCTGTCCTGATGCCAGGGTTTTTCCCTGCCTCCAGGACCTTTTAGCAAGGCCATATCCTGAAACAGTTCAGGCACGTCGCCGATCAGGCGCTGCATGAGCGCACTCAGCCCGGTGTGGTGGGCAAGGGCGGCTAGGCGCGCCTCGTGATCGACGAAGTGCATTAGTTTGCGCACGGGACGAGCCGCCTCGGAGCCGCGACCGGACTCGCGCTGTACGCCGCGGAAAGCGGGCACCGCGCCGGCGATAAGATCGTCGATGGCCGCGCGCGCCGAAGCGACTTCAGCATCGGAAAAAACGCGCTGCACGGCCAGGTAGCCCAGAGCGTGAAACGCGTCGATCGCCGCGTCGTCGATGGAGTGCAGGTCGGCCGCGTAATCGGATAGCAAGCGCTGGCCGTATAGGTCGGGAGCGTGATCGGGGATGCGCGTTTCGGACACGATGGGTCCTGCGCTGACAGTACGCATATACTGTGGTAGATACGGGGTTTATTCGGGCTGTTTGTTCGAGTTTTTCTGTTCGGCGACCGAGTCTTGTAGGGCTTGTATTTCTGGTTTAACCACCGTGTCGTAGCAGTCCGGGCAGATGCTGTGGCTGAACGCTACGTTTGCGTGATGCTCAATATAGCGCTCAACCTGAGACCAGTAGTTGTTGTCGTCGCGAATTTTCTTGCAGTACGAACAGATGGGCAACAGGCCTTGCAGCTGTTTTTCGCGCTGGATGGAATCTTCCAGTTCCTTTACGCGACGGGTCAAAGTCATCTGCAGGTCGAGCACGCGCAGGCCGACGTTGATGCGCGCCTGGAGCTCTTTGCGGTTGAAGGGCTTGTTGACATAGTCATCGGCGCCGGCGCCAAGGGCTTCTGCTATATCGTCCTTGGTGTCGCGCGTCGTGAGCATGATGATATAGAGGTGGGAGAGGGCGTCGAGCGTGCGCGCTCGGCGAGCGACTTCCACGCCGTCCAAAACGGGCATCATCCAATCGAATATAGCCAAGTTGGGAGGGTTTTCTCCCTGAAGGATATCCCATGCCTCGCTGCCGTTTTTCGCCGTGATTACCTCGTGATCCCACTGTTTGAGCGTAACTTCGAGGAGCAGACGCGATGTGGCGTCATCTTCGGCTATTAGAATTCGCATAACGTAAGTTTTCCTGCACAGACAAGAGAATTTAGGAGTCCCCGCCTTATTTTATTCACTGTTTTTATACAAAATGGCCATCGGTAATAACGCACAATAGCCCGCCACGAGCAAGAGAGGGGCCAGTGTAAGCGAAAAGAAGCCATCGGCTGGCGGTATGCGCAAGAAGATATATCCCAGCGCTATACTCGCCAACCCTGCGGCCAGGAGAAGCCAATTTTTGCGCGTAAAAGGAGGAGCGGTCGGTTCGGCCATGGCCCGATACCCCGTTTAGCGCTTCTCGCGGATGCGAGCGGAGCGCCCCTTGCGGCTGCGCAGGTAAAATAGGCGGGCGCGGCGAACGCGACCCTTGCGCGTGCACTCGATCTGCGCGACGCGCGGCGAGTGCACGGGGAAGATGCGCTCGATTGCAACGCCTTGGGTGATCTTGCGAACCGTAACGGTCTCCTGTATGCCACTGCCCTTGCGCTGGATCACAGTGCCTTCGAAAACCTGAATGCGCTCCTTGTCGCCCTCGATTACGCGCACGTGCACGCGCAGCGTATCGCCGGCAGAAAAGGCGGGTAAATCGGTCTTGAGCTGATCGGATGTCAGCTCGCGCATAATGCTTGCGTCCATTGTATGCCTTCTAATTTAAGGGGCTTATTCCAGCCCTTCTCGTTTCCATTGGTTTATCAGTCGCATTTCCTCTTCGTCGAGGTGCGCTCGCTTTAACAAGTCCGGACGGCGCTCAAATGTTCTGCGCAGTGCCTGTTGACGCCTCCATCGGCGCACGTTTTCGTGGTCGCCGCTTTGCAAGATGGGCGGAACGCCTTCGCCGTTAAACTCTGCTGGTCGCGTATACCAGGGGCAGTCGAGCACGGCGTCCTGAAAGGAGTCTTCCAGGGCGGAACTGAAATTGCCCAATACGCCTGGCACAAGGCGAACCACCGCGTCCATCATCACGAGTGCTGCTGGTTCGCCGCCGGTCAGCACGAAGTCTCCAATGGAAACTTCGCGGTCTATCAGGTGCGTGCGAACGCGCTCGTCGATCCCCTTGTAATGACCGCAGAGCAGCACCAAATGTTCGCACAGCGAAAGTTCGACGCTCAGGTCGTGGTCGAGCGTCTGGCCGTCGGCCGTCAGGTAGATGCAGTGGGCGCGCTCAAAGTGGCACGCCTGCCACAAGGCGAACAGGGGCTCTGGCTTCATGACCATGCCGCCGCCACCGCCGTAGGGCTCGTCATCAACGCTCTTGTGCTTGTCGGTGGCAAAATCGCGCGGGTTATGCGCTACCACTGAAAGCAGTCCGTCGCGCACAGCCCGCGCCAATATGCTGGTCTGCAGCGGCGTCGTGAAAAAATCGGGGAAGAGCGTTACGACATCGATTTTCACGTTACGACAACAGCTCTTCAATACCGGCGACGACGATGCGTCGCTGGTCGATATGAACGTCCTTTATGTAGTCCTTGACGGCGGGTATGAGCACCTCGCCGTGCGGTCCTCGCACGACATACACGTCGGTCGACGGCATCTCCAGCACTTCGTCAACCGTGCCGATAGCCTGGCCCTTCTCGTCTTCGACTGCGCATCCGACCAGATCGAAGATGTAATACGATCCGTGCGGCAGCGTAGGCACCTGGTCGCGCTCTACCGTGACATAGCCCTTGACGAGCAGTTCACGCGCCGCTTCGGGTGTGTCGATGCCAGCAAATTTGAGCAATACGCCGGGCTTTTCGGCGTGCCATTGCTCCAACTGGAAGAGCCGGTCCGGCCGTCCTTCCTTTTGTACGAGGACGGTGCCGAGTGCATCGTACCGCTGCAGGTCGTCTGTGAGCGGCTCGGCCATTACGTGACCGCGCACGCCCTTGCTGCGGCTTATATAGGCGACGGCGATGCGTTGATCCAAGGCGCGCGCACTCAGCGCTTATTCCCCGCTGGCTTCCTCAGCTGCTTCTTCGGCAGCGGGCGCTGCAGCAACTGCCGGAGCTTCAGCTACCGTCTCTTCGGCGGCAGGTGCTGCTGTGGCGCTGGCCAGTTTGCGCCGGCGCTTTGGCTTATCGGTGCTCAGCGCACCTTCATTAACGGAGCCCTCAAAGCCGCGCCAGCGGGCCAAAATGCCCTGGCTGCGCAAGAGCGCCTCGACTGTCTCGGTCATTTCGGCACCGCGGTTGAGCCAGAGCAGCGCGTTCTCCTCGTTTATCTTGACGATAGAGTGGAGCGGATCGTAGGTGCCGACCAGTCCCAGCGCCTGGCCCTGGCGTCCCGTCGTGCTGTGCATGGCGACGATGCGGTAGAAGGGCTGCTTTTTCTTTCCCATTCTCGTGAGGCGAAGTTTAACCAACGGAGTTTTCTCCTTTTTAGTGTTCAGCCCGCAAAGGGCATTCTAAATTTCTTACCCATCTTACCCATTTTGCTCCGGCTCATCTGCTTCATCATTTTCTGCATCTGCTGAAACTGCTTGACCAGCCGGTTGACGTCTTGAATGGTCGTGCCGCTGCCGCGCGCAATGCGCTTGCGGCGGCTGCCATTGAGCACTTGGGGCCGTCGGCGTTCCTCCAAGGTCATGGAGCGAATGATGGCTTCGACTTGGCCAAAGGCACCGTCGTCGACCTGCATGCCTTTCATCGCCTTACCAGCGCCCGGTATCATGCCGACCAACTGGTCTAGGGGCCCCATCTTTTTTACGGCCTGCAACTGCTCGAGAAAATCCTCAAATGTGAACGTCGCCTTGCGCAGGCGCTCTTCCATTTTTACCGCTTGGTCGCGCTCGATCGCCGCTTCGGCGCGCTCGACCAGCGACAGCACATCGCCCATGCCGAGAATGCGCGAGGCCATGCGGTCGGGGTGAAAGGCCTCAAGGTCTTCCACCTTCTCACCCGTGCCGATGAATTTAATCGCCTGACCCGTCACCTCGCGGATGGAGAGCGCTGCTCCGCCGCGGGCATCGCTGTCCATTTTGGTCAAGACGACGCCGCTAAAGGCGAGTTTTTCGTAGAAGCGCTCGGCTGTTTCGACGGCATCCTGGCCGATCATGCTGTCGGCCGTAAACAGTATTTCGTGCGGCTCAATCGAAGCCTTTATGCGCACCAACTCGTCCATCATCTGCTCGTCGATACTCAGGCGACCCGCCGTATCGACGATGACGACGCTGCGATTGGTCGCCCTACCCTGGGTCACGCCCTGGCGGCAGATGTCGACCGGATCGGTGCCCGGCGGAGCGCTAAAGACGGGCACGTCAATTGAGGCGCCCAGCGTTTGCAACTGGTCGATGGCCGCAGGGCGGTAGATATCGGCTGCGACCAGCTGTGTCGGACGACCTTGCGCTTTGAAATAGCGCGCCAGCTTGGCGGCCATCGTCGTCTTACCGCCGCCCTGTAGACCGACCATCATGATAATGGTCGGCGGGTGGTCGGCCAGCTTGATCGGCGCACTGTTCCCGCCCAGCAGCACGACGAGCTCATCGTGCACGATCTTGACCAACTGTTGGCCAGCCGTCAGGCTCTTGATGACCTGCTGGCCGAGCGCCTGTTCCTTGACGCGCTGAATAAAAGTGCGCGCTACGGTGAAGTTGACGTCTGCCTCGAGCAGCGAACGGCGAATTTCGCGCAGCGACTCGTCTATGTTGCGCTCGGTGATGCGCCCCTGACCGCGCAGTTGGCGGAAAATATCATCAAAGCGTTCGCTGAGTCGGTCAAACATCGAGTTCGGGCCTCGCCGCCCTTCACCGTCGCCCATCTGCGGCGTTAAAGAGCTACAAAATCAGTTAATCATATAATATAGAGCCGCTATTTCAATCGAGCAATAGAAATGGCGCGCTATCTCAGCCGCGCAAATCGGCGATGGCCCGGCCCGGATCTGCGGCGCGAAAAACGGCCGAGCCGGCCACCAGAATGCTGGCGCCGGCACTGCGGCATGCGGCGGCGTTGTCTGGGTTTACGCCGCCATCGATCTGGATGGGAAGCTGGAGCGCACACCGTTCGATCTCGTCGCGTAGGGCTTCTACCTTGCGCAGCGCCTGAGGTTGAAATGCCTGGCCGCCAAAGCCGGGTTCGACGGACATGACGAGGACCAGGTCGAGCTCGTTGAGAAAGGGAAATAGCGCTTCGACGGGGGTCGCAGGATTGAGCACCAGACCGCACTGCAGGTCGATTGCGCGCATTTCGGCCAAGATGGGCAAGGGGTCGGGACAGGTCTCGATGTGAATCGTCAGCGAGTCGGCTCCCGCCGCCTTGAAGGGTTCGATATAGGGTCGGGGGTCAACCATCATTAGGTGGGTGTCAAAAAAGAGCTGCGTCGTTGGACGAATTGATTCGAGGACGGGCATGCCAAAGCTGATATTGGGCACGAAACGCCCGTCCATCACGTCTAAGTGGAGCCAGTCGGCGCCCGCCTCTTCCACCCGGCGGATTTGATCGGCTAGGTGGGCAAAATCGGCGGCGAGCAGAGAGGGAGCAATGCGGGTTGGCAGGGTCGTGGACATGATTAGCGGCCTCCGCCGTCTCTGCGTTTGGCACTGACGCGCAAATTGATGCGCGTGTTGCGCGGCGTGGGAGTGCCCGGTGCGGGCACTTGGCTTAGAATCGTACCCGGCGCGGTGCTGTTGTCAATTTTGTTTTCTACGCGCCCGAGTTGCATCTCGTACTTGCGCAGGGTGTCTTCTACTGCTTCGATGGATACATTGAGCAGGTTGGGGGTCGATTTGAGGGAAGAGGGAGAGCCGCTGCTGATGCGCAAGTCGACGCGGCCGCCGCGCACCAACGCCGTGCCGGCGGCCGGAGTCTGGTCGATGACGGCGCCCTCGGACACTTCGTTGGAAGAGACGAAGAGGATCGAGCCGACGCCGAGATGTTGGGATTCGAGCTGCAGGCGCGCTTCGCGCTGGCTTACCCGGCGCAGGTCGGGTGTTGCGTAGTAGCGCTGTCCCCGGCTCAGTAGAACGGTGACGGCGCGTCCCTTCTTGACGCGCTGGCCGGCCTCGGGCACGTGGTCGATAACGGAGCCCATGGGTATCCGCTCGTGATACATGCTGTCGCCGTGCGCTACCTTCAGCCCCCACTGCTGCAGGCGCTTGGCAGCCTGCGCGGATGTCAGGGTTTCGAGACGCGGTATTTTTACGCTGGGCACATCGACGATATAGGGCATGATAACGGCATCGGCCAGTGCGAGCATGAGCACGCCTGCGATGCAGGCCGATACGGCCGCCAGTCCGAGGTGGACGATGAGTTTCTTCACGTGGCGACCTTGCGTATGCGCGCGGCAAAGGCGCCGTCGCCGGGGTGTTGGCCCGGAAGAGCCTGCGCATAGCGCGCCGCGCGTTCGTCGTCGCGCAGGTAGTCTCGCGCTTCTTCCACGCGCGCCGTCGGCGTTACGTTGAGGAGCGCTTCGACGACTTCTTCGTTTTCCTCTCTTTCCAAACTGCAGGTGCTGTAGACCAGCACGCCGCCGGGGCGCAGGTGGGTAAATGCAGCAGCGAGTATAGCGTTCTGGCGCGCGACTAGAGCGGGCAGTTGGTCGATGTCCTTGGTCCAGCGCGCATCGGGATGTCGTCCCATAATGCCGGTGCCGCTGCACGGGGCATCGACCAGAATGCGATCGAAGTGCGCTCTCCCTGCCGTGCAGGCATCCCAGGTCACTGGGTGTATGCAGTGCAGGTGAAGGCGCTGGGCGTTTTCGCGCAGCCGCTGCAGGCGCCGCAGAGAAAGGTCGGCCGCTACCACGCATCCGCGATCGTTCATCCGCTCGGCTATTTGCGTGGACTTGCCGCCGGGTGCACTGCACGCATCCAATATGCGCTCGCCGGGTTGGGGGTCGAGCAGGGCCACGGCCATTCCGGCGCTGGGATCCTGTACCTGAAAGCCGCCGTCGGCATAGACTGCAGAGCGAAAGACCGCTCGCGGTTCCAGCGCGCGCAGATAGCCATGGGGGCCATGCTCTAGCTCGAGTTCGCTGGAGAGGGCCTCTGCCGTGCTGCGCAGCGGATTGGGGCGCAGCCAGACGGGCGCTGGCAGGTTGTTGGCTTCGATGAGTCGATGCGTCTGTTCTCGTCCCATGCGCTCTAACCAGCGTTCAACAAGCCACTGTGGATGCGAATTGTAGAGCGATAGGTAGCGCGCCGCTTCGCCATTGGGATCGGGGTAGCGGACTCGGTTGGGCTGTCGAATAAAGGCGCGCAAGATGGCATTGATCAGGCCGCTGGCCGAACGGGCGCCGTGGCGCTTGGCCAGCTCGACAGAGGAGTGTACCGCAGCGCGTTCGGGCACGCGGTCCATAAAGCCAACTTGCAGTACGCCGAGGCGTAGGATCGTCAGCACCCGCGCTTCTAACTCATCGACCGGGCGGCGGCAGAAGTGCCCGATAATCCAGTCTAGACGCAACCGCCAGCGCAGGACGCCGAGCACCAGTTGGCGGGCAAAACGCTGGTCGCGTCCATCGGGCAGGGCGGCATCCAGCTCGGGCAGCAGCTCGTCGATCGGGATGTGGCGCTGCTCCCAGCGTTCCAACAGCATCAGCGCAGCAGCGCGCGCAGGGTCGCCGTGTCTCATTAGCGCAGGAGCAGCATGCGCCGCACCTGAGTGACGCTAGTGGATGTGAATCGCGCGAAGTAGATTCCACTGGCCGCCGCTTGGCCGCCCTCGTGGCGCCCGTCCCAGTATGCGCGGTGGCGCCCTGCCGTGGGTACCGCGTCAAACAGCGTCGCTACGCGCTGGCCGAGTGTGCTGTAGATGACCACCGAAACAGGAGCGTTGGCGTCGTCTGTGCCAATGTCGAACGCCAACTCCGTGCCGGCATTGAATGGATTGGGGTAGTTCAACTGCAGGTGGCTCTCGCCGGGTTGCGCCGGCCCTGCTGTTTCGGTGACGGCGGTGATCGGCGCTCGCCATACGAGCAGTTGCTCGTCGCACAGCAGCGGTTCCGGCGGCGCGGCACAGGCCCTGACGCGCGCTGCAGTTTCTCCTGTTTGTCCGCTGGCATCTAAGCGGAGCTGAGCGCTGCCCTGGCGGTCGCTTACGCCTTGCACCTCGGCTATTTCGCCTGGGTCTATAGACAGCGTGCGGTCGTCTGCCAGCGCGTATAGGGTGCCGGGGCCGGGGTTGTCCACCTGCCACGTCACGTCGCGCCCCGCGCCAAAGACCGGCCCTTCCAAGAGGCGTGCAACAAGGTCTATCTCTCCCTGGCTGGCATCGCTGAGCACCGCCTGCTCTGCGCTAGAGTAGAGGCGCGTAGACGCCGAGGATTCGATGAAAACGCCGCCGTCCAACGGCTGACCTGCCGCATCGCAATAGTTGGCCAACGCCATGGCTCCTATTGGATAGACTGTGTCGCGCTCGGTGGATGAGGGGCCCAACGATACCAAATCGAGGTAGAGTGCAAGCGGAGTATCCGGGGGGATGTCCGGGGCGATTTCAAAGCCCAAAAGGGCCAACTCGCCGTCGCCGCTGAGCCCGTTGCCGCCGAAAACGGCCATGCCATAGCCGGCGGTGTCGCCTTCGATTTGCGGAGGACCGGGTGCGATAAACGACTTGGATTCCGTCGCGGCACCCGTGCCGCCGACGGCTGACGTTACGGCACCCGATGGCGTCCAATGAAAGTCGAACTTTATCTGGCGCACCCCCTCCATTTGTCGCGCGTGGACGAGAAACTCGATGCGCTGGCCCGCACCGAGACCGCAGGCCGGTGAAAGACGGGTGAGCTCAATTTCCACGCCGGCGTTGGGGCCGGCATGTACGGTGGTCGCGGTAAGGGCAAAAAGCGCAGTGTAAAGGGGGCGCAGAAAAAGCAAGATCAGCTCCTGGGGTGCAGGCGTTCTTTGTCGGTAAATCTAAGCAACCCCCAGAGAGGGGCAAGCGCGAGACGGCCGCTCTTGACGAGATTTTCCTCAGGAGTCTATATTGCTCGGTCGTACAGTTGTGTACTTAGTTCACAAGAACCGCTGTTTACCCATGCGCCTTTATCCCGTCTGGAACATTCGCCACACTGCGTCCTACGATTCGCTCGTGGATGCCATACTGGGCGTGCGTTCGCTCTGTCGAGCGGATTTGGACGTCGGTCCAGAAGTCATGCACGATCCCTCGCTGCTGCGCGATATGGACCGAGCGGTCGAGCGCATCGTACGGGCCATCGCCCAGCGCGAGAAGATCGTCGTATTTGGAGACTATGATGTGGACGGCGTATCGAGCACAGCCGTCATGCTGGACTTTCTCGAGGCCGTAGGAGCGGACTGCGCCTATCTGCTGCCCGACCGCCACGTAGATGGCTATGGCCTAAAGCCACCGGGCGTCGAGCGCGCGCTAGCGTTGGGCGCCAAGCTCATTGTGACGGTGGACAACGGCATCTCGGCTTTTGAGGCCCTCGCCCTAGCGCGGCAGCGCAGCGTCGACGTGATCGTCGTAGATCATCACCAGCAGCTAGACAACCTGCCCGATGCGCTGGCCATCGTCAACCCCAACCGCCGCGACTGTTCGTATCCCTTTAAGGAACTCGCGGGGGTTGGCGTTACCTTCAAGCTCGTGCAGGCGCTCAGTGAGTCGTTCTTTGCGGGCGATGAGCGCCGCCGCTATTTGAATAGTCTGCTGGATTTGGTCGTCTTGGGCACCGTGGCCGACGTTATGCCGGTGCTGGGAGAGAACAGGGTCTTCGTTCAGCGCGGATTGCAGATTCTCAACAGCACGACGCGGCCTGGACTGCGCCAGCTCAAGGCCGTGGCCGGGTATGCCGAAAAGCCGGTAAAGACGACGGGGGTCGGATTTCATTTGGGGCCGCGCATTAACGTGGCCGGGCGGCTGGAAAAACCGGATATCGCCCTGGATCTGCTGCGGGCGCGCAGCGATGCGCAGGCCGCTCAGTTGGCCGACGAGTTAAACAAGCTAAATGCGCGGCGTCAGGCCCTGCAGCGAGAGGGTATAGAAGAGGCCGAAAGCCTCGTGAGCGATGAGGATTTGCAGCGCGACCGCATCGTCGTCGTGCTCGGCGATTGGAAGCTCGGCATCGTCGGACTGTTGGCGGGAAAGCTGTGCGAAAAACACATGCGTCCCGCCGTCGTGTGCAGCGAAGACGCCGGAGATGGACTGTACGTGGGTTCGGCCCGCAGCATTCCCGGTTATGACATCAGCCAGGGCATAAGTGCCTGTGCCGATCACTTGGTCGCCTATGGGGGGCATCCGGCGGCCGCCGGATTCTCCCTGCGCGCGGACGCATTTGAGGCATTTCGCATGCGGCTAATCGAACACGCCAACGCCCATATCGGCGCCGAACAGATGCAGGCTGAGCTCAATGTCGACATCGAACTGGCCGCGCGCGATTTGCACATCAGCACGATTGAAGCACTCGCCTCGTTGGAGCCCTTTGGCAATGGCAATGAGGCGCCGCTCTTTGCCATGCGTGGGTGCAAGGTGCTTTCGCGACGACAGATCGGCAAGGGGGGCAGCCATCTCAAGGTAGAGATTGAAGCGGATGGTAGACACTGCAATGCCCTGTGGTGGAACCGCGGCGACGTGGCTGATAGAATGCATCCCGGCCAGCGCGTGAGCGCGGCCTTCGAACTCGAAGAGGATTCTTTTGCCGGCGGTGGCGCTGTGCAAATGGTTGTACGAGACATGTATATAGAAAGGTGATTGGGGGATGATTAGCAGCGAATACACGCGCGATCTGTGCATCCGCGGAGCCAAGAGCAAAATTCTCATGCTGGTCATTGATGGACTTGGCGGATTGCCCCATCCGGCAACAGGGCTGTCCGAATTGGAAACGGCTCAACTGCCCAACCTCGATGCGCTGGCCGCCGCCGGTAGCTGTGGGCTTATTTCGCCACTGGGCGGCGGTTTCACGCCGGGCAGCGGACCGGCTCATCTGGCGCTCTTTGGCTATGATCCGTGGAAGAGCGAAATCGGTCGCGGCGCGCTTTCGGCGTTGGGCCTAGGCGTTGACTTTCGCCCCGGCGATGTGGCCTCGCGCCTCAACTTTTGCACGGTGGATGCCGACGGCAACGTGACGGATAGACGCGCCGGGCGCATTTCCACCGAAAAGGGCCGCGAACTGTGCCAACTGCTCGGGGCGATCGACATTCCCGGCGTGCAGGTGACCGTGGCGGCGGAAATGGAGTACCGCGCCGGCGTGGTGTTTCGCGGTGATGGCCTCCGCGACGCGGTGGGTGACTCCGACCCGCAGGTCACGGGCGTGCCGCCGCGGCCGCTGGCCGCACACGATGCGTCTTCCGAGCGCATGGTCGAAGTAGCCAATGCGTTCCTCGACCAAGCCCGGCAGATCCTGGCCGACCAGAGTCCGGCTAACATGGTGTTGATGCGCGGATTTGGCCGCTACCCAGAACTGGCACAGTTCGATGAGGTGTACGGACTGCGCGCCTTGGGCATTGCCGGCTACCCGATGTACCGAGGAGTCGCCGGTGCCGTGGGGATGGATACGGTAGAGGTAGGGTGGGACCTCGAGTCGGAGTGCCGAGTATACGAGGAGCGCTTTGCCGAGTATGACTACGTTTATATGCACGTCAAAAAAACCGACAGCGCTGGCGAAGACGGGGATTTTGATCGCAAAGTGGCCTTGCTTGAAGACGTGGATTCGCACGTGCCGCGCCTGCTGGCACAAAAGCCGGACGTGGTCGTGGTAACCGGCGATCACTCGACGCCGTCGATCATGCGCAGCCACAGCTGGCACCCGGTTCCCACGCTCATACACAGCGATTTCGCGCTGGCCGATGCGGCGGAGACATTCTCCGAGCGCGGCTGCCAGCAGGGTAGCCTTGGAGTCATGCCTTCATCGACGCTGATGTCGCTGGCGCTGGCACACGCCCAGCGCCTGGACAAGTTTGGTGCCTAGCCGTGATACCTCCCCTGCGCATTGCCCACCGCGGTGCTTCCGGCCGCGGCTTGGCGCCTGAAAACACGCTGGCGGCCTTTGAAAAGGCCATTGCTATTGGCGTCGATATGCTGGAGATCGACGTGCGCATTACCGGCGATGGCCACCTGATCGTTCTGCACGATCCCAGCCTCGATCGCACGACCGATCGCCAGGGGCTGGTGCGCGATCTGACGCTGGAGCAAGTGCGCCAGGCCGATGCCGGCAACGGCGAGCGCGTGCCGCTTCTGGTCGAAGTGCTCGATCTGGCGCGGCACCGAGCGCAGGTGCTGTTGGAGATCAAATCGGACTTTATTGCTGAACGCGTGCTGCAGGCCGTTTTTGAGTCGAGGGCCGAAGAGCAAGTCATCTTGCAGTCGTTTAATCCGCAAACGGTGCAGCGCGCCAAGCTGTTGGCTCCCCAACTGCCGGCTGCCCTGCTGGTGGGGCAGCTGCCGACCACGCCGTCGCGCGTGCGCGCTCGTCGCCTGGTGACGCAGGTGCTGGAAGTTGGCGCCAACGCGCTGTCCGTTTGGCATGCGACGCTCACGCCGCCGTTAATCGAGGAAATGCGTCGGCGGGGCATTGCCGTTTGGGGCTGGACCGTCGACGATGAGATCGCCATGCGCGATTTGGCGATGATGGGCGTACAGGGTCTGATTACAAACTATCCCGATCTGCTCAACCAGGTCCTCGACGACCTTATTGAGAGCGGGCAGGTACAACCGCCGTTGGGGCGGCGCCAGCGCCAAAAGCGCAGTCGTTGGGGCCGTCGTCGGCAGCTGCGCAAGATGCAGGCCATGCGCCGTCGCTACTAGCGTTGACTGTTTGCACGAGCGCATAGACGGAGTGGCTATTCTGTTGCCGCACAGTAATATAGGTGATCAAAGAAAAATCGCTTGACGCGTTGCAGGCAGCAAATCTATATTGAAGTCGTATGTGTGAATCCCGTTAACTTCAGATAGGTTAGCTATATGTCAGCGCCCGAACTTGGGGTATTGCGGTCCTCGCCGCTCTTGCATGGAATGGGTGAAGACGATTTAGAGTCCCTGCTGAGTACGGCTGAGCGCCGTCTCTACGAGGCTGGCGATCGAATTGTCGAAGAGGGCACGCCGAGCGATTGTTTGTTTATTCTGGCCGGTGGATCTGTGCGCGTGACAAAGGTCGCCGGCGATGCCGTTGTCGAGCTATGCGTTCTCGAAGATAGCGGCGAGTTCTTTGGCGAGATGTCACTCATCGATATTCTGCCGCGCTCGGCCAGCGTAGTTGCCGGCGAGCAGACGCGCATTTTGGCCTTTCCCAAACGGGTTCTCACGACCCTGTTCACAAAAGTGCCGCGCGTGCAGATGACGCTCATACTCAATATCGCCCGCAATCTCTCGCTGCGTCTGCGCGATGCCGATGAGTTGATTGCCAAACTCGCATTGGAGAACGGGACAAGCAGTAGAGGACTCATATAAGTGGTTGATAAATTGGATTTTATGTTTTCTTTACTAGAGGGCTCGCCTCTGTTTGAAGGCCTGAGTGAGGTCGAGATTAACGGCCTGTTAGCATACGCCGAGGTGGATGATTTTGCCGATGGACAAATCGTTGTGAAAGAAGGCTCGTTGGGCGACGCGATCTTTCTTCTTTGCGACGGCAAATTGTCGATATCGACGTGCGATGCCCAAGGGCGCGAGATCGAACTGGCGCAGTTGGATCGGCGCGGTGCGTTTTTCGGCGAAATATCCATAGCCGATCCAGGTCCGCGTTCGGCGACAGTCTGTGCATCCGGCAGTGCCTTGTTGCTGAAACTCCCCCTGGCGGCGCTCAACGATTTTTTTGCCCAATTCGCCAATGCACAGGTCGTAATTTTGCGCAATATTGCCCGCGTTCTCGCCCGGCGCCTGCGCGACTCCAACGCCCTCGTTTCATCACTATCTTCGTCTTAAGCGCCCACTAAGGTGCTTGCTACTGCGTTTGCCTGCCTGCTGCTGGTCGTAATTGCGCTGCGGTATTTGAAGCCTTTTGCCGCGCGCTGTCCGCAGTGCAATGAGCGCCGCGAGGACGCCGAGGCGCCGCTGTGCCCCCACTGCGGGTGGATTTACGAAGCGCAGGGCGAAGACGATGATTACGTCGGGAGCGACGAGGATTCAGGTTACTGATGGAATGGGTTATTGCAATTCTGGCTATTGGCTGTCTGTTTTTTGCCTTTCAGATCGCCATGGATTTCATCAAATACAAGGGGGTTGTCGAACCGCGCATCCAGCGCCTTGAGTCGGCGCGGGTCGAATTGGAACGCCGCATAGTCGAAGCGCGCAGTGGGTTGGAAAAGGCCCAGAGCGAACTGGAACCCACCAAGGAAGAAGTCGAAGCGCTCGAACGCGAGTATCTGGCCCTGCAGGAACAGATTCGCGAGGAGCGCACGAAGACGCGCCGTCGCTCGCCCGTGGTGGAAGGCGAAGAGAGCGACTAAATGGGCGTTTTGTGCTTGACAAGCCTACATGCTTATTTTTAGATTGTTTTTGCTCTATCTGGTGCGTTTTAAACGATTGAAAACGCCGTTATTACGACGGGAAGGTGATCATGAAAATGCGGGTTGTTTCGCTCTTTTGGGCCCTGGCTAGTCTGGCGCTGATTGTCGGCTGTGGCGGCGAGCCCCCCACATCTGATCTGGCCGCGGCAAAGCAAGCGTTGGATGCGGCGCGCGCCGCCGGTGCAGAACGGTTTGCTTCATCCGACTATTCGGCCGCGCAGGGTGCCTACGGCGGTGCCGAACAGGCGGTCAACACCGAAGCGGAGAAGCTGTTTAAGAACTTCGATCAAGCAAAGCAAATGATCGCTGATGCCAAGACCAAGGCCGATCGCGCCAAGGCCGCTGCCGACGCGGAGAAGGGCCGCCAGCGCAGCGCAGCTGAAGGAGCCATTTCAGCCGCTTCTTCGGCCGTGCAGCAGGCGCGCGTCGGCGTTGACGGCGCGCCCGCGGGCAAGGGGACAGAGGGTGATATCGAGCAGCTACGCGCCGATTTAGGCAGCGCCGACGCCGATATAAACGCCGCGCGCTCAGCCGTTTCGAGCGAGGATTTTGACCAAGCTCAGGCCAGTGCCAAAAGCGCGCAGGACAGGGCCGCGCAGGTGGCCAGTGGCGTGCAGGCCGCGACGCAGAAATACGAAGAGTTGGTCGAGAAAATGCGTCCCTGGTACGATCGCATATAATAGACTATCTTTCACCTATTGAGAAGCGGTCGGGAGGTAGGTTCCTCCCGACCGCTTTTTCGTATATGCTGCGCGTATATTTCCTCTTTCTCTTCCTTCCGTGCCTCGTGGCGGTGGTTAATGCCGACGACGGCTCGTCTCCCTCTGAGCGGGTAGAAACCCGCCATCAGCTGCGCGCTGCTGTGCGCGCACGACTGTTTTCCGATACCTACATCGTCATCGATACGCAGGACAATCGCCTACAGCTCCGCAGGGACGGTCAGGTCGAGCGCGAGGCCATCTGTGCCACGGGCAGTGGGCGCAAGCTGGAGGGAGAAAAGAAGTGGCACAAGTGGCAGTTTAACACGCCAAAGGGCCGCTTTGCGATCGAGCGCAAAGCGCAGGATCCCCTGTGGATTCGCCCGGTGTGGGACTTTATCGAAAACAATGAAGCGATTCCGATATTTGCCGAAGATAGCCGTCGCTTTCAGCGCGGCGTGTTGGGCGAATACGCGCTGTATTTTGCACCGGACTACATGATTCACGGCACCCTATTTGAGGTCAACTTGGGCAAGAGCATTACGCATGGCTGCGTTCGCTTGGGTGCCGACGACCTGCGCTATCTATACGAAAACGCAGACGTGGGGTGTCCGGTCTTCATCTACTAGCGAGCAAGACAACGCGTATGAAGGGACTCGTACTAAACGAGGGCATCTTGGAACTGCGTTCGGATCTGCCCGTCCCCGATCCGGTTCGCGGCGAAGTGTTGGTGCGCGTGCTGCGCGCTGGAATTTGCAATACGGATTTGGAATTGTGCAAGGGCTACTATCCCTTTAACGGCGTGCTGGGCCACGAATTTGTCGGCGTCGTAGAGCGCGGCGATGCTGCATGGCTTGGTCGGCGCGTCGTCGGCGAGATCAATGCGGTGTGCGGACAGTGTGCTGCATGTCGCGTCGGACGTCGTTCGCACTGTCTGCAGCGCACGGTGCTGGGCATTGTCGGGCGCGATGGGGCCTTTGCCGAATATTTGACCCTGCCGCAGGAGAATTTGCATGCTGTGCCCGATGCGATAACAACGGATCGGGCCACTTTTGTCGAGCCGCTGGCCGCAGCGCTGCAGATTCAGCAGCAGGTCCACATTGTGCCGGATGCGCGCGTGCTTGTGGTCGGCGATGGCAAACTGGGCCAACTCGTAGCGCAAACGCTGGCGTTGACCGGGTGCCATCTCGTTGTCGTCGGGCGACACGACCGCAAGCTGGCGATGCTGTCGGCGCGGGGGATTGCAACGGCGCGCGAAGGTGAAGTGGAGACGGGCGCTTTCGACCTGGCCGTGGAGTGCACCGGCAATGCGGGTGGTTTTGCAACGGCGCGTCAGGCATTGAGGGCGCGCGGTACGCTCGTCATGAAGAGTACCTATGCCGGCGCCTTGCATATCGATGCCTCCGCCGTCGTCGTAGATGAAATTACGCTCGTCGGCTCTCGCTGTGGTCCGTTCCATCCGGCGCTGTGCCTGCTGGCGCGCGGCGATGTCGACGTCGATTGTCTGGTGGAGGCGCACGTCGATTTAGCGCGCGGCGCCGAGGCATTTGCGCGCGCTGGCGCGCGCGGCGCGATGAAAATATTGATCGATATCGGCGGAGAATAAATGAGGTTTACCGGCGCGCTTTTGCTCGTAGTGTGTTTGGTTTATGCGAATTTGCTATACGCCCGTCCAGAGCCGGTTGGCGTCGACGAATCGCTGCGCGCCTGGCTCGAACAGCTGTCTGCCGATGCGCCCTATTTACTGGTCGATGGCTCCGCACAAACGGTATCGCTGATGCACGCAGGCGCGGTACTGCGCGTTTGTGCGCTGCGTGGAGAGCGGCCGATTGATCTGCCCGCCGCTCGCGATACGCTGGTTGCGCATCTGCGCCGCTACCGTCCACTGGTGCCGCTGGCGTCCCTAGAACCTGGAACGTTTGATTGGGAAGACCGCCTCGTGCGCGAGGCGCCAGACGACGGAGCACTCTACTTTGCCAGCGGTGCACTGCTCGCTGCCGACGGTGTATGGCAGCGGGAACGGGCGCTAGTCCTACTGGTCGACGAACGCGACTTGCGCGCCTTGTACAACGCTGGCGCCGACGGCATGCCGCTCGTCTTTCTGCCCGCAGGCTGGCAGCGCGATGACTGAGCTGTGCGCTGGTCGTGCGCGCATTGATATAACGCCCAGCGTCGGCATTGCCATGGGCGGCTATTGGGAGCGCAGCGGCGCGGCGGTTGGCGTGGCCAGCCCTCTCTATGCGCGCGCCGCGGCTTTCCAGTGCGGCGAGCAGCGCTGTGCTCTAGTCAGCTTGGACCTAGTGGCTATTGCAGCCGAGAGCGCAAGCCGGATACGCGCTCGCGTGGAAGAGCGGTTCGGACTGCCAGCAGCATCGCTCATGATCTGCGCTTCGCATACGCACTCCGGTCCCCTGACGCTGCCCTACCGCGGCATGGGTACTGTCGACGTCGACTATTTGGCCCGCGTCGAGGAGGCGGTTGCCGCCGCCGTCGGAGAGGCGCTTGTGCACACAGAGCCCGTGCAAGTCTACTATGCGCGCGTGCCGGTCAAAATTGGCATTAACCGCCGTCGCTCTCTCCGCTCTGAGATTTCACACGCGCACCTCGTCTGGTGTGAGGGACGGAGCGGAGCGCCGTTGACCATTTTTCAATACGCGTGCCATCCGGTCGTTTTGGGGGCTCAGAACCGGCATATAAGCGGCGATTTTGTCGGAGAAGCCGCGCGTCTTATCGAGGAGCAGAGCGCGGGAATAGCCCTTTTCATAAATGGGGCCTGCGGCGATATAAATCCGAGGACGACCAACGGCACCGTCAACGATGCGGTGGCGTTGGGGAGGGAATTGGCCACTGCCGCATTGGCCACTCGCTCCTGCGCCGAACGGCTTTCGGTGGACTCTATCCGCAGCGCAGGGCGCACCGTCGATTTACCGCTGAGCATCCGTCCACCCACGTCCCGTTTATTGGCCGTGCTGGCGATGAAATACGGGCTGCGCCGAGTGATCAGCGGTGCAAATAGTGGGCTGTTTAATGCTGCGCGTGCGCGCCTGCAGTGGGCGGCCGACGCAGCGCGGGAACAAGACCGCGTCACGCAAGCGTTCTCCATTCACGGCATGGCGCTGGGCGAATTGGTGCTGTTGGGTTGTGAAGGGGAACTCTTTGCGCGCTATCAGCTGGAAGTAGAAGAGGTCAGCCAACGGCGCGTCGTGTTGTGCGGGTTGGCCAACGGCTGCATTGGCTATGTGCCGACGGCAGACGAATACGCGCGCGGCGGCTACGAGATCGAAGAGGCCCACAAGGTGTACCCCGGCACGTGCTGCGTTGCGCCGGAAAGCGAAGAACGCATTCGCAGCGCGATCGGACACCTGTTGGCCGAACTGTGCGCCGATTAGCTAATGGGTCGAAAAAAAGCGCGCATCCGTGCCGCCCTCGCCAATGCGGAGAGACACGCGTTTGCCGCAGCGCGGACAGCCGCCCTGATAGGCGGTCTTAGCCTGATTTATGTAGACCCGCGAATACACGTTGCAGCACGTGAAGTGCACGCCGAGAAATTTGCGTTTTTCTGCTTGGTTCATCGTTTTTCGACCAATATAGAAAGGCCTGTTGAGGACTGTCAAGCAATGTTGTGTCCACCGGTGGCGTTGTGCATTTTTTTGTGATAACTTATCTATAAAAGCCATGATGAAATCAATTAAACGGGATTTGCAGGCGCTCTACGATCAGGTGCCCGCTACGCGCTGTGCTGGCTCGGGTGAGTGCTGCGAGCTGACTCAGGATGAGTTTGACAACCACTATGCTACGATGTTTCCGCTCTATAGGGTGGAATACCTGCACATCGTCGATTACGTCGAGAGGGAAATGCCGGCAGAGCGCCGCAAGCACTTGCTGGCTCACACGGAAGAACGCCCTCGGCGCTGCCCCTTTCTCAGCGCAGACCAGGGTTGCTCGATCTATCCGGTTCGACCGCTGATCTGCCGCACCTATGGGGCGATGAATCCGCGCTCCATAGATCGGGAGGCACAGCGCGTTAGCGGACAGCTTCCCGATCAATGGATTCGCGATTTTCAGCGGCGCGAAAGCGCGATGGTTTGTCCGCGCGTCGCCGTGCTCGAACCCGAGAAAGTGGAGCGCCATGCGCACAACATCATGGATGGAACCTACGAGCGCGAATTGACGCGGCTCAGCGCGCAGGTCGAAGTGGCCGCAGGCGAACGCCGCGATATCTTTCGCCGCGTTAGCGGTCGTCGCAATTGGCCGCTGCGCTGGAGCTGGGGTGGCTATAACAGCATTCGCTTTGCGCCGCTGGCGTGGCTGCGCGAGCAATTTGCCGCCTATTGGAAGCGCGCCGTGCTAGCCGATGCGGGCTGAGGTGGAAAGACGTGCTGCAAATACCTGCTGAAGAGGCGCAGGTCGGCGACCGCGTCGCCGCGCCTGTGCGAGACGAGAACGGACGCGTATTGCTGCCCGTGGGTGCCCGCCTATCTCCAGCCGTTCTATCGCGCCTGAGCGGCTGGGGGGTAAGGGAAATTTCGGTGGACAGGGAGGGTGGTGCCGGCGGCAAGAGCGTAGAGGATTTTATCGGCGAATTGGACCACCGCTTTGCCAACCACGAGGCCGACGCGCTGATGATGCGCATCAAGGCGGCGGCGCACAAGCATCTGCAACAGTGCCGATGAGCGCGGATAGAGACCAATTGCGGCTGCGCGTAGAGCAGGTTGGCAACCTGCCGACGCTGCCCGGCACTGTGACGCGCATTGCCGAGATGGTCGACTGCACAGAGACGACGGGCCGCCAGCTCGGCATGGAGATTGCCCGAGACCAGGTCATATCGGCCAAAGTGCTCAAGCTCGTCAATTCGGGTTTTTACGGCTTTTCGCAGCCTATAACGACTATTTCCCACGCCGTCACGCTCTTGGGTTTTAACACGGTGAAGAGTCTAGTGCTGAGCTCTACTGTGCTCGACATGATGAAGGACTCGTTGCCTGGACTGTGGGAGCACTCGATGGCTTGTGCGCGAACGTGCTCGCTCATCGCCGGCCATTTGCAGATAGATGATCCCGAAGAGATCAGCACGGCCGGTCTGTTGCACGACTTGGGTAAGGTCGTGCTGCGCCAATCTATGGAGCGCGAATTCCACCAAGTCGTGCAGTGGATAGAAGAAAAAGACGTGCTGTTTGTTGAGGCAGAAAGAGCGATAGTGGGTGTTCACCACGGCGAGTTGGCTGGCTGGCTGCTCGAGAAGTGGGCGCTACCGGAGCGCCTAGTGCAGCCCATTGTCGCTCACCACGACTTCGATCCCCAGCGCGATCATGCCCGGAGTACGGCCGTGCTGCATCTGGCCGATATTCTCTGTCGGGCCGAGGCTTTTGGCAGCGGTGGCGATCGCAAGATTCCGCGGTTGCTGCCCGACGCGCTGGCTTTGCTCGAGATGACGGGCGATGACGTCGTCGACATCATGCAACAGATGAGCGAGGAGCTGCGCGATATCGCGCGGATGTGATATGCAGGAACTTGTGCGAGATTTTCCGCGTCCGTTGCTCGTAGTCGACAGCGCATTGCGCATTGTTTCCTACAGCCACAAGGTGTTGTCCGTCTTTGGTCTGCGCGCGCGCGGCCAGGGGTCCGAGTCGGAAGATGCACTGGCCAGTGCCGTCGAGCATGAGCCGAGCCTGGTGGACGAACTGGCGCTAGCCACTGCGCGCTTGCTGCGTCCCGGCGACGAAGAGGTATTCGCCTGGACCCATCGCAAGCGCACCTACGATGTCTCGGTGCACGCGCAGCTAGGGGAGACATTTCTGGTGCTTTTCGAAGATGCAACGGATTACGCGATATCCGAGGAAATTCTGATAAACGCGCGGCGCTACTTGGAGCATATCCTGGGAAATATTCCCCTCGGCGTAGTCGTGCTCAACAGCGAATTGCGCATTTCTTCTAGCAATGGGCAAGCGCTCGATTTTTTGCGCCGGCTCGGCGTTGAGTGCGCGCTGATTGATGCTATTGGCGCTACGCTAGAAGACCTCGTACCCGGTGAAACGGGTGCGCGCTGGCAGGCGCTGTGCGCGCGTGCCTTAGCAGCCGATGCGCGCTGCCAAGCGCCCCGGCAAATCTTCCAGGGCTCGGGCGGGACGCTCGTGCTCTCTACAATGGCCACGCCGCTGCCCGACCCGCAGGGGCGATCGGCAGGGGTCATGTTCGTCGCCGAAGACGCGACGGAAAAGGCGCGATTGGAAGCGCAACTCGTCGCCGCTGAAAAGCTGGTTACGGTGGGGCAGATGGTCGTTACGATCAATCACGAAATTAACAATCCCCTGAGCATTATCTCCACCAATGCGCAGACGCTGAGGATGTTAGAAGAGCGTCTCAGCGCAAAAGCAAAGGACAAGTTGCTGAAGATTGAGGAACAGGTAAAGCGCATTGCCGAGGTGACCGAGCGACTGCGCCAAATGGACGAAATTGCCACCGAGCAGTACATCCGCGGGGGCGAGCAGATGATCGACGCATGGCATAATGCGCCGTCGGGAGAGAGCGAATGAAAACCTATCGCGTTGCCATTCTGGGATGCCGTGGACGCGGTACGGCCGCTGCCCGTGCCTATGCAGCGCACCCGCGAACGCAGGTTATAGCCCTATGCGACTTGCTGCCCGAGCGCATGCAGGCGCTGGGAAATGAGCTCGGTGTAAAGGCTTTTTACGGTGATTTTCACCAGATGATAACAGCCGAGAAGCCCGATATCGTCGCCATTCCCACGGCTACCGAACTTCACTACGAACTCTCTATGGCCGTGTTGGAATATGGCGTGCACATCGACGTTGAGAAACCGCTGTGCACCGATTTGGTCGAAGCCGATCGGCTTCTGGCCAAGGCGGCGGCGACTGGCGTGCAGGTAGCTGTGCACCACCAGGGGCGCAGCGGCGCGGCGATGAAGGCCGTCCGCGCGGCCGTAGAAGAGGGCAAGATAGGTCAGCTGCGCTTTGTGCAGGGCAGCGGTAAGGGGTATTACGCCGGGTACGGTTTGATGAACATAGGAACGCACGCGCTTAACGCCATGCTCGGCGTGGCCGGTCCCGTACGCGCGCTAACGGCCGTGGCGCAGGTTGCGGGCCGACCGGCTAGGCCGGACGACGTGCTGGTCGCCGCCGGCGGTATGGGCTATGTGCTGGGCGAGGACATAACCGCTGCACTGGAGTTTGCAAACGGGGTGCAGGGCGTGCATTTGCAGCACCGCTTTCAAACGGTTGACTCGCGGGCCTACAAAGTCGAGTTCGCCGGGAGTGAAGGACGCCTACTGTGGCGCACGGACGCGGCCTGGTGGCTGCCGGATCCCCACTATCTACCCGGTGAATGCGAATGGCAAAAGCTGCCGCTTGTGCTGCCCGAAGGTTTTGACGCAGACGGTGCGGCCAGCGAGCCGGATGTTTCCTACGTCGACGACTACGTGCGCGCGCTCGACGCGGGGGGCGAACACGAAAGCAGCGGCGCCCAGGGGGTTCATGTGTTGGAAATCCTGCTGGGTATTTTTGAAGCCGCAGCGCGCCAACGCCGCGTGCAGTTGCCACAGGTCGATCGGCAGCATCCGCTGCTGCGCTGGCGCGCCGAAGCCGACTTGGCTCCCCCCGAAGCGGGTCGGCGCGCCTACGGCGACTGGCTGGAGGACGAAGACAGGCGTTTGAGACGTCTATAATATACATGAACTACCTACTTCGCTTGCTCAACGTGCGGCGTGGCGAGGTCGAGCGGTTGCTCTTGGCCTCCGCCATTTTCTTTCTTGCCCAAGTCGACGATGGCATCGTCAAGAGCGTCGCTTCCGCCGTATTTAACGTGCGCGCTGGGGTCGATAAACTGCCGCTGATGTATACCTGGATTGCGGTGGTGTTCTCCCTCAGCATGGGGTTGCTCTCCTGGCTCACGTCCAAGGTAGCGCGCCAGCGCATGCTGATGGGACTTATGCTCTTTGTCGCGGCATTGCTGGCGGCAAACGCCCTGTTGCTGCTGTATGATGACAGGACGCCGGCGAATTTGGGAGAGGATGCCTATTCCTTTCTCTTTGTCTCTTCCGAACTTGCGCGCACGCTGATGAATTTCCAAATCTGGATTGTGGCCGGCGGCATTTGCTATACCTCGCGCGCCAAAGTGCTCTTTCCGCTCTTGGCTTCGAGCGCCGTGCTCGGCGATATTGCCGGCGGCTTCGTCGTGCGCTTCTTGAGCGCGATGCTCGCCTCGCACATGCTCTATGCGCTTGCCGTCGCTAATATAGTCGTCGTGCTCGTCCTGCTGCGTATGCTGCTGCGGCGCTACTTTATCGTGCAGGAGGGCGATGCAGACGAAGTCGGTGCTAGCCTCAAGGAAAACCTACACTACTTTGCGCGCTCGTCGTATTTGCTTCTGCTCTTCGTGCTTTCCATCGCCGTATTTGCGCTCTACACCGCTATCCACTATGCATTCAATGTAATCGGTCGGCAATACTTTGCGTCCGAAGCCGAGATGACCGAGTTCTTCGGCCTGTTTTTTGGCCTAACCGGCGTGGCGACGCTCTTTGTTACGACATTTCTGCTGCAGCGCTTGCTGCGCTGGATGGGCACGGGCAACGTCTATTTTTGGGTCGGTGTCCTCTATGTGGGCATCGCCGGCGTGCTCCTATGCGCCGTTGAGGGCATTGCTCCATTGCCCATCATCGCGGCGATATTTGCCGGCAATCTGCTCAACTATCTGCTGTTGGACAGCGTGATTGCCCCGGCTTATCAGGTATTGATAAAGCTGGTGCCGCCGCGCAATAGCGACGGTACGCGCATGGTCATGGAAGGCGGCTTTATGCTCTTGGGTGGACTTGCCGGGGCCGGCATCACATCCTTGCACGCGCGCCACATCCTGACCTTGGGCGAGCTATTCGCCGCGCTGATTGTCCTGTCTGTGGGCATGGTTATCTGCGGAGTGCTGCTGCGGCGCAGCTATACGGCCGTTCTGGTGCAGGCTGTGCGCGAGCAGAATTTCGATCCGCAAGACGACCAAGCCATGCAGGCGACGCGCCGCTTGATTGCCCACTCTGCCGACTTTTCGCGCAGCCTATTGCTGCATCGCGAAGACGGCGTGCGCCAGCTTGGCATCGAGATGCTGCGGGACAATCCAGGGCCGGCTGGCGAACAGGTCTGTGTGGAACTGTTGGGCCACGACAATCCGCGTCTGCGCAGCGCCGCGCTCGCTGCACTACGGCCGCGCCGCGGGTCGGTTAGCGGCATTTTTCCTTCTGTACTGCGCTGTTTAGACGACGATGACGACGAGGTGCGTCTAGCCGCGGCGCGCTGTGTGGCCGCGCTGCTCGACGACGTCGTCGATGCCCAACAGCGCACCGCGGCAAGTGCTGCGCTGGCGCTGCGTCTGCGCTCGGGGCAGGAGCGCGCTGCCATGCAAAGCGAATGTCTAATGGGGTTGGAGCGCTTGGGACATGAGGAGTCTGCTGCTGAGCGCGGCCATATCCTCGCCGCCCTGTTGGATAGCGCCGAACCAGAAGAGCTCATTGCCGGAATTGAAGCGGCGGGTAGCGCACGAGACGAGCACATTTACTCACAGCTACAGCACTTGATCGAGAGCGAGCATCCTTCCGTGCGTGAAGCGGCGGTGCACGGCTTGGGAAAAATGGGCGACGAAGATGCATATACCCCTTTGCGAAGCATGCTGGCCGATCCCGACCCCGACGTCGTTGCCGCCGCTATTCAAGTATTAAAAAATATTGAAACTGAAGATGTGCGCCGTCGTTTACTCGTCGATTTGGGGACGGCGTCGCTGCGCGAGTGGGAGGGTATATCGGCTGTGCTTATGGCAATGGAAGACGACGCGTTGGACGATGCGCTACTCGCGTCGTGTCGCCATCGACTCATCGAGGCCAATCGCTACCTCGTAGCCGTTGACGCCATCAGGCAAATCGACGATGCGGCGACAGAGTTGCTCGTCGACCAATTGCGCGCGGAGGCCAACGTCGTTCTCAATGGCACCGTGCGGACGCTGGGGCACTTGGCCGATATGAGCGTAGTGGGAGATCTGATCGAACGGCTCGGTGGCGACGATGAGGCGGCGCGCGACAACGCCATTGAACTGCTGGAAAACGTGGCCGAGAGCGAACTGCTGTCGAGGCTGCTGCCCCTATTGTCCGGCGGCGATGATCAGCAAGTGCTGGCGGCTCGAGAAATTGCCGGCTGGGAAGAAATCGATTTAGAGCGCGTGTTGAGCTACCTGCTGGAAACGGGTGGGGCTTGGACGCAGGTTGCCGCCGTTTGGTGTGCCGCTCAGTGGGGCTACCGCTCGCTCTGCGAGCGGGCCGATGTCGAACTGGCAGAGCCTGCTCGACATATCATGGACGAAATGGGTCAACATCGAGGAGATAGTACAATGAGTGAACAAGTGCAGCCGCTTACCACAATGGAGAAGATCACCTTTCTCCGGGGGTCTTCGTTCTTTGCTGCGCTGCCGCTGGAAGAGCTCTATCAGGTTGCGCTTTCGATCCAAGAGGAGAGCGTGAGAGCTGGGGAGAAAATTATCAATGAAGGGACGATGGGTGACAAGATGTACATCGTCGTGCGCGGACAACTCGAAGTCAAAAAAGAAGGCGGGCCGCGCCTGGCCGTACTCGGTGAAAAGCAGGTCTTTGGCGATATGGCCCTACTCGACGACGAGCCGCGCTCGGCTTCGGTGCAGGCAATCGGCGACGTGCATTTGCTCTCTTTACAGCGCGCTAATTTAGAGCGTATACTGCGGCGCTATTCGTCTATCGCCTTCAATATGATGCGCATTCTCTCGCGTCGCCTGCGCGAGACGCAGGCCGGCTGATCGCGCGCCTGCACGGGTAGATTCTACGTTGACTAATGTCCTTCTATAAAGCGGAGCGATAGGATATAGCACAGGCCTATTGCCCATGGTCCAGCCCACAGTAGGCCTTGTGCCAGGGAGCGCCGCAGCGGGGGTATCCACCAGGTTGCGCGCGTTTTCCACTGGTTCCACAGTGCGCTTGCGACGATTGCCAGCGTGATCCCATTCCAACCAATCACGGCTAGTCTGTTCGGCGTCAGCCCCCATTCAACTATTCGATAGCCAATGGCCATTAGGGCGTAGGTGTTAAGGGCAAGGGCGAGGACCATCAGGCTGACCGAAGCGTAGCGCGCGGCGCTGTCCCAGTGCGTCGACATGGGGCGCGACGCGACGAGGGCGAGCAGCAGCAGCAGGGCAAATAGTGCACCGTTGAAGACCGCTAGCACTTCGCGCGCGTAAAACGGCTGGCGGAAGTGCTGCGGTACGAAGCCGATGAGGTAAATGGCGAGAACGGCGAGCGATAGCGGCATGAGCAGTATGCCGAGTGTGTGCAGCAGGTGGGCAAAACTCGCGCGCTCATCTTCGAGGGCAAGAGGGCGGGCCGGATCGCAGGTGCTGGCAAGGGCGATTAGGGGAACGGCGCCCAGTCCCCATGCGGCGAGTCGCACCATAAGCGCTTCGGGCAAGTCGATGCCGAGGGCGGCAAAGATGCCATAGCTCAGCCCGCTGAAGACGAGGCCCGCAGCCAGGTAAATGCCGGCAGATAGCACCGTCGATAGCGACTTGAGGACAAAGGCGTAGCCTCGTTCGGCCGGGCCATCGGTGCGCCAGATGAGCACGCCGCCGACGAGGCACCAGCAGACAAAGGGCAAGTGGATGGCGACCAGCGCCGCGACGTCGTCCAGGCGGGCTGCGCAAAGCAAGGCCATGGTCGCCGTTAGTGCGAGCAGAGAGAAGAGGGCGAATGCGTAGATCGTCCGACCAGCGGCGCGCGCGTCGAAGAGCGCCAAATAGACGAGTACGCTCATCGCCGTCAGCGGCGCCCAGCCCAACCAAAAGGCCGCTGTCGAAGTGCCGGGTACGGGCACGGGCGGTCGCCCATCGGCCAGCCCTATAAAGCACGCGCCCTGCAGTGCGCTCAGCGCAAGGGCGGTCGGCCAGCGCCGCCTGCGTCCCTGGTCGGCATTTTGCGAAGTGCCGTCGAGCGCTATGTATAAGCGATAAGCCCAGGCTCTCAGAAGAACGCTGTCGGGTTTGAGCCGGGCGCATTCGGCAATGCGCTCCCGGAACAGCGCCTCGGCGCCGCTCTCTCTCGCGTGACGATAGAGCACTTCTAGTGCGAGTGGATCGTCGCACTGCTGCTCTATTTGATGGCCTAATGCCGATTCTTCAACTCGTTCCATTCCGCAGGGCTTCGTTCCCTTATCTGCGCACGCTTCTCTCAGTGTGGTCCCGCGCACTGGGTGGATCGACGCACTGTGCCGCGGGGCATGCGCCTATTGATCTGGCGCACGGTAGGTTCGCCCCCAGATCGACTGTGCTTTAAACACATCGGTCTGCTGGTGCGCTGAAAGGGCGACGGCGCGCAGGCCGAGTAGCGACTCGTCGAGTGGGGTCGCACCTTGCGTCGGATAGCCCGACTCGGTCTGCACGAGCGCCTGAACGGCGGGAAGACGGCGCGCAATGCCACCGCTGAGCAGGACGTGTTGCATCTGTCGAGACGGGTCAAAGAGGCGAAGCACATCGACGTATTGTTCGACAAATGCCTTGAGCAGCGAGCAGAGGTAGTTGTGTAGAGTAAGCTCGCCTTCGCCAATACCGCGTATGTAGCCACCGCCGTCGTAGGCGCGTGCGCTGGTAAACAGTCCCAGGCCAAACTGCAGCGTACTCGCCCGAACCTGTTGGACGCGGCACTCGGCGAGTAGTTGCCAGAAATCGGTTGTCGCACCGCCGACCTCGCCGAGAAAACCGATGTATTCGGCCAGGGCACGGCCACCGGGAATATGGGTGATGGTTGTGAGCGTGCGATCGGAGAAATAGGGCCGGGTCTCCGCTTCGGCGGGTGGCGAGGGACAGTAGAGGGTCGATACCTGTGCGCCGGTGCCCAAATTGATGGAGAGGCTATCGTCAGAGACCAACCCCGCACCCAGCAGCGAACACTGGTGGTCACCAATGCCGACGTATATCGGCACGCGCCCTGCGCCGGCATCCCAATAGCCGGCGATTTGACCAGTGGCTGCAGGGGCATCGAGCAGCACGCGCAAACCGCTGAGTCGCCGTACCGCCTCGACTAGCTCTTCGGCGACGGTGCCGCGCTGCACGTCGTAAAGAGCCAGACCAGCCAGCATGGTGGGATGGGCATAGCCGGTGGGATGACCGCTGGCCCGACACAGCCAGCCGGGTAGGTCGACGATGCGCACGGTCGGCGGCAGGGCGGTTTCGCGCGCCAAATGCAGGAAGTTCATCGGCGCAAACCCGGGGCGTGCCTTCATACCGGTGAGCTCGGTGAAGCGATCGCCGATGACCTCTAGCACGGCGTCAAAAGCCGATGGTCCGTTTGCCGTCTCTAACGAGCGCTCGTCCTTCCAACTAATGTAGTGGGTTAGCGGCTGATCGCTCTCATCGAGCACGGCAAAGCCGTGCATCTCGCTGCACAGGGCAATGCCGACAAAGGGCTGCTGAGCGTAGTAGTGCGCGCAAATCGCTTCAAAGCGCTGGTGCACTTCGCTCAGATCGAATTCGCTGCGCCCCGGTTGCGTTGCGCGGTTTTCTAATGCGCTATGGCTTTCCGGCCGAGTAAATTCTCCGCTGTCCAAATCGACTAGCGTCGATTTGGTCGACGTGGTGCCAAAATCGAGCAGTAGAAAGTGGGTCAATGGGCACCATCGGGCTGTTTGTGGATGATTTCGTTGGCCATGTCGAGATAGGTGTTGCCCTCTATGCAAGTGCCGGTCGCTTCGCCGCTGAGGCGAATGGCGACTTTCTGGATGCCGCGGCCCGAATCCTCAAAGCGATTGTGCCGCAGGACTACATCGTGGGCAGCGCCTTGAAACTCGATGGCGATGCCTTCGGCCGCTGCGCCGTTGTCGCGAAACAGGCAGCGTTCGGCGGCATTGCGGTGGGCGCCGCGAAATTCACTCAGGGGCTGGCGGAACAGCAGGCCGTGCAGGCCGTTATTGGCCAACGTGCAGTCGACGAGGAGATTGTCGGTATCGCGATGGCCGATCGAGCAGCCATAGGCGCTGTTCTGGCTCAATAGACAGCGCTCTGCTCTGCCGTCGGTTACGCCCCAACAAAAAAAGATGCCCTGGCTGTTGCCGGTGGCCTGGCAGTCGATAAAGCGCGGTCGCTGTGAGCCGCTGCCGGGATGAAAGCCAAGGTTGGCATTGTTCTCAGCGCGGCAGCGTTCAAAGTGTATGTCGTCGCAGACCTGAAAGCTGAAGCCGTCGCCGTTGAAGTTGCGCGATACGACGTCGCGGAACTGGTAGCGGTCGCAGTGCTGGAGAAAGACGCCGCCGACGTAGTTGCCGTTGAGTTCCTCATTGGCATCGCGCTGGCCGTCCAACACGAGGTTTTCCACTACTATGCCGTCGACCCATTCGGCCGTTAAAATGGGGAAGAGGGTTGCGGCCGTCGCGCCTTCCGAGAGCCAGGTGTTTTTTTCCAAGCGCCTGCTCAAGTGCAGCACATCGCCTTCTACGGCGGTGACCGTATCCTTGATGACCTGCAGGGCGCCGGCGTGCTGGCTGCGCAGCGCAATGCCGCATCCTGCGCTGAAGCCGGTGGGATTGGCGACGCGAATCTGGCACTCGTACCAGTCGGAATCGCAGATTAGTGTGCTGCATATACTGGGCTCTTTTTGCAAGACGGTCTCTGCGCCGCTGCCGACGATATGCACGCCCGGCCGCAGGTAGAGCGCGTTGTGCATTCGGTAAAGGCCGGGTTGAATATGGAGCCTGCCGCCGCCTAGGCGGTGCAAATAGTCGACGCCGGCCTGTAGGGCCTTGTCATCGGTGCCTTGGATGTCGCCGCCGGGACCGACGCGCAGTTCCATATGCCGCAAATGCGTGCGCGAACGGTTGTCTTTGGGATTGTGCTGGTCTGTCATTGCTATTCTCACAGGTCGGTGGGGTAGCCGAGGTCGGGTATATCGAGTAATGCGCCCCCCTGCATGGCCGATTGATGGGCCACCAAGCCAGGCAGCACATAGCGAGCAGCATCCCAAACGCTGTTGGGCGGTGTCTGCCCGCTGGTACAGGCGCGTGCGAAGTCGTCGACGAGAAATTGGTGCGATCCGGCGTGGCCGTTGGGCAAGCCGATAAAAGAAGCCGGCAGTCGCTCGGTCGAGTGGACGCTGGAAACACCGCGGTGGGTACCGTCTTCGCTGTTGACTTTTCCCATGCTGCCCTGTGCCGGCGATGGTTGACGGTCGGTATCTAGCCTCTCGTCGAGAGACTGCGTGGCCTGACGGTCTTTTGTCAGCCAGACTTTCGCGCCGGCATTGTCCTCAAAGCTGCCCTGCGTGCCCCACAGGGAAAAGCGCACGCAGCCGGGGTGGCCTATGCGGCGAAATTCGCTAATGCGGCAAGAAGACCCGTCCGACATGGAAAAGAGGGCACTCTGGTTGCTAAAGGGGTTCTGCCACTGATTTGCCCTATAGATGCCGTCCTCGTGCTCGTCTTTGAATCCCTGACACGATACGCCAAGCATGTGTGCGCCCGTTACCGAGATGATTTGGCTGGTAGAATGGGTGGGATAGTACATGGGAGGTATCCCAGCCGTATCCTTCCACTGCGCCCCGCCGCGCCAGCGCGCTACGTCGTAGAGACCGTGATCCCAGTCGTGAAAGTATTCGGCTTCGCCGTAGACAATTCGACCAAAATCGCCGTTTTGGAAACGCTGGCGACAGTAGATAACGCCGGGATAGTAGTAGCTCGTTTCACCGAGCATATAAATGCGCCCGCTGCGCTCAACGGCGGCGACTAGGTCGCGCGTTTCTTCTATTGATATGCTAGATGGAACAGCCGAGTAAACGTGCTTGCCGGCGTCGAGGGCGGCGATGGCCTGTGGGGCGTGCAGCCAGTTTTGCGTGAAGAGCGCGACGGCATCAACGTCGGTGTTGCAGAGGTCCTCGAGCGAAGGACTCGTCTCAATAACGGCATGTCGCTCTGCATTTTGCGCCAACTTTTCATCGTCGAGGTCGCACAGAACTACGCAGTCAACCAACGGGTGAGCTTTAAACAGGGGAATAAAGCCCTGGGCGAAGGAACCGGTGCCAACGATGCCTAATTTCATGACCCATTTGCTCGCGATAGAAAGATGAACTGAGGGGACAAAGTAGTTCGCCCATTATGCGCACGCAAGGTGGACAGGTCGTGGGTGTCGACATATTTTTGCTAACAAAAAGGAGGGGCCACATTGCGATTAAATGATCGAGATATCGCCCAGTTTAACGAAGAAGGCTATTTGCTGGTCCGAGGTGCGTTAGGAGATCGTGATCTCGATCCGGTGATTGCCGAGTATGAAGCTTATATAGATCATCGCGCAGAACAGCTCTTGGCAGAGAGCAAGATTTCTCATACCTATGCCGACCAACCCTTTGATCGGCGCCTGGCCAGTATCTGCAGCGAGAATAGCGAGATCTATCCCGAGTTAGACATCATGCAACTGCGCGGGCGCGCCTGCTTTGAATTTCTCGGCAACGACAATCTGCTCGACCTGATCGAAGGGTTGATCGGACCGGAAATCACCTGCAGCCCAATCCAGCACGTGCGGCCTAAACTTCCCGTGGGCTTGACGCCGGGCGGCAGCGATGCCCATGAGGTGCCTTGGCATCAGGACGCCGGCGTTACTTGGGAAGAGGCCGACCCGTACTTTATTCTGACGGTTTGGCTGCCGCTGGTTTCTGCGACGGTGGAGAAGGGCTGTTTGGAGATCATCCCGCGCACGCACGGTCGCGGCCTGTGGCAGCACCAGAGCAAGCGAGGGGTTGGCACGACCATCGTCGATGAGGCCATGCCGGAGGAAGAAGGGATTATTTTGCCAATGGAAAAGGGCGATGTGCTGCTGATGCACAAGGAAATTCCCCATCGCTCAAAGGCCAATTTTTCGAATTCCATTCGCTGGAGCATGGACCTGCGCTACCAGAAGACCGGCACGCCAACCGGTCGTCCTTTTCAGCCAGACTTTCCGGTGCGCAGCGCGGAAGATCCGGACTCGGTGCTGCGCGACTACGACGAGTGGTGTCGGCGCTGGGAAGCGGCGCTGTCTGCACCGCCCTCGCGCGGCGTACATCGCTGGGCGGTGGTCGAATAACACCTGGCAGTAGCTGTTGGTTGGAGAACGGGCAAAAGAGGGTCTCGCTGCTGTGGCGTCGAGACCCTCTCGCTCTATCTGGAGGCGATTTGCCGGAGCTCAGGACTGATGCTGATCGTCTTGTCGCAAGCCGCGCAAGAGGCTATAGCCAGCCAACAAAACAACTACGGCAAAGGGAAGTCCCGTAGTTATCACTCCGGTCTGCAAGGCTCCAAGACCACCACCAACAAGCAGCACGGCGGCTACTATGCCTTCGCTAACGGCCCAAAAAACGCGTTGGACTACCGGTGGGTTTGGGTGGCCTCCGGCCGTAATGATATCGACGACGAGCGAAGCCGAATCGGACGAGGTGACGAAGAAAATGGCGATGACTACGACGCTGAGTGCCGAGGTAAATGCTGCAAATGGTAGGCGATCTAACAGGACAAAGAGCGCAGTGGACACGTTGTCGTTTACGGCTTCAACGAGGCCGCCGCCGCCATACAGCTCGGTAAAAAGGGCGCTATTGCCGAAGACCGTAAGCCATAAAAAGGTGATGGAGGTCGGAACAAAGAGCACGCCGAGCAGGAACTCCCGTATCGTGCGTCCGCGCGAAATGCGGGCGATAAAAATGCCTACGAAGGGGGACCAGGCAATCCACCAAGCCCAGTAGAAGATGGTCCATCCGTGCTGCCAGGTGCTCTGTTGGTCGTAGGCCTCTGTCTGTAGCCCCAGTTTGACTATGTTAGACAGGTAGGCACCAATATTCTGCACTAAGGCGTCGAGGAGGTGCAGTGACGGGCCGGCAAGAAATACGAAGAGGAGCAGCGCCACGGCAAAAATCACGTTGAGCTGTGATAGGCGCCTAATACCTTTGTCTATGCCCAATACGACCGATATTGTTGCCATCAGCGTGATGAAGGCGATGAGTGTGATTTGTTGGCTGTTGCCCTGGCCAATGGAAAGCAGGTAATCGAGTCCGGCATTGATTTGCTGGGCACCCAAACCAAGCGAGGTCGCCAGGCCAAATAGCGTAGCTACGGCGGCCAATATGTCGATTATATTACCAATCGAACCGTGAATTCGCTCGCCAAATAGGGGGTAGAAAACCGAGCGAATCGTCATGGGTAAAGCGCGGTTGTATGAGAAGTAGGCCAGGCCCAACGCCATGAGCGCATAGAGGGCCCAGGCGTGCAGACCCCAGTGGAAAAATGTAATGCCCATGGCCAGTTCGGCCGCTTCGGCGGTTTTTGCTTCTCCCCACGGCGGTGCGGCGAAATGGTAGATGGGTTCGGCAACGCTCCAGAATATCAGCCCTATGCCCATTCCGGCGCTGAAGAGCATGGAAAACCAACCCCACGTGGTGAACTCTGGCCGCGCATCGGCTCCGCCCAGCCGGATGTGCCCATAGCGACTCAGTAACAGATAGACTACGATGCCTAGGTAGATGTTAACCGATAGCACAAAGAGCCAGCCCATACTGCTGGTAATCGCCAGTTGTACGGCATCGAATACCTCTGTTATTCGGGCTAAGTAGAACAGGCTAAAGGCGACGAAAAAGGCGACGATACCTGCAGAAGACCAAAATACGGTGGGGTGTATGTGCAGGTTTTTTCCTCTGCTTGCGGGATCGGTCAAGTGAGATTCCTCGTCTTGGTGTAGCACTACGTTTTCTCGAAGTGAAATATGCCCCAACTTAGGTAGCGCTCGCGGCCTCCCTCAACCCAGTGTTGCAATCCCTTTTTCATGCGCTCTATATAGGCCGAGCTTACGCGCTGCTGCAGGACGCTCTCCAGCCTGATGGTCTCTTCAAGCACGCGCTGGTAGTGATTGGATAGCTGCACTGTCTGATCTTCAAAACGGCGTTCGTTCCATCCTAGGCTGTGCGCACAGGAGCGGTAAAAATTCGGCGAACCGAGTGAGTCGAGGTGTATGCGGTCGAGAATGGGCTGCAACACGCCATCGGGGCAGTCGTCCGACTGCATGGGATCGGTAAAAATAAACTGGCCTCTGGGTCGTAGTACGCGGTCGACTTCGCTCATCACCTTAGCGCGTGCGCCGCTGTGCAGCAGTGCGTCCTGTGACCAGACCACATCAAAACTATTTGCCTCGCAGGGAATGGCTTCAAAATTGCCGTCCACGACCTCGATCGAATGGCTTAACCCCGCCGATTCATTGAGGCTGCGATGGCGCTCGTTTTCGACGCTGCTCAGATTGAGTGCCGTCACGTGGATGCCGTGTGTAGCGGCCAGGAAGCGCGCGGCGCCGCCGAAGCCCGACCCCAAGTCGAGCAGGCGCGTCTGTGGATTCAGTTTTACCTGTCGGGCCATGTGTTCGACCGTGCGGCGGCTGGCTGCAGCTATTTCATCGTCGTGCCCATCGTACAGCCCTATATGAATATCTTCGCCCCCCCAAATGAGTGCATAAAAGGTGTCGGCATCCGCGCTGTCGTAGTAGGTGCGAGCCGTTTCAACGGCTGCCGATGGATGCACCATGGCCTATAGCTCCTCCATCTCTTCGATGATCTCTTCTACGTAGGATTTTTCTGCTATATGAACAAAGAAGTCGGGCTCTTTTTCTTTATGGGTCTCCTGAAAGTCGCCATACGTGCCGATGCGCTGAAATCCGACCTCGCGCATTAGGCGTCGCGTGTATTCCTTGCGTAGGGGAAACATATTGAGGTGGTAAACGGACTGGTCGGGAAACTGGTAGCGGAAGCGAGCCAACCCTTCGTCGACGAACTCGGGTTCTGCGCTGATATCGTCGCCGCAGTAGTAGTAAGTGTGCTTGCTGGAAAAGCCCTCATCGAGGATGCGATCGTAGTTGCGCTGGTCGAGGATGAGAATGCCATCGTGGCTCAGCATAGCGTAAAACTCAGCCAGTGCTTTGCGGCGGTCATGCTCCTTAAACATGTGGGTAAACGAGTTGCCTAGGCATATAATAGCGTCGAACTCGCCGTGAATATCGCGGTTTAGATAGCGCCAATCCGCTTGTACCGTGCGCATGACAAAGCCGCGTTTGCGCGCATTTTCAAACGCCTTGTAGAGCATCTGCGGACTGCCATCGGCGCTGACGACTTCGAATCCGGCTTGCAGTAGGCGAACGGAGTGAAACCCCGTACCAGTTGCTACGTCGAGAACCCGCAGGGCACCGCGCTCCTTGAGCTGGCGAATAAAGAAATCGCCTTCGCCTTCGGCTCGTCGATCCCAATCGATTAGCTCGTCCCATTTATCGACAAAACTCCATACGTACTCCTGTACGTAGTTGTCGGTATCGCGCTTGGCAGTGGGATTGGAGCCAAAATCCTGCTTGGGGTGGGTCGTGTTAAGTGTTTGAGTTGTCATATATGTGCGTTATTCTTTCGGGTTTCTGTTCGATATTGCAGCGCGTTATGCGCTAGCTTTGCGCTTTAACGCCGATGCTTGGTCGGTTTTTTCCCAGGTAAACTCGGGCAGCGCACGGCCAAAATGACCGTAGTTG
>JAYOYH010000004.1:0-163625 GCA_038153405.1 Gemmatimonadota bacterium | reverse complement strand
GAGCGTTTTTTCCATCTGTTAGAGGGCGAAGACCCACGCGAGGTCGTGGGGCTGTGGCGCAAAATGGTCGACTATGTGCACAAGGGGGGGCTGGTGGCTTCCGGTGGGCCGATTGCTGCGATTGATGTTGCGCTGTGGGACCTGAAAGCCAAGATCGCGCAAGAGCCCCTGTGGCAGACGTTCGGTGCATTAGAAGGGCGCACCAAGGCCTATGCCAGCGATATCGGCTACTGTCTATCGGATGACGAGCTCTTCGCTTTTTACCGACAGATGGCCGAGCGCGGCGTCGATGGTGGCAAGCTCAAAATTGGACTCGATATGGATGCCGACTTGCGCCGCATCGGCATTATGCGCGAGGCGCTATCGGTGGCATCAGCGCGGCCGCAGCTGATGGTCGACGTCAACGAATACTGGTCGCCCAAGCAGGCCGTACACTGCATGCACGAGATCGAGAAACACTACGATATCACGTGGATCGAGGAGCCGGCACGGCGCTGGGACTACGAGGGGCTGGCCAGCGTGTCGCGGCGGATCAAAGCGGCGGTGGCCACAGCCGAAAATCTTCGGAGCATCGGTGAGGTCTATCCGCTGATTCACAACGAGGCCGTGGATATTGTTAATGTTTCGACGGCGACAACCGGCTTTACCGGATGTCGGCAGGTGGCCAATCTGTGTTATGCCTACGAATTGCCCGTATCCATGATGAACTGCCAGGCCAACTACATGGCGCATTTGGCCGCGGCATTGCCCAATCACCTGGCGATGGAGGTGGTGAATCCGGGGCGAGAGCACTGTCTGCGCTTTGATAATACAATTGAAGACGGGTTTATTGTATTAGGGGATAAGCCGGGGCTCGGGATCGAAGTCGACGAGGAGGCGCTGCGCCAACTGCAGGACAATCCGCCGGCGCGAAAGAGCAACTTTCCCTTTGCGCGCCGCGAAGGGGCTGGACTGTATGTGAAAGGGCCGGAAGAGGGCGAAGTGCCGTGGAAGTAGCTGGCGGTGCCCGCGGTTGGAGTTGATGTAGCCCTGCGCAGTATTGGACGAGTCTGTGTTTATTTCGAACGCCGAAGATATACACTTCTTGCGACTCTGCTCATGTTTATTGAGGCGGGGCCTCCTTGTGTTATTAATGAGCGCATCCTATGCTTCTCCTCGGATTTTGGACCGTCGTGTCCCTTGGTGCGTTTAGAGCATTTGTAACTGTGTAACGAGGAAATATATAATGCCCAAACATACGATTCACGTCATTTCGCACACCCACTGGGACCGCGAGTGGTATATGCCGTTTGAACGACATCGCCGGCGCTTGGTGACGCTGTTTGACAATTTGCTCGACCTGATGGACGCCGATCCACAGTTCCGACATTTCCACGCCGATGGTCAGATTATTCCACTCGATGACTATCTCGAAATTCGTCCGCAGGCCCTGCCGCGCATCCAAAAGGCCGCTGCAGAAGGACGCCTATCGATTGGACCGTGGTACGTGCTGCAGGACGAGTTCTTGACCAGCGGTGAAGCCAACGTGCGCAATATGGCGCTGGGGCTGAAACGCGCTCGTCTATTTGGCGTGCCGTGCATGCTGGGCTATTTGCCCGACAGCTTTGGCAATATTGGGCAGATGCCGCAAATACTGCGCGGTTTTGGCATCGACAACGCCGTATTTGGGCGCGGCGTCAATCGCTACAACCCCGAGGTCGAGAGCGCCGCCCCGGCTGCCATCGGCTACAAGTCGGAGTTTGCCTGGCGCGCGCCCGATGGCTCTGAGGTGCTGGGCGTGTTTATGGCCAATTGGTATGCCAATGCGATGACCATACCCGCTGTAGAGGGCGAGGTGAAAGCCTACGTCGACAAGACGCGCGACGCCTGTTTGCGCTTTGCCACGACGTCGCAGCTGCTGTTTATGAACGGCTGCGATCACACCCCTTCGCAGCCCGACATTAGCGCGGCGCTGCGCTTGGCCAATGCCGAGGTTGAAGACGCCGAACTGATTCACTCCAGCTTTGATGCCTACTTGGAAGCGCTGCGCGCAGAGGTAAAAGACCTGCAGGTCAAAGAGGGCGAAATGCGCAGCGAGTACACTGATGGCTGGGGGACGCTGACCAACGTACTGAGCAGCCGCCTGTATCAGAAACGGGCCAACTGGGCGTGCCAGACCCTGCTTGAAAAAGGCGTGGAGCCGCTAGGCGCCTTGGCTGCCCACTACGGTGGTGACTACGATGAAGACATGGTGTGGTATGCCTGGAAGACGCTGATGCAAAACCACCCTCACGACAGCATTTGCGGCTGCTCCTGCGACGAGGTGCACCGCGAAATGGACACGCGCTTTGAAAAGTGTGCTATCCTGGCGGGGCAACTGTGCCGTGAGCACATGGAGTATATAGCAGGCCAGGTCAATACGGCGGTATTTGCCGATGCGCTCACCGCCGTTGTCGCCTATAATCCGCTGCCGCACGAACGGGGTGAAGTGCTTGAAGCCAGCATCGATCTGCCCGAAGGCGATGTGACCGCCGGCTTTGTCGTGCGCGATGCACAAGGCCGAACGTTGCCGACGCACTTGGTCGAGGATTGCGGCATAGTATGGGATTATCATCTGCCCGACGTCGGCTTTCGCGAGCCCTACGACAGGCGTCGCGTGCGCCTCGTCTTTGAGGTGCAGTTACCCGCTGGCGGTTTGGGAGCCTACGGCGTCTTTGCCGCCGAGGCGATGGCCGAGCCACGGCGGGTGGACGGACTCGAAAACGAATTTTTGCGCGTCGAACTGCACGCCGATGGCCGCTTTGATTTGATAGAAAAAAGCAGCGGACGGCGCTTTTGCGACCTGCATCGACTTGAAGATAGTTGGGATTGCGGAGACGAATACAATTACCGCATACCGGACGATGACGAGGTGGTCCATGCGGAATCCGACAAGACGAAGGTGGGCCCCATCGTCGACCATGGCGTCTACCAGACCTGCCGTATAGAAACGAGCCTGCAGGTGCGCGGACGTGCTCTGCCGGTTTCCTACGAGTTGCGTTTGGGGCGGCACAGTCGCCGATTGGAAGTGCGCCTGTCGTTAGACAATGCATCGGAAAATCACCGTTTGCGCGTGCTCTTTCCAACCGATATAGATAGCGCTACGGCCGTTGCCGACGGCCAGTTTGATCAGGTCGAGCGGGCGATTGTTCCAAGTGAAGTGTGGGAAAACCCATCGAACTGTCATCCCCAGCAGGCATTTGTTGCGGTCGACGATGCCGACGGTGGATTGCTGGTGGCCAACCGTGGTTTGCCGGAATACGAAGTGCTGCAGGACGGCCGCAATACCATTGCGCTGACGGTGCTGCGCGCCGTCGACCGACTCGGCGATTGGGGCGTATTCCCAACGCCGGAAGCCCAGTGTAAGGGAACGTTTGTATGCGAGTACGCGCTGGTGCCGTATGGATCAGAGCGGGCGGCTGCCGCTGCTGAAGCCTACGCTTTCAATGCACCTCCGCACCTTGCGCAGACGACCTTGCACGACGGGCCGATTGCAGCCTGCTCGCCGCTGCTGGCGCTGCAGCCTGCACCGCTCGTCCTATCTGCCTGCAAAAAGGCGGACGGTCGCGACGGTCTGATTGTGCGTTTCTACAATCCGACGGCCGAGACCTTGCGCGCGCGCCTGCAGGTGGGGATGAATGTGGATCGCGCGTTTGAGTGCGACCTCGCAGAAAATCGCCTGCGCGATCTGACGCCCACCGGAGACGGAGGAAATATCGTCGAGATAGAGGCTGGCGCTAAGGAGATTGTCACGTTGGAGTTGGTTGCCAATGGCAGAGTAGCCTAGGAACTAACTTCGCCGATAGGCGGCTGAGACATCGAACGCAAAACGCCTTCTGATCAGGTAAATTGGCTGATCAGAAGGCGTTTTTTTAATTGGAATATCACACTGCTATAATTCGTTGACCTTTTCCACGAGACCGTCGTTTATCCACAGGGGTTGGTCTGGAAAGACCACCGTATAGCGCGTCTTTAACACGGATGGATTGTCCGGGTCAACTGTTAGCGAATAGGTGTTGACGTATGCGTCTCTGTCCTGGCTCAGAGTGCACGAAGGCGCTTGTTCAAAGTGGATGGATGAATCAGTGAGCCGCGACTCACTGAGCACGGGTTGGTTCATAAGGGCGCAATAGTGCGTCATCATTAATTTGTCGCCTTCGTCGTGATACAGTGTTACCATTTCCGTGTCGTCTTCAAAGACGGTTTCCACGATCGTGCTGCGGTTTGATATGACTTTATAGTTCAGTTTGAGGTCTAAGGTGTCGCCGTTGGAGCGAATTAAGGTGCCTTTCCACGTGCCGACCAGTGTCTCCATGCGCTTAAAGGCGGCGCTTGGTTCATATGCATCGTCTTCTTGGCTCACTGCATGTGTAGCAAAAAGTACGAGAAGGACGCATATCGCGTTCAACCTATTCATCGGTTATCTCCGGTTTTTAAATGGGTCTTTCTATTCCGCTAGCGTTCGAACAAAGAACAGCTCTCGCCGGATACATACGGCTAGTTGGGCGGTTTTTTCGCCGAGTTCGGCGGGCTTCTCGGCTTCCATCAACTGTGCGTAGTGTTGCTCCATGCTCGACATGCTATCCCACTCTCTTTCCCAAATGAATTTGAGTGAATCCTCGCTGCCGGCCAGGGGTTGGTAGTAGCGCTTGTGCGGGAAACCTCCCAACCCCTGTTCGATCTCGATCCACTTTTTCTCGTGGACCATGATTTCATCCCACGCGGTGTGGTCTCTCAGTTGGTGAATCCAACGTTCCATGATCGCCATATTGATGCTCCATTTTCCGCTGCGCTAGGATAGCTGCAGCGCGTTGCTAACGATGCGCGCGGCGGCTTCGTCGTCTACGCACGGGGTGATGTCAATCTGCAATTTGTCGTTCCAGTGCTGCATCCACTGCATCAGCAGTTCGACGTCATCTGTCTCCCAGATACTCGTTCCGCGCAGGCCGCTTACGTCGTGCCAGCGACCGAGCATGGCGAGGCCGTCCGGCAGTTGGTAGATGGGGTTTTCGCCGCTCTCGATAAAGCGAGAAAAGATATCGTTTCGATGCGTATTGTTGGGCATACTCCAATCGGCTCTATACAGCATGACAGCGCTCCTTTCAGGATGTGCTCCAATCGCACGTGAGGTGTAGGCAGGCCGGTCCTGCCACCAAGGGGATGGCACGTGCCATCTGTTGGAGCTGATTTTCCGGTTGGAAACACGGCGAGATTTGGTATGCGATGTGGCTGTGCCAGCGGCGGAGCTCTTTAAAGAGCGGAGTGAGGGTATCCGTCGCCCACAGGCAGGATCCCCGCAGGTGCGCGATGCTGTGAACGCTGCGCACCAAGGTGGGGCACTCGCCGCTACCTGCAGAGCACCGGCGCAGATGATCTACGTAACGGGCAAATGCAATCCGCTCGTTTGATCCCCGTGCACGCCATTCGACGAGATGGATTCGCATATATTCCTCGCGCTGGGTATGTGGAAAATCAGATGGTCCAAACATAGGGTTGAGCGATGGGCATCAAGGGGCAATTCGATAGCGTTTTTATTGAAAAGTGGAGAAATGTGCGCGTGAAATGGCATATTGCGTTGCTGTCGAGTGCAAGTTGTATTTAAGGTCGTGCCACGCTCATTCTGCTCAGGTGCTTGGCAAGGAGGATTGTATATGACAGAGCGCGTTCCACTAGGCGCGACGGTTTTGATCGTCAGCCGCCACGGTTTTGCCGCGGCGCGCGGCGCCCTGTCCGCGCGCGCCCTACAGGCGCTCCATGCCCTGGGGCGCGACGTCCCATGAAGATGACCTGCCACGAGCGCACAACGGCTGTTTTTGCGCGTTCTCTCTTGCATCGCTTTGCATTGCGGCGGTTCTTAATCTCTTGGCCGATCTCGCAGCGAGATGCGGTCGCTGAAGAAGCAGCACTGCATTTTACCAACCTCAAGAACGCTGGGACGAGGAGCGCAGCCCGTGCGGAAGGCCATTCCAGCCTATTTCAGGCAGTATCTCAACGAGCGCGACAGCGCCAGAGAGAACGTGCGCGGCGACGGCACGATCACTTGGCGCGGCATCGGCGTTGGCGCCGTCCTGTGTGCGATCATCGCCGTCGGCGTGCCCTACGGCGGCATGGTTATCCAAGGGACGCGGCTCGGGCTGAGTTCGTCGACGCCGGCTGCCTTCTTCCTCTTTTTTATGCTGTTGATCACGCTGCACGTGCTCTTGGGCAAGCTCAAGCGCGGGTGGGCCTTCACCTGGGGCGAGCTGCTGACCATCTTCTCGATGATGGCCGTGGCGACGGCCATCCCCACGCGCGGCGTCACCGGACTGCTGCTGCCGATGATAACGGGTTCGGCCTATTACGCCACGCCCGAAAACGGCTGGGATGAAGCGTTGCGCCCCTTTGAGCCCGAGCATTTGCTCGTCAAAGACAGCGGGGCAATTGCTGCATTTTACGAGGGGATCGGAGCAAACCCACAAATCCCTTGGGATGTTTGGATTGGGCCGTTATCGCACTGGCTGGTTTTTTACGCGGCCCTGTATCTGACGCTTATCTCGCTGCTGGCCATTCTGCGGCGCCAGTGGAGCGACAACGAACGCCTGGCCTATCCACTGGCGCAGATCCCCTTGGCGATGATGGAGTCCAATCGCGCCGCGGAGCTGCTCAAGCCATTTTTTCGCAACCCCTTTATGTGGGTGGGCCTTGCCATCCCCTTTTTCTTCAACAGCCTCAATGCGCTACACCACTACGATCCGGCCTTTCCGACGATTTCGCTGCAATGGCGCTGGCCCATTTTTGACGGGACGGTTTCGCTGAGGCTGTGGATCAATTTCCTCATTCTCGGCTTCACCTACCTCATCAATGCGAAGATATCGCTGAGCGTGTGGTTTTTCTACTTAGTGCATGTGCTGCAGGAACGCACCCTAGTGCTGATGGGCATGAGCAGTCCCGAGCGCACGCTGGGTCAGTGGAGCGAGCCGGGCATGGGCCACCAGATGATGGGTGCGCTTCTGGTGCTAGTCGGATACGGGCTGTGGACCGGACGCGGCCACATACGCGACGTGCTGCTGCGCGCCTGGGGGCGCGGAACGGCGAGCGACGTCGACGAAATTATGTCGTATCGCACGGCGGTGCTCGGCGCTGTGGGCGGGCTGAGTCTGATGGGCACCTGGCTGTGGCTGTCCGGTATGCCCGCCTGGGTCGTGCCCTTTGTGCTGGTCAGCAGCATGGTGATTTTTATTGGCCTAGCGCGCGTGGTCGCCGAGGCGGGGTTGCCGACGATTACACCCGGTATGGTGCCTGCTGCCCTGACGGTTTCGTGCATCGGCATGCCGGCTTTGGGAGCGACCGGCCTTGTCGCCACCAGCTATACGCTGGTGTGGATTGGCGATATGCTGGTCTTTATGGCGGCGCCGCTGGCCAATATATTGCGCTTGAGTACCGAGGGCATGCAGAAGCCGCGTCGCTTGCTGGGCGCCTTAGGCATGGCGATGGCGATTAGCCTCATCGCGTCCGTGTGGTTTACGCTGTATCTGGCCTATCGCTACGGAGCGGTCAATCTCCACGCGCAGTATTTCAGCAACTTTGCCGTTGAACCGGCGACCTTTGCCATGCGCCAGCTGTCCGATCAGACGGCGCCTGGTGTGGACGGGTGGCTGTGGATGGGATTGGGCGCTGCGTTAATGGCGGCGTTGATGTACGCGCGCCAGCGCTTTTACGGCTGGCCCTTTCACCCGCTGGGATTCGTTACCAGCATGGGGTGGGTGATGGATACGATTTGGTTTTCGGTATGCGTGGCGTGGATGCTTAAATTGGCGATCTTGCGCTTAGGGGGCATCAAGAGCTACGAAAAGAGCAAGTACTTCTTCATGGGGCTGGCGCTGGGACAAATTGTCTGCGGGGGCATCTGGTTGCTCATCGATGGCGTGACGGGCGTCGTCGGACACCGAGTCCGGGTGTACTGATGCACTGCTATTGCGCACCTAGCCGCGCGCGCCACTGCGGATAGTCGCGGTCCAACAGGCGCTGGGGCCAAGTCCCCAGCCAGCGATAGCCAACGCGGCGCTCGTACTCCATATCGCCGAAATCGGCGTGCAGGGTGCCATCGCGGTCGGCAAAGATCGGTCGCTGGGTGTCGAGGTCGTAAAAGCGCGCCCACAGGGGCGGTGCCGATGGGTCTTCAACGACAAAGACGTCAAATCTGGCCGGCAGCGATGAATCTGGCTGTTCGACAACGGCGATGCCCTCGATTTTAGACTGCGCATACCACGCAACGGCCCACTCAATTGCATCTCGCACGCGTGGTGTTTGCCGTTCTTCCTCCATTAAATAGCGCGTTATTTCGACGCTTTCCCAGCCGCTCAGCGATGGGTATTCATAGGAGCGCGCCTGGCGCGGGCGCAGGTCGTAGCGGTCGTGCTGGGCGCACCAAACCGTCGGTGTGCCGTCGATGTGGACCTGCGCTGCGAGGATGACTTCCAAACCTCGATCGACGGCCCGCTGTGCGTCTGCGCGGTGCACAGAGTCGACGAAAGCGTAGGGATCGTGGCCGCGTGCCACGTCGCGCAGCAGGCGCATGACGCCGATCATTGCGCCGTCGTTAAAGGTGATGTGGTCGTGGTAGCCGGAGCGCAGCGGATAAAACTGCGGCCAGCCGCCGTTTTCGTACTGTGCTTCTAGGAGATAGTCGAGTGCGCGGATAAAGCCGCGACCGGCGCGTTCGGAGCGCGTTTGCGCATAGACGCGGGCCAGATAGCGCGCCGGCCGGTGTGCGGCGCCGTTGTCGATGGTCGTTGGAAAGCGCCGCGGATCCTCTTCCTCGATCGCGCGGCGGATGCGCGTCCGTTCAACCGGGTCGATGTGGCGGGTTAAATCGACGTTTTTCGGCCAGCCGCCGTTGGGATATTGGTAGAGCAATACGTTGTCGGCAATGCGCGCAGCTTCGCCGCTTGCATACCATTCGCCCGGCTGGCGCTGGGCCTCGTTCCAGCCGATGGGGGCACCGGCGTGCTGAGGGGTGCTCACGCCGTGCAATAGGAGCAGCACAAAGAGGCCAAGTCGGCACGCGAACACGAGGTAAATCCTAATTTTCCTTGACGGCAATCGGGTCTGCCCAGAATGTTTTAAGGGGCATCTTCTATAATTTGGTGCGATCGCAGACGGGATAGTTCGGCTGGGAAAGCAATCAAAACATACTACGGGATGGATCGAGCATTTGCAAGGTAATGGCTGTTGTGCACTGCGGTTATTGATGCATTGGGCGTGTGCGTTTATTGGGGGTATGGCTGCGGCGCAGGCCGCGGCAGAGGAGGTGGTCATCGAGGAAGGTGCCACCGGTTTTTGTGCGGTAGACGGCTCCATTATGACCAGCGTTGAAGGCTATACGGGCAGCGGGTATGCCGATACCGACATCGGCGCGGGCTACAGCGTTAGTTGGAGCGTGCAGGCAGGCCAATCTGGACCGGCCGCACTGGTCTGGCGCTATGGCAACGGCGGAGATATTCGCCAACGCGCCGCACGCCTAGTGATCAACGGCACCACCGCGCGCGACAGCGTGCTCTTTCCGCATACGGGCAAGTGGACGAACTGGCGCGAGCGCGATACGCTGTGGGTGGAACTGGCCAGCGGCTATAACTCCATTCGCCTCGAAGCGCTCGAACCGTCCGGTTTGGTCAATATCGACTATTTGAAAGTCGTCGGTGCGGGGGTTGAGGTCGTCGCCTGCGTGCCGTCTTACGTGCTGACGGTCGTGTCCAACGACGAGCGCGGTGGCACCGTTTCCTATGAACCCGTTTTAGACTACTACGACGAGGGCACGCTGGTGACGGTGCGCGCCCAGCCGCGCCCCGGCTATTTCTTTCAGAGTTGGTCGGGCGATGCGCCGGGTGCAGAAGCCGTGCATGCGTTTGCCATGGCAAAGAGCACGGTGGCCGAGGCGATTTTCTTGCCCGAGGGCACGCGTGCCGATCCGCGCCTAATCGGCTATGCCTCCGTTCAGGACGACCGCGGCACGCCGTATTGGGTTACGGGTGGATCGCTGGGCGACACGGTCGAGGCGCACAGTATAGAGGAACTGCGCGCACTACTACAGGGCGACGAACCGCGCGTCGTGACTTTCTCAGGGCAGTTTTCAGCGGCGACGGAAATCGATATTGCATCGCATAAAACGCTGCTCGGCTTGGGGGGGCAGGCGCACTTAAAGGGCATTGGTTTGCAGATTAACGCGGCGCGCAACGTCATCGTGCGCAATGTGCAGATATCGCACGTAACGCCGCAGGACGCCATCGAAATCAACAACCGCTCGCAGAATATCTGGATCGACGGCTGCGAACTGTATTCCGATCGGCAGCACGACAAGGATTTCTACGACGGTCTGCTCGATATTAAGAACGAATCGTCGTTTATAACGATTTCGCGAACGCACTTCCACGATCACTTTAAAGCGAGCTTGATCAGCTCCGGCGATCAGGCGGTGGCCGATTCGGTCATTCGCGTGACCTATCACCACAACGTCTTTAGCAACTGCAATTCGCGCCTGCCGAGTATTCGCTTTGGCAAGGCGCACATTTTCAACAATTACTATCTCGACAGCGATACGGCGATCAACGCGCGCATGGGCGCCTGCGTGCGGGTGGAAAACAACTACTTCGAGGGCGTGCGCAAGGCGGTGGTGATGGACTTTACGCCCGTGCTGGGCGGCGTGCAGCTGCTGGGCAACCACTTCGGCGACAGCCAGTATGTCGACGCGCCGCCGTGCACGCTGGACGTGCCCTATGCCTATGTGCACGCGCTCGATGCGGCCGTGGACGTGCCTTCTCGCCTCGTTGATCGAGCGCCGACGGCCGTCGAAGAGCGCGGTGGGAAGCCGCTGCACATCGCGTTGGACAATTATCCCAACCCGTTTAACGCGCGCACGCAGATGCGCTTTGTCCTGCCCGCAGCACAGCGCGTAACGCTCGAAGTATTCGACGTGCTGGGACGCCGCCTCGACGCGGTGCTGGAAGATCAACTGCTGCTGGCGGGCGCGCACGAATCGGCGTGGGATGCGCGCGATCGCGCCACCGGAGTCTATTTTTATCGATTGCAGACGGCGGAATTCGTCCGCACGCGCAAAATGATTTTGGCAAAGTGAGGAGCCAACGATGAAGGGATTTCTGCGCTGGGTGTTGTTGAGTTTGTGTGGCATTGTATGGGCGCATAGCGCGCATGCGCAGTCGCAGCCGCAGGTCGTGCAACCGGGTATTGAAGTGCGCCAAGTGATGAGCGTGGGCGAAAACTTTATACGCATCGCCAAACATCCCGTGACCGGCGAGATGTACTATCTGGGAGTCAACGGATTGATTTACTCAGTCGACGTGATGGCCGGCACCAGCGAACGACTCTACGCTTGGCCCGACCACGGCATTCGCGTGGCCACGGGCTTTGCCATTGGTCCCGACGGCACGTTCTATCTGGTCGGCAACCCAACGCGCGATGGCAACAATATCGGCATCGTTAGGAAGGGCGTGCCGGTCGGCGATCAGCGCGTGTGGACGACGGTGGCCGAGAGCGCGCCCTATCCGGAGAGCACGGGGCGCGACCACAAGTTCAATGCCATTGAAGTTTCACCCGACGGCCGCTTTCTCTTTGTCAACAGCGGTTCGCGCACCGATCACGGCGAAGAGCAAAACAGCGGCCGCGAGCATCCGATTACCTCGGCGATATTCCGCCTGCCGATCGACGCGGAGAACGTGCTCTTGCCCGACGACGAGGAGGGGTTGCGCCCCTTCCTATACGCCGACGGGGTGCGCAATAGCTTTGATCTGGCCTTTGCGCCCAACGGCGATTTATTCGCCGCCGAGAATTCCGATACGCGCGATAATCCCGAGGAGTTAAACTGGATTCGCGAGGGGCATCACTACGGCTTTCCCTGGCGCATAGGGGCCTACGACAACCCGCAGCGCTTTGCCGATTTTGATCCGCCTGAGTCCGATCCGCTTTTGGTCGAAGGGATCAATATGGAGCGGACCTTTTACAACGATCCCGACTTTCCGCCGCCGCCGGATGGTGTGGTGTTTACCGACCCGGTAGTCAACTTCGGTCCCGATGCGGACAAATTCAGAGATCCGGTGGATGGGTTCATTAAAGATTCGAGCGACGAGGGGGTAACCATCAGCTCTTTCACGCCACACAGCTCGCCGCTGGGGCTAGTTTTTGACGGCGAACTGGCGTTGGCCGATCCGTTTAGAGGCGACGGTTTTTGCCTGAGTCAAAACGATGCCGATCTGCGCAAATACGCTCCCTTCGGCGATCCCGGCGAAGATCTGCTGCACCTCGACCTGCGCAAAGAGGCCGATGGGCAGCGCTACAGCATGCGGGTGACGCGCTTGGTGCAGGGCTTTACCAGTCCGGTCGATGCGGTTATGCGCGGCAACAAGATCTACGTGTTGGAGTACGCGTCGAACGGACGCCTGTGGGAAATATCGCTGCCGCCGCGCCGCACCGATACGGCGGTGCGAGATAGCGAGGGGATGCCGACCGACTTCGGGCTGGTCGGCAACTATCCCAACCCGTTTAACGCCGAGACCGTTATTCGCTATCGCCTGCCGGCGGCCGATGGAGCGGTACTGACGATTTACAACGCGCAGGGACAGCGGGTGCGCGCGCTGGTGCAGAGCAGGCTAGAGGGCGGGGCGCACGAAGTCGTTTGGAACGGGCGCGACGAGGGCGGTGCACCCGTCGCTGCGGGCACCTACTTTGCCGAGCTGGTCTGGCGCGACCGCGTAGCTATAGAAAAGATGCAGCTGTTAAAGTGAGTTAGGTCGACCTAGTGTCGGACGATGCGTCGATGAGTTTTTGCGCGTCTTCAAGGGGCTTGGCCAGACGCAGGTGCACTTCGGTCGGCAGGATTCCATACTGCTGCTTAAAGCACTGCGTGAAGTAGCTGGGGCTGGAAAAGCCCGTGCGATAGGCCACTTCTTTAATGCTCGGTTTGGGCGTTTCGCTGAGAATGCGAAAGGCGTCTGTTAGGCGCACGTCGCGCAGTATATGGCCCGCGCTGATGCCGACGTATTTCTTAAACAGGCGATTGAGGTGGCGCGGGGTGATACCGGTGTGGTCGGCGATCTCCTCGATGCTGAGCGAGCGCTGAAAGTTGGCGTATATAAAGGCGCTGGCGCGCTCGCATAGGGCGTTGCCCCGCTTGCCCACTTCGACGCCTGCCGCCGTCGACTCGGGGGCGTGTTCGCTCAGGTCGAGTTGGGTGGCCAGCACGGTGCCCAGCCATACGCGAATCAGGCTGCCGGTGACCTCGTATCTCCACGGGTTGGGTGCCTCGTCGAGCAGTGTGCGAAACATCTGGGCGATGGTCGCTTCCAGCGGCCGGCCGTCAAACTTCAATAACTGGCCGTTGGCCTGCGCGCTCAGCGCGCGCGTGAAGGTCGCCGAGTCCGGACCGTTGATTCCCGCCCTCGCCGTCAGTCGAACTCCCCGCTCGATACAGTGCGACCGATGCACGAGTCCGGGCACGATGAGTGCGCCGTCGCCGGGCAGCAAGGTCAGTGGCGGCTGCCCGTCCGTTTCGATTTCGTATTTTCCCTCTATACAGTGGTGTATTTCAACGGCATCGGCGTGCTGGTTGTCCGAGTATTTATGGTCCGATGGATGACGCACGCTGTGGATGTAATAACACGTGAAGAATACGTCATTTAGAGGCAGTGCGAAGACGTGCGGTGTCGCTAGTAGAATATGCTTGTCGAAATGGAGTAAGACAGAGTCGAGTAAGGGCGAGTAGCCCAACTGTTTTGTCAATTGCTCTGCGAGTTTTGGCATAAAAAATGTCTGAATTGAGATAGTTAATGTCTGTATAGTGAAGAATGTCTGAATTTTAGGTAGATATGTCAATTTAGTAAATTGTTAAACCTGTTTGCATGCGGGTCAAGGTCTACATTAGTGAGATGCTTTATCCCTCCACCGCTTGGGTTTGCTATTGAGTCGGGAACGCCCCTCTGATCCCTCCGCCGGTCTAGGTCAGCACTCCACGCCGCACATTCGGCCGTGGGGTATGTTGGTGGGGATGGTGCTGTGCTTAGTCATCGCGCTTGGGCTGCCCTATGGCGAGTTCATCATTCAGGGGACGCGCTTAGGGCTGAGTTCCTCTACGCCGGCCGCTTTTTTTCTGCTCTTTGTCTTTGTCGTCGCCGTGCAGCCGCTGCTGGGCAGTGTGCGGCGCAGTTGGGCTCTCAACCGCGCCGAACTGCTGCTCGTCACGGTCATGATGATGTTGGCCACCGCCGTTCCCACGCGCGGCTTTACAGGGGTGGCCCTGGCCGTTATCTCCGCCGTGATGTATTACGCCACCCCCGAAAACGGCTGGCTCGAGACTGTCGTGCCCTACCTGCCCGACTGGATTGCTCCGCGTGACGAAGTGGCGATTAAAGCCTTTTACGAAGGGCTGTCGCAGGGGGGCCGCGTGCCGTGGGATGTGTGGCTACAGCCGCTGGGCTGGTGGCTGCTGTTTATGGCGGGTTTGTACTGCGCGATTATCTGCGCTATGGTGATCATGCGGCGCCAGTGGATGGATAACGAGCGCTTGCTCTATCCGCTCGTGCAGGTGCCGCTGGCAATGATCGACGGAAGGGAAGGGCAGCTGGTAAAGCCCTTTCTCAAGAGGCCGCTGATGTGGGTGGGTTTTGCCATTCCCCTCATCTTCAATACGATCGACTCGCTGAGCAATTACTATCCCTTTATTCCGAGCACGACGCTCAACATAACGTTCGACGTGGTGCCCGATATGCCGGCCATACGGGTGCGACTCAACTACCTCATGCTCGGATTGGCCTACCTCATAAACACCGGCGTTTCGTTTAGTCTATGGGTGTTTTTCGCGCTGGCGAAAGTGCAGCAGGCCGTCTGCGGGGTGTTGGGCATTTACAGCGCCGAGCAGTTGGGCCGCTTCGGGCATATGGGCGCTACGACCGGTATGCTGAGCCATCAGACGCTGGGAGCGATGGTCGTGCTGCTGCTGATGGGAATGTGGACGGCGCGAACGCATCTGCGCGAAGTGTGGGACCAGGCCTGGTTGGCCGATTCGACTAGGGACGACGGTGAGATGCTCAGCTATCGCTCGGCCGTTATCGGCTTGGGTGTGGGGCTGGCCATTATGGGCGTGTGGCTGTGGAGAGCGGGCATGCCCGCCTGGGCTGTTCCCATTTTCTTATTCGCCGCTTTTGCCATCTTCTTTGCGCTGACGCGCGTCATCGTCGAAGCGGGCCTGTCGTCTGCGGTGGAGGGGCTGACGGCCGGCGGTTTTGTCGTATCGGGCTTTGGCTCGTCGCTGCTGGGACCGGGCGGTTTGGTCGCCATCGGCTATACCCTGACGTGGGCCGGCGATCTGCTGGTCTTTGCCATGGCGCCGGTGGCCAACGGCATACGCTTGCTGCACGAGGTAAAGGGCAATCGCCGACGCGTGTTGGCTATGCTTGCGGCTGCGCTGCTGATCGCTCTGCTCGGCTCGATCTATATCACGCTGCGGTTGGGTTACCAGTACGGAGCGCTGAATATGCACCAGCAGTATTTTTCCTGGTTTGCGCAGGAGCCGTTCAAGCTGGCGGCCCAGTTCATCAACACGCCTGTTGAGCCGAATTGGGCCGGGTGGGGCTGGAATGGGTTGGGGGCCGCGATTATGGCACTGCTGATGCTGCTGCGTCATCACTTTGTCTGGTGGCCGCTGCACCCCATCGGCTATGTCATAAGCGGCACGTGGATTATGGACAGCATCTGGTTCAGCATCTTTTTGGCTTGGTGTATGAAGAGCGTCGTGCTAAAGTATGCCGGACCAGTGGGGTACCGCCATACGCGCTGGCTGTTTATGGGACTGATTCTTGGCCAGTTTGTCGTCGGCGGGTTGTGGTTGGTCATCGATGGATTCACTGGCATGACGGGCAATCGGATCAACATGTATTAGTCTTGGAATGGCTGGTCTGTGCGGGGTTGGGCATAGACGCTCAAGTGTGAATCAGAGGTATCACAATGTTGGGATGGTGTAGTGAGAGGTCGCTTTTCTTGCTTTAATGTCCTAAAAGTGATATTATGTCTATATTATAGCATGGTATGTCCAAAAAACTCGACCAATATAAGATGTATTGGCGATAACAAGTTTGTAAATTTTACAACCCGGTCGACCAATCGGTATTGCTTGTTGTATGGGCCGATTTTCGTTGGCCTAGTTTAGCTAGTGCATGGTTTAAACTGGAGAGTTCGCAAGTCGGCGTTATGAGTGCTCGCAAAAAATGGGTCCACACGGTACATCGCTTTACTTGGTTCGCAGTGGCCTTTGCGTGTGTGCTAACGATATCGAGCGGGTGCGGTGATAACGACGCCGTGCTGGCGCGCGTCGGCCAAGTTGAGATCACGCGCGTTGAATATGAGCAATTTGTTAGCAACCTATCGCCCATAAAGGAAAACGTGCGGCGCGACGCCGCTTCGCAGGCAGGCTACTTGCAGGCGATGGTCGACCGCGAGTTGCTCCTGCTGGAAGCAACCGAGCGCGGGTTGTACGAAGACGTCGAAATTCAGCAGGAACTCGCCTTTATCACGCGTCGCCGCCTGTCCGAACTCTACCAGGTTCGCGAAATTGCGCCGAGCATTGAAGTCACGGAAGAGGACTTGCAGCGCGAGTTTGTCGACAGCCGATTGAACAGCGAACGCTTGCTGAGTCGCATACTCGTGCGCAGCGAGGCGGATCGCGACCGCGTGCTGTCGGAGTTGGCCGCCGGTCGGTCTTTCGCCGAATTGGTCGATGAATTTGCCCCCAACGATGCAATCGCCGAAGGCGATGGCGTCGTCGGATGGTTTAATGGCTCCGAAGCCGAGCGGCGTTTTCTCATACCTCGCCGCGTGTTCTTTACGGTCGGCTTGGATGAAGTGGCGCCGCCCGTGCGGCTTTCGCGCGGCTGGCAGATCTACCGCTTTTTGGATGAGCGCACGCCGGAGTTAGCTACCTATCAGCAGGAAGTATACCGCTTGGTGCGCGATCGCAAGTGGCAGGCGGGCAATCGCGAGGAATTCGAGCAGCTGAAGCACCGCTATGGAGTGGAGGTGCGCGCAGAGGCGATGGGAGCACTCATCGACGCATTGCGCAAGCGTCGAGCCGATAAGCTCGATGCGGCTACCGATGGGCAGGTGTTGTTCAGTCTGAGCGAAGGGCAGATGACGGTGGGCGAGGGCATAGACTACCTGAAGGCACAAGGCGCATCGGGGCCGCCGCCCGACTCGGTATTTGCCCAGCGCCTATTTGAGGATCTGCTGCTTCGTCCGCTGCTATTTGAGCGGGTTGCGCAGGAGCGCGGATGGAATCGAGAGGACGAATTTGTCGGCTGGCATCAGCAGGAAAAAAACAAGCTGATTTTAACGGCGCTAATGGCCAGAGAAACGGTGGCCAGCCAGGCGTTTGACGAAGGTGAAGTGCACGCCTTTTACGAAGCCAATAAGAGCCGCTTCGTCATTCCGCGCGAGGTGCGGATTCGCGAACTGTCCGCCAGCACGCTCGAAGACGCCGAAGGTTTTCTCCAGCAGTTAAAAGATGGGACCCCCATCGGACGCCTGTTGATTCGCCGCGATGCCGAAACGCACGGCAAGCCGCGCACGGGCGAAATGGCGTTAACGCCGGTTTTTCGCTCGCGTTATCCCGTGCTATTTGACGCGGCCTTTGCCGCCGCGGACGGCGAGTGGGTTGGCCCCATTGAGACCAAAGACGGTCACTTTGCCGTCTTTCAGGTGCTTGGTCGCCGCGAGGAACAGATCGAACCGTTTGACGGAGCGCGTCCGCGCGTAGAGGCGCTGCTGCGCCAGCAGAATGAGAGCGAGTTGGTGGGGCGTTTTATCAGCCGCTTGCGAGAGAAATATGCAGATCGGGTGGTGCAGTTTCCCGATCGTCTGGTTGCTGACGAGGAGTCGTAATCGATGAAGAAAGAGAAAATGCACGGGCGTGTAGTACGGCTGGCGCTGGCGGCGCTGTGGCTGGCGCTGCATGTCGCGCCGAGTAATGCGCAGCTGGGCTATCGAATCGATGCAGAGCAGGTTGTGGTCGAGGGGCGTGCCAACTGGTCCAATTGGACCATCCCGGCCAATTTAGCATACGTCGATTCGTTGGGACGCATCGCTCCCAAATCGTTCCGAACGGTGTACAACGTCTTAGCCGATACGAGTTTTCGACGCCCGCTGGAAATCTTTAGCAAGGATGCGCGCATCGCGACGATTGACAGCACGGTGCGCATCAACGACAAGGGTGAAATTCTACTCGATACGCAAGGAAATGCCATCTTCGATTATGCCGTGCGCCCCGGCGTGAGTCGCGTAGGGTCGAACCCGCAGATGGCCGCCAATATTTTGGACGGCGACCCCAATACCTACTGGGAGCCGGATCCGAACGACCCAATTAGTCAGTGGTGGATCGAGGTCGACCTGGCGCGCGTCGTGCCGTTGGAACAGCTGCGCCTGCAGTTTGTCGACGAGGGGCAGGGCGATCCCTTCCACAAGTTTATTCTACTGCTGAGCGAGCGCCAGACGCCCAGTCGTTTTGAAGAAGGAAACCTGCGCTTTTCGCGCTTCGTGCCTTTCGAGGCGCCCAACACCGACCAGCGCACCTATATCTTTCAGAGCGGTTCCGTCAGCGACGGGCTGCCGGTCGATGTGCCGGTTGAGTCAAAGCGCTTCTCTGCGGCCAGCGTAGCGACAGGCCGTCATCAGTCGAACTTCGTATCCAATGTGAGCAACTTTGAGTGGACGGGGCGCAAGATTGAGACGATCCGCATCGTCATCACCGATTCGCGCTTTGGACGAGCCGAGCTGATAAGCGAGGAAGCCTGGCAGGCGCTACCTGTGAACGAGCGCGGCGACATAGAGTACTTCGTCCAAGATCTAACTGGCCGAGAAGAACCGGTAGACGAAGCGACCTACTTGGCGTTGGAACCGGAACGCCAGGGACGGCGCCTGTACTATCGGCGCGAGCTGCCCCGCCTCGCTGAAGTCGGCGCTTGGGCTATGGGCGACAATCTGAGTATGGGATTGGCGCGACTGGGCGGATCGATCAGCCACACCTTTTCCAATGCGGCGCCTATAGCCGCTTTTGATGGAGATGGTGCCACCCGATATCAGCACGCGTCGCGCGATCCGGAAAAGCCCGACGACAATATCCTCATAGTCGACCTAGGTGGGTCGATCTGGCTTAAGGAAATTCGCTATTTCACCGATGGCATACGAGGATACCTGATGCGCGGCTCTTCCGGTGCGCGCGATGCCAGGGGCGAACTGCTGTGGCAGGCCTTGAGTCCGCCCGAGCGCGAAAAGAATATCGACAACGGCTCCTTCACTACGCTAAACGACGTGGTGGATCCACCGGTCAAACTCCGCTATCTCGAATTGACCACCTTTATCAACACTAACTTGGATAATATTGGGGCTGGGATTGACGAATTTTGGCCCTGGATTGCGGAAGTGCAGATCTTTTCAGAGGGACCGGCGGCCGAAGTGGTGGCCGAGTCGGACTTGATCGAATTGCCGGGCAATTTCAACCTCGGTGCTATTGACTGGGAGGCCAGCACGCCGCCTGGCACGCAGGTCGAAATCCGCACGCGGACGGGTAACCAGCTCTTTCAGATTGTGCGCTACTTTAAAAATAGCGGTGAGGAGCAGACGGCGGAGCAATATAGTAAGCTACCCGGCTTTCTAAAGGGCGTGACCGATACAACGCTGTCTCTGGGGCCTGACTGGAGTCCGTGGAGCCAGAAATACATCAACCGGGGAGGCCGGGTTACGTCGCCCAGTTTGCGTCGCTACATGCAAATTCAAGCGCGTTTGATCAGCAATAGCCGAATTGTCGCGCCGGCACTTGAGCGCATATCGGTGCAACTGCACAATCCGGTTGCGCAGGAACTGCGCGCCGAACTGTGGCCGGCGCAAACGCAGGCCGGTATTCTCGACACGTTCGAAGTGTTTTTACGCCCGGGCTTTCTCACACAGCCCGTCGCGCTCGTTCAGCCCGGATTCGACGAGATGCTGCTGCGCTCTGAGCCCAAATGGGATATGGACCTGATCGATGTGGCTGTCGGCACGGAAGAGGATTTTCAGAACGAGTCGCCTGCTGTCATCTACGACCTGCCAGACGGCGACGGGTTGGCTAGCGCGGCGGGAAGCATTGTGCAGGTTGCAGGCGACCAGAGCGATTCGGTTTGGGTGCGCTTCCCACAGCCACTCGAGAGTGCGGCGGGGGCGGCTAGCGTATTCAATCGCAGGTTGGAAGTCGGCGATTCGGTGCCGACGACGGTGGACGGTTTGCTGCTAACAGCGACATCGCATTCGATACTACCGATCGATCAACAGGGCGATATCCGCTATTTTCGCCAGCGGGAAAGCGGGCTGACCGAAGTGGATCGCGACGAGTACGAAGATCTGCCCGTCGAAGAGCGCGGCCCCGTCCGCTACTTCCGCATCGTTGCGGCCCTGGGCGAAGAGTCGCCCTACGATGACGACGGTGAGCTGTTGACGGAGACCGACTACAATCGTCTGCCGACCAGCCGTCGAGGAGCCGTAGTTAGTTTGGGCGATTTGATACGTCTGCGCATTGCTTCGCGCATTTTTCTACAGGGATCCAATATCAAGGTTGCCGTGCGCAACGGCGCGAGCGGCGGGGTGTGGCAGGAGGCGAGCGCGGAAGACGTAACGGAAGTCGTACCGGGCGTTGGTCTGGAGATCTTGGCCCAAGGCGCGGGCAATGTGGTCGAAAAAATGCAGGTGGCGCCCAACCCGTTTACGCCCAACGGCGATGCGATTAACGACCAGACGATCATCTCTTTCTCTCTGTTCAAGGTGCATGCCGCTCGCCCAGTAAGTGTGCATATCTACAGCTTGGACGGGCGACGCGTGCGCACCATAGAGCGCGTCGTGTCGGGTGGGTCACAGCAGTTTCATTGGGACGGCCGGGCCGATGATGGGGTCTTGGTCGTGCCAGGGCTATACATTGCCCAAGTGGACGTAGAAACCGACGCCGAAGATGTTTCGGGGCAGCAGTTGGTGCAGTTGGTTGGTGTGGCGTACTAATAGGGCGCGACACGCCGAGTTCAGACCGGGACGAATGGTTGCATATTTAAGGGAGGCACGCTTGAAAGCGATTTCTAAAGTGCTTTTCGCCTCGTCGCTAGCCGTAGCTTTGCTGGCGATCACGGAGACGGGAAGCGCACAGGTAGACTACGGAACGCGGTTGGGCCTCCAATCGCAGACCGAAACGAGCTACGCGCCGCAGGGGCCCGGAGTTATGCTGGGAGCGCTGGATCCGGCGATGCGCCGTTGGTATGTGCCGCAGGAGTTGTACAAGGAGTATCAGTGGCGGCAGTGGGAATATACCAACTACGCGCGCAACCCCTATCAGCGCTACGTGGAAACCACGTTGGAGGGCGATTACTTTTACGACCTTTACGGCAATTACGTGACGCGCGGATGGTTGATTTTTAACAACGCGCAGATCCGCCCTCTGCAGTTTGGTAATACGCTGTTTAAATCGGATCGCTTCAGCCAGTGGTTTTCCGACGTCGTGGTGGCTACCGACCAACAGGGCCAGTACCACTACGCGCTGACCGTGAGTAGCCAACTGCGTTCGGTGCTGAGTCCGATGGTCTTTTCCAAGCCGCGCTTTGACGGCGTTCAGTTCGACTTGGGCACGGATCGCTACGAGGCGACGCTGATCTACTCGCGCATTAGCAGTCCGGGTGGATCGTCTACCGCCGAATTGGAAGTTCCGCGCACGAACAATACGACGCTGCTTGGCGGGCGCTTTGGCGTTGGGCTTGGTGACTTCGTCGAAGTGGCGCTCCATACGGTCAACGCACACCAGTCTAATACGCTGTCGGACAAACTCGCCGGCAATCCATTCGCCGGAGCGCTCACCGTCGGACAAAACAAGACGGTCGGCTTTATCCAGGTCGTTCTGCGCGACGATTCACCGGAAGACGGCGTAGGCGGAGCGGCCTACTTCCCCGCCGGTTCCGACGTGGTTATCACGTATCGCGACGGCACGGTAGACTCCGGAAAAGATATCCGCTTTGAGCCTATCGTCGAAGGGGGATTTGTTGAGCAGGGCTTTATTGCCGCTAACGGCTCCGAAGAAATCCGCCTGCTCTACGATTTCAACAGCCCGTCTTTTGTCGACCAGTCCAGCCAGGCCAAAGAAGAAATTGAGAAAGTTGAGTTTCGCCTTTCGGTCGGCAACGACTACCAGATCTGGATGACATCCGATCAGCAGACCAATACGGACGGTCAGCCGGTGCTGCTGCTCGTGGCGCAGGCTGAGGGCAACGTCCAGGATATCACGAATTTGGAAACCGTTCGCTTTGAGTACGGCCTTCCGACGGCGACGCATATTTTTGGCGGAACGATTGAAGTGCGCAACTTCAAAGGAATCGATATTTACGGCGAATACGATCTGAACTGGAACTATCGCAAGTACCCCAATCCAAACGAGGAGAGCCACAAGGCGTATTCTGGCGTAGGCTCGCAGCGCAGCGCACCTGCTTGGATGATCAATGCGTCGAAGAAGTCATCGGTTTTTTCTCTGTTTGGCGAAGCATACAGCATGGATCCGCACTACAATACGCGGACCTTTATCACGCAGGGGGCTGGCGGCATAGAGTATGACAGCGAGCGTCGCGGCATGGTCGAACTGGTTGAGGATAACGACGATCAGGATCGCAATCCCGACACCGTGCGCTTCGACTGGCTGCCGGGCGATTCGCGCGTATTTCCCGGATGGGACCAGAACAACGACTTCATCCCCGATATCAACCAAAACGACAACCTCGTTCGCTCAAACGTAACGCCTGACTACGAGGAGCCGTTTCTGCGCTATGCGTCGGATCGCCCCGAGTTTCTATTCGGCGTCGATATGAACAACAACTTCTGGATAGATCAGTACGAGAACGACGAACTGCCGGACTATCCCTACCGCAAAGACCACCGTGGTTATAACGTCTATGGCAAGGCCGATATCACGCCTGAAATGAGCGTGTCGCTGGGCGTGCTGCGCGAGGGATTGATCTCATCAAATCAGAAAAACCACAGTCTGTATGGAATGATGACCTACGACGGCGATTCACCGCGCCTTGGTCGGCTGCGCGTATTTCAGATGGTCAAAAAGGTCGAGGACGACATTCCCAACAACCTATTGCAGTGGGCTCCGGACAACACGCTGCTGGGCGGCGAGTTGACGCAGGTGGAAGATCCGCTGCTCGCAAGGGATACGTTTGTGAGTCAGTCGTTTCTCGGGCACGCGCTGCAGCGCGGTTCGGTTTCCATGATGAACAAGCTCAACTACGTGCTCTTCAACCAGCTGATGAGTCGGGCTGATCGCCAGATGCACGGGCTCGACAAGTCGGACTTCTTTTTCGGCGTCATCAACAAGATTGGCTATCGCCGCAATATCGGACGCGTCGTCATAGAGCCGCGTTTTAAAAGCGAATTTCGCAAACAGAGCCGCGGTCTGTTTTCCGAGAATGATGAGACTTCGCTGACGGAGTTGGCCTCGGCTCTTTTTCGGGTGCCCGTGCTGAAGGTCACCATGTTACAGGCCGGTATCGAGTACATGTACTTCAACGATCTGGAAGACGATTCGATGGATTTCAATTCACTCGTCGGTGCAGTGCAGTTTAGCAATGAGTCCGACTACCTCGGCTATCGACTGCGCGCTTTGGTGGGTTGGTCGCTGGAGCGCAGGGACTTCTCCGGTCAGAAAGCGCGGCTAACGAGTCAGTCTTTCATCACCATTTTCGCTGGTCTGAACTAGCAGGGTATGCAAACGCGCCATGAGATATCGGCCAAGTGAATTGGGAGCGCGCGAGTGGAGGTTCGCTCTTGGCTGTAGTGGCCATTGGGCTAGTGGCCCTGCTGTGGCGAGTCGTCTATCTATGGCAGGTCGGCCAGGATCCCTTGAGCGCGGCGGCGCAAGCCGATGGCATGTGGAGCCAGTGGGGTGTATCGCAGGGGGTGCTGATCGGTCTTCAACTGGGTATCGGCGTGGTCAACTGCCTGCTGGTTTGGAAGTTGGCAGCGACCTTGTTGGGCCATGGGGTGGGCTTTTTAGCGGGCGCAATGGCCGCTTGTTACGGTCCGTCTATATACATGGAAGGACAGGTCGGTGCTGGATCTTGGGCCGCATTTTTATCGCTTGTCGGTCTGACGTCGCTGGTCGTCTGGCGCGTCCATTCAGTCTGGACCGGACTCCTGCTTGGCATGGCGAGCGCGCTATCGGGGCCGGTTCGCCTGCTGGTCGTGGTCGGCATTTGGTGGGCTGGCAAAAGGGCATCGCGCCATGCGGCGTTTATGGTGGGCGGTTGGCTGTTGGGCCTGCTTTCGATGCTGCTGTGGACCGGAGGATGGTCAGCGCTACAGCCTGCAGGGGCGGCCGATTGGCCTTCGGCTCTGGCGCGATTTTTCTGGGGCGGAGAATGGGCCGATTTGGCCGATCCCTATCTGGCGACAGAGGAAACCATCGTTGCCGCGCTGCTGTGGCACCGGTGGCTGTTTTTTCCCTGGGGTGCAATAGGGCCTCTAATGTTGTTGGGTTTGTTCGCCCTTTGGCGGAGCAGAGCGGTCGCAGAAAAAAAGTTCGTTCTGGTGGTTTGCCTAGCGGTCATAGCCCTCACCGTCCCACACGGTGGGCATCCCGCGCTGCGCACAGTGGCTGTGCCAATACTGCTGCTGGCAGCGGCGCAGGGGATCGTGCAACTGTGGGTAGGCGTGCTGCCCGGTCGGCGCGCGGTGCTGGGTTGGGTCGTGCTTGCGGCGCTTGTCGTCGTGTGCAACCGCGGGGGGCACGTCTGGCAGGAACGGGGAACAGTGCATGAGCGTCAGGTGCGCGCACGCGCTTACGAGCAATTGGCGATGAGTGCCAATGCGGCAAGGGAGTACGAGTCAGCCATTGGATTTGATTCGGCCCCAGTTGGAGCATATGTGGGCCTAGCTCGACTCTATGGGGAAATGGGTGACTATCGGCGCGCCGGTCGGGTCTATGAGCAAGCGCGGGCAAAATTCACCGATGCGATTGGTCTGAACATTCGCGCCGAGCAGGCCCGTACGTATATGCTCGCCGATATGCCGCGCGAGGCAGCGAAAGAATATCAGGCACTGAGCGACGGCGACACGAAAGGCGATCGCTGGCTGGGTGTGCTCGGCGATGCTCGCCTGCTCATGGGAGATGTCGAAGGGGCGTTAGAAGCCTATCGCGAGGCGTTGGTTAGCCATCCGGACAGCGCGCGCGTGCGCTATGGATTGGCCCGATTGTGTGAATCGGTAGGGCGCCTAGACGAAGCGTTGGAAGCGTATAGTTTGTTGAGCGCGCACTCGGCCTGGAGCGTAGAGGCCGGTTGGCGTTCGGCGGTCTTGTTGGTCGAGCGAGGCGAAAGGCAAGCCGCCGAGGAGGCGTTGAATGCCGTGTTGGCCATGGATCCCGACCAGCCTTCGGCCCTGTGGGAGTTGGGCAAGCTGTTGGCCGTTGACGAGCGCTTTGTAGAGGCGCTGTCCGTATTTGAGCACCTGCGGGATATAGAGCCCGATGGCTACCGAGCGCATTTCTTTCTCGGCAAGCTATACTATCGCGTGGGGCGATTGGAAGAAGCAGAAGCCGCTCGCAGACTATTCGAAACGCGCAAGCGGCACGCTGAAGTGCAGCAAGCGATGGAAGACGATTTGAACGCCGTACTGAGACAATTCGGGGAATGAGGAGCATGAGAAGCAAGTTGCTGAGTTGGTGCGCGTCCGGCGCTCTGCTGGCCTGTCTGGGGAGTCTGCCTAGCGCAGACGCTGCCGAGGTATTAACGCTCGGCAGAGACGGTCAGATCAGTTGGGAGGGCGACGTGGTAAGCGGAGTTGTATTCTCTGCAATTGATCCCGAATATCGCTCGCCGCTCGATCCCACCGTTACGGAAATAGGGAATACACCCTCGAAGCTGATCGATTTTTCCAGCGCCGATTTCCCCGGTAGTATATTGCCGGGCCGCGTCGGTGTCGGCGAAAACATTGCGACGCAAATAAGCGAACGGGGCGGTCGGCTCACGGCGCCAACGGTGCTCGATATATCCGATGCACAGCTGCGCCAGACGCTCGACCAACTCATTACGTCGTCGCCGAATGGAAGGGCATTTGAGCGCAAGGGAAACTTTGTTCTCGGCACGCTCATGGTGTTGGATTTGGGTGGGCGCTTTGGGGTGAATCAGCTGCGATTCTTTCCTCGGAATACCGTATTCCCGTCCCCAGCCACGCCGTTTCAAGGCGACTTCCTCAAAAACTTTGAAGTGAGTATCAACGATGGCGTGGTGCTGACAGAAGCGGGTAATCCGATCTGGGAGCTATACGAAACGCGCACCAACAACGACAGCCCGATAACGGAAATCAACATCGACCCCCCTCGCCTGCTGCGTTTTTTGCGTCTGCGTGCGACGTCTTCGATTCCGTTTGAAATAGAGAAAATTCAGGTATTTGGAGAGGGGTTCTTTCCTACGGCGCGCTACATATCGCCCGTAATCGACATGGGGTCTCCTGCCAACTGGGGGCGCTTGCGCTGGCTGCAGAATTTGGTTGGCAATGCAGATCGGGTTGATATGCAGATTCGCTCGCGCAGCGGCAGCGATTCCACGCCGTTCGCCTACACGCGCAAGCGCGTCGGTTTGCAGGATGCACAAGAGATACCGCTCTCGGTGAGCGACCCCACGCAGCCGTTGGAGCGTCGTGAATATCTTCGCCTGCCCGAAAAAGGTGGTCAGTCTGATGAATGGGAACGCGGTTCGGTGCGCGACGATCTTGAAAACTGGAGCCCGTGGACTTCACCCTACTCACTAGAAGACGGCACCAGTGAAAACGGCGTGCCCATCATATCACCTGGACCTCGTCAGTATATTCAGTTTCGCGTCGATTTTCTCAGCGAAGATTTAGAGGCCAGCTACGCGCTGGATCAGCTTTCCTTTGACTTTACCTCGCCGCCGCTGGCCGATGAGATCGTTGGCGAAATCTTTCCGCGCGAAGTGCCGGCGGCTACGGACATTCCCTTTGTGTATGCGCTGCGCACCGACATGACCAGCGGACAGATACAGGGCTTTGACACGCTCGAATTGACCACGGGCACGCGCGTGAAGAGTATTGATCGAATAGAAATTCTGGATGGTACAGGCAGTGCCGTGATTGATCACACGTTTGTTACTCAGGATCGTCCTACTGCAGAAGACGATGTGGAGATTGTCTCCATAACAGACGATGGGTTTGTGGTGCGCTTTCCGCGCGTATTGGACAACAATTCGGTGGTTAAAGTGCACTTTGTCAGCCGCGTGCTGTCCTTTAGCACGACCTTTGAAGGTCGGGTGCTGCTGTTGGCTGAGGAGGCCTTTCAGGGCGTCGTTGCCGGCGATGCGGCTTTGCTCGACGACGAAGACGTGCCGTTTAAATCTGATATTACGGTGCTGAGCCCGAGCGTTAACTCGGGCAGCCTGGTCGGTGCGTTAAATGTCTCAACAACCGTGGTGACGCCCAACGGCGACGCAGTAAACGACCGCTTGCAAATGAGCTATGAAATTCTCGCCGTCGTCGGTGAGGCACGGGTCTCCGTGGAAATATTCAACCTGGCGGGACAGAGCGTGCGCAGACTGTATGTTGGACTGGCCGACAACGGAATTTACAGCGCCGACAGCCAGCCCGAGTTGAACTGGGATGGTCGCAATGACGGCGGGGAGTTGGTGCCGCCGGGTCTCTATTTGCTACAAGTTGAAGTGGAGGGCGATGCGCGTTCTAGTGCTACTATTCAGCCATTTGGCGTGGCGTATTGATGTGTAATCTGAGCTCGGAGATGCGATTATGATGCGACGATTCGTCTTTATGGGATTGCTCTTGTTTTTGGCCGATGGCCTGTGGGCTCGATCCGAGTTTCGTCTGGGCGGCGTTGATGGCAACACGTGGCAGGGGCTGATAACGGGCGAAAATGCGGTCTATCTGATCGTGGATCGGAGCGGTGTAGTTACGGCGACGGGCTCGGTCAACTATGCGCCGGAAGTTGCGGGTATCGACACGATGATTGACTACGCCAATAACAGTATCGGTCCGGTGTGGATCGATCCAAACGAAAACCTATCGCGCAGCCTGGCCGATCGCAAAGGCCACCTCAACTCCAGCGTGAGTGCTTCATACGCGCGTGAGGCAACGAAGGCACTGCAGGTACTGATTGACGGCGATCCCTCAACTGCGCTGCTGCGGCGCGTTGAGTTTTCGCCGCGTTTACAGGGTCTCAACATCGGTTATGTGAAAAACCTGATAGTTAACCTGGGAGCAGAGCTGCCTATTAACCGCATCCGATTTTATCCCCGCCCGGGTTTTGAAGAAAACTATCTGCAGTGGTACGAGATTGGCGTGGCGGATGGCACGGCGCCCTTTGTTGCGGCTCCGGGGATGAACCAGCCCGGCAAGCGCTGGTACCGAGACATTGACCGCACGCTAACGGCGGCCAACGACCCGGCTCTGGATATTTTGCAGCGCAACACGGAAAACTTGGACGCCGTAGTGGATTTGCGTTTTCCAACGCGCGATTTGCATTGGATTGCAATACGCCCGATCAATGCCGAACGCGATTGGGAGATTGCCGAATTTGAAATTTACGGCGATGGCTATGTCACCAACACGAGCTATACCAGCCCTGTGCTGGACTTTGGCAAACCCGTTGCATGGAGTAAGGTGCGCTGGAAGGGTGCGTTTCCCGAGGGCAGCGAGATCATGCTGCGCACGCGGACCGGCAACACGCCTCAGCCGTACATATTCTGGCGCGTGGGTAGCACTGGGGAGTTCGAGCAAGTGACACAAAGCGAGTATCGCGGCGCATACAACTCGGGTTTGTATGGCCAGATTCGGCGCGAATACAACCGCGAAGCATGGTCGACCTGGTCGCCGCCGTACGATTTTAACGCCGGTCTGCAAGACGAACAGTACCCGAGTGAAGAGTGGGTAGATGGCGTCGTCGTGCAGTCTCCGAGTCCCACGCGCTATCTGCAGTTTCAGGTTGTTTTTCGCAGCAGCGGCCAGATTGCACCGCGCATAGACGAGATGGCATTTCTCTTTGATGAACAGCCGGCCGCGCAGGAAGTCCTGGGCGAGATCTGGCCGTTGGTGACGGAGAGCTTTGACGTGCACACGTTCACCTACGTCGTGCGGCCGCTGCTGGATACGGGCGACAAGGGTTTTGACAAACTAGAGATCTTCACGCAGACGCGCGTTCAGTCGGTTCAGTCGGTATTGGTCGACGGCGTCGAGATGATCGATCGCTTTCCGCCTGAGATCGAGGACGATCGAATTGTATTGAGCTTTGACCGACTGGTGGCTCCGCAGGATAACGAAAAGCGCATAGAGGTGGTATTCGATGCCAAGGTGCTGCGGTTTGGCACGGAGTTTACGGGTTGGGTATACGACAGCGCAGAGCCGGAGTTGAAACAGCAGATTAAACCGGGCAATGCGACCTTTCGCTTTGGCGGAGATGTACTCGCTGTGCGCACGCCGATGAGCGGCCAGTTGATTAGCGATGTGCAGCTATCGTCAAACGTATTGACACCCAACGGCGATGGAATCAACGACCAGGTGCTTATCGAATACGACGTGCGCAACGTCGAGGGCAATGCGGAGGTTGCGGTAAACGTATTCGACCTAACGGGGCGTTTAGTGCGCCGCATAGGCAACGAATTGACGCGCAGCGGATCGTTTGGAATTGCCTGGGATGGCCGCGACGAGGGCGGAGTGCTGGTTAGCCCGGGCATATACATGTATCAGGTTGAACTCGACGTGGACGGCGGCAGCAAGATGGCTACCGGTATCGTTTCGGTCGCCTATTAGCCGAGGTCTTAATTGGGCAGGGAATTTTATGCATAAATTGTGCCGCCATAGTTTCTTCTTTCTCATGCTGCTTTGCCATTCCGCAGAGGCTCAGATCAACTACGGAACGCTATTGGGACAGCAGTTTAGAGACGATATCAGCTATGCTCCACAGGGGGTCGATGTAAACGTCGGGACGGTTGATCCCGCTGTGCGGCGTTGGTACGTCCCTCAAGAGCTTTACCCAGAGTATCGCTGGCGCCAGTGGGAGTATACCAACTACGCGCGCGAACCGTATCTGCGGCCGGTCGATATCAGCCTGACGGGTGACTACTTCTACGATTTGTACGGCAACCGCCTATCGCAGGGATGGCTAATATTTAACAGCGGTGAGACCAGTGGCCAAGACTTTGGCAATGTGCTATTTAAAGCCAATCGCTTTCGCTCCTGGTTTGCCGAACTCGTGGTCGCAGGCGATCACAGGGGCCAGTACCACTACGGGCTGACTATTAGTTCGAATCTGCGCACGACATTTACGCCGATGTCATTTTCCAAGCCGCGCTTGGACGGCATTCAGTTTGACCTGGCAAACGACAAGCACGAAGCCTCGATAGTCTATGCGCGCTTTACGGGGCCGCGCGGCACGCAGGGCGTAGAGGTCTCGCAGACCAATAATACGACGCTGTTCGGGACGCGCATCGCCACGCAGGTCGGCGATTTTGTCAAGATTGGCGCACACGCCGTTAACTCGCACAATTCCAATACGCGCTCGGATGATTTGGTGGAGAACCAGCTGCGTGGAGGGTTAACTACGCGGCAGAACCAGACGATATCTACCATACAGGTCGTCCTGCGGGATGATTCACCCGAAGATGGAACCGGCGGTGCGGCGTATTTTCCTTCGGGTTCGGATATTGTCATAACCTATCGCGACGGTTCCGTTGATCGGGGCAGTGACCTGCGATTCTTGCCCGTCGTCGAGGGAGGTGTGGTCGATAGAGGGTATATTTCCGCCGATGGAAACGAAGAAATTCGCATCCTCTACGACTTCAACACGCCGGCCTTTGTCAATCGGGCCAAGGGGGATGCTTCCGAAGTGGTGGGCGTCGAGTTCCAATTGGTGGTCGCCAACGACTATCAGATTTGGATGACGTCGGACCGCCAGACGGATCGCAGCGGAAACCCCGTGCTGCTGATGGTGGCCCAAGCTGAAGGCAATATTCAGGACATCACCAACCTGCGCACCGTCAGTTTTGACTATGGCCTGCCCACCTCTACCAGCGTACTGGGTTGGACGTTGAACATATCTGATCTGTGGGGGCTCGATCTGTATGCCGAGTACGATTTAAGCTGGAGCTTTCGCAAATATCCCAACCAACTCGAGGAGTCGCATAGGGCCACATCGGGTATACGCGGTAAGAGCAAGTCGCCGGCTTGGATGATCAATGCGTCCAAAAGGTCGGAGCGCTTTTTCGCATACGGCGAGGCCTACTCGATGGACCCCTTCTACAATACGCAGTCGTTTGTTACGGACACTCAGGGAGACATCGACTATTCACATCCGGGCAGCATAGTTGAATTGGTCGAGGATAACGACGACCAGGACCGCATTCCCGATTGGTTTAGAGCCGATTGGAATGCGCCCGATCGTCAGGTTTTTCCCGGCTGGGATGCCAATAACGATTTTCTTCCTGATCTGAACCAGAATGACAACCGGGTAAAGATGAACTCTCTGCCCGATTACGAAGAGCCTTTTTTGCGCTTTTCCGTAGATCGACCAGAGTTCCTGTTCGGCATGGATATGAACAACAACTTTTGGGTCGACCAGTACGAAAACGACGAATTGCCTGACTACCCGTATCGCAAAGACCACCGTGGCTACAACGTATACGGCGGCGTCAATCTGCTGCCGGGAATGCGCCTGATGGTCGGTTTACTGCGCGAAGAGCTCATTTCTTCGGACCAAAAAAACCACGGTGATTACGTGTTACTCACGTATGATGGAAGCTCTCCGCGCTACGGCAATGTGCGTTTCTTTCAAATGAACAAGAGGGTTGCAGACGATATTGCCAATCCGCTGCTGCAGTGGGCTCCCGATAATACGCTGCGCGGCGGTAGCCTAACGCGTATAGAAGACCCGCTCATCGCGCGCGATTCGTTTGTCAACCAGTCGTATTTGGGGCATAACCTGAGCGTTGGTGCGTTTAAACTGACCAACAAGGTGAACTACACGCTCTATCGGCAGTTAATGAACCGCCAGCTGCGCGAGCAGTACAACGTGGACAAGTCGGACTTCTTCTTCGGACTTATCAACAAAGTGAGCTACAAGCGCGATCTGGGCCGTATTCGTGTCGAACCGCGCTGGAAGAGTGAATACATAAACCAGAGTCGAGACCTGTTTACTCAGCGCGGCAATAAATCGCTGACGGAGATCTTCTCGACGTTGGTGGAACTGCCGCTGCTCAAAGTGACATCACTGCAGGCAGGTGTCGAGTACGTGATCTTCAACGACTTGGATAACGATGTAAACGACTTTAATTCCCTTTTGGGAGCCGTGCAGTTTAACAATACGTCAGCCTATCAGGGATACGTTATCAAGGCGCTCGTCGGCCTGTCCATGGAGCGTAAGGACTTTGCTGCAGCAGAATCCAGTACGGGAACACAGGCATTTATTACCGTGTATGCTGGGTTAGAATAGCCCAACAGTCTATCTATGCAGTGTCTATCGCTGCATTTGTTGAAAGTGAAAGGAGGTAAGGAAGTAGTTCGCCGTGCTGTTAACGGCAAAACGTGAAGTCTTTTTTAACCAACTTGTTATTGAGGAGAAAGACAATGAGGAAGTCAATCCTTGCGATGACGGCTGTTTTGGTCGGTGCGTTTTCCGCACAGGCCCACGACAACGGTCTGATGGTTGCCGTGCAGTTTCCCGATGGCAATCAGCCCGTGATCGACGGTAGCGATGCCGACTGGGCCATGATTCCCGTCGATGTGTACGGCATTCAGAACGACCGTCTCAACTCGCTGGACGGCTTTGCCGAAGCAGCTGGTATCGAAGAGCTCGACGCTAGCTCGCTGAACATTCGCCACCTGGCCGGTTGGAACGAAGCAAGCAACAATCTCTATATGACGAGCCGCGTCTACGACGATATTCACGTGATTCGCCGTCAGGACCCGGGTAAGTTTTTCTGGGATGATAGCTGGGAAATCGACGTCAACGCACTGCACGAGGCCCGCGACCAGCACAACGCTGGCGAGACGGCCACGAGCTTTTCGTACAAGTTCGCTTTTCCACCGGTCGAAGGCACTTTCGAGTGGCTGCGTCCGGTCAAGACCCTGCCCTGGTTGACCAGCGGTTCGCAGTGGTTCACCGTCGACTTTAGCTTCGAAGGCGAAGAGTTTGGCGAGAGCACCTACACCTACGAAATCGCGATTCAGCCGATTAGCAGCATGCCCAAGAACGAAGAAGCCACGGAGGCTGAGGTCAATATCCACAACTTGACCGAAGGCGAGACGATTCACGTCGGTTTCATCGTCAACGAGGTTGATGGTGGTGAAGGTGAAGGCGACAACCGCATCGGTCAGTGGGGCACCCAGGTTGAGGGTTGCTGCCATGCCGATATGGACCTGTTGATTGCTCCGTTGGATCCGGCTATTGCATGGCCGGAAGGCGGTTCTACCGCTGTTGAAGCCGCTAGCTGGGGTATGATCAAAGCTCAGTTCTAAGCTAGTAGCAATGTAGTAGTTGTGGTATCAATCACGGCGATTGCTGCGACAGACTCTCACGAGCTGTCGCAGCAATCGCGTGGTGTTCTTCGCAGCTGTGTTCTCCTTGCACGGCGCGAAATTTCGCTCGAGCCCATCCGTTCGACTTTCTGATGGATGGGGATTTTTTTATTCCTGCCAAGGCTCAGCCATGCTGTATATAAGGCTATTCGCTGCGTGTGCCGCAGTGCTCGTCGCATTTGTTGGTGCGCGCTACATCAACTGGCATCCTGCGGAAGATATGCTCACTGTGTGGGTATACGGCTCGCCACAGGAAGCACAGCTCTTTCGGCGCATGGCAGAGCAGTATCGACGCGAAAACCCCGATAAGCTTTTTCGCTTGGAGGTTGTGCCCGGGCGCAGCGTAGTGCAAAAATTACTCACCGGTATGGATGCAGGGCATGCGCCCGATGTCTGCGTGCTGCACTGGAGACAAATGGCGCAGGTCTCTAGCACGGGGCAGCTGCTGCCGCTCGATGAACTCGTCAAACGCGACGGTATCGACGTCGGTGATTATTATCCGGTTGGCTTGGAAGCCTATAGCTACCACGGCAAGCTCTATGGTCTACCGGTTAAGGGCAGCACGGTCACGTGCTTTTACAATAAAGATTTGTTCGACCAGTACGGCGTCGAGTATCCATCGCCCGACTGGACGTGGGATGAGCTGCTTGAAAAAGCCAAAAAGCTCACTATCGACGTCGATCAAGACGGCTTATACGACGTGTATGGTTGTTCTCCCTACGACATCGCGAACTACGTTTGGAGCGGCGGGGGAAAGTTTTTGCGGATGGAAGACGGTCGCTACGTATCCAACCTCGACGATCCCAGCGTGCGCGATGCGGTCCAGTTTTACGTCGATCTATACTTCAAGCACCAGGTCAGTCCGCCGCGCCCTGGCATGCGTACGGACGCGACGATGAGCACGTTCACCTTTGAAGCCGGGCGCATTGCCATCGATATTTCCGGCCCGTGGCGTATACCGCAGTATCAGTACCTCGATCGCTTTGAGTGGGATACGGCCCTGTTTCCCAAAGGGCCCGACGGGCGCAAAACGCGCTACGCAAGCGTTGGTTTTACCATCTGGAAAAACAGCAAGCAGCCCGAGTTGGCTTGGGATCTGGTCAAGCACATGGTGGGTTCGCAGGCTACGGCGGCAATGGCCCAGCTCGGCAGCGATATGCCGCCGCAGCGATCGGTGGCCCGCCGTGCTTTTGTGCGCGACGATACGCCGTGGTCTGAAGAAACCTTTGTCGAGTCCATGGAGTACGACGTCCATCTCTTTCCGCAGGAACTCTGGTGGGAGGATTTGTACCGCTTTATGCTCGACGATTTAGACGCGGCCCTGGCGGGACGCGAGTCGGTCGAAGAGGCGCTGGCCCGCGCGCACCAGACAACCAACGACTATTTGGATCGGATTTATGCGCAGGGGGACGACCTATGAAGCGGCAGGGGCGTGCGGCGGTCCTTTTTTTGCTGCCCAATCTACTGGGCTTTGTCATCTTCACGCTGGGCCCCGTTCTCGTGGCTGCCGGTATGAGCCTCTATCGCTACCAGCTGGCCACCGGCACGCCGTCGTTTGTCGGGCTGGGCAATTTTGCTGACCTGCTGTGGTTTGATAGCGTCGATGGCGCGTGGCAGGCGCGCGATCCGTATTTCTGGCAGTACTTGGCCAACACGTTATTTCTCATGCTCAACATTCCGCTCTCCATGACCTGTGCGCTGCTGCTGGCCGTGCTGCTAAACCGCGAGATACGCGGTCGCGTCGTGTTTCGCACCCTGTTTTTCATACCGCATCTGTGTAGCGGCATTGCCATTTACATGGTGTGGACGATGCTGCTGACCTATGAGCCCAACGTCGGCATCATAAATGGATTTCTTTGGAAGTTATACCACATTTTTGGCGTCACAGGTGCCGATGCTGCGGCGCTGTTGCCCGGATGGTTAATCGACGAGCGCTGGGCTAAGCCGGCGCTGATTATCGTTTTCGTGTGGGCGAGTGCCGGTGGATTTAGTATGATTCTCTATCTGGCCGGCTTGCAGAACATCCCTCCTGAACTCTATGAGGCAGCCGATATTGACGGCGCTAACGGCTGGATGAAACTGCGCTACATAACGATTCCACAGCTGGCACCGACTACGTTTTTTATTCTCGTAACCAGCGTGATCGGCGGTTTGCAGGGGGGGTTTGAAGCAGCTTATATAATGACGGGTGGAGGACCGGGTGGCTCGACGACGACGATTAGCTACTACATCTACACGCAAGCGTATCAGCAGCTAGAAGTCGGCTATGCGGCAACGATTTCCATGGTGCTCTTCGCCCTCATCTTTGTTGCTACGCTAATCAACTGGCGCTATGGCGGCAGTCGATTGGAGACATCGTAATGTCGCCCGTATCCGCGCAGCAGCGCTGGCAGATGGGCGCCATTTACGGTGCGCTTGTGCTCCTGATGTGCCTGATGACCGTGCCGCTGGTGTGGACCCTACTCACATCGTTTAAGTATAACGTCGACGTGACGCTGGGCTGGATTCCGCCGCGCTGGACCTCGGACAATTACACGGGCGTCGTAGAGGCATTTGCCTTTGCGCGCTACTACGCTAACTCGCTGTTTATCGCCAGCACGATTACGGCCGTGCAAGTCTCCACTAGCGCGCTGGCAGCGTTTGCGTTTGCGCGCCTGCAGTTTCGCGGCCGCGACGTGATTTTTCTGGGGTATCTAGCGACAATGATGATTCCCTCCGACGTGCTGATGATTCCCCAATTTGTATTGATGAAGAAAATTCCGCTTTGGCTGAACGCCTTTGGCGACACGAATTTTTTTAGTGGATTTCTCTATTTTGGAAGCCAGTACATTGGTCATCCGGTCGGTTTGGACAGCTACTTTGCCCTGATTGCACCGGGGTGCTTTAGCGCCTACGGCACGTTTATGCTGCGCCAGTTTCTGCTCGGCGTTTCGCGTGAAATCGAAGAGGCGGCCTATATTGACGGCTGCTCGACGTGGGGCGTTTTCTGGCACGTCGTGCTGCCGCTGGCCAAACCGGCGCTGGGTGCGCTGGCCATTTTTACCTTCCTGGGCAACTGGCGCTCTTTTGTATGGCCGCTAATTATGACGGATTCCGACTCGATGATGGTCTTGCCCGTTGGTTTGGCCAAGCTATCGGATTTGTATAACAACGACTACGGCCTTATCTGCGCCGGCTCTGTGCTGATGTTGATTCCCATGATCATCGTATTCGTGCTCTGCCAGCGGTGGTTTATAAGCGGCATTCAATTAGGTGCGGTGAAGGGGTAGATAGGCCAGTAAAGGATCCGTAGTTAGCAGGCGAAGGGATGTGTATATGTCAGACGCAATGCGCACGTACCGACGGGAAAACGGTCGAGATGATCTAGCTAAAGAAGGCAACGCGCTGCGTTGCGAGGCGCCTTCGTGTGAGCAGGTAGCGCGCACGGTTGGGTATTGTCCGCGCCACTACCAACAGGTGCGCCGCCACGGTCGTCTCACGCCCGAATTGGAGTACGAAACTAGCCGCAGCAGCGCATACAGCGAGTGCAGGGCAAACGGCTGCCAGGCCGGGCCCGTTGCCAAGGGCTACTGTCCGCGCCACTACCAGCAGGTGCGCCGCCACGGTCGTCTCACGCCCGAGCGCGAAAGGATATACGGGCGCACCGCCTGCCAGATAGATCAGTGCCAGGGCAAGCATTTCGCGCAAGGCTACTGCAAGAAACACTACGATGTGCGCTAGGCTGCGCTCGGGTAACGCCCGTGCGAAGTGTGTGCCCAACCGCTGCTAGGCCCACGGCGGGCCACTGGTCATCGCCGCCAACGATGCGACTTCCCACGCACGTCATTTTACCGCACTAAAACGCCGTTTACATAGGTTTGCCAGTGCGCTGCGATCGTTCCGTGTGGACGCCTGCTCCGCGCGCATTTATTTTGTTTCGCTTCTTGCATTTTGATGACTCTTGGAAATGTTCTTCTGAGAAGCTATTCCACTAATTTCCAGCGACTTTTCGCGGCGCAGAAAGCGAGCATTGTAACATGCCGGGCACGGACAGAGACCTAGCCCAGAAACAAAAAATCGTCGAGGCGGCCATAGAGCTGTACGTAGACGATCGCGCCAACTTTACCACGGCTAATTTGGCGCGCAAGACCCGGGTTAAGAAAGTCGATATCATTCGCCTCTTTCATTCGCGCAGTGCGATACTCAAATACTACTATCCGCTCTGCGTGCAGCGCTACCGGGCGATGGTCGACGAAGTGCCCGATTATGCAGACTGGCCGGCCGAGGAAAAGCTGGCCAACTTTGCCTACGCGATGTTCGATATGCTGCAGGAGCAGCGCGAGTTCGTCGAAGAGCATTTTGTCGGCGAGATTTTTCGCGCTTCGGGCACGTCGCAGTTCCAGCGCGAGGTCGAGGTGCTTTTTGCCGAGATGCTGGCCGACACCTGTGCCCCAGAACCGCTGGCCGCTTTCTTTGCCAAGGAATACATGCACCTGGTGCGCTTTTGGATTGCCGACGACAGCGCCGATGGCGAGCGCACAACGGCACTGGTCGATAAGATCGTCGCCTTTGTCGGGCAGGCGCTGCGCTCGCGCGAGCTGATATACGCCGGCGGAGACTTGCTCAAATACCTGATGGCCAACAACGTGATCCGGCTGCCCTTCGGCAACGCCCTCTTGGGCAAGGCACTGGAGTGGGTGCGATGAGCGAATTCCCCTCCGGCAAGCTGCAGCGCGGCAAGATACTGGCTGGGACCGGTCTCAAGGTGGGCACGAACTACGCCCGCTACTACGCGCGCCGCTCGGCGGGGAGCGCGCCGTCGCGCAGTCAGCTCAACCGCGAAAATGCCGCTCAGGTATTCAAGGATTTCACGCGCCTGCGCGGCACGGCGCTAAAGCTGGCGCAGTCGCTGAGCATGGATACCGGTGTGCTGCCCGACGAATTTATCGAAGTGATGGCCGACGCCCAGTACCGCGTTCCGCCGATGAGCCGCGCGCTAGTGCGCGCGCAAATTCGCCGCGAGTTGAGGGCCGATCCCGAGGCGCTTTTTGCGCGCTTTGACGACGAGGCGGTTGCCGCCGCATCTATCGGTCAAGTGCATAGGGCGCAAGGGCAGGACGGGCGCCAACTGGCCGTTAAGCTCCAGTATCCCAACGTGCGCGATACCATCGGCTCTGATCTGAGTATGGCGCGCACGCTGTTTCGCCCGCTGTTCAAGGGCGAGGATATAGACGTTTACTTCACGGAAATACGAGACAAACTGCTCGAAGAAACCGACTACCTTAACGAGGGGCGGCAGATCGAGTCGTTCGGCGGTCTCTACGACGGCGATGATAGGGTCGTCATGCCGCAGTGGCTGCCCGAACTGAGCAGCGAGCGCGTGCTGACAATGACCTACGTAGGGGGCGTGCACCTCGGTGAGTTTCTCGCTGGCCAGCCCGACCAGCAGCGCATAGATCACTTTGGTCAGCTGCTGTGGGACTTTATCCACGACCAAGTGGAGCGCGGTATCTACTCTTTCCACGCCGACATTCATCCGGGTAACTTCCTCTTTCGCGACGACGATCGCCTCGGCATCATCGACTTTGGCTGCGTCAAAGAATTTCCGCGCGACTTTCTCGACACCTGCGTCTATATGCTGGCCGCGCACGTCAAGGACGACGCCGAGGCCATTCGCTCCTGCTATCGCGAAGTGGGCATTCTCGACGAGCGATCGTCCGAGCCGCAGGACGAACTCTACGCCTTTTTACGGGAATTTGGCCGCTTCGTACTCACGCCGTATGCAAGTGAGAGCTTTGACTTTGGCGATCCCGAGTTTCGCCGACAGCTCAACGAATACATTCGCGCCTCTATGCAGTGGCGCGATATCCGCGCCTCCAAGCACTTTATCTTTGTCAACCGTCTGCTCTTTGGGCTCTACGCTCTGCTCATGCAGCTCAAGCCGCGTATCAGCACGCGGCGCGGGCGCGATATCCTACTCGCCGCATCGTACCGCCGCGCCGGCTAAAGCATCCAAACTCTCGTTGCGCTGCGCCCGACGGCACGGTCATGATCTCGCCTAGGCGGCGCCGGGTGCGCTACTGGCCCGTCGTCGAGTCGACGTGGCGAAAGATATGGCGCAGGCGCGCGGCAGTGTCGGCCGGCAGCGGCGGGCGCTCGAAAGAGCGCATGTTGTGCGCCAAATGCTCTGGGTTCCCCGTACCCGACAGCACGATGTGGACCCCGGGCTCGTCGCGGCAAAAGCGGTAGGACGCGTCCGTCAGCGATTCGGCCAGCCCGTCGTCGAGTAGAAAGGCCAGCGGGCGCTCGGCATTGATCTCGTCGGGGTCGAGCTGCCCGCGCTCGATCAGCTCGGCGACAAAGGGGCGCAGGTCGGCGGGGGAGCGCAGGGCCTTGCGCACGGCGAACATCACCTGAATGCCGATGTTGTTTTTTTGCGCTTCTGCAAATACGCGCCCGCGCGCCGTCTGGTTGAGCACGTTGAAGCCGACCATCAGCACATCCCACAGGCCGTCGTGTGCGGCGCGTGCCATCGTCTCGTGTCCCGTATCCTCGTTGAACATCTCGGTAATGCCGATGCTGCGAATCTTGCCGGCTTGGCGCGCCTTTAGCAGCTCCGGATATACGTCCTCGGCGAGGTAGTCGTAATCCTGTGGCACAACGCCGTGCAGATTGTATAGGTCGATGTAATCGGTGTTGAGCTGGCGCAGGCTCTGGTCTATGCTTTCGCGCACGGTGCTAGGCGTTACCCGCTGGTGGCGCGTCGATTTTTTGGTCGATATCACAATGGTATCGCGCGCGCGCGACGCCAGCGCGCGGGCAATGATCGGCTCGGTGCCGTAGTCCTCCGAGGTGTCTACGAAGTTGACGCCCGCATCAAATGCCCGGCGCAGTATATCGGCCGACTCATCGGCACTCCTGCCCGTGCGTTGGCCCAGTTGGCTGGGTCCGCCGCCGCCAATGCCCATGCGCGAAACGGCAAGCCCCGTGCGTCCTAGCACAATCTTTTCCACATCGATTCTCCTCTTTGTATGGCCTTTGCCGTGGGTTCGAGATGGTGTGTATATATGCGCTCTCTATTCGCGAACGTTTTGACCTATGTGCTCTGCGCGCTGCCCATTTAGCTGGTGCAATGGAGCGATGGCGGAGTTGGCCATAACGCGTACATGTCGCGAAATAGATTAAAATGCAAGCAATGGTAGGAAAGACGGCAAGAGGGAGTGCAGTTTACTTATGGCATGCAATGTATACTTTTATATATCACGGAATATGGAGATACCTATATGAGTGAATTTTTGCCCACGACAAAGAAAGAAGTCGAAGCGCGTGGATGGGACGAGCTGGACGTCATCATTATCTCGGGTGACGCCTACGTCGACCATCCGGCCTTTGGCCACGCCGTTATTGCGCGCATCGTTGAGTCGGAGGGCTTTCGCGTCGCTATCGTAGCGCAGCCCAATTGGCGCGACGACCTGCGCGATTTTAAAAAACTGGGCACACCGCGGCTGTTTTTTGGCATTTCCTCCGGCTGCATGGATCCAATGGTCAACCACTATACGGCGGCCAAGAGAAAGCGTTCGACCGATGCGTATACGCCGGGCGGTCAGTCTGGTTTTCGCCCTGACTATGCCGCGACGGTCTATGCGCAGATTCTCAAGAGGCTCTACCCAGATACCCCCGTCGTCATTGGCGGCATTGAAGGTTCGCTGCGTCGGGTCACGCACTACGACTATTGGTCGGATGCGCTCAAGCCTTCCATTCTCGCCGACAGCGGCGCTGACCTGCTCGTCTATGGCATGGGCGAACAGCCGCTGCGCGAAATGCTGCGCCTGCTCGACCGCGGTGTGCCCTTTGCGTCGTTGAGGACGATTCCACAGACGGCCTTTATGCAGCCGGCTGGCCGAGAGATGCCCAAAAACAAAAACTGGGACAGCGTTGAGCTGACTTCGCACGAGCAGTGTCTGCGCGACAAGAAGGCCTTTGCGCGCAACTTCAAGTATATCGAGCAGGAGTCGAACAAGCAGTTTGGTCGCCGTCTACTGCAGCGGGTTGGCGATCGCCTGCTGGTTATCAACCCGCCCTATCAAACGATGGGCGAGGCGGAAATCGACGCCTCGTTTGACCTGCCCTATACGCGCCAGCCCCATCCAAAATACGAAAAGCGCGGTGCCATTCCCGCCTTTGAGATGATCAAGTTTTCCGTTAATATGCACCGCGGGTGCTTTGGTGGGTGCAGCTTTTGCACGATCTCCGCCCATCAGGGGAAAATGATCGCCAGCCGCTCAAAACAGTCGATTATGAAAGAGGTCGATCAGATTACACAGATGCCCGATTTCAAGGGCTATATCAGTGATTTGGGCGGTCCCTCGGGCAATATGTATAAGATGAAGGGCAAGGTACAGGCCATCTGCGATCGCTGTGTAAGCCCTTCCTGCATACACCCGACGATTTGCCATAACCTAGATATGAACCACCAGCCGCTGCTCGATATTTACCGCAGTGCCTCGGCTCACCCGCAGGTGAAAAAAGCCTTTGTATCTAGCGGCATTCGCTACGATATGCTGGTGCGCGGCTCGGAGCAAGAGCAGCGGGCCAACCGCTGCGACGAATATATTGAGGAGCTCGTAGTCAACCGCGTTTCGGGTCGCCTGAAGATTGCGCCCGAGCACACGTCAGACGCGGTGCTCAAGCTCATGCGCAAGCCGTCGTTCAAGTTCTTTGATGCGTTTAAAGAAAAATTTGATCGCTTTAACAAAAAAGCGGGGCTGCGTCAGCAACTGATTCCCTATTTTATCTCCAGCCATCCCGGCTCGCAGTTGGAGGATATGGCCGATCTGGCCTGTCAGACAAAGGAGGCCGGCTTTCAACTGGAGCAGGTGCAGGACTTCACGCCGACGCCGATGACCGTGGCCACCGTGATGTACTATTCTGGCTACGATCCCTATACCCTAAAAGAGGTGCCGACGGTGCGCAGCGAGCGCGAGAAGCGAGACCAACACCGCTTCTTCTTCTGGTACAAGGGCGAAAATACCTCCTGGGTTCGCCAGGTCTTACAGCGTTTAAAGCGGCCCGACCTATTGGAAAGGCTGCTGGGCACGCAGCGCCAAGTCGATGGGGCGTCGGGGCGCAAACCGCGGCGTAGTGGCCGCGCGACACCGCGCAAATAGGTTTTCTGCACGGTGCGGCAGGCGGGCGTGGGCTTTTTGAGAAGGGAGTGATCAGTGGATCGGGAGAAGGCGATATGAAAGTGCACAGCGTGCAGTACAGAGCGGAGGGGGGCGTCGAACTCGTCGACGTGGAAGTTGGCGATCCCGGGCCGGGACAAGTGCAAATCGAGGTGGCGGCCTGCGGCATTTGCGCATGGGATATCCAGACCTGTAGAGCGGGGAGCGCCGCGCCGTTTGCCGCACCGCCGGGGCACGAAGGCGTGGGCTATGTGAGCAAACTGGGACCGGGCGTCGAGGGCGTCGAAATAGGCCAGCGCGTCGTGGGCGGGGGGTTTGCCCGCCTGCGCAATATCGGCGCTTCTCCGCTCTACGCCATTCCAGCTTCCCCTCTCCAAGACCCCTATTGGATCGTCGAACCGGTCTCCTGCGTGGTGACGGGGATCGACCAGTGCCAAGTCCGCGTAGGCGAGCGCTTGGCTATGATAGGCTGCGGTTTTATGGGTTTGATGATGCTGCAGGGGCTGGCGGGCATGGGCTATGAGCAGATCGTCGCCCTCGACGTCGACGCGCGTCGGCTGCAGTTGGCCAAGCAGATGGGTGCCGACGAAGTGTACGACGTGACGGCGGCCGATTTTGACGGAGTGCAAGCGGCGTTAAAAGCGCGCGATATCGACGTCGTCGTAGATACGAGCGGTTCGCAGCAGGGTTTAGATTTGGCGGCCGATATCGCTCGGCGCGGTGGTCGGATCAATTTGTTTGGCTGGATCAAGGGCGAACGCGCCCATTTCAATCCCAGCGCGTGGCATACCAAGGGACTGACAATCGTCAACTCGGCGCCTTCTGCGCGGTTGCGCGATCCCTTTCCACCGGCTATCCGCCTGCTGGACAAGGGCGTGATCGACCTGCAGCCGCTGGTTACGCACGTGCTGCCGCTGGAAGAGTACCCAGATTTTATGCAGCGCCTGGTGGCTGGACAGGTGGAGGGGTATATCAAGGGCGTGGTGACGCTATAGGTTTTCTTGTGGTCAACGCGCTCTCAGCAAAGGTATATTGCGCGGTGGGCTTGCGCGGGGAACAGGTCGGTTGATATATTTTTTGCCTATAAAATGAACTGACCGGTCAGTATAGTTGTCGGTCGCCTCTCTCGACGGATCGCATCGCGCTGAAAGACCAGATGAAATACGCCCGGGCAGAAGACGGCACCGCCGTTGAGCGCGTTTCCCTGCGCGCGTATGCCGCGCTGTTGGGGCAGTATCTAAAGCCCTATAAGGCGCGCGTAGCGCTGCTGGCCGTCTGCATTTTCTTCGGCATCGGCATGAACCTGCTCAACCCGCAGATCGTCCGCTACTTTATCGATACGGCGCGCGAGGGCGGCACGGTGGGCGAATTGACGGATGCAGCGCTGCTCTTTTTAGCCATTGGTATCTGCCGGCAGTTCGTCTACTTGGCCGGCTCATACTTGGGGCAGGACGTCGGTTGGCGGGCGACCAATACCATGCGCGGCGATCTGGCTGAGCACTGTTTGCGCTTGGATATGTCCTTTCATCACGAGCGTACGCCGGGCGAAATGGTCGAGCGCGTCGATGGCGATGCCACGGCGCTGTCCAACTTCTTTTCCGAATTCGTCGTGCAGGTCATCGGCAGTATCTTCTTTCTCTTCGGCGTGCTGGCGCTGCTCTTTCGCGAGGACTGGCGCATTGGCGTGGCGATGAGCGTATTTACCGTTATAGCCTTTTTCGTCTACAACCTTACGCGCAGCATGGCCGTGCCCCACTATGCGGCCGAGCGCGAAGGCTATTCGCGCCTCTATGGCTTCCTAGAGGAACGGCTTGCCGGCATCGAAGACATTCGCCCTAACGGGGCGGTTGCCTATATCGCTAATCGCTTTTTTAACGTCAACCGCGACGCCTATGGACGCGCCGTGCGCTCCGAGACCATGGGGGCGGTGCTGCGCTCTATCACGACGATCCTCTTCACCTTTGGCCATGCGCTTTCGATGGGGATGGGGATCTGGCTGTACGGTGAGGGTGTATTCACTCTTGGCGCGGTCTATCTCATTTTTAGCTATACGTCGATGCTGCGCTGGCCGCTCTTTCAAATCAGCCGACAAATCAACGATTTACAGAAGGCCACAGCCGGCTTTAAGCGCATTGAGGCGCTCTTTCGCACGCGCACGCGCATTGCGGAAGGCACAGGCACCTTGCCTGCAGGCCAGGCGCTTGGCGTCCAATTCGATGGGGTGACTTTTGGCTATTTTCAGGGCGAACCGGTGCTGCGCGACGTATCTTTTGCCCTGCAACCGGGTCGCGTACTGGGCCTGCTTGGGCGCACCGGCAGCGGCAAGACAACGCTAACGCGCCTACTATTCCGCTTTTACGACGTCGATGCGGGTCAGATTCGCGTCGGCGGGCAGCCGCTGCATCAGGTGCGCTTGGAACAACTGCGCGGCAAGGTGGGTATGGTGACGCAGGACGTGCAGATTTTCAATGCCAGTTTGCGCGAAAACCTATCGCTCTTTACCGAAGGCATCGCCGATGAGCGCCTGTTAGAGGCCATCGAGGAACTTGGTCTGGGGCCTTGGTTTGGCGCGCTGCCCGAGGGTCTAGACTCCAACGTCAGCTCTGGCGCGCTGTCGGCTGGCGAAGCCCAACTGCTGGCTTTTGCACGCGTATTTCTCAAAGATCCGGGCATCGTCATCCTCGACGAGCCTTCTTCGCGACTCGACCCAGCTACGGAAACGCGTATTGACCGCGCCGTGCAGAAGCTGCTGCAGGGGCGCACGGGGATTATCATTGCCCACCATTTAGGTACAGTGGAAAAAGTTGATGAGATCATGGTGCTGCAGGGAGGGCATATTGCCGAGCACGGCGATCGCACGGCGCTGGCAAACGATCCCCATTCGCGTTTTGCCCAGCTATTGGCAGCGGGTTTGGAAAAGGTCCTCGTATGAGTACGGCACCTGCTGACAACGGCACCTTCTCTGCGGCGGAGGGCATGACCACAGGTCAGACGGCGCTGAAGCTATTGCGCTATCGCCCGGGTTTGTTCTTGGCCACCGTATTTTTCCGCGGCCTCGATGACTTGCAGCCCTTTGCCGTGGGCCTGATTATGCAGGCATTTTTTAATGCGCTGAGCGGAGAGGCGGCTGCCGGTTTTAATGCTTGGACGCTTGTGGTCTTTTTTGTCCTCTTGGAATTCGGCGACCGCGCAACGCTCTTTATCGCGGCACTGGTTGGCGTGCGCTGGCGTTTTCACGTCGAATCGCTGCTGCGCAAGAATTTGCTGAAAGCCGTGTTAGAAGTGCAAAACCCCCGCCGCGTCAGCGTCTCGTCTGGCGAGGCGACCAACCGCTTCCGCGACGATGTGGAGGCGGTGGTGCGCTACTTGGAGCAATACGTCAATCTGTGGGGCAATATGATCTTTGCGATCTTGGCCATTAGCTATATGGCTAAGATCGACGTAGCCGTTACGGCGGTTACCGTCGTGCCGAGTATTCTCATCGTCACCATTGTCGATATTGCTCGCAAGCACATTCAGCGCTACCGAGCAGCGCAGCGCGCGGCTACCGAAGCGGCGACCAATTTTGCCAACGAAATGTTTAGCTCGGTGCTGGCCGTACAGGTCGCCACCACCGAGTCGCCGGTAGTCGATCGCTTTCGCCGGCTCAACGATGCGCGGCGCAAATCGACGTTGGTAGACAATCTGTTTACGCAGATGCTGTTTTCCATCAATTTCAATATCAGCCACGTCGCCACCGGTGCTATTCTCATCATGGTAGCAGAGCAAATGCGCTCGGGGCATTTTACCGTCGGCGACTTTGCCCTCTTTACGACCTACGTGGGCGAAGTGGCGCGCAGCGGTTCGCTCATTGGTTCGGTAATGGCCCAACATCGGCGCGCCGAGGTATCGCTCAGCCGCATGGAGCGCACAGCCGAACTGCGTCGATCCGACGAATTGGTCCAGCACGGGCCGGTATATCTGACGGAAGAAGCGCCGCCCGTGGCCGGGGTAGAAATGGCAGAGAGCGGTCGGTTGGAACGGCTAGAAGTGCGCGGCCTAAAACACGTCTTTGACAACTCGACCAACGGCGTGCACGATATCGACTTTGACTTAGGCCCCGATTCATTTAATGTCGTAACCGGACGCATAGGTTCAGGTAAGACAACGCTGTTGCGCACGTTGCTCGGCGTGTTGCCCAAGCAGGAGGGCCACATCGTTTGGAACGGTCAGCTCGTAGAAGACACCAAATCGTTCTTCGTGCCGCCGCGCTGCGCTTATACGCCACAGGTGCCGCGCCTATTTAGCGAAAAGCTGCGCGATAATATATTGATGGGCGTCTCTGGCGAACCGGACGAGATTGCCGAGGCTATTCGCCTAGGCGTTATGGAGGATGACCTGCCGACGCTAGAAGGGGGACTCGATACGTTAGTTGGTCCGCGCGGCGTCAAGCTCTCGGGTGGACAGATGCAGCGGACGGCAGCAGCGCGGATGTTTGTTCGGCGCGCCGGGCTCTACGTCTTTGATGATCTTTCGTCGGCGCTCGACGTGGAAACAGAAAATGTGCTGTGGGATCGGGTATTTGCCGCTCGGCGCGGGGCCTCGCTAGTCGTGTCGCACCGGCGGCCGGCACTGGAGCGTGCCGATCAAATTATCGTATTAAAGGATGGGCGGATTGAAGCGGTAGGCACGCTGCGAGAACTGCTCAAAGACTGCGAGGAAATGCGGCACCTGTGGCGCGGTGAACGCGTAGAATCGACCTGAGACAAGCCAACCTGAAGAGGTCTTTTGCGTTTTAATCTCTTTCAACCCTTTGCCCGTTTTCTCCAGCCCTATCGGGCCCAGGTCGGACTCGGCCTGTTTTTGCTCTTTGTAACGCTGGCCATATCGCTGATGATTCCCAAGCTGATGCAGTGGGGTATTGAGGCGATTGAAATGGCACTAAAAGGCGCAGCTACAGCGGCCTATAAAACGGGTAGTCTCGAAGGCGACCTGGCCTTCTACGCCGGTCTTATCGCCGGTATGTCCTTGCTCAACTGGCTGCTGTCGATCGGCATGCGCTACTATCTGACGATCGTCTCGCGCAAGGTCGAGCGCGATATTCGCAGCGCCTACGTCAACCACTTGCTGCGCTTGCCCCTGTCCTATTTCCACCAGCGACGCGTCGGCGATCTGATGGCGCGGGCCACTAACGACGTCGAGGCCATTCAGCGCTTTTTGCACCACGCCTTTCGCATGTCGCTCACCGGTGCGCTGACCTTTGTACTCACGCTGGTGCTGATGTGCTTTATCGACTGGCAGCTGGCCGTGCTGTCTCTGTTGCCGATGCCGGCGATGGTGCTCACTACGCGCTGGGTGGGCGAAAAAGTGCGCAGCGGCTATCGCCAGGTGCAGGAGCAATTCGCCGAAATGGTTGCACACATTCAGGAAAACCTCTCCGGCATGCGCGTAGTTAAGGCCTATGCACTGGAGAAGGCCGAGATGGAAGACTTTGCCAAACTCAACGAAGACTACGTCGAACGCAATCGCCGTCTCGTTAAAATTCGCGCCCTATTCTATCCGTTCACTTTCTTGCTCAACGGCGCTTCGATGCTGGTTATCCTGTGGTTGGGTGGGCTGCGCGTAATCGATGGGGCCATGAGTCTGGGCGCCTTTGTTGCATTCAATGCCTATTTAATTCGCATGGGACGACCGATGATGCTGCTGGGGCGCATTGTCGACGAGTATCAGCGCGCCGTCGCTTCGATGGGTCGCATCCAGAGCGTTATTGATGTGCAGCCGCAGGCGCTGGGTGGCGCTGAGCGCATGGCGCTGCGCGGCGAAGTAGAGTTCCGTTCGGCATCATTCTCGTACGATGGGCGTTCGGCGCTGAAAGACATCAGTATCCGGGTGCCGGCTGGCAGCACGCTGGCCATCGTCGGGCGCGTCGGTTCGGGCAAGACGACGCTGGCGCGCTTTATTCCCAGGCTCATTGAGGCCGTCGATGGACAGCTGCTGATCGACGGCGTTCCCATTGGCCAGATTCCCCTCGGCGATCTGCGCGAGGCCATCGGCTACGTGCCGCAGGAAACCTTTCTCTTTTCTGACACGCTGCGCGAGAACGTCCTGCTCGGATCCGATCAATCGACCGAAATTGGCGTTGAGGAGGCGGTAGAGATCGCGCAGCTAGCAGCAGATCTAAGGTCGTTTCCACTGGGGTTAGAAACCGTTGTCGGCGAGCGCGGCGTCACGCTGTCGGGTGGTCAAAAACAGCGCACGGCGCTGGCGCGTGCCGTAATCCGCAAGCCGAAAATTCTCATACTCGACGATGCGCTGGCCGCCGTCGACACCCATACCGAAGAAGAGATCCTCAAGCGACTGCGCGGCATTATGGCGGAGCGCACGACCATCATCATTGCCCATCGCATATCGACGGTCAAAGATGCCGACCAAATTGTCGTCCTCGACGAAGGGCGCGTGGTTGAACTGGGCACGCACGAACAGTTGCAGGCACGCGACGGCATCTACGCCGATATGTGTCGACGCCAGAACTTGAGCAGCGAGTTGGAGGCGCTCTAGAGTGGAAGAAGCGCTCGAGACCAAAGGCGTCGATCCCAAGCTGCTCGTGCGCCTATTGGGTTATCTGCGCCCCTATGCGGGGTGGGTGGCCTTCACTTTTGTGCTGGTCCTCGTATCATCTGCTGCGCGTCAGGGAGGCCCTTTCCTCACAAAGATCGCCATTGATGACTACGTATTGATGGGCGATCGCGAGGGTTTAGGTTGGATTATCGGCGTTTTTCTCGGCCTGCTCGTCGTGCAGTTTGTCGTCGGCTATGCGCAGAGCTGGACAACTAGTATGGTCGGCCAGTGGGCCATGCGCGACGTGCGCGCGCAGATCTTTTCGTGCATGCAGAAGCTGCCGCTGCGCTTTTTTGATCGCACGCCCATCGGGCGTTTGATGGCGCGTAACACCAGTGACGTCGACGCGCTCAACGAGCTATTTACCGATGGCGTGGTATCAATGTGCAGCGATATGCTCACCATTCTGACCATACTCGCTTACATATTCTATATGGACGTCGAATTGGGCGCGCTGACCTGCGCGGTGCTGCCGCTGGCCGCTGCGGTGACGTTTTGGCTACAAAAAAAGACCTTCCAAGCTTATCGCATCGCGCGCACGCGCTTTGATAGTTTTAGCGCATCGCTACAGGAGAGCCTTTCCGGGATTGAAGTGGTGCAGTTATTCGGTTTTGAACGCCGCGCTGCCGAGCGCTTTGACCGCGGCAACGATAGCTATCTGGAAGCACGCGTGCAGAGCACGCTCTATCATTCGATCTACTTCCCCTTTATGGAACTGGCCGGTTCTTCGCTGCTGGCGCTCGTCCTGTGGTATGGTGGAGGCCAAGTCCTCGGCGGAGATATCCAATGGGGCGTGTTGGTAGCCATGCTGCAGTACGTGCCGCGTTTCTTTATGCCGATTCGCGACATTGCCGAGCGCTACAATACGCTGCAAATTGCCATGGCTTCTTCCGAGCGCATTTTCGAGTTGGTCGACAGCGCGCCCGAACCGGTCGGCGATGGATACGCACAGTCCCATTTGCAGGGCGCCATCGAGTTTGACGGCGTGTTCTTCGCTTACAGCGGCGAGGATTGGGTGCTGCGCGACGTTTCGTTCCGCGTCGAGCCGGGGCAGAGCGTGGCCATCGTCGGTGCCACCGGGGCCGGCAAGAGCACCATTATCAACCTAGTTTGCCGCTTTTACGATATTCAGCGCGGGACCATCCGCGTCGATGGGGTTGATATTCGCCAGTGGGACGTGCAGGCCCTGCGCCGCAGAGTGGGTATTGTGCAGCAGGATGTCTTTCTGTTTAGCGGTGACGTCGAGCGCAATATCGCGCTGGGCGACGGCGATATGACGCGAGCCCAAGTTGAGCAGGCCGCGCACAGTGTCAATGCCGACCGCTTTATAAACAAGCTGCCCGACGGCTACGGACACCAGGTCGGCGAGCGCGGCGCATCGTTCTCAGCCGGTCAGCGCCAGCTCATTTCCTTTGCGCGCGCGCTGGCCAGCAGTCCCGATATACTGGTGCTCGACGAAGCGACGGCCAGTGTCGATACGGAAACGGAAATGTGGATTCAGGAAGCGGTGGAAAAGCTCATGCAGAGCCGCACGTCTATCGTCATCGCCCACCGCCTATCCACCATACGCAACGCCGACAAAATTTTGGTTATGCACCACGGCGAGATTCGCGAAGAGGGACGCCACGATGAACTGCTGGCCCAGCGCGGCATCTACCATCGCCTACATCAACTGCAGTACGAAGATGGGGGTGTTGATGGGACCAGTGCACAACTAGCTTGAATGTAAAGATGGCCCCGGAAACGTCTGTGCTCAGCTTGGAGCGCGGATCTTTTTCTCTCGTATAAAGAGGTATGCTATGAAATATCGACGCCTGGGTCGCTCCGGCCTCGAAGTATCGCTGTTGGGGTTGGGGACGAATAATTTCGGTCGCCGCTGCGACGCAGCACAGAGCGCGCGCGTGCTCGACGCAGCGCTAGAGGTCGGTGTAAACTTTATCGATACGGCTAATATCTATTCGGCCGGTGAGTCCGAGACGCATATTGGCCAAGCCCTTAAAGGGCGTCGTCACCGTGCGCTCATCGCCACGAAATTCGGCATGAAAATGCACGATGGTCCAATGGGCATGGGGGGATCGCGCCAGCATATTATGACCTGCGTCGAGGAGAGCCTGCAGCGCCTGCAGACGGATTATATCGATCTCTATCAGATTCATCGCGTCGATCGCAGCGTGCCGATTGAAGAGACGCTGCGCGCGCTGGATGATTTGGTGCGCCAGGGCAAAGTGCGCTACATAGGCTGTTCAAACTTTGCCGCTTGGCATCTGTGCGAGGCCGAGTGGACGGCGCGTCGCGACGGGCTGGAGCCCTTTGTCTCGGTGCAAAACTACTACAACCTGCTCAAGCGCGATATAGAGGGCGAGGTAATTCCCTACTGCGAGGAGTACGGCGTGGGCGTAATCCCCTTTTTCCCGCTTGAATCGGGCCTGTTGACCGGCAAGTATCGCCGCGGGCAGGAGTCGCCCAAGGGAGCGCGCTTGACCGGGTCGGAACGCGGCGAGCAACTACTAACCGACGCCAACTTCGCCATACTCGAGGCGCTCGAAGCATTTGCACAGGAGCGCAGTCACTCGCTATTGGAATTGGCGATTGCTGGCCTGTGTGCCCAGCCGGCCGTATCGTCAGTCATTGCCGGGGCGACGCAGCCCGAACAGGTGGTGGCCAACGCCGCCGGCGTCGAGTGGGAGCTGAGTGGCGAGGATCGACAGGCGCTCAGCGCCATGCTCGCTGATTAGGGAGAGAGACCGTGGAGTATATACTGCCGTTTGGCCAGGCGCACGGCGATGCGGCCTGGCGCTGTGGTCCCAAGGCCTCGCGCCTTTCGCAGCTCAGCGCGGCGGGTTTTGCCGTGCCAGCCGGTTTCGCCATAACGAGCGATGCCCTTACGCACTTTTTGGTCGCCAACGGCAGCGCAGATACGGCCGCCGAATTTCTCGCTGTAATCGACGCGTGTCCGCCGGCCGAGTTGGGTCCATGGCCCGCCCGCCTGCGCGATCTGATCGCCGCTGGTCAGGTGCAGGATGACGTGCGCCAATCGCTGCGCCAGGCGCTGGCTGAACTGGGTGATGTGTCGGTGGCGATGCGTTCCTCTTCGACGCTGGAGGACCGCGCCGATCTGTCCTTTGCCGGACAGCACGATTCCTTTCTCAATCTGCATTCGCTGGAAGCGTGCGTGGAGGCTCTGAAGGGTGTGTGGGCTTCGCTGTACAGCGATCGCGCCTTACGCTATGTGCGCGCCCTCGACATGTCGGCCCAGCCGCTGCGCATGGGCGTCGTCATACAGGCCATGGTGCCTGCTCGGGCGGCGGGCGTAGCCTTTACCGTACACCCGCTCAGCGGCGACTATGAACAGGTCTACGTATCGGCGGCGCTGGGCTTGGGCGAAGGCACGGTATCCGGCAAGGTAGCAGCCGATGAAATCGTCATTGGGCGCGCCTCCGGGGACGTGCTCAGCTACGAGGCCGGTGGCCAGACCGAGCAGATCGTAGCTAGAGGCGGTGGCGGCACTGAAGCGGTGGCCGTCGACGGGGCCGGACGCGCGCTCAGCGAGGAACAGGCGAGTCGCGTCGCCAAACTCGCCCTTGGCGTAGAGGAGGCGTTGGGGGGAGATCCGCAGGACGTGGAGTGGGCGCTGGTCGCCGACGAGCTCTACCTGCTGCAGGCGCGCCCCTTGGTGCAGCGGCGCGAAAGCGACGGTGTCGAATGGAAAACGCCCATTCCCAACGCGCGCTGGCGGCGCAATTGGCGTCTGGGTGAGTGGCTGCCCGAAGCGGTAACACCCCTGTTTGGTTCGTGGATCCTGCCCAAGCTGGTGGCGGCGCGCGAGCAGTTTGGCACCGGGCGATTGGGGTGGAAACACCGTCCTACCTTTTCGATGCCCCATCCGTGGTTTTGCCTGATCAACGGCTATTTCTACACGCGACAGAACTTTCCCCATCGCGGCAAGAAGGAAGGTGAGCCGGAAAAGAGCGAAGAAGAAAAACGCCAGGAGCGCCTGCGCCATATGCAGGAGGGTAAAGAGCATCTGCGCCACTGGCATCGGCACCTGCTGCCGGGCTATGTCGAGCACTTCGCCCAGCATCGCCGGCGCGATATAGCACATAGCGGCGTGCGCGAACTGATTGGATGGGTCGAAGCGCTGGCCGAGGAGGCCGGCGAAATATGGTATATTATCGCGCCGATCGGTTACGGCTTTGAAGAAATGGGGTTCAAGCCTCACTACGAAGAAAAGATACCCGAAGCCGGGCGCGAACACTTTAGCGTGCTGTTCAGCGGCTACCCGAGTCGCGTTTTTGACGGTCAGCAAGCGCTCTATGAACTGGCGCAGAAGGTGCGCGCTACAGACGGGCTGGCAGCGTTGCTGGAATCGGCGCCGCCGCTCGAACAGCTGCCCGAATGGTTGGCCGAAGGCGTTCGTTCGTACGCTGGCGAATACGGCCATCAGTTGACCAGCATCGATTTTTTTTGGCCGACCTCCGGCGAGGATTGGTCGGGCCTGTGCCGCGTGATAGCTGCGTTTGCGCGCCGCGAGTTGGTCGCCCCCGAACAGCAGCGCCAGCGCGCTGCCGCGCTGCGTGAGGCGACCGTCGAACGCGTGCTGGGCCAAGTTGAAGGCGAAGAGCGCGAAATGATGGAGGCGCTTATCGATTACTATCAAACCAATGCCTCGGCGCGCGAAGACGCTAACTTCTATCTGCAGTACGGCTGGCCGCTGATGCGGCGCACGGTGCTGGAGCTGTCCGCCCGCCTGGTCGATGGTGGAGTCGTAGAGGCGTCCGAGGCGATCTTCTTTCTCGAACGCGATGAGTTCGTTGGAGCGCTGCAGGCGCTGGAAGACGGCCAGCCCGTCGCATCGCTACAAGCGGTGGCCGAAGGACGGCGCCGCACTTGGGAACAATGGCGCCAGTTGGATGCGCCCGACGTGCTTGGTAAAGCCGAAGAGCGCGATGCTGAAAAGGGGTATTTCGACGACGCAGAAGGGCGGCGGATCGTAGCCCAGGGCGTCAGTCCGGGCGTGCGGCGCGGCCGCGTGCGCTTTGTGCGGGCCGGTCAGGTCGATCTGGCGTTGGAAGAGGGCGACGTGTTGGTCACGCACGCCGCCAGTCCACAGCTGACGCCGCTGATGCTGGTCGCCGCTGCCCTGGTCGTAGAAATTGGCGGAGGCGCGAGTCACTCCTCCCTCGTCGCACGCGAGCTGGGTTTGCCGGCGGTCGTCAACGCCGCGCAGGCTATGCGCGTATTAGAGGAAGGCATGGAGGTCGAGGTGGACGGAACGCGCGGCATCGTGCGTTTGCTGGGCGATTGACGCCATGCATGAAATCGAGCAGCCGGCCGGTGCCGCCAACGTAGAACCCGTTGACCCACGGGCCGTAGATGACCATCGCCAGCGCGCATACCAATCCTATGAGCGCTACCTACGCGATCACTTGGTCGACCTGGACAGCGCTCGTCCGGCACAGTGGACGCGCGATTACACCAGTGCCCAAGCGTACGTAGAGAGCGTAGAGCCGATGCGCCAGCGCTTTGCGCGAATGTTGGGTTTTTGGTCTGAGCCACAGGGGCGCACATCGGCTATTGCACGAGAAGAGGCGCTGCTGTGGGAAGACGAGGGGGCCATTGCCACGCGCTTTTTTTACGAGATTTTGCCCGGTTTGCAAACCTATGCGGTGTGCATGCGGCCCAAATCACCGGGCCCTCATCCCGGGTTGTTGGTGCAGCACGGCTATATGGGCACGCCGGAGATGGCCTGTGGGCTGGTAGCCAGCGCCAACGCCGAGGACTACGCCTATCGCTCTATGGGGTTGCGGGCAGTGCGACGCGGATACTGCGTCGTTGCTCCACACCATCCCAGCGGCTATGGAACGGCCAGCGATGCGGTCGACGTGCCGCTGCCCGGCTTTGCCGATCGCGATGTGCACTACGGCAAGAATCGCCTGCACCGCCTCTGCGTGCTGGCCGGCGGCACGCTGTTGGGCCTAGACGTCATGGCCTCATCGCGCGGTGTCGATCTGCTCGTGCAGGACGAGGCGGTCGACGCTGGGCGCATTGGCTGCTATGGCCTATCGCGCGGCGGGCAGACGGCGCTGTATTTGCCAGCGCTCGACGGGCGGGTCCGCGCCAGCGTGTGCAGCGCCTACTTCAACGAACGCCTGCCCAAACTCATCGGACCCTATAGTCGCACCAACTATCTCGATTGGTTTGCCGAAGGGCAGATTCTACCCGCACAGGTCTCCTCTTTTTCCGATGCTGATATCGCTTCGCTCATTGCGCCGCGCGCCTTTGCCGTCGAAGCGGGCATTCACGATGGCGCCGTTGACCAGGAGGCGGCGCGCCGAGAGAGCGTGACGGTGGCCGCCCATTATCGGCAGTTGGGGCTGGCGGCGCGCTTTGAATTCATCGACCACGGCGAGGGGCACGTGGCGGCTACGCGGCGCGCCTTTGAATTTCTCGAAGAACAGCTCGCTGGTTGAGCGCTGCCTTCCAACACACCGAGGCGTTGCTGGCGAAACGTGGCCGAGAGATCGAGTTGCGGGGGAATACTATGGTTCCCATCACTGTCTAATGGGGGGGCATTAATAGCCCTCTTAAACAAAAGGAGAATGGGGACATGTCGAATCGGTACAAATGGATGTTAGGCGTAGCGCTGGGCTGCCTGCTGGTCGCCCTACCCGCAGTGGCCCAGCCCGGCGGCGGGGGGCGCGGGCAGGGGGGTGGTCGCGGTATGATGGGGGGGGGACTGTCACCCGAGCAAGTGCTGGGTATGCTGGCTTTTGACGATCGGTTCGCTGTTACGGACGAGCAGTTGGTCAAGCTGCGAGCTGGTCTCAAGAACACGTATGTCAAGCAGCAGAGCGCGATGGTCGATATGGCTGGCGGTGATTGGCAGGCTATGCGCGAGGCCATGCGCGAGCATATGGAGACTGTGCGCGAGGAGGTGATGGCGACGTTGGGTCAGGTGCTCAACGAAGACCAACTTAGTAAGTTTAACCAGCAAATGGAAGAGGCGCAGGCTCGTCGCGGTCAGTGGGGTGGCGGTGGTCAGCGCGGCGGTGGCGGTGGCCAGCGTGGCGGTGGCCAGCGTGGATTCTAGGTCGCAGCGCATTAGAAAACTGCAGCGCGCTAGCGCTCAAGGATAGAACGCGCGAGGGGGGCTGCGGTAGATCGTAGCGCAGCCCCCCTCTGCTTTCGGTCCTTCGCCGATGCGTGCGCCCGTCTGTTTTACTTTCTCAAAAGGTCGTTCTTAATGCGTCCCCAACGGGTGTTTTCTACTGCGGTTGTCAACTCGCTGGCACCGGACCACAGCAGGGAAGATTCACCCGTCTGCCCTTCGCCAGTGCCGGGATCGGCAAGCCCGTCGATGGATTCGTTTGCACCGCCGCCCCTGTTTGCTTCGACGCGATTGCCATATCCATGTCGACCGCGGTGGATGCCGCGAAACGGCGGCGCGCTGTGCAGCGCTTCGAGTAGGGCTAATTGCTCTTCGGTCAGCAGGGCAGCTACAGCTTCCTGATGGGCTGCATATAGGGAGGTGCGCGCTTGGCGATAGGTCGCGTCGAGATCGTTAATGGAGCTGATCTGATCGTCGCTCAGACCCAAGTTGAGATGTTTGTCGCCGCGGCGATGTCCCTCGCTATGATAGGCTATCAGCGCGGCTAGCTGCTCCTCTGTTAGAACGGACCGTTTGTCGGCTCGGTGCGCTTCGTGCAGCGCCTGTGCGCGCTCGGCATAGTTTGTGCGCAGCGCCGTGAGCTCCGTCTGTTGTTCTGCGCTGAGTCCCAGCCGTTCGGCTAGGGAAATGCGCTGACCGCGCATTGATGGCGGGTTGCGCAGCGCGGCAAGTGCGGTCAACTGCTCGTCGGTTAGCAGGGCGGCCACGGCCTCTCTGCGCGCTTGTTGGAGTGCAGTGCGCGCCTCTTTATAGGCGGCGCCGAGGTCCCTTATCGCGGCCATTTGCTCTTCGCTGAGACCTAGGTCAATGCGATGACCTGCGCGTCCATTCTCTTCGCTCCGGTAGGCCGTTAGCGTAGCCAACTGCTCTTCGCTCAAAACCGCTAGCTCATCAGATTTGTGCGTCTCGCGCAGCGTTTGTGCGCGCGCGTCAAACGCTGTGCGTATGGCTTCTAGTTGAGCTTGCTGCTCTTCGCTCAGTCCCAGCTGTTCGACCCCAATCCCGCGTTGCTCCTTGCGTCCGTTTGCCTCGGCGGGAGGCGTCTGGATTATAACTGTCAGCAAGGCTAGAGCCGCTACGTGTTTTATCCGCATATAGAAAAGATCTCCTAATAAGAGTTGAAAACTACTGACTCGGCACCGCGTCGATTGTGCACAGTGCCCCTATGGGCTCGTTAGACAGAGCCAGTGGGGATTCCATTCCAGCTCGACGCATTTTTTCTTAGCGCATGCGTTATTTGCTTCACTTAGGAGGACGTCCTGTCCACAGTTCGGTTTCACATCGGTTAAAATGTTACTGGCGCGTGCTGTGTCGTCTATGGCCATACGCTATATTGATCAGCTCGCCGCACGCGTTGCGCAGTATTCGCTGCGGGTTTGACTATCTATCAGAGAGAGGAAAAAATGACGTCATATCAAACAGACGGACCACTGCCTTTTGGCTCGCCAGCGCTGCGTTTGCCCGATGAACTACGAGGGCCGTTAAAAGCGCATATTGCCGAGCTCAAGGAGCGCTATATAGAATTGGGTTGGGGCACGCGGGCCGGATTTGGCGCGCGTCCAGCGCTGATTGTTATCGACCTAGCCCTGTGGTGGACGCGTCCGGGCCGGCCGCCTATGGGCAGCAACGTCGATGCTGTGGTAGAGGGTGCCTGTAGAATGCTGCGTTCGGCTCGCGCGGCGGAGATTCCCGTTATCTTTACGACCTACGACTACGATCCGGCCGACCCGCCGACGCCCCACGACGGCAAGTGCGCCGACAATATACACCCGGAGGACATGCCGCTATTCGGGCTTGATCCGCGCGTCGAACGGCGCGATGATGAGCGCATCGTGCGCAAGAAGTACGCCTCGGCATTTAAGGGCACCAACCTGCTCGATATGCTGACGGCGCTCGGTGTGGACACGCTGATCGTAACCGGCGTTAGCACGAGCCACTGTGTCTACGCCACGTGCCGCGATGCAGCCCACACTTTTCGCGTCGTGGTGCCGCGCCAAGCCGTGGGTGAGCGCTGCGAACTGCTGCACGAGGTCAATATGCTGGATATCGATATCGATCTGGGCGACGTGCTCGACATTGCCGAAGTCGAGGCGTATTTGGGCAATATCGGAACGGCTACATAGCGCTCTGCTAGGGCGCAGTGGAGCGCGGTGCTTTGGGGTGACGCCGCATGCCCGGCTTTAGACAATTGCGCTGCCCGGATCGAGGCTTGTGCATCATCTATCGCGATGCTGGACGGGTCCAACTGCTTGCTGATACGGACGCTCTGCATGTCGGTCTATTGGGGTGCGTGATAAGGAGACCTTGGTTCTCATGTTCTTCATGGTATGCTTATCCAGCGTAGCGCACGTAGGCGTAGTAGGGTGCCATGCAGCGCTCTTTGCTATCGTAGAATGCCGCAAAGAGCTGCGTGGGCCCCGCGGCCAGTTCGAGCGAGAATAGCGCGCTGGCATCTTCGGCTGAGACTTCGCTGTGCTGCGTCGTGCCGGCGATCTCGACCTGTGCCCACTGCACGGCAATGGCTTGGCCGCCCTCGTAGAAATGGGCGTCACTGGCCTTGATGCTGTCGCGGCGCCAGTGGCTATCATCGCCGTCGATACTGGCCTGCAGGGCATAGCCGGTTTCTTCCGGCCAGCGGCGCAGCTCGATATGGTAGCGTCCGGGCCGTTTGATATCCACCGCCCAATAGCCACTGCACACCTGTCCAGCGCGCACCTGTCCTTGGTTCCAAGCGACGTTGCAGCTTTCGTTGCGCAGGTCGTGGGTCGTAATCTTTACGGTGCTGTCGTCTGCGCCCAGAGCGATGGGTTCATCGCGGTCAAATTGAGTTGAAACGAGCGTCCACCAGTCCTCGTAGGCCGCACGCAGGGCGATAACGCGGTCCGGATGGCGTGTGGCCATATCGCTGCGCTGACCCGGGTCGTCTTCCAGATTGTACAGTGCCCGGCCGTCGATCAAGCGCCAGGGGCCCTGCATTACGGCGCTGCGTCGCCATTTGACGGGTCGGGCAACGCGCTGGGTGTCGCAGAACGTGGTGCGTTCAGCCCAAGTCGCGTCTTCGGTGCCGCGCAGCAGAGGGGTCAGGCTGTGTCCGTGGAACGTTCGTTCGGCGGGCACGTCGATTCTGCACAGATCGAGCAGGGTAGGCATAAAATCGACGTAGGAGGTCAGGGCATTGATGTCGCGCCCGTGTGCAAAGCCGCCGTCGGCGTAGCGCAAGAAAAAAGGCACGCGATGGCCGCCCTCGTAGGGCGACCCCTTTTTTCCGCGCATACCGGCGTTAAACGATCCGGGCCCCTCGAGCGGAAACTGCTCCGCGTCGAGCTCGACGCCGGTCGCCGTGCCGTTGTCGGTCATGAATACCAAGATCGTTTGGTCGGCGATGCCCAGTGTTTCTAAATGGGTCACGAGGCGGCCAAAATTCTCGTCTATATTGGATATCATGCCGTAAAAGCGCGCGCGGTCTTCGTGCGGCGTCGTTGTGCGATAGGGCTCGACGTAGTGCGGCTCGACGTTGAGCGGACCGTGCGGCGCGTTGGTGGCAATATAGCAGAAAAATGGCTCGTCGCTGTGTTCCTCAATAAAGCGCAGGCCCTCGCGGAAAAATACGTCTGTGCAGTAGCCGCTAAAGGGGGCGGGCTCTCCGTTTTTAAAATAGGTGTCGTCGAAATAGTCGTTGCCCCAGGCATCGCCGGTGTTGCCGATGCCACCGCCGGCGTGGTAGACGGTTTCCTCAAAGCCGCGCTCGTGCGGTCGATAGGGCGCGCTGTCGCCCAAATGCCACTTGCCAAAGTGGCCGGTTCGGTAGCCGGCCTCGCGCAGGGCGTTGGCCAGCGTCCATTCGTCGGCGCGCAGCAGCGAGCGACCGCCGATGGTATGCCAGACGCCGGCGCTGTTGCAGTAGTGGCCGGTGAGAATGCCGGCGCGCGTCGGGGCACAGGTGCTGCCGACGTGGTAGTTGCTAAAGCGCACGGCGCGGCCGTAAAAGCGATCGATATGCGGAGTGTTTATCGCGCCGTTGCCGTGGCAACCTAAGTCGCCATAGCCTTGGTCGTCGGTGAGCACAAAAACGATGTTAGGTCGCTGGGATGCGTTCATGGAGCATTATCCGGTTAAGCAGCGGCAGCGGATGCTTGCGGTTATGCATCCGCTGCCTGCCAAGCGATTGGAGCGAGGACTACTTCTTTGCCTTGTGCGTTGCCCTCTTTTTTGCAACGGGATTTTCAGCCGGTCCTTCCTGCTCCTTTTTCCACGCTTCGTACTCCACGCGCGCCTCGGCGCTGAGCGGGTAGTACTTGCGCAGATGGCCACCCTGAGCAAGGCGCATTTTGCTGAACACCTCCCATTCGGCGTGAGCTTGTGCCGCGGCGATGAGCTGCGGTGCGAGCTTAGCGGGCACCAGCACGGCGCCATCGTCGTCGGCAATGATGATATCGCCGGGTATGACCAAGCGGCCTCCGCAGGCAATGGGCACGTTGACGGCGAAGGGAAAGATGTTGGTTTGGGTGTGAAAGTTGGGCGTCGTGCCCTTAATCCACAGGCCGATGTCGAGATCTTCCACGACTTGGGGAAAGTCGCGGATACAGCCGTCGACTACGATGCCAGCACCGCCGGCACCGGCAAAATAAGTCAACATCATTTCGCCGAACACGCCGCTCTGCATATCGCCGCGCGCATCGACGCAGACGATGTCACCCGGCTGCGTGTGGTAGAGGGCGTGGCGGTGTAGCTGGAGTTCGGGGTCGGTGTACTCGCCGACGGCATACACGTCTTCGCGAATCGGCATGAACTGAAGGGTGATGGCTGGGCCGATGACTTTTTTGCCCGGCGTGCGCGGCACGGGGCCGACAAAGCTCGGGTCGCGAATGCCCAGCTTGCGCAGCTCACCGGCCGCGGTTGCCGCGCTTATGCCCTCGAGCGCTTTAATCAGTTTCTTGGAAGGGCGCTTGATATCGGGCGTTACAATTTTCTTGGCCATGGTCTCTCCTCGGCGACGCGAATGGACACGGTGTTAAACCGACGACTTAAGGTAGCACAATGTCGGTGCGCATCCAATGGTGGAGCGGCATATAGCTTGCAAGTGGACGGTGTGCATAGTACCTTGTTAGCGCCGTTGATACCCTGCGCAGGAGGTCGCACGTGCTCGCGGATAACGCCGCCAAATTCTATAAAGAAAATGGTTATTGGCTGCACAATAGCCCGCTCTTTAGCGATGATAAATTTGTCCGCTTGACCGCGCTCTTCGAGGGACTGCTGGCCGCTAAAGAGGACGGTCGGCGCGCCGACCAACTCGACGTGCCTCACTTCACTTGCCCGGCTCTATTTGAGTTTCTGCTCGCCGATGAGGTGCTCGACCTCGTCGAGCCGTTTATCGGTCCTCACATCGGGCTGTGGAGTAGCCACTTTATCTGCAAAGAGCCGATGGTTGGGCGCGCCACGCCCTGGCACGAGGATTCCGCCTATTGGAACGGGCGCATGGATAGAATGGATCAGATCGTCACCGTGTGGCTGGCTATCGATCCCTCTACGCGCGACAATGGCTGTATGCGCGTGTTGCCCGGCACGCAGGTCAACGGATTTTCCGATTACGAAGAAGTCGATCGCGAAAACAACACATTTCCACGGCAGATCATCGCCGACCAACTCGACGAGTCGCAGGCTGTTTACTTTGAACTGCAGCCCAACGAATGCTCGCTGCACGACGCGCGCATCGTCCACGGCGCGGCGGCCAATCGCAGCGCCATGCGTCGCTGCGGCTACACCATGCGCTATTTTGCCTTGACTTCGAAGGTGCTGGCCGAGCGCAATGCTTCGCACCGCGTGTGGCACTGTCGGGGCGACAATATGGCAGGTAGCGAATTGGCTGAACTGCCTGAATTTTGATCATTGTCAAACGATGGAAGGACGGAGTGAGCTCATGAGAGGCAACGGGAGCTATTCGTACGAGGCAGGCGAGCGTCACGCTCATAAATGGGGATATACCGACACGCGCTTTGAGTTTGTCGACGAGGGCAGCGTGCGGGTGACGGGCAATCGCTATCCCATCTGCGGCTATACCATGCCCTATTTCATTCCCTTTGCAGAAGACGTGCTCGGCACGTCTTTTCGTCCTCAGGACGTGTTGCCCGAGCGAGCGCATGACCCACTGCCGCCGGCCCGGCAAAATGTCGCCTTTATCGCCCAGTTGAGGGCGGTGCTCGCGGAGGATCAAATGGTTGACTCCGATGCCGAGCGGCTGCGCCATAGCCACGGCCAGCTCAGCGTCAACGAGGTGTATAGGGTGTTGTATGGCGCCCCTTTAGAACGCTTTGTCGACTTAGTGCTCTACCCGCAAAGCGAAGAGCAGGTACAGCGTATTGTAGAAGCGGCCAATATTCACGGCGTTTGTTTAGTGCCCTACGGTGGCGGCACCAACGTCAGCGGTGCACTGTCGCTGCGCAGCGGGGAGACGCGGCCAATCGCCTCGGTCGATATGAGTCGTATGAACCGGATTCTGTCGCTCGACCGAGACAACCTAATGGCCTGCGTCGAGGCGGGTATTTGCGGGCGCGATTTAGAGCGCGAACTGGAATCGCAGGGCTATACATCGGGACACGACCCCGATAGCGTTGAGCTGTCGACGCTGGGTGGGTGGATATCGACCAACGCCAGCGGCATGAAGAAAAACAAGTACGGCAATATAGAGGACATCGTGCTCGAAGCAACGCTGATTGCGCCGACGGGTGCGGTGGAAACACTGCGGGCGACGCCGCGCAACTCGACGGGCGTGCAGCCGCGCGGTCTGCTCTTTGGCAGCGAGGGCAATTTTGGCATTATAACCAAGGCCGTGCTCAAAATTTACCCCTTGCCCAAGGTGCGTAAATTCGGTTCGCTCGTTTTTCCCAATTTCACCACGGGCGTGGCATTTTTAAAAGAGCTGCGCCAGCGTGAGGGCGTGCTGCCGGCCAGCATTCGCCTGGTCAACAACAACGAGTTTCGCTTCGGTCAAGCGCTAAAGCCCGAGGCCGTGGGCCTGAAAAAGATCGAGCAGCGCATTCAGCGCTTTTTTCTGTTCAAGGTAAAGGGGTTTGACGCCAATGAGCTAGCTGCTTGCACCATTGCCATGGAGGGAACAGCCAGCGAAGTGGAGCACCAAGAAAAGATCATCTTCTCTACCGCCAAGAAGTTTGGCGCTATCTCCGGCGGTGCAAGCAACGGGCAGCGCGGCTATATGCTGACCTTTGGCATTGCCTATATACGCGACTTCTTCAACCAATTTGGCATTCTCGGCGAGACATTTGAAACCTCTGTTCCGTGGGATCGCATTTTAGATGTGACCTCGGCTGTTCGCACGTGTCTGTGGGACGAGTGCCAGCAGCGCGGCGTTAAGGGCAAGCCCTACCTTTCGTTCCGCGTCACTCAGACCTATCACACCGGCGTGTGTATTTACTTTACCATGGCATTTTCAAGTGCTGGTCTCGACGACCCCGAGCACGTCTACCACGACGTCGAAAGCGCGCTGCGCCAGATAGTGCTCGATCACGGCGGTTCGCTCTCGCATCACCACGGCGTCGGCAAGGTCCGCCGCGCGTTCTTGCCCCAGGTGCATAGTGCCAATGGCATGGAAGTGCTGCGCCAGGCCAAGCGCGCGATGGATCCCAATAACATTTTTTCGATAGGCAACGGCGCATTCGGCGATCCTCTATGCTAAAAGACAAGCGGGTCGTGCTGACCGGCGCTTCGTCTGGTCTGGGCGCAGCGCTGGCGCAGGAGCTAGCCGCTCAGGGCGCCAAACTGGTGCTCTTTGCTACCAATCTCGAGCGCTTGGAAGAAGTTGCCGCCCAATGTCGCAAACGCGGTGTCGACGTGCTGGTGCAGGTGGGGGACGTGGCGCGCATAGACGACGTGCGCGCTGCTATGCAGGCGGCTGAGCGGGCGTGGGATGGAATTGATTTTGTCGTTGCTAACGCCGGTATCAGCATGTGGGTGCGCTTTGATCAGGTTGAAGACACCGATGTATTTCGGCGCTTGATGGACGTCAACTATATGGGCGTAGTGCACTGTGCACACGCGTCGCTGTCCCATCTCAAAGCCAGCCGGGGACTCTTTGTCGCCGTGTCGTCGGTGCAGGGAAAGGTCCCCGTACCGCTGCACAGTGGCTACGTAGCGTCCAAGCACGCCGTGCAGGGTTTTTGCGATGTGCTGCGCTTGGAACTGCGCGGTACTGGCGTCGATGTAATGGTCGTGTTGCCGCACTGGCTGCGCGGCACCAACCTACGCCAGAGCGCACTTGGTGGAGACGGCCGCGCGCTGGGGCAGACGTCGCGCCGCCACAGCAGTGAGTCGATCACTATAGAAGAAGCCAGCACGCGGATTGCCCGCGCAATGCGGGAGCGCCCGCGTCAGTTGGTGATGCCCTGGAAGCTCAAGCTGTTGGCCGCTGTCTACGCGCTGTGGCCGCAGTGGGCCGAGGCGGTGATTCTCAGGGCTATTGGAAAACAGGATCGCAGCCAATAGAAGGACATCGGGGGCGGGCAAGGTGCTCGCCGCTCTCTCCAACACGGTATAGGGGAGGTTGTTGATGGCTCGTACGTATACAGCGGCTATTGTCGGCTGCGGTGATATCGCCCACAGTCACTTGCGCGGCTATCAGCTGGCTGGCGTTGAGGTCGTTGCCGTAGTCGACCCGCTCGAAGTCGCACGCGCGCAGTTTCAAAACGAGTATGGCATTGCCCAGGCCTTTTCCACGGTAGACGAGATGCTGAGCACAGCGCAGCCGGATATCGTCAGCGTGTGTACCTGGCATCTGTTGCATCCTGGGCCGACGATCGCCGCGGCCAATGCCGGCGTCAAAGGGGTCATATGCGAAAAGCCGATGGCCGTGGGCATGGGCTTGGCCGACCAAATGGTAGAGGCCTGCGAGCGCAGCGGCACCAAGCTTGTCATTAGCCACCAGCGCCGCTTTACGCCGGGCTGGGAACGGGCACGAGCACTGGTGCAGGGCGGCGCAATCGGTCAACTGCTGCGCGCCGATGCCAAGGTGGCCGCCGGCCTGCTCAACTGTGGGACGCACGCCATTGACGGGATGCGCTTTATCATGGGCGACCCCGAGGCGGAGTGGGTGATGGGAGCCGTCGAGCGCCAGAGCGAGCGCTTTGAACGCGATACGCCCATTGAAGACGGCTGTATGGGGTTGATCCATATGGCCGATGGCTCGCAGATCTTTATGCAGTGCGATTTGGATATGCAAGATGCCTCCTGTGCGCGCTTTGTCTTTCGCGGGACCGAGGGCATGGTGGAGACGACGGAGACGTGGACGCGCCTTTTTAACGCCGAAACAGGCGGTTGGCGCATGGAAGACTTGGGTGTTGCGCCGGAAAAAATCGACACCATTGGTGGCATGGCCAACGCGCGCCAGACCAAAGAGCTCATCGCTTGGATCGAGGGTGGCGAAGGCCACCGCGGTGCAGGCCATAATGCGCGCGCCACGGTCGAAATACTTATGGCGCTACTCGAATCGGCGCGCAGAAATCAGATGGTGCGCCTGCCCCTGCAGGAAAAGGGCTATCCGTTAGAGCTCATGTTGGAAGAAGGGCTGCTCGAGCCTACGCAGAAGGGGCGCTACGATATACGCGGCTATTTGAACCGCGAGGGCGTCGACGAGAAGCGCTACGCCGAACTGCGCGCGCAGGGCATGAGTCATCACCCGATTATGCGCGCGCTTCACGAAGAAAAAGAGGCCAAGGGTCGCTGATATGACGGATCCAGTTGCCGACAGGGGTTCGCAAATCCGCGTGCAGTCGCTGCGCGCCATTCCCGCCGGCCGCAAAGGCTATGTAAAGATACAGACCAATATGGGCATTACCGGCTGGGGCGAGATCAACAATATGGATACGGCCGTCGCCTGTGCCCTAGCCGAGTCGCTCGGAGAAATGATCGTCGGAGAGAATCCCACGCGCATCGAACATCACTGGCAGCGCCTGTTCCGCGCCCATCGCAACCTGCGCGGCGGCGGCTTGATGGTGCACGTAATTTCGGGCATTGATATGGCGCTGTGGGATATTGCGGGGAAACTCTACGGCGTGCCGATATATCGCCTGCTGGGCGGTCCCGTGCGCGATAAGATCTGGAAGTACCCCAGCCCGAAGGCGATCAAGGTCAGCCCTGGCGGTTCGCAGTACCACGCCGGCACGCCTGCCGAGGTCGAGGACTTAGTTGGCCGAGTGCGCGCTGCGCGCGAAAAGGTCGGACGAGATGGCGCGGTTATGTTTGATGCACACAGCATGCTGCCCTTGCCGTTGGTCAAGCAGTTTGCTGGCTATCTGAAATCCGACGACCTCCTCTTTTTGGAAGAGGCTTGGGTACCGGGCAACATCGAGGCGATGGCCAAAGTGCGCCAGAGCGTGTCCGTGCCGCTAGCTACGGGAGAGCGCGACCGCACGATATGGGAGGTGCGCGAGCTACTCGAAGCACAGGTAATCGATATTCTGCAGCCGGACGTCGGTCACACGGGTGGCATAAGCCAGATGCGCAAGATCGCGGCCCTGTGCGAGGCTCATCATGTGCCCATCGCCCCGCACTGCACCATGTCCTATTTGGGGTTGACGGCCAGTCTGCACGTGGCGGCGACGATACCGCTCTTTCTGATTCATGAGGGCTACGACAATCAGATGGCAGATGGTGTGGTCCACAAGACGTGGACGATGGACGACGAAGGCTTTGTATCGCTGCCAGAGGGGCCGGGCATTGGCGTGGACATAGACGAGGAAAAAGCCACGGCCGCGGGCAACGATCCGCAAAATCGATTTCAATGGCCGGACAACCGTCTGCGCGACGGATCGGTTGCCGATTATTAGGCGATGCGCACCGGGGATTGACGGTGCTAATGGGTGGTAAAATTGCTGAGAGACAGAGTCGGTCTATAGCCGATCTTGTCGAACGTGTTCTCATATATACGTGGCATAAAACGTATGCCACTATCATTCCTGCGTTGTCGTTTAGTGAACGGAAGGCGATGCTGTGCTAAAGCCCGACTTGCCGATTGGCGAAGAGTTACGGATAGACTCGTTGAAAAAACTGGAACTGCTCGATACGGAACCGGAAGATCGCTTTGACAGCATCGTTCGATTGGCAGGGTCTATCTTTCGCGTACCCATCGCACTGGTCAGTCTAGTCGATAGCGATCGACAGTGGTTTAAGGCATGCTACGGATTGGATGCCAAATCGACCTCGCGCGATGTTTCTTTCTGCGGACATGCTATTCATCAGCCTTCCACATTTATCGTGGAAAATGCGCTAGAAGATAGCCGATTTGCCGACAATCCACTGGTGGTTGGAGAACCGCATATTCGCTTCTACGCAGGACGGCCGCTAGCGGCCCCCGATGGGCAACTCGTCGGAACCCTATGCATTATAGACACAGAGCCGCGGTCGTTTAGCGATGAGGATAACCTAACCCTCGCCCAGTTGGCCAAATTCGTCGAGCGGGAGATGCACAATATCGAGCTGTTGGTGGTTCAGCAGGAGTTAATTGATGCGCAAAAACTGACGTCGCGCGCGCTGCAAACCCAACGCGAGCAGAACCGCCTTAGAAAACTCATGCTCGATGCGGTCGATTACGTCGAAAAACAGCGAATAATTGATATAGAGTTCGTCGGTGCGATGCAGAGACTCGGTTGGCGTATTGCCAAGATAGAAGTGCATTTTCCCGCTACGCGCGACGGTTATTACGTCGATATAAGAGATGTGGCGAAAAATTTCTTAGTTGAGTACGATGCCAATCGGCTGGCCGATCGACCTTGGATTAGCGAAGCGTGGAGCTCTGGGAATCTGGTTTTAGTCGAGAGAGAGCGTCTGCGCACAGCGGGTATAGAAGATGTATGCTGCTTATTAGAAGTTCCCCTGTATGGAGAAGGTTCGGTGAGTTTGTATCCGAGCCAAGTGGGCGACTTATCAATCGAGAACGGTGCTGAGGTAGGGGAGTGGGTGAACACATTCGATTTGCTCCGCTTTCGAAAGAATATGCTGCATAATCTTGCGGAGACCGTACAATCGGTCAAGCTACGCATTCAGAACGCCATCCTGCAAATGCAACGCGTTGAAGACTTCGAATCCGTAGTTAGTGCAATAGGCGATGGATACGCCCAGATAGGTGTCGATTTTCAAGCTTGGGGTGTCAACCTGATTGATGAGAAAACCGAGCGCGTAACGTCGTATAACTACATGAATGGACAGGTCGTAACCAAAGAAGTTTCTATACAAGCGGGCGAAATCCCCCTGCTAATTAAGCACTGGAAGCGCAACGAAGTATGGGAGCGCTATATAGAGGCTGAAAAGTATGGTGGGCTGGGCGAAAAATACCGCCCCACGCTGGTTATAGACGTGCCTTTTGTGCAGGGATCACTGGCCGTAGGTTTGATCTCCGAGTTGGGCTGTAATACATCATTGATAGCGACTATGGTAGAGATGTGCAGTCAGATTTCCGTGGCCAGCTTGCGCTTGATGGACCTGTCCAGGCGCGATCGTGCCGAAAATAACATGGAGAAAGCGCTAATAGAGGCACAAAGGGCGCGCGCAGTCGCCGATGAAGCCAACCTAGCTAAGAGCGAATTTTTGGCTAATATGAGCCACGAAATACGCACGCCGATGAATGCCATCCTTGGGATGACGGAGCTGGTGCTCGACTCATCGTTGAGCATTGATCAACGCGAGTCCCTCGACATCGTGCAAATGGCGGGCAAGCAGCTGTTGAATATTCTCAATGATATTCTCGATTTATCTAAAATTGAGGCGGGTAAGCTCAGTTTAGAGCAAACAAGTTTTGACTTGCTCCTAGAGTTCGACTCCACCGTAAAGCTGATGTCGAATCGCTTTACAAGCGGCAAAGTCGAACTCCGTTACAATAAAAGGGCCGTTTCTGAAGCCAATGTACTCGGCGACCCCGTGCGCCTGCGCCAAATCATGATAAACCTGCTCGGAAACGCTGCCAAATTCACGGAAGTTGGTTGGGTTGAATTGGTCATCGGCAGTCGCCTCGACGGCGATCACATCGCAGTTGATGTATCGGTTCGGGACACGGGCATCGGCATTGCGGAAGACAAACTGCAAACCATTTTTGACGCCTTTGTACAAGAGGATTCTTCGACGACTCGCCGATTCGGCGGCACGGGCCTAGGGCTGAGCATTTGTGCTGAATTGGTGAAAATGATGGGTGGTAGTATGAATGTGCAAAGCGAAGTAGGAAAGGGCAGCACGTTTAGTTTCAGCATTCGATTAGATCGCGATACTCGTGCGGTCGCCGCTGGAGCAGGAGAGAAGATAGAACAGTCGGGTAGACGCGCCCTGCTTTTTTCAGACGATTCATTCCAGCAATTGCTGGTGGGAGGCATGCTGGAGAAAGCCGGTTGGGCCGTTGTCTTGGGCGCCAGTGAAAGCAGCTTGATAGAAGACGGTGCGAATGGTTTTGATATCGCGTTGGTCGATATGGATATGAGTGAATCCAAGGGAGAGCAGTGGGTGTCTGCGCTGCGAGAGGCGGTAAGCCACCACGATATCCACCTGCCTATCTTGGGGTTGAAAATGTCCGATGGAAAGAGTCCGGCGATCGCATCAGGGGCGACTGTAGATGCTCTGGTTATGAAGCCGTTTAGCTCCGCGGCGCTGCTGGCCGAAATGGACAGGTTGATACACTAGCGTGATAATAGCGCAAAAAATGCAGAGGATAGCGCGATGGCCGTAGAGCGTGTTGACGTTCAATTGGTTGTGGAGAATCGCACTCTGGTCGGAGAGGGCGCCCTGTGGGACAGCAAAAAGAAGGTGCTCTACTGGGTTGATATTCTCGGTTGCGAAGTCTATGTATACGATCCGGTCAACGGTATCAACCGCACGTTGAATACCTGTCAGGCGGTCGGTACCGTGGTTCCACGGCAGAGCGGAGGGCTGGTGGTGGCCTTGCATAACGGCTTTGCCCATATCGATATAGATAGCGGAAAGCTGACGCCGATTGGCGACGATCCAGAGCGCGGCGTGCCGGCCAATCGCTTCAACGATGGTAAGTGCGATCCCGTTGGTCGGCTGTGGGCTGGTACCATGGAATTCAAAGGTGCCAAAGATGCCGGAGCGCTCTACTGTCTGGACGTCGACCACAGCGTGCACAGGCGCCTGGCGCCTGTGTCGGTTTCCAATGGAATCGTCTGGTCTGCCGATGGCCGCACCATGTACTACATCGACTCGCCGCTCAACAACGTGCGGGCCTATGACTACGACGTGGAAACGGGGGCCATCGACAACGAGCGCGTCGTATGCGAAAACGAAGGCGCGGGCATTTTTGACGGCATGGCCATCGACGCGGACGGCACGCTGTGGATTGCCGTGTATGGCGGCTGGTCGGTCAAGCGCTACGATCCGCGCAGCGGGAAATTGATGGCCGAGTATGCCATGCCCTTTGCCAACGTCACGTCCTGTGCTTTTGGCGGCGAAGATATGGACGAATTGTACGTTACCTCAGCCGTCCAACAGCTGGACGAAAAGGCGCTGGCAGAGCAGCCACTGGCTGGATCGTTGGTCAAAATTGATCCGCAGAGCCGCGGCGTAGCTTCTGTTGGCTATGCGGGATAAGCCAATCGGCAGCCGTGCTCTACGCGCCGCCTGCGGCCCGATACGACTCCACTACGCGTTGCAGCAGTTCCTCAGTTGCTCGCGTTCCATCGAGTACGAGGTTGGCGCAGGCCACATAGGTGGGCTCGCGCAGGGCGAGCATATATTCCACTTCTTGCAGGCCGCCGCCGGCCAAGTTGGGGCGGGTGTGGCCGCTGTTGGGATCGGAGCAGATACGTCGCCACAGCTCGTCGACCGGCACCTGGAGGTAGACAACTAGGGCGTTGTCTTTAGCTGCTTGCTGGTTGCGCGCGCGCATCAGAGAGCCTGCGCCAAAGGCAATAACGGCGCGTTCGGTGCGGCACATTTCGACCACGACTTCTGTTTCTATGGGGCGGAATCCATCTTCGCCCACTTTTCCATAAAAATCCGTCAGCGTTTGCTCGCCTATGCGTTCCTCAATGCCGCGGTCGATATCGAGGTACGGCATGGCCAATTTATCTGAAATACGTTTTCCCAGCGTCGATTTTCCGGCCGCTCGGTAGCCGACTAGAACGATCTTCATTGCACTCCTTTTGGGGTGGTCGCCAATTGAGTTATATCCCATATTAGCATAGAATGTACGACGCCTTATCGGTATGTCTACGGGCGTCGTGTGCATCGAATGGACTTATCGGAGACTAGCTAAGGGACGTCATATGAGAGGAATTATACTGGCGGGAGGGCAGGGAACGCGGCTCTATCCACTGACCGTATCGCTGTCAAAGCAGATTCTGCCCGTTTTTGACAAGCCGATGATCTACTATCCCCTATCGGTCCTCATGCTGGCCGATATCCGCGAAGTGCTCGTTATCTCTTCGCCCGAGCACATCGATCTGTACCGGCAATTGCTCGGCGATGGCTCGCGCCTCGGTTTAGATATTCAATACGCGGTACAGCCGCGTCCCGAAGGGCTGGCTCAGTCCTATACAATCGGTGCCGATTTCGTTGGAGACGAGCCGAGCGCACTAATTCTCGGCGACAACTTTCTCTACGGCCACGGCCTGTCGAATATGCTGCAGCGCGCCGGCCAGATCGAAGAAGGCGGCATGGTCTTTGCCTATTACGTCCAGGATCCCGAACGCTACGGCGTCGTCGAGTTCGACGCCGATAAGCGAGCGGTCGGCATTGAGGAAAAACCGCAGAACCCGCGCTCTAATTACGCGGTGATCGGCCTCTATTTTTATGACGGGGAGGCCGTGGATATCGCGCGTAGTTTAAAGCCGTCGGCGCGCGGCGAGCTAGAGATCACCGACTTGAACAAAGTCTATCTGTCGCGCGGCGAACTGGGCGTCGAAGTGCTGGGGCGCGGTTTTGCCTGGCTGGATACGGGCACGCACGAAAGTCTGTTGGAAGCGAGCAACTTCGTGCAGACGATTGAGCATCGACAGGGCTTGAAGGTGGGCTGTATTGAAGAAATTGCCTATATGAAGAACTACATCGGAGCGGATCAGCTGTTGGCAATTGCCGGTATGGCCAAGGGCAACGCCTACTGCGACTATCTGCGCAACCTGATCGAGCGGCCGCGCAGGCTGATCCGCTGACGAAGCGCGGAAAGCAACTTTAGAACGGAAGGCAGATTCTATGTTTGGCGGCGTTGGTAAACGCGCTTTTGAGCGCACGGAAATCTCGGGCATGGAGACGGGCATCGGCGCCCTGATGCTGCTGTTGATCGCCGGCCTCGGCGTCGGTACCTATATCAAGGGGCAGCACTTCGATCCCAATCTCTTTGCGCTAGATCAAAACCTTTTGTCTCAGGAGGCTCCGGTTCGACAGCAGGTCAAGCTGGTTGAAGAGAGCGGTGAAGGGCGCGTTGCCGGTGCGGCAGGGGCAGTGGAATCTGCGCCGCTGCGCGGCTTGGCGCCCGAAGGTTGGCGCGATCTGGGTGCCGTCGAGTCGTTTACGGCCGAGACGCTCTATGAAAAAATCAACGGCCGCGCTGAACAATACCTGGCTTACGATGTAGCGGGCATGGACTTTGTTGGGCTAGCCGGCGGCGATGGCCAGTTTATCGACGTATTCGTCTACGATATGGATGCGTTGGACAACGCCTTTGGCATCTACGCCGTCGAACGACCGGAAGAAGCCGAGCTGCAGGCGCTGGGCGATCAGGGCTATCGCGCCGAGAGCAGCTATTTCTTTTGGAAGGGCACCTATTACGCGCAGATCATCGCTTCCGATATGGGCGAAGCGATGCGCGCGGCCAGCGAAGCGATCGCGCGCACACTCGTCGCACGGCTGCCAGATAGCGAAGGCAGCGTGTGGGGACTGGAACATTTTCCGCGCGAAAATAGGCTCTTCGTCCAGTACTTTAAGCGCGATGCGCTGAGTCTCGACTTTCTCAAAGAAACCTATACGGCCAAGTATCGCAGCGCGGCCGACGAGTGGACGTCTTTTGTGTCGCTGCACGAAACGCCTGAGGCCGCCGCCGCGACGATGGAACAATACCTGGCCTATCTGCGCGACTACGGCGAAGTGAGCGCGCCGCGCACGGTAGGTGGAACGCAGGTTTTTACCGGAGACTTCGGCGGGTTTTACGATGTGATCTTTCAGCATGGCACCCTGTTTGCGGGGGTCAATCTGGCCGAAGGGCGCGCGGTGGCCGAGCGCGGTGCCGACGACTTGCTGCGCGCTATCGCGCAACTGGGTAAGTAGATTGACCAGTTGCTGAATATGCGTTTATTCGCCGACGGTCCGTTGGGTGACCGACGGCGTGCATTCACCGATTGAGGAACGGCACGAAACCATGGAACGACGCGATTTTCTACGCCGAGCCGGACTGACGGGACTGGCCGTTGCCGGCTCGACTCTGGGCGCTGGGCTACTCTACGATCCGCGCGGCGGTGGGCAGTACTTTCGCGATGCGCAGATTGCCGCCGCTAAGGTGCTGCCTTCTTTTGCCGTGGACCGCGGTGCCAACGCCGTGGCCATGGCCATTGCCCACGGCACCGACGCCGAGGCCATGGTGCGCGCTGCGATAGGGGAAATGGGCGGCATTGAGCGCTTTGTTAACAAGGGCGATGCGGTGCTGCTCAAACCCAATGTCGCCTTTGATCGCGCGCCGCTGCTCGGCGCGACGACGAGTCCCGGCGTGCTCAAGGCCGTCGCCGTCCTGTGCCGCGAAGCCGGTGCCCGAAAAATCATCGTAGCCGACAATCCGATTAATCAGCCCGAAGGATGCTTTTTCAAGTCGGGTATCAAGGCCGCTGCCGATGAGGTTGGCGCCGAGCTTATGCTACCCAGGAACTCGTCTTTTGCAGAGGTTAAAATCGACGGCGAAGTATTGGGCACGTGGACGACGTTTTACAAACCCTTTGCCGCGGTGGATAAAGTGATTGGCATTGCCCCGTGTAAGGACCACAACCTGTGCTCCGGCTCCATGACCATGAAGAACTGGTACGGCATGCTGGGCGGTCGCCGCAACCAGTTTCACCAGGCCATCCACGGCATTGTCTCCGATTTTCCACATATGGTCAAGCCGACGCTGGTCCTACTCGACGCGACGCGCGTGCTGATGCGCAACGGGCCGACCGGCGGCAGCCTGAGCGACGTGGCCGTTGGCGATACGCTGGTCGTCGGCACCGATATGGTCGCCGTCGATACGTATGGCTATTCGCTGCTGGGGCGCGATGCGGCCAATTTGCCCTACTTGCACAAGGCGGCACAGCGCGGATTGGGCACGACGGATTGGCGGCGCCTCAACTGGCGCGAAATACAGGTCGGATAGGAGCCTATTATGCGCATAACAATCGTTCGCCTGATCACTCAGATTTTCTTTATGGGGCTGTTTCTCTTTTTCTGCTTTGTGACGCAGTTCAGCTACTTAAAAGGCTATCCGGTATCGATTTTCCTCGAAGTAAATCCCCTGGTGGCCATTGCGACGGCCATGACTACGCACACGCTGTATCAGGGGCTCGTCTGGTCGCTGGTCCTGCTCATACCGACGCTCTTTCTCGGACGCTTTTTCTGTAATTGGATCTGCCCGTACGGGATTCTGCACCAGTTTACGGGCTGGCTCTTTAATCGCCGCACGATTACCGAAAACATCGAGAGCAATCGATACCGAAAGCTCTTTGCCCTCAAGTACTACATCTTGATCGGCATGGGAGCGGCCGCACTGTTTGGCTCGCTGCAGATCGGCTTGCTCGATCCCATTTGCCTGCTCTTTCGCTCGTTTACTGTAGCGGTGCTGCCGGCGTTGGACATGCCGACCGAGTGGTTTTACGTGCGTCCGCACGTCCACCAGCTGGGTTGGGTCGTCGGCTTTCTGCTGTTCTTTCTCATCGGCATGAACCTGGTCATACCGCGCTTTTTCTGCCGCGTTCTCTGCCCGCTCGGTGCAACGCTGGGCCTGCTGTCGCGCTTTTCGCTGTGGCGCATCCACCGCGATACGGTCAAATGCGTCGACTGCGATCTGTGCCTGCAGCGCTGCGAGGGGGCATCCGATCCGCATACGAACCTGCGCAAGTCGGAGTGCTTTGTATGCTTTAACTGCATCGACGACTGTCCACACGATGCGCTTTCCTTCGACTTTATGCCCGATATAAAGGGCGAAGTGACGGGACCGCAGATCAGCGGCCGTCGCGCGGTGATGGCCGGCCTGATCGGCGCGCTGAGCTTTCCCTTTTCGCGGCGCAGCGGCGACGTCGACGAGCTCTTTAAGAAAGAGGTCGTGCGCCCGCCCGGCTCGGTGGCCGAACACGAGTTTTTAGAGCGCTGTATCAAGTGCGATCAGTGCATTCGCGTATGTCCGAGCAACGTGCTGCAGCCGGCTATGTTAGAAGGTGGGCTAGAAGGCATCTGGACGCCGATTATGAATATGCGCACGGGCTATTGCGAACTGAACTGCACGCTGTGCGGCGAAGTCTGTCCGACCGGGGCCATCCAGAAAATTTCTATCGAACAGAAATTGGGCATTGGCCAGTTCACCGATATGGGGCCGGTAAAGACGGGCACGGCTTTCTACGATCGCGGGCGCTGCCTGCCGTGGGCGATGGACACGCCCTGCGTCGTGTGCGAAGAGGTGTGTCCGACCTCGCCCAAAGCGATTTACTCGCGCGAAGTAGAAATTACCAACCGCTGGGGCGAAAAGGTGGTGCTGACGCGTCCCTACGTCGATCCGGAAGTGTGCATTGGCTGCGGTATCTGTGAGCACGAGTGTCCGGTGCAGGATCACCGAGCGATTCGCGTTACGGCGGTCGGGGAAACGCGTTCGAAAGAGCGTTCGCTGCTGCTGGGCATGGCCGGTGGACAAGAGGGTTGCTGCGGTGGGGGGAGCGATACTGGAGGCGGGTGCGGCTGCAGCGGCGGGCAGAAGGACCGCAGTGGACTGTTGCATATCGATTTGAGCGAAAACGCTTAACGGGGAGAAAGAGCATGCGCAATAAGGACAAGAAGCTGACGCGGCGCGAGTTTATCGCCGCGAGCGGTGCCATAGGAGCAGGAGCCGTGCTGGCCTCGGCCGTTGGTCGAGCCGAAGCAGCAGAAGACAAGTCGATGCCCACGCGCATACTAGGGAAGACCGGGGTCGAGATCCCCATTCTGACCATGGGTACGGCGCTGCCCGTAACGCCCCCCCTGCTCAATGCCGCGCTGACTGAAGGCATCAATTACATTGATACGGCGCAGAGCTATGTCGGCGGCAAGAGCGAAAAAATGGTGGGCAACATCCTCGAGAAAAGTGGGCGACGCTCAGAGTGCTTTATCGTCACAAAGAGCACGGACCACGATCCGGAGTCGTTTGTCGCTAATCTCGACGGTTCGCTTGAGAGCTTGCGTATGGACGTCGTCGACCTCTACTTCCTGCACAACTTGGGCAATCCCGATCGCCTTGATGCAGAGATGATGAAGACGGCTGAAAACCTCAAAAAATCGGGCAAGATTCGCTTTTTCGGTTTTTCATCGCACCACGGCAATATGGTAGCCACTTTGGAAAAAGCCGCCGAGGTGGGCTTCGTCGATGCGGTCATGTTCAAGTACAATTTCCGCGATTACGACGACGCAGCCCTCAACAAAGCCATCGACAAAATGCACAAAGCCAATATTGGGCTGATTGCGATGAAGACGCAGGGCGGCGCTGTCTCGTTTGCCGACAGTGTCGACAAGTTCAAGGCCAAGGGCTTTAATCCGCACCAAGCTGCCCTTAAGGCCGTATGGGCCGACGAGCGCATCGCCGGCGCCGTATCGGCGATGAAGAATATCAAACAGGTCAAGGAAAATGCGGCGGCGGCGCGCAGTCCTGCTATGGGTTTTGATGAGCGCCAAATGCTGCGCGAATACGCGGCCGAGACCGATCATCTGTACTGCCGCGGCTGCAGCGAACGGTGCGAGGTGGCGCTGGCCGCTCCGCTGCAAATCGCCGAGACGCTGCGCTACCGCATGTACTATGAGAACTACGGTGAGCGCCGCCGCGGTCGCCAACTCTTTGCCCAACTGCCGGCTGAGGCCAAGCGCATAGAAGGGGTTGACTTTAGCGCGGCGGAGGCGGCCTGTCCGCACAACCTGCCGATTGGTCAACTGATGCATGAGGCGGTGCAAAAGCTGGCGTAGCAGGAGCGGCCTGCCCAGAACGATAAAAAAGGTCCGGGGATACCTACCGGGCCTTTTTCTCGTTTTGCACTGCGCCGATTAATTGGTATTTCCTGCGGAGCGCTCTGTGCGGTTTTGCTCCGTTGCGCTCTTTAAGTAGGTCGAACGACAACGGCCTTGGGCGTCGTTGGGCATACGTGCTGACACAGGCCGCAGCCAATGCAGTGCGCAGCGTGGACGACAACCGGGTCCGTTCCAGTCACCGAGAGCGCTTTTTCGGGGGTTGGGCAGGCGTCGACACACAGGCGACAGTCCTCTCCACGACTGCGATGGCAGGCCTGTTCGTCTACGCGCGCTAGGCCCATCGCTATCTGAGCGAGCGGTGTGGGCACGAGGGCTCCGCTGGGGCAGGCGGCCATGCAGTGCAGGCCCTCGCAGGCGATGCACGGCTGTGCGTCCGGATCGATAACCGGTGTACCGCGCAGCGCCTCGTCATCGCTCTGACTGTGCTGTATAGCCTCTACCGGACAGCTGTCGGCGCAGTTGCCGCAGCGATAGCAGGTGTCTAAAAATGTGCGTTCGGGCAGGGCGCCGGGCGGCCGTAAAAGCGTGTGTTCCTGCGGCAGGCGATGCTCGGCGTAGGCGGCTACCGGATCGACGACGCGCTTAAAAAATTCGCGAAAAAAGGCGCGGCGATTGGATTCGTTATCCGCCACTAGGTGCGCTGGTCCTTGAGCGCTTCCACCGCTTTTTCTAGGCGATCGAGTCGACGGCGCATGCGCTCGAAGTTGCGCCGCGCCGCTTCGGGCAGTTCCACGCAGGTCTCGCAGTAGGTGCGCGTGGCCATGCTCTGGTGGCCGGGGTAGTCGTAGGACTGGCCGCAGGCCCTGCAGGTGCGACGCTGAATGTCTTCGCTCATAGATTTAATCGACTATTCGTTGGAAACGTTGGGCAGTGTCTCTCAGGCGGTGCGCATGGCCTCCGACCAATCGCGCCACATATCGGCCTGCGGACCCTCTTCCTGCGTTATTTCGATATCCCTCTTCACGTAGTCGTAGAGCACGGCTTGGCGAATTTGTTCCGAGGCGTTGGGTGCGGCCATATGGCCTAGGCGATGATGCCAGAACACGATGTCGCCTGCCCGGCCATGGCAGTCTACCGGTTCCAATCTGTTGTAGTGCTGGCGAATGGCGTCGTACTCTTCCGTTGGTTCGTTGCGGTACTGCGATGTATAGGCGCGATAGAAGGGGGCATGGCTGCCCGGCCAGACGGCAAAGCCGCCGCCGTTGGGCGGCACGTCGTCAATATAGCCGACTACGCCGAGGTGAAATGGGTGCGCGTCGCAGTGGCATTGCAGCGGAGGCAGCGGCGTCTGTCCGTAGGGCAGAGTGCAGTAGATGCCGCGAATGCGCTGCGGTTCGGACAGTTCGCCCGCGCCCAACATCTGCTCGGCCATTTTCCATATATCTGGATTTTTGGCCAAGAGGTTGACCATCCAGTCCTCGCCTCCAGGCTCGCGGTACTGCCAGCGAAAGCCGCGCCGGTGGTTGGGCTTTTCCACGTCTTCTTCTTCTGGCAGAAAGGGACCAATCCAGCTTTCCGGCTTGTCGGGTGAGCGCCCCGGTGGCGCGTATTCCCACAGGCGCGCCCGCGCTCTGGCCATTGCTTCTGGGTCGAGCACGCCGCGCACGATGAGGTAGCCGTTTTGCTTAAAAAAGCGCAGTTGTTCCGCGGTTAGAAGCATGGTATCCTCCTCCGTTCAGCATACGAAAATAGCGCAGTGCTGTCTACTGCGCGATAGAGTAAAAATAGACGAGGTCAGGTCGTTGCGCTGATTTGATTCAGTCGCTGAAATCTGTCAGATTATGCCGACGGCCCATCGGCTTGCTCGACGCACGCCCACCGTCTAATCTGGGGGTAGGCAAAGCGGTGCCATGCGGTGTGTTTCGCCCGAGACGAGCGCTCAACGGCCTCGCCGCTGCCGCGGCACGCGATCGGTGCGATGTCTTACGAACTGTGGGCGGCTGAAAATGCAGCACTAAATTACTTCGACGAGTAGACTATGGAAGCGATCTTTGCCGACGATATTTGGACAGATAGCCAACGGGCCGAGCTAGACCGAGACGGCCACGTGGTCCTGCCCGAATTATTGACGGCTCCAACGCGACAGCGACTGGTCGAGGCGCTGAGCCACATTCAGTCGCTTATGCCGGGTGACGAAGCCTATCGGCCCAACCACTACGCCGCCGAGTACAACGCCTATTTAGCCAGCTTGATCGGCCATCCGCAGTTGGTCGAATTGGCTCGTTGGGTATTGGGTCGAGACATTCGCTATGACCACTGCGTATCGCTCAATCGCCCGGGCGGCAATGGGGGAGCGCACTGGCACAGCCACGAATACGGCGCGGCGCGTCCAGATCTTGGCTTTGTGCGCATTTTTTTTTACGTCAACGGTTTTGTGCTGGGAGACGGTGCGCTCAAGGTCGTGCGCGGCAGCCACCTCTACAGAGACGAGGGCATTCGCGCCGAGTCCGACGAGGAACTGCGCACCGCTTGGATCATAGACAAGGTGCATCCGGCCACCGGTCGACCACTTGAGATCGAAGAACTGGCAGCCCCCGAAGGATCGGTCGTGCTGATGTGGACGCACGCTGCCCACGCCGTCAGCCCGCGCAGGGCCGGCAGCGACACGCGCTGGGCGGTGGTCTATGCCTATCGCAATCCGGGCCTGCCTTCGCGTGCGCGCTGGCTTAGCGAGGCGTTCGAAAAGCGGGGTGTGCCGGGTGCAGAGGGGCTGTTGGGGCTATACTAAGGTCTTAGCCAGGAGAAAACACATGAAGATAACGGAAATTCGCAGCTTTCTGGTCGACCGCTACCTGCTAGTACGCGTTTATACGGATGCCGGTATTATCGGCAACGGCGAGGCGGGTCTGTGGGCTCATCACGGCGTCGTTAAGGCGGCCATCGACGAACTGTCCGAGTACTATGTCGGCCAAGATGCGCGCCGCATTGAACACCACTTTCAGGTCGTTTCGCGTCAGACCCACTTTGCCGGCGCGGTGCTGAGTGCCGCACTGAGCGCTATCGATATCGCCCTGTGGGATCTTCTCGGCAAGTCGGTTGGACTGCCCGTCTACCAGTTGCTCGGCGGCAAGTGTCGCGACAAAGTGAAGGTGTTTGAAAATATCGTCGGCGAAACGCTGCCCGCGCGCGTGGACAGTGCGCGCAGCCACGTCGCCAACGGTTATACCTCGCTGCGGATGACGCCATTTTACAGCGGTTTCGAGCAAAAGCCGGCTAGTCAGGTCATCGACGAAGCGGTAGCCATGGTGGCTGGCGTGCGCGAGGGCATTGGCTACGGCATTGATTTGGGGCTGGAAATCCACCGCAATTTACGCATAGAGGAGGCGATCGTGCTGGCGCGCGAATTGGAGCCTTACCGCATGCTCTACTACGAAGATCCGCTGGCGCCCGAGAGCGTCGAGGGCTTGGAAATTATGGCGCGCAGCGTGCGTTTGCCGGTGGCCACGGGCGAGCGCTTTTACAGCATCCAGCAGTTTAAGGATCTGATCGACCGCAAGCTGGTCAGTCTGATCCGGCCGGACGTCTCGCTGGCCGGCGGTTTTACGCAAATAAAGAAGATCGCCGCCATTGCCGAGTCGGCCTTTGTCGGCATCTTTCCCCATCTGATGGGCAGTGCCGTCAACAACGCCGCCTTTACCCACTTTGCCGCGGCCATACCCAACTACGTGCTCATGGAGAGCAATGCGGCGGGTGCGGTCGTCGTCGACGAGCCGATGCGGATAGAGAACGGCTACCGCATTGTCTCCGATCGGCCGGGCATTGGCGTTGAGATCGATGAGGGCTTGGTCGCCGACTATGCGCAGAAGCGGGTGCCGATTACGGGCCACTTTCAGGTCGATGGCTCGGTTGCCCACTAGTTACGCTACGACAGGGAGGAGATCGGTTGGTCGTCGACCGCTTGTTTACTGAGGGTAAGGGCATGGTGTGATGGCTGCGGAGCGGAGAAACAGTTGAATAGAGAGATACCTGAAGAATACGCCCTGCACCTCGACGAGCGCAGCGATGGTTTGGTCTTTGGTCAAGGGGCTTCCATAAGCTGGCGCGGCTTTTGGACCGGCGCGTTTCTCAGTTTTTTCTTGGCCATTGGCGCGCCCTATGCCAATACGGCGATGCACGCCACCTTTATGGCGTGGGACTTCAATACGCCGGGTGCCATATTCCTCTTTATCGTGTTGATCGGCCTGCTCAATGCGCTGTTTAAGGTGGCCTCTCGTTCGGTGCCTATGGCCCTCGGCTTGGCGGCCTTCGCCCTGATCCTGTCCGCCGGCTATTACGCGGGACAGGAGGTTGATTGGCTTAAGCCAGGTCTGTGGCTGATCGCCTTTCTCATCGCTTCGGCCGTCGCCAACGTGCCGCTTACCGTGCGCGGCTCGACGCTGGCGCTCAATCGCGCCGACCTAGTGCTGGTCTATATCATGCTGTTGGTGGTTTCGGCCCTGTGCACGATGGGCATGAGCCAGCAGCTGCTGCCCATCATATCGTCGCTGGCCTACTATGCTACGCCGGAAAATAAGTGGGCAGAAAAGCTGGGGCCGCTGCTGCCGCGGCATTCGATATTGGTCGACGACGGCACCGATAATCAAACGTTCTACGAGGGTATGGGCGCGCAGGCTGCGGTGCCGTGGGAGGCGTGGGTGGAGCCGCTGTTGTGGTGGGGGCTGCTGCTGATGGCGCTCTATGTAGCGATGATTTCAGCGGCGGTGATCCTGCGTCGCCAGTGGGTGGAGCGCGAGCGGCTGGCCTACCCGCTGACGCAGGTGGGGTTGGCGATGGTGCGCGGCGAAGATGAAAAAGGGTTGGTCAACGCCTTCTTCAAAAGTCGAGCGATGTGGTATGGTGCGGCCATTCCGCTGTTTTTTGGCGCGTTAAAGGGCTTGCACAACTACGATCCAGCCTATCCGGTGCTGAATCTGTCATGGGCTGCCTCGTATATCGGCACACAGACGCTGCAGCTGCGCGTAGTGTTTTCGATTATCGGTTTTTCCTATTTGATCAACACGCATATCTCCGCCGGCCTGTGGTTTTTTCACCTGCTGGCCAAAGCCGAATCGGAAGCGCTGGCGCTGGCCGGTCTGCGCTCGACGCAGAATTTTGTATACGGCATTGCCGAGCAGCCCTATCTGGCCTACCAGGCCGGTGGTGCACTCATCGCCATGGTGCTGATGGGCCTGTGGGTGGGCCGCCAGCATCTCAAAGATGTGCTGCGCAAGGCGCTGACCGGAGCAGCCGATGTAGACGATAGCGACGAGGTCGCCTCCTACCGCGGTGCGCTGTGCGGCTTGGTCGGCGGCAGCGCCATCGTCGTCGGCTGGCTGTGGCTGATGGGCACTAAGCTGTGGGTCGCGCTGCTCTTTGTCGTCTTGGCGCTGCTCATTTTTATCGGTATCAGTCGCGTGGTAGCTGAGGCGGGACTTGCTGCGGTGCGCTCGCCGATGATCGCACCCGACTTAGTGGTGCAGGGTCTGGGCTCGACGCTAGTGGGGTCGGGGGGCGTGCTCAACATGTCGCTGGCTTATATATGGGCGGCCGACATCCGCATTTTTATTCTCGCGCTGATGGCCAATGGACTCAAGCTCATTGAAGATATGGATCGCCGCAGCCGACGTCTGGTGCTCTACGGCGCCTATTTGGCCGTGTGCATTGGCGCTTTTGGTTCGTGCTGGATGGTGCTCCATATGGCCTATCAGCACGGCGGTATCAATTTAGTCGGCTGGTTTTTTAAGGGCGGTCCCGCTGTGGTCTACGATACGGCCGTGCGCAATCTGGAACCAGCCGGTATTGCCTGGGGGGAATTGGGATTCTTCGCGTTTGGCGGGGTCGTAATGCTGCTGCTGACCTGGGCGCGCCAGCACCTATTGTGGTGGCCGCTGCATCCGCTTGGTTTTGCCGTGGCGGCCAACCACCTGATGAATAAAATTTGGTTTAGCATCTTTATCGCCTGGGCGCTAAAGCGCATGGTTATGCGCTACGGCGGCCCGGCGTTTTATCTGCGCAGTCAGCGCTTTTTTCTCGGCCTGATAGCGGGTGAAGCGCTGTGCAACGGGCTGTGGATCGTCATCGACTACATCACCGGACAGACGCGCAATATTATTTTCATACTTGGCTAGGACGCCATACAGGAGGAGTGTGCCATGACGGAACCCGTGCTGACGCAGCAGCAGGTGGCAGCGTATATCGAAAACGGCTACCTGCTCGTATCGGGCTTAATCCCCACCGACGTAGCGGAGCGCGCCGAGGCGGCGATGTGGCGCTGCATGGGACTGGATCGCAGCGATCCGGCTTCGTGGAAGGAGCGCGCGAGCGGCCACACCGGCTACGAAGATGCCGAGCTGACGGCCGTGTATACCGAGCAGCTGCTCACGGCAGCTTGGCAGCTGAGCGAAGGCGCGCTGGACCGCGGCCAGTTTCGCGCGCCCAAGAGCGGCTATGCGATTAATATCTTTCCAACGCAAGAGCCCTGGGCGCCGCACGGACCGCACATCGACCACTCGATCAAGGAACACGGGCACGAGACCTTTCCACACGCCTTTCGCGTGGCGTCGATGACGTTCCTACACGACGTCAAGCCGCAGGGCGGAGGCACGGTGGTATGGCCTGGTTCGCACCGCAAGATTGCAGCGCTGGCGCGCAGCCAGCCCGACTACTATCGCCCAATGTGGGTGCTAGGCGGCGAGCTGAACAAAGCGGATATCGGCGAATGCGTGGAGGTCGTGCCCCGGCGGGGCGACGTGCTGTTCTATCACGTGTTCTGCGCCCACTCGGGCAGCCGCAATGTGACGGACTATCCGCGCCTGGCGATGAATATGAAATGGTGATCCATCGCTAGTGCAGCTGCAGGCGCTGCAGTTGGCGATGGATCGCCTCGGCCATTTCCGGACGCAGGCGTGCAGCGTGGGAGAAGTGCTCCTTGGCCGCCGCTTGCTGCCCGGTTTGAAACAGGGCCATGGCCAGATTAAAATGGGCATCGGCGTAGTCTGGCTGGCTGCTTACGGCGGCATATAGCTGGTCGATTGCGCCTTTAATATTGCGCGCAGCGCTGAGGGCAATCGCGTAGTTGACGCGCGCTTCGGCGTAGTCGGGCTGCAGCTGTATGCATCGCTCAAAGTGCTTTTGCGCCTGCGTGCTCTGTCGGGTGCGCAGATAGAGCATGGCCAGCGTATGGTGGTTTTCCGCGTGGGTCGAATCCTGCAAGAGCATGGTTTGGTAGCCTTGGATTTCCTGCGCGACCCACTTGCGCGCATAGTGCTGCTGCAGCGTTTTAAGATCGTCGTCATTGCGCGGAACGACCTGCATCGTCATATCGCCCATCTCGTCGCTCGACTGCAGGCCGTAGAATATGCGGCGGGGTGGATCGTGCGGGTTGAGCGGATTGGCCGCCGAGTTGTCGTAGGTGTACTCCATGACGATGGTCGCGCCGCGCGGCAGCGCGACCGGTTCGGCGTAGCGGTAGTCGTCCTGCCAGTTAAAATCCCATTCCTCAATGCGAATCAGCCACTCGCGGCGCCCGTCGGGCAGGTCGGCGTAGACGGCCATGCGCTTGCCTAGGTAGTGGGCGTGTGGATAGATGCCGACGACGTCGACGTCGACCGGTAGCGTAAAGGCATCGCGCAGCGCGTAGTCGGCATCGCCTGCGGCAATGTCGATGTCCTTGCGCCCTAAGCGCAGCAGTGCCGGCGTGCGCTGCGGTGGTCCGTCGGCGTAGTAGAAGCCGACGCGCACGGCGACGTTTTCGGGTCGACCCGAAGGCAGCATGTGCAGCTGTACGACCAGATCGGTGGCCGGTTCCAGCTTCCAGGCCAGCGCCGGGTCGCGATAGGCCTGCTTGCCGGGCGTCCAGCCGAGGAAATGGCCGTCGGGTCCCTGTGCTTGGCCAAAGACCATGCCGTCAAAGCCTGGGCCCTCTTCGCGTGCGTCGTGCTTGCGCGCGGCTCCGCTGCGATCAAACATCATCACAGCGTGGTGGATAACGGACGCGTTGTCGGTTTGGAATTCGACCGCTTCGATGTAGCGCGGTCCGTCTCCGGGCACGGGCAGGACAAAGTTGCGAAACTGGTCAGCGCCTTCGGCCGGCAGGAGATAGGGCGCATCCATGGCGACGACCAGATCCGGCGTGCCCAGCTGCCATCCCTCAGAGAATTCGGGTAGGGGCGGTAGCTGCGTCAGATCTCCGGCGGGCGTTCCCCCTTCTACCCAGCGCGCGATTAGGTCGATTTGGGCATCTGTTAGTCTGCGTTCGCCGACAAAGCGCCCATAGTCGGCTGCCGGCTGCCAGGGCGGCATATAGCGACTGGCCGTTACCTCGGCAATCTGACCGGCGTGGTCGACGACCTCATCGTAGGTGGTAAAGGGAAAGGGACCGGGACCACCCGCACGGTGGCAAGGCACGCAGTTGGCAAAGACGACGGGAGCGATATCGCGGCTAAATGTCGGCACTGCGTCCTCGCGCGCAGCGGGCTGACAGGCGCAGAGAGCGAGCAGTAGGGCAGCGAGGCCGCGTGCGCGGCGTAATAATCGGATTTGCATCACTCTTTCAGGTCGGCGATATAGCAACCCACGGCCGGTGTGCGCGCGGTGGCAGGTCGCCTGCCGGCGAGAGTAGCCTGCAGCGCTTCATCCAGGTCGTGCGTGCGCGCGGTGGGACGCTGCTTGCCAAAGTCTATATAGCGATCGTCTATGCGGCCGCTGTAGACCAGCGCGCCCGCGCCGTCAAAGACTGCGGCCTGTGGGGTTGCGCCGGCTTCGGCTAAGTCGACGAGGGCGTGCTGCGGATCGCGCAGGGCGGGTAGCTCATAGGCAAACTGCGCCAGGTGTTGGCGAATGGAGGCGCTGCTCAATTGTGGATCGGGATAGACCAGAAAAAACAGCACTCCGTCGCGTTCATAGCGGGCAGATAAGCGCTGGATTTCAGGTGCGTAGCGGTTGGAAATCGGGCAATCGGGGCCGACAAAAATCAGGGCGGTGGCTGCCGCGCGGGTAGCAAGTGGGTCGAATGGGCGGCCGTCCAAATCAAAGGCGTTGGCGCCGTCGTGGAATAGCACCAGTCCGGCTGCGGCAAGCAGCAGTGCGGCGGCGATCAGATAGCGAAGTGACATGTGGCAAACTCGGGCCCAAGGGGTGCAGCGGCCGGCGGGAGAGGCTGGCTAGCGGCCTATGGGTAAAGTAGCGTTCGCCCGACGGGTGTCAACACGGGCCTCTATGCAGGTGGTAGTCGATGCGCTCGACCACTATATTGAGGGCGAGGACGGGTCGCGTTTACCGGTAACGGAAAGTCTACCGCACGGCAGCGACGCCGCGCGGGACCACAAGTCGAACGCGCTGCCGTCGCACGGCAGCCGCATCAGGAGGACATGCATGAGCGAGCGCCCCAATCTAGTTTGGATCTTTGGCGACCAACACCGCGCCCAGGCGCTGGGCTGTATGGGGGATGCGAATCTGCACACGCCGCACATCGACGCGCTGGCCGCCGACGGCGTGACGTTTTCGCGCGCGGTATCCGGCTGTCCACTGTGCTGCCCCTATCGCGGTTCGCTGCTGTCGGGACGCTATCCGCACCGCGCCGTGCCCGGGCATCAGATGCGTCTGCCGCCGGAGCTGTTGACTGTTGCGCAGCCCTTTCGCGCGGCCGGCTATCACACCGCCTACTTCGGCAAGTGGCACCTAGATGGTTTCCAAGAGCGCGAAGGCCGCGCCGTATTTCACCGCGTGCCGCGCGCGCGCCGCGGTGGCTTTGATACCTGGCTGGGTTACGAAAACAACAACGCGCAGTACGATACCTGGTTACACGGTCACGTAGGTGAAGAGGAAGTCGAGTCCCATCGCCTCGACGGCTACGAAACGGATGCGCTGACGGATCTGTTGCTCAGACACATAGAGGAGCGCGATGCAGTGGATCAGCCTTTCTTCGCTGCACTGAGCGCACAGCCACCGCACAACCCCTACGTGGCGCCGGCGGAGTGGATGGGGCGGCATACGCCGCAGCGCGTGCAGCTGCGGCCCAATGTGCCGAACGTTAGCGGGGTGCGCGAGCGCGCCCGGCGCGAGCTAGCCGGTTACTACGCCATGATTGAAAATCTCGATTGGAACGTCGGGCGGGTAATCGAAGCGCTGCGCGCGCGCGGTCTGTACGACCGCACGCATATTGTATTTTTTTCCGATCACGGCGATATGCACGGATCACAGGGGCAGTTTCTCAAGACCTCGCCGTGGGAAGAGGCGGTGCGCGTGCCGTTTGTGCTGGGCGGTGGGCGCCGCTACGAGATGAAGGCCGGCACGCGCTGCGATGCGCCGATCAACCACGTCGACATAGGACCGACTTCACTGGGGCTGTGCGATATTGAGGTACCCGACTGGATGCCCGGTACCGACTATTCGCACCATCGCCTGCGCAAGGTAGCCGCCGTCGCGGATCCCGACTCGGCCTATTTACAGCTGGTCGTGCCCACCGGGCACGGCGATAGCATTGACCGGCCCTGGCGCGGGGTGGCCACGCGCGACAACTGGAAATACGTCGCCTTGGAAGGGCAGCCGTGGATGCTCTACAACCTCAACGAAGATCCCTACGAGCAGGTCAATTTGGCCTTTAATACGCGCTACCGCAGCGAACGTCATCGGCTGCACGAGCGCCTGGCGCAGTGGGTCGACGATACCGGCGACGTATTCGCATTACCCGAGCTATAAGATGGCATGCGGCACTGTCAAAGCACCGATGGATGGGGGAAGGCCGCTGCGCGCATGCACGCGCTTTGCGGTGAGGCGGCTGCTCGACGCGCCAATTATTCACCCAGACATGACCGGCTTAGAGGGCGAACGGGGCGAGAATATAAACGGACCCTCGCTCGTGCGCGTACCCGATTGGATCGACGGCGCGCTGGGGCGCTACTATCTCTATTTTGCCCACCACGTCGGCGCCTATATTCGCATGGCCTACGCCGATGCGTTGAGCGGGCCGTGGACGGTGTATGAACCCGGCGTGCTGCACGTGGATCGGGCCCCGGGGCGCGCGCATATTGCCAGTCCCGATGTGCACGTCTGTCTCGAGCGGCGCCAGCTGCGCATGTATTTTCACCAACCCGCGCCGGCTTGCCAGGCGCATCTCAATCAGGTTTCGTTTGTTGCCCATTCGGCCGACGGACTGCATTTTGACGTCGAGCCGTCTATACTCGGGGCATTCTACTTTCGCGTGTTTGCGCACGGCGGCTGGCACTATGCCTTCGCCAAGGGTATTTCCTACCGTTCGCCGGATGGCCTGAGCAATTTCGAACGAGGTCCTACACACCTGCCGCGCTGCCGTCACACGGCGCTGTGGCAGGAGGGTGACGTGTTGCACCTAGTGTTTTCGCGCAGCGAGGATGCCCCCGAGAGCTTGCTCTACACGTGGGCGGACTTGCGTGCCGACTGGCGAGAGTGGACCTTTGCCGAGCCGGAACGGCTGCTGGCACCGCAGCGCGATTGGGAAGGGGGCCATTTGCCGATCGAACCCTCGCGCATGGGCCTGGCCAAGGGCGCGGTCAACCAGCTGCGCGATCCGGCCATCTACATCGAAGGCGATCGGCTCTATCTGCTCTATTCGGTAGCCGGAGAGCGGGGAATTGCCATTGCAGAACTGGAGAGAATAACATGAGAAGTGAATTGAGTGGCGAAGAAATAGCGCAGTATCAGCGCGACGGCGTGCTGGTCGTAGAAGGCTTTCTCGATGACGACGAGTTGGCAACGTGGCGCGCGCGCGTAGACGAAGCGGTGGCCAATCGCCAGGATCGGAAGATGGCCAATAGCGATTGGAAGAGCGGTGATTCTTATTACGATCGCGTCTTTACCCAGCGCCTCAACCTGTGGATGGACCACGATGGGATGCGCGAGCTAATGCTCGACGAGCGTCTCGGCAAGATGGCCGCCGAACTGGCCGGGGTTGAGGGCATTCGCATCTGGCACGACCAGGCGCTGATCAAAGAGCCTTGGGCCAATCCCACCGCTTGGCACTTAGACAATCCCTACTGGTCGTTTTCGTCGCGCAACGCCATTTCGATCTGGGTGGCTCTCGACGATGCGACGCTGAGCAACGGCTGTCTGTACTTTATGCCGGGCACGCACCGGGAGGCGACGTTTGACAGCTCGGGTATTACCGAGCAAATGGCCGATCTCTTTCGCGTCTACCCGCAGTGGCAGGAGCGCTCGGCCATGGCCGCGCCGATGAAGGCGGGCGATTGCTCTTTTCACAACGGCCTGCTCGCACACGGGGCCGGCGCCAATATGACGCCGGGCCGCCGCCGCGCCATGACCTGTGCCTATATGCCCGATGGCGAAGTGTTCAACGGGCAGAAAAACGTGCTGCCGGATGCGTATATGGCCACGCTGAAAGAGGGCGATGTGCTCGATAACGACGAGCTCAATCCGCTGATTTACAGCAGCCGCTCACGCTAGTAGAGCCCGCATGCGCAAGCCGAATGTACTGATCTTCGTCGCCGACGATATGGGTTACGGCGACGTTGGACTTTTTAACGACGGACCGGCGCGCACGCCGCATTTGGACGCGCTGGCGGCAGAGGGGCTGTGCCTGGGGCAGCACTATGCCGGCGCGCCGGTGTGTTCGCCGTCGCGTGCGGCGCTGCTGACGGGTCGCTATCCGCATCGCACGGGTGCGCTGAACCCGATGGAGGTGCGCGGTATGGATCGCATCGCCCTCGACGAAGTGACGCTAGGCGATTGTTTTAGTGCGGCCGGCTATGCCACTGGGCTGATTGGTAAATGGCATAATGGGGCGCTCGACGATCGCTACCATCCCAACGCGCGCGGCTTTGATACCTTCTGCGGTTTTCGCGGCGGGTGGATGGACTATTTCGACTGGCGCATCGAGCGCAACGGGGTGCGCTGGGAGAGTGATGGCCGCTACCTAACGGATGTTTTTACCGAGGAGGCCGTCGCCTTTCTACAGCGCCATCAGCGCGAGAACTTTCTGCTGTGTGTGACCTATAATGCGCCACACTCGCCCCTGCAGGCCCCCGACGACGTAGTGCGTTCTTATCTGGAGACGGGTCTTAGTCCGGGCGTAGGCATTACCTATGCGATGAACGAGGTTATGGACGCCGGCGTCGGGCGCCTGTTGGAAACGCTCGACGCGTTGGGTCTGCGCGACGACACCATAGTGCTGTTTACCAGCGACAACGGCCCGGCCTTTAGTCTGCGTCCAGACCAGGTGCCGCCCGGTTACGATACGAACTGTCAGCGCTACAACTGTGGTTTGAATGGACAAAAGGGGTCGGTCTACGAAGGCGGTATTCGCGTGCCGATGATCGCGCGCTGGCCGGCTGGCTGGCCGGAAGGGCAGGCCATTGACGAACAGGTGCACTTTGTCGACTGGCTGCCGACGCTGTTGGCAGCGGCCGGCATTGAGCGACCGGAAGGCCGGGCTCTAGACGGACGGAATGCGCTGGCTGCGCTGCGCGGTGAGGCTAGCCAAGAGCCGCCGCCGCGCTTCTGGCAGCTCAATCCCTACCAGCCCGTCAGTTGGATCAACGCGGCCATGCGCGACGGTTCGTGGAAACTCGTGCGGCCGCAGCAGCGCCTGCTGCCGGCGACCGAGGAGGACCAGCGGCGCATGGATCGCTATGTAGAGATGGACATCCAGTATAAGTATCATCCGGACGAAGTGACCGCGCTGATGGATGATCCCGATCCCGAGGTAATTGTGCCGCCGCCGGTCCCCGTCGAGCTCTACAATCTGGAAGACGATCCGCTGGAAAAGGTGAATCTGGCCGAGCGTGAAGCGGCGCGCACGGCGCGCATGCTGATGGAGTTGGAAAACTGGTTTGAGGAAGTGGAAGCGGAGCGGCGGCGCATTGCGCCCGACGGTTCGATACGTTAAGACGGAGAGGAAATATGGCGACGAAGCGCTGCTTAATGGTGGGCGGCAACGGCATGGCCGCTCATTGGATTAACCTCTGGCAGGGTGCGCTGGGCCAGCGCGTGCAGATCGTTGGCTTGGTCGACGTCAACGAAGAGGTGCTGAAGGCGCAGAGGGATAAGTTGGGTCTGGGAGAGGATGCGCTCTTCACCGATTTTGATGCCGCTCTAGCCGAAGTCGAGGCCGACTTTTGCGCAATTTGCACGCCGCCGCAGTTTCACAGCGATCAGGCGGTTGCGGCTATGCGCGCGGGATTGCCCGTGCTGTGCGAAAAGCCAATCGCCCATACACTGGAGGCCGCTTTGGCCATGCTGCGCGTTTCCGATGAGACGGGACTGCCCTGCGGCATTATTCAGAACTATCGCTATGCATCCAACAAACAGGAACTGGTGCGCATCCGCACCTCGGGCGAGCTAGGGCGTCTGCAGCACGTGGTCGGGCGCTACGCCTGCGACTACCGCCAATACGGTTCGTGGGGCAAAACCTGGCGCCACGATATGGACTTTGGCCTGCTCTTTGAGGGCTCGGTGCACCACTTTGACATGCTGCGTTTTCTCTCGGGTGGCAACTGCGAAATGTTACAGGGCTTTGGATGGAACCCATCGTGGTCGAGTTTCAAGCACTTTTCCAGCGGATTCTACGTCATGCGCATGGACAACGGCGTGCATGCGGCCTATGAGGGCAATTCATCGGCGGCCGGCATAACCAACTGCTGGCACCGCGAGTACTATCGCGCCGAGTTTGAAGGGGGCACGGTCGAAATTGCCGAGGGCAACGAGGTGACGGTGCACAAGGTCGGTCAAGAGGTATGCGCGTATGAGGCACCGGCTCTCGAAATGGCTGGCCACGAGTATCTGCTCACCGAGTTTGTCGACTGGCTCGAGGGCGGGTCGCCGATGGCTACGCGCATACAGGATAATATCGAGAGCTTCTGCATGGTCATCGCGGCGATGCAGGTAACGGAAGACGGCCATCCCAAGCGGATTGCCGACTATATGGAGTAGGGAAATGAGTGAGGTAATGCAGGGCATTTTTCCGGTGATGCAGACGGCGCTGACGGCGGACGGTGGGCTCGATGTGGAGGGAATGCAGAAACAAGTGGAGTTTTGCGTCGAAGGCGGTGCGCACGGTCTGGTCTTCCCGGTGTTGGGCAGCGAGTTCCAGTATTTGAGCGAGGGCGAGCGCGAGCAGTTGATCGGCGTAGTCGTCGACGCGGCGGCCGGGCGGCTGCCGGTCGTGGCCGGCGTGGCCGGTCCGAGCAAGGAAGTAGCCGTCGCCTGCACAAAGGGGGCGGTGCGGGCCGGAGCCGATGCGGTGATTGCGCTGCCGCCCTATCTGTCGGGCGGTACGCCCGATGAGGTGCGCGCCTACTACGAGGCGATTGCCGCCGCGGCGCAGCGCCCCGTCTTTCTCCAGCATACCTCCGGCGGTCTGACGGCCTCTTTTATGCGCGATCTCTTTGCCGAAGTGGAGCACATTTCCTACCTCAAAGAGGAGCAAATGCCCAGCGCGCACCAAATCAGCGCCGTGGTGAGGGAGGTGCAGGAGGGCTGTTTGGGCGTCTTTGGTGGCGGGCACGGTCGCTGGATGCTGTCCGAGCTGCGGCGCGGGGCCACTGGTTTTATGCCGGCCGTCGAAGCGGTCGATATCCACGTGCAGATATGGGACGCTTTTCAGTCGGGAGACGAAGCGCGCGCGCGGCAGATTTTCAACGCGCTGCTGCCGCAGATTAATTTGCTGCTGCTGTTAGGGCTGCGCGTATGCAAGGAAATTCTCGTGCGCCGCGGCGTGTTAAGCAGCGCTGAAATGCGCACGCCGGGATCGGTGAGCATGGACGCGGAGGACGAGTACGAGCTGGAACAGGTCATGACCCATCTGGAACCGTATTACAAGGTCAAGTGGACCGGTGTGCGCTAAGCGCGGCGACGAGAGTGTGGGAATTCTACTATGACGTCTTGTGACCATCCTGCACGCGCCGCCCGTTTGGCGATGCGACGCGGCGAGTGGACGGGGCCTACCAAGCACTCCGTGCCGGGCTATGTCAAGTGCAACCTCGTCGTGCTGCCCCGCGACGACGCCTACGACTTTCTCGTCTACTGCCAGCGCAACCCCAAGCCCTGCCCGCTGCTGGAGGTTGCCGATCCCGGCGATCCCGAACCCAAGCGCGCTGCCCCGGGAGCGGATCTACGCACCGATCTATCGCGCTATGTCGTGTATCGGGACGGTCAACTCGAGGGAGAGCGCACGGATATAACCGAGCTTTGGCGCAAAGACAGCGTCGCTTTCTTAATTGGTTCAGGCACGAGTTTTGACGATGCCCTAGAGCGGGCCGGCGTGCCCAAAGGGCAGACCTGGCTCTACGAGACGCATATCGAAACGGAACGCGCCGGTCGTTTCACTGGACCGATGGTTGTCACCATGCGCCTGATGACGCCGGCTCAGGCCGTCGTTGCCTGCCAGCTCACCGGACGCTTTGTCTACCATCACGGCGCACCGCTGCACATGGGCGATCCCGAAGCAATTGGGATCGATTTGACAACGCCCATTGTAGGACCGCCATTGGAGTGCATACCCGAGGGGCAGATAGCTCTATTTTGGGGCTGTGGCGTCACGCCGCAGTGGGCGGCGCTGCGCTCGCGCATTGGCCTCTTGATCGCCCACGCGCCGGCGCACGCCTTTGTCTCCGACTGGCTTTCCGACCAATTCTGTCTTCCATAAAGGAGTGGAGAAATGATTCCTATTGTCGATACGCATCAGCACCTGTGGGACTTGGGTCAATTTTCGCTGCCGTGGTTGGCCGACGTAGAGGCGCTCAACAACAATTACCGCATGGACGATTACCTGCGCGAAACTTCGAACAGCAGCGTGGCCAAGACGGTGTATATGGAGGTCGACGTGGCACCCGCACAGCGCTTGGCCGAGGTCGATTTTGTCTGCGAACTGAGCGCGCGCGACGACAACCCGATGGCCGGCGCGGTGATTTCCGGCAATCCAGGCGATGTGGGCTTCGCCGATTATATGGCGCACTTTGCCAATAACGCCTATGTCAAAGGCGTGCGCCAGGTCCTGCACGTGCCCGCTGCGGCGCGCGGGACCTGCATTGAGCCGCGCTTTGTCGAGGGGATACAGCTGCTCGGCTCCATGGGCAAGTGCTTTGATCTGTGCATGCGCCCTTCGGAGTTAGCCGATGCCGTCGCGCTGGTCGAGCAGTGTCCGGATACGCTCTTTATCGTCGATCACTGCGGCAACGCCGATCCGCAGATCGTCAGTGGGGCTGCGCAGCCCGACCTCGACAATCCCTTCGCGCACGAGCGCCAGCAGTGGCTCGACGATATGCAGGCGCTTGGCGCGTGCGAAAATGTCGTCTGCAAACTGTCGGGCATCGTTGCGCGCGCGCCCGACAGCTGGGGTGCCCAAACGTTGGCGCCGACCGTCGAGCACTGCATCGCGTCCTTTGGCGTCGAGCGCGTGGTCTTCGGCGGCGACTGGCCGGTGTGCACCCTGCGCGCGCCGCTGGGCGAGTGGATTGGGGTTCTGCGCCAGATCGTCTCCCGCTATAGTGAGGACGACCAACGCCTCATCCTGCACGACAACGCCGTGCGCCTATATGGGCTGGCGCAATAGGGTAGGCGCTCGGCAATCTGGCATGCAGAGGTGGTAAAAAATGCCAAAGCGCCTACTTTAACGGGTGAGATGCTGGGGCGAGCGACGCCGTGGCGTAGATGAAAAACGCAGCATATCAACGATAGAGGGGGATACAATGGCCAGTGCAAGTGCGCGACATATTTTGGTAGATAGCGAAGCGAAGTGCTTGGAGCTGAAGGCAGATATTGAGGGCGGTTCCGACTTTGCCGACGTGGCGCGTCAGCATTCGTCCTGTCCGTCGGGGCGTCAGGGCGGTGAGTTGGGAACATTTAGTCCGGGGCAAATGGTCAAGGAATTTGACGAGGTGGTTTTTAGCGGCGAACTCAACACTGTGCTTGGGCCGGTAAAAACGCAGTTTGGCTACCACCTGTTGGAGGTCACCGAGCGCAGCTGAGGCAGGATATATGAGCGACTACCAGCCCGACTATAACGTCTATTTCGAGCGCGAACAGATCGACGACGCGCTGCGCTGTCTCGATGAATACGGCTACTGCGTGATTCGCCGGATGATCGACGGCGATTGGGTCGAAGAGCTCAAAGCGGAAATCGACGGGGCGCTCGACCCGCAGCGCGACCTGGCCGAGGCGTCCAATCGCTATCACATGATGTTCGCCGAATCGAGCCAGGCCCTGTGGCGCCTAGCCGAGCACGCGCCCTACCTGAATTACGTGCGGGCCGTGCACGGCACGGACGAGGTCTGTCTGCACCGCTCGGCGGCCATTTTGCGTACCCCGGACGAAGGCATGGGCACCTGGCACACCGACCACCGTGGGCACATAGCTAAGCCGCGCATTGCCAACGACGTGCTCAACCGCTTTTCCATGCCGAGTGGGTCGTGGTTTTATCTCAACGGCAGCCATCCTGACCGCAGCGGCATTGCCGTAATCGAAAAGTCGAACAAACCCGATTGGACCGGGCCGGAGGGCTTTGAACTGACGGAAGACCGCGGCGGCTTTCGCCCCATAGGGTCGGATGAATCCGTGCGTTGGAACCAGATGGATGTGCCCGGCTGTATTGCGATCGTGGCCGATCCCGGCGATTTGATTTGCTTTGCAGCGTTGACCTACCACGCCAATATGGCCACCTACGAGCGGCGCTATTCCTGTGGCTTGGGCTTCCGGCCCAAGCGCGAGAAGATCGCCGCGCCGTGGCCGCTGCCCGATACGGCCAAGGCCCTGCGCGCGCGGCTGCCCGAGCACCTACAGACGTATATGGAGGGCTATACCGGCTACGACGGCACCTGGCGCGCCGAAGCGTAAGCGAATGCGATCGGATGCATGTGGGCGGCCCTGCGGTGATCCAACGCCGCGGGGCCGCTTTGCGTGATGGGTTAGCAACTCAGTCGCCCCAGTAGACTTCGCCCGGCGCCAAATGGGCGCGCGCTACGTCTGCATTGAGGCGCAGTCCCAGGCCGGGTCCCTCGGGGACTTCGAGATAGCCATCGCGGATGAGCGGAACGTCGCTGTCCACTAGCTTTTCATACCAGTCGAAGTCGCCGCCGGCCCGCTCCAACATGGAGAAGCCGCGCATGCTGGCTGCTGCCTGCGCCGAAGCGGTCAGCCCGACGATGCTAGAGGCGCAGTGCATAGCCGTCTTCATATAGTGTAGATCGGCTAGGTCGGCAATGCGCTTGGCCTCCAATAGACCGCCCGACTTGGGCACGTCTACGTGGGCGATATCGGCTCCGCCCTCTTCTATAAAGGGACGAAATTCGTGGCGGTTGTAGAGATTCTCGCCGGTGCAAATGGGCACGGGCGAGCGCTGTTTTAGTTCGCGCCAGGCTGGCGAAAAGGCCACCGGGAGCGGATCTTCCAACCAGATGGGACGGTAGGGCGCGATGCGCTCTGCCAGGGCTAGGGCGTCGCGCAGGTCCAGCGCCCAGTGGCAGTGGACGGCGATGTCGAATTCGTCGCCAAAGGCGCGGCGCAGGTTGGCCATGATCTTTTCGCTGCGCGTCAGATCGGCTGCCGACAGCGTGCGTGCCAGCGGTTCGTGCCCCGGTTCGGCAAAGGTGCGATCGTAGCGCTCATACATCGAATCGACGTCGAGCGTCTTGATGGCGGTCCAGCCCTCGGCTCGCGTCTGTGCGGCGTATGCTTCGCAGGCCGCGTAGTCCTCTAAATGGGGAGGCAGTCCCGTGCGGTAGAGGCGCACGCGCTGGCGAAAGCGCCCGCCGAGCAGGCGGTGGGCCGGCAGTCCGCACAGCTTGCCGGCTAGATCCCAAAGGGCAATTTCAATGCCGCTGAGGGCGGTCATTACCAGCCCGTTTTGGGTATGGGCGCCGGCCATGCGCATATAGGCGCGGGTGAAGAGGCGGTCGACGTCAAAGGGATTTTCGCCGACGAAGAGCGGTTTGAGCAGGGCGTCAATGACGGGGCGGAAGCCCGGTCCCCAATAGGCCTCGCCCAGCCCCCAAACGCCCTGGTCGCTGTCGACGCGAATGAGGTTCCACAGGCCGACGTCGTTGCCGTAGGGCGCTAGCGCCATTAAGCGGATATCGGTTATACGAACGTTTTCCATGCGCTATCTCCGGTTGCTGGATGTGCAAATCTACGCTGCCGGGTCGTCGTTCGGCAAGGGGATTGCCCCAGTGGACGCGGGCGGGTATACTAGTCTTAGTGGTAGAATCTTTGCAGAGAGAAGAGGATATGGCCGAGAGCGCATCGCCGACTGATTCAGAGCGATTTTTCTTTGATGTGAATGGCTATCTGATATTGGATGATTTTTTGCCTCCAGACCACGTGGAAGCGCTGCGGGCAGCGGTGGAACAGGCGGTGGAACGCCGCCGCAGCGCCGCTTATGTGCGCGCGCGCGAACCGGCGTTTCCCGAGCGCTTAGAGGGGCCTAATGCGCGCATCTTTCACCTGCTCGACGAAGATCCGCTCTTTCTCGACCTGCTCAATTACGAACCGATGATGGCCTACGTGCGCGCTCTGTTTAACGAAATGCCCCACCTGCACTCGACGGACGCATTTTGGGAAGTCGAAAGGGCAGACTACCACGGCGCTGGTTGGCACATCGATGGAATTCAGGACGGCTTTCGCAATTTGGGTTGGCCCATACCGCTGATGCAGTTCAAGGTTGGCTACTATCTGAGCGATATGCGCGAGGAAGGACAGGGCAATCTCACACTGTTGTCGGGCAGCCACCGGTCGCGCGTCGATCCAGCGGCCGGCGACCTGCGCAATCCGCATCTCTTTCCCGGCGCCGTACAGGTGTGCGGCGGGCCGGGGACGGCCTTTTTCTTTCACAACGCCGTGTGGCATACGGCCGGCCCGTGGACGCGGTCGTCCGGTCAGCGGGCCATGCTTTACTACGGCTACGAACACCCATGGATGCTGGCCTGCGCCGAGCAGTGGCGGTACGGGGCGAACTTTTTCCAGAGTCTCGGCCCCGAGCATCGCGCATTCTTTCACGGTTTCGTTTTCGATCCACCCGAATATCGCTGGGGTTAGCTATGGAGCGCGAACGCGCAGATCAACAGCCCGTATTGGCTTCGTGGCAGGGCCCTGACAGCACGGGGCACAACCGCCTGGGAATGGTCATTTTCATGGTGGCGCTGGGGATGTTCTTTGCCGTTGGCGTGGTGTGTTTCCTGCTCTACCGCTATGCGAGTTCGGCTTCGGCGGGTATGGATCCGCTCTACCTGCCGTGGGCGCTGTGGCTATCTACGGCGTTGCTGCTGTTGACCGGGTGGTGGATGCGCACGATGGGCCAGGCGGCCCGGCGCGACGATTATGTCGAGATGGGGCGTCGCCTGCGCTGGGTATGGGCGCTGTCGCTGCTCTTCGTCTTTGTGCAGGGCCCGGCGCTGGCCGAACTGCTGCGCGTCCACTTTGTCTATGTCGACGATGGCCGCGCCGGCGTCTATGGCATTGCGTTTGCCCTCATCTTGCTGCACGCGCTGCACGTGGTTGGGGGTATGGTGGCCATGGGGGTGCTATTTTGGAAGACGCGCGCAGGAGGATTGGGGCGGGCACACGTGCCTTTCGCGCAGATCTGCGCGCAGTACTGGCACTTTCTGGCCTGGGTTTGGGCGGTGCTGCTGGCGGTCTTTTTCTTGGCAGGTTAGAGCACCTTGCTACTGGGCATCGAGTAGTTCGACGCCGGTCCAATCCGCTGCGACTCCATTGGCAATGGCCGCGGCGATGCGCTGCTGAAATTGGCGAACGACCTTGTCGTCGGGCGTCTGTGAGAGGACGCGCGCGATGCGCAAGTTGGCTTCTGTGAACTGGCGTTCGTAGTAGAGTTCAATCCCCTCGGTATACTCGTTGTGCGTGGCCTCTTTCTGCGCTTTTCGTTCGGCGCTGTCGCCGTCGTATATCTCGTATACGTTCGTCGTTTCTCTCCGTCCTTTTACCTTGATTCGGTCGATGAGGCGTGCGCTATAAGGATGGTCGTCGTCCAGGTGTTCGAGCGCGACGCCGCTGGTGACGATACCCACGTCATAGCGCCGCGTCAGGCGTTCGAGCCGTGCGGCGACGTTGACGGCATCGGAGATGACATTGGTCGCCATGCGCTCTGCCTCGCCGACGATCCCCAGCATCAGCTTGCCCCAATGCACGCCAATGCCGATGCGGATGGGCGGGATGCCGGCGGCAATAAATTGTTCGTTAAAGCGCTGCATCGCCTGCTGCATTTCCACGGCCGACTGCAGGGCATCGCCGACGGAATCGGGAAAGATGGCCATGATGGTGTCGCCGGCGTATTTGTCGATCAGTCCCTTGTTCATGCGTATGATCGGGCTGATCCAACTGAGATAGGCATTGATAAAGCGAAAGCTGGCTTCCGGTCCCATCTTAGCCGCTAGATCGGTAAACTGAACGATGTCGGCAAAGAGAATGGCCATTTCCATCTCCGCGTGATCGCCGAGCTTTATATCGAGAATATCCTCGCGTTCCAGCAGGTTGATGAACGTCTGCGGCACGAAGGCGCTAAAGATGCGGTTGGCCTCTTCCATTCTAGAGTTGGCCGCGCTGATTTCGTCGCTCTGCTCGGCGACCTGGCTTTCCAAGCCCTTGCGCAGCTGAGACAGCTCGAGGTGGGTGTTGATGCGATGCAGCAATTCGGTGTTGTTAAACGGCTTGGTGATATAGTCGACGGCACCGAGTTCAAACCCCTTTACCAAGTATTCCGTATCGCTGCGACCGGTGAGGAAAATAACCGGGACGCCCTGGGTTTTGGGGTCGGCTTTGAGTTTTTTGCACACCTCAAAGCCGTCCATGCTGGGCATGGAAATGTCCATCAGGACCAGATCGGGTATATCGGCGCGCGCCGCCTGCAGGGCCGCTTGGCCGCTGGTGGCCGTGCGCACGCTGAACAGGGCCATTTCGAGTATGCGGTTGAGCAAGCCGAGGTTTTCTGGCTGATCGTCTACGGCGAGTATCTTTTTTCCTTCGTGTTTCATAGCGCTCTGCGTTTGGTAGAGTGTGCGCTCAGGCCGCCAGTATGAGCACGGAGTTACGCGATTGTGGAGGCCAGAGCGTCTGCTGTTTCAGGCAGTACAAGGTAGCCTGTTTGCGCTCGCTCAGCAACGACCGGCTTGCTGCGCCAAGCCTGCGGTGGGAAAGGCGCGCCATTTGGCTTAGATTACCCCATCTGTTAATTGGAAAGGTCTAATGGGCAATAAAGTATATAGAGGCTGTTCGCTGCGCGCGATCTCCATTGGTTTGGCGCTGGTGGCTTTTATGAGCATCGCGATTCCCTGGGGTGATATGATCATCAAGGGCTCGCAGATGGGGGTGTGGAATACCAATCCGGGTTCCATTTTTCTGTTCTTTGTCGTCGTGGCTATCGCCAATGGGCTGGTCGGTGCCGTGCATCGGCCGTGGGCGCTCGATCCGGGTGAACTGGCGGTAATCTACATCATGCTGCTGATCGCCAATACGCTGCCAGCGCGCGGATTTGCCGCCTACGTACCGGCTGTGGCCACCGGGGCTTTTTACTACGCGACGCCAGAGAACAATTGGAAAGAGCAGGTGTGGCCGTACTTGCCGGATTGGGCAACGGTGCAGGACGAAGCCGCCGTGCGTCACTACTACGAGGGAGCAGAGGGTGGCATGGGCGTGCCATGGGACATATGGTTTGCGCCGCTGGCCTCCTGGCTGCTTTTCGGTTTGGCGATGTATTTGGTGATGATTGCCATCTCCGTTATCCTGCGGCGCCAGTGGGTCGAGCGCGAGCGCTTGGTATACCCCATGATGCAGCTGCCGCAGCACATGCTGCGCGAAGATGCGGCAGGCCGCAAGCCCTTTTTCCGCTCGTGGGCGATGTGGCTTGGTTTTTTGCTGCCCTGCATGATCGTCAACGCCAACGCGCTGCATAGCTATTACGAATTCTTTCCCAGCATTTCGACCAGCTTTGGCTCCGTAGCGCTCTTTCGCAACTCGGTGACCATCGGCTTTGGCCTGAGCTTTACCATGCTGGGCTTCTCCTATTTGATCAACCGCAACATCGCTGCCGGACTGGTGTTTTTCTATCTGCTCAATGTGTGCGAGCAGGGCTATTTTCGCATGGTGGGGATTAAAATCGACGCCGGTCCGGTCGGCGCTTTTGGCCACTATGCCCAGCCGATTATCATCTACCAGGCGATGGGAGGCATGTTGGTATTGGTGCTGGCGGGCCTGTGGAACGCGCGCGCCCATTTGGCCGACGTGCTGCGCAAGGCATTTATCGGCGACGAGCGCGTCGACGACAGCGACGAGATGATGTCCTACCGCGCTGCCGTGTTTTCGCTGCTGCTGGGCACGGTCGCCATGGGCACCTGGCTGTGGATAGCGGGGTTGCCGCCGTGGGTCGTGCCCTTTTTACTCTTTATCTGCTTTGCGCTCTTTCTCACGATTACGCGCGTGGTCGTCGAAGGCGGCGTAGCGGTGATGTTCCCGCCGATTACCGGCCCCGACTTTACCAGCGCCGCGCTAGGCACTACGGCGCTGGGGGCCAAGGGTGCTGCGGCGCTGACGACCACCTATGTTTGGGGCACGGATGTGTTGGTGCTGCTGATGACCTCCTGCAGCAACGGCCTGAAATTGGCCGACGAGTTTCTGCACGCTAAGCGGCGGCTATTCTGGGCGATTATGGCGACCATCGCCCTATCCATTTGCTCGGCGCTGTGGATACGGCTCGAAGTGGCCTACCAGCACGGGGCGATTAATCTCAATCCATTCTATGCCGACAATGCGGCGCAATATCCCTATCGCTTTATGGATATCGTCGTCTCCTATCCGCAGGGACCGCACTGGGACGGCTGGATTCAGGTGGGTGTGGGCGCGGCCATTATGGCGGCGCTGGAGCTGATGCACTATCGCTTTTTTTGGTGGCCCTTCCACCCGCTGGGCTTTCCCATCAGCGCGGCCTTTGGCGGCATGTGGTTCAGCGTATTGATCGCCTATTTGCTCAAGGGATACGTGCTCAAATACGGCGGACCGCAGCTCTATCGCAACACGGTGCCGTTTTTTCTCGGCATGATTCTCGGCGAAATTGTGCCGGCGGGTTTTTGGTTAATCATCGACTATTTCACGGGTATGAACGGCAATGCACTGGGCTCGTTTATGGGCTGAGAGGAGCGCATATGAACTATCGCACGTTGGGTAAGACGGGACTGCGCGTTTCGGAGATCGTCTTTGGCGGCGGCGCCGTAGGCGGTTTGCTGATACGCGGCGACGACGACACCCGCCGGCGCGCCGTGGCGCGTGCGCTGGAAGCGGGCATCAACTGGATCGACACGGCGCCGATGTACGGGCAGGGTGCCTCGGAAGAGTCCATTGGCTGGCTGTTGGGCGAAATACCGGCTGCCGAACGCCCCTACGTTGCGACCAAAGCGCTGCTCGACCCGACGGTGGATGACTTGGCCGGTCAGGTAGAGCGGAGCGTGCGCGAGAGCTTGTCCCGTTTGCAGATGGACTCGGTAGACCTGCTGCAGGTGCACAACTTGGTCTTTGAGCGGCGCGGACAGGGCAATGGTCTGAGCGTGGACGATATGCTGGGGCCGGTGCGCGAGGGGTTGGAGCGCGTGCGCGGTGCCGGCCTTACCCGCCACATCGGCTTTACTGCTAACGGCGAGAGGGCGGCCTTGCACGCGGTCGTCAAGAGCGGTTTCTACGAGTCGGCACAGGTGTATTACAATATGATTAACCCGAGCGCTGGCTGTGCGGTTCCGACGCAGTGGTCGGCACACGACTTTGGCAATCTGATTGAGACCTGTCGCGCCGAGCGCGTTGGCGTGCTGGTGATCCGCGCGCTGGCCGCTGGCGTATTGGCAACCGACGTGCGGCACGGGCGCGAGGGCGAGATTATTCCCAACGCCGACGTCGAGTCAAACGAACGCAAAGCGGCCCAACTCTTGGCGGCGGTGGGGACTGGAGAGGGGCCGCGCGCGCAGGTGGCCGTGCGCTTTGCGCTGAGCAATCCCGGCGTGTCGGGCGTGGTCGTCGGCATGGCCGAGTTAGAGCATCTCGAACAGGCGCTTGCGGCGGTGGAGCGCGGACCGTTGCCCGAGGCCGCGCTGGCGCGCCTGCAGGCAGTCATCGATGCCGATTTTGCCGCGTGAGGAGGAGCAGATGAAGGTTGCCGTCGTCGGCGCCGGCGCCCACTCGCGCACCAATCACGGGCCCGCTCTCAGGCGCTGCAAAGAGGAAATGGGCGCTTCTCTGGCGCTGGTGGCCGTATGCGATCTGCAGCGCGATCGGGCCGAGCGCTATGCGGCCGACTTTGGTTTTGCGCGCGCTTATAAAGACCTCGACGAAATGATCGAATGTGAACGGCCCGACGGCATCGTCGCCGTTACGCCCATTGAGCACACCGAGGCCGTCGCCGAAAAGATCATGCGTCGCGCAATACCGCTGGTAGTGGAAAAACCGCCCGGATCCGACCAGGTGCAGGCGCGCCGTCTGGCCGATCTGGCCGATGCGCTGAACGCGCCGCATATGGTTTCGTTTAATCGGCGCTTTGGTCCGGCCTTTGCCCGGGCACGCGCTTGGATGGCGCAAAACGCCGAACGGCCCCCGCTGCTCGTTGCATCGCGCATGCTGCGGCACGCCCGCTACGACGAGCGCTTTGCCCCTGGCACGGCTATTCACGCGATCGACAACGTGCTGGCCGTGATGGGACCGCCGCTCGAGATGGTCGTCGAAACCGTTGCCGTGGGCGCGCGCGGCACGCCCTTCTTCGACGCGCGCGTGCGCTTTGCAGGCGGGGCGGCCACCTTTGTCGTGGCGCCGACCAGCGGTACGGTCAGCGAGCGAATGGAAATTGTCGGCGAGGACTATAGCATAGACGTCGACGTGGGGCGCTGTGCGCTGACCATTGCCGATCGGGGCGAGACGGTGGAGGCTTGGTCGGCCGATGAGGCGGTGCCGGAGTGGGAAAGAAACGGTGCGCTCGATGAGACGCGCGCCTTTCTGCGCTACCTGCGCGAGGGCGGCTGGTGGCCGACGCTGCGCGATGGTCTGCGGGCGGTGGAAGTGGCCGAGGCGATGCAGGCGGGGCGCGCAAGGCGCTGGCCTTTAGACGTCAATCTCCAGTGAGATCTGCTCGTTGAGCGACTCGTTCTGCGAGCGCGCGTCGGTCGTGGCGTAGTGGAATATAATGGCTCGGCGCCAGGTGTCGCTGTGGTTGGCGGCGCTGGCGTGCAGCGCACAGCCGTGGTGGAAGATCACCGATCCGGCAGGCACCGGGCAGGCTACGGGTGACGGCAAGTCGAGGTCGCCGGTGCGCGGCACGTGGTGGACTGGACGTTCTGGATCGGCATCGACGGCAAAGATACCGTGCCGGTGCGAACCGGGCACGTAGTGCATGCAGCCGTTGTCGAGCGTGGCGTCGTCAAGGGCGATCCACGCGGTGGCCAGATCGTCGATGGGCTCGACGCGGAAATAGCTCTGGTCTTGGTGTAGCGGTTTGGCCTGGCCGCCCGGCGGTTTAAACAAGGCCTGGTCGCGGAACACTTTGACGCGCGGGCCCAGCAGGCCCCGCGCGCAGGACAGCAGGTTTTGCTGGCGCGCCACGCCCTGAAAAAAGGGGATAAAGCGCACGAGGAAGGCGGCACCGCGGATGGCGTCGTTGCGCGCGTCCGCGCTGGTGCGGTCGGCGGTCGTATTGCCCTCGCGGCCGATCGTGACGCCGTCCGGCGGATGGTCGGCATCGGCCAGCAGGGCGTCAATCTGCGCGCGGATGGCCTCCAATTCGCCTGCGCTAAAGACGTCGTTGACTACGAGATAGCCGTTGGCTTCATAGAACGCCTTCATTTCTTCCCTGAACATATGCCGCTCTCTCTTCTCTCTCTTCTATGCGGGACGGCCCTACAGATAGCGCGTAATCGCAAAGCCGAGGCGCCAATTGGACGGGCCCGACGAATGGGGTGCACCGACCAGATACTGCGCCGTATTGAGGCGCGTATTGTTGGTGGCGAAAAAGTAAAATACGTGGCCGCCCGTCTCGATGGAAATTCCCCACGCCAGCGGGTTGTGCGAACGGTCGGTTTCTCCGGGCAGCAGAACGCCCTGGTAGCCCGATAGCGCGGGGCTGTATTCGAGCCAGAGGCCCCACATATCGTTAAAGTAGATCTGATAGTACGTGCCTAGCGTGATGGTGTGCTGCGGCTCGACGCTAAAGATGGCGCTGTTATAGAGGTAAGATGGCACGATGCCCACGGCCAATTTGCCGTCGAGTAATCGGGCATTGTAGGCCAACTGTGCCCAGTACTGAACGTTGGCCCCGTCGCTGCGACTGCGCGCGGAAAACGGGCGAATGGCGCTCATATCGGTATTCCACGCCAGGCCGATTTGCAGCGCTAGCGCGCTGGCCATCGACGCGTGCTCGGCGGCCCACAGCCGGCGTTTGAGCTGCAGGTCTAGGTTGTCCAGCACGTTGCTGCGGCCCAGCGTAACCATCGACTTATCGCTCAGTCCATAGCCAAAAGCCATGCGCATGCTGGCCGGTCCGTCGAGGCCGAAATGGGCGTCATAGCCGTCGCCGATGGTCGGATGAAAGCGATGCGAAATTTCGTAGTGCCAGTCGCCTCTGTAGAGCGTGGTGGCCGTCGGTAAATTGGCCGTCATAACGGCGCGAAATACTTCGACGGGGGGGGCTGGTACCGGTGCAGTATCGCGCTTCCACGTGGGCTGTGCCAACGCGGTAAGGGGGCATAGGAGGACGGTGATCAGGGCGTTGCGGAACATGTTCTCACTCTTTCTTCTGTGCGATGTGCCGCATGCGGAAGTGCACGGAAACGTCGACCATTTCGCTCACTTTGATAAAGGCGGCCAGGCTGGGTGCTTCGATGCCGTAGTCCTGCAGGCGAATGGCAAAGTCGGCGGCTATTGTGGAATGGGTATCGCCGACGGTGATGGCCACGGGCATTTCGACGGGGCGCTTGACGCCGTGCAGCGAAAAAATGCCCTTGGCTAAGGCCGTGTAGCTATGAGGAGCACTGGTGTCGGGGGCGACCGTTGCGATGGCGCCTTCGAAATGGGCCTTAGGCCACTTTCGGGTGCCGAGGACTTCGCGCATATCGCGATCGCGCTTGCCAATCCCCGTGTCGAAAGAGGCCATGTCGACTTCAAAGAAAAACTGGCTCTTTTGCTCAAAGAGGGCCTCGCCCTCCCAGTAGGTATAGCCGTCTATCTTGCGCGTGACCCCATCAAAGCTGAGGGCCACTACTTCGGAAGTGAAGAGGACCCGGTTGTCAGCGTGCTCGGCATCGACGTGCCACTCGCCGGCCTGCGCCGTTGCGGTTAGCAGCACTAGCGCGATGGAGAGAGCGAACCTAATCATTGGGAGCGCCTCGTTCGATCCACGTGCGCACGGCCGCGATGTACGCATCGCTCAGGGCCGGTCGTCCCAGCGGCATGCGGTTGCCCAGGATGCTGGATGCGCCGGTTATCTTGAGGAATAGATAGCTGTTTTCCGGGTCGCCCGGTTTGATCAGCGGCTGGTTGGGGCCCGCGCTGCTGGCGCCGTTGACGATGGCGGCATGGGACTGTCCGGCCGAGAGGTTGGGATAGGTCGTCACATGGCAGCCGCTGGTAGCGCAGGAGCGGTCGAAAATGGTTTCCTGAATAAACGCGAACGTGGCTTCGACGCTCTGGTTGGCATCCTGTTCTCCCTCGCTGTTGGGATCGAATACCATATCGGTGGATTTATCGGTGCCGCAGGATGCGAGCACGGTGCTCAACAGCAGGATGAAAACGGATCGCATAGGATCGCTCCGGAAGGGGTATACATCGGGCGGAGTACTCAATATAAGATAATTCCCCGCGCTCGCCGAACTGGGTAGGAACTGAGTCGGACCGTGCGGCGTTTTCTTCGTAGACTGGGTGGTGAGGGTAGACGGGCAGGGATTGAGGGTAGAAGCGACCGCGAGAGGATGGTCACTATGGAACAGGTGCAGAACACGGCGCGCGTGCTTATCGGCGATGAGGAATACTGCATTGCCAGCCCGCTGGAGGCAGAGGTCACGCGACGCGTTGCAGCGTGCGTCGATGCGCAGATGCGGGCAGTGCAAGCGCGCGTCGGAGATGTGAGCCGCGGCAAGGTCGCTGTGCTGGCTGCTATGGAACTGGCCGCCGAATTGCTAGCGCTACGCGAAGAGCGCGAGATGCTCTTAGAGCAGGCGCACGGACAAATAAAGCGACTCAATGCGTTGGTCGAACAGCGCTCAGCGCTGCTGCCCATGACGAGCGAATGGATAGAGTGGAAGGCGGAGTCGGCGCGTTACTGAGTGCGCGTCTACGCCGTCTTTTGCAGCGCTCGCACCGTGGCAGTGCGAGCGCTTTTTTTGAGAAAATAAAAATATTTTGAGAAAATCAAAAATATTTGAAATAAATTCCCCCAACGCGCTAAATATTTTGGTATACTTATAAATAATTGCAATAGTCAAGTTCAATGCGTATGGCGAAAGGAGATGAACTGTGCACAGTATATTGGCGACGTGTCCGGCCTGCGGCGGGGGGCTTTGCGCCAGTCAGCTCAGCTGCTGCCAGTGCGATACGGTAATCCAGGGTCGCTTTGCTCTGAGCGCTTTTGACCGCCTCTCGGCCGAGAGCCTGCGCTTTTTGGAGGTTTTTGTGCGCAAGCGTGGCAATCTAAAGGAAATGGAGCGCGAACTGGGTGAGCCCTATCAAGATTTGCGCAAGCGATTGAACCGCATTATTGGCGAAATGGGTTTTGATGTTGGCAGTGACGAGGAAGAGGCTGGAAGCGATTTGGTGCGTCGGCGCCGGGCGGTATTGGAACAGTTGAACCGCGGCGAATTGGATGCGGCTAGCGCCGCGCGCGAGTTGACCAAAATTAAATAGCGAGGTGCAGCAATGAGCGAAGAGAAAGTCACCATTCTGCGGATGCTGGCCGAGGGAAAGATCAGCGTAGAAGAGGCCGAGACGCTGCTCAAAGCACTGGGCGACGACGAGGCGCCGCAGGGCGAGAGCGGGCATGCGACGCGGCGCGGTCGATCGGTCCGCGCTGGGGATTTCGGCGAAATACTAGGTGAGATTGGTCAAGAGGTGCGCCGGGCAGTGGCGGCGGTGCAAGGGGGCGAAATGGGCCATGTCGTGCGGCGCGAAATAGACGAGGCCGTGCATCGCGTGCAGCGAATGGACATGGGGCGGATGGTCGACAAGGTAGTTGATCAGGTGCGCGACGTCATCGATGAAGTCGTCGAACACGCATCTATTGGCCGCGAAGAGGCGGTAGAGGACTGCGAGTGGACGTTGGACAGTAAGGCGCTGTTGGCCATCCACGCAGCCACCGACAGCGGCGACGTGCGCTTTACCGCAGGGCCGCAAGATGGGATAACGGTAACGGTGCATAAAAAGGTGAAGGCGCACAGTCGCGCCGAAGCCGTCGCCCTGATCGGCCAGGTGCAGGTCGACGTGCTGCGCGACGGCGATGTGGTGCGCATCGACAAGCAGCATATGCCGCTGCCCAAAGGGCACAGCGTAGAAGTGAGCTACACCATAGAAGGACCGGCTGGTATCGATCTGGAGTTGTGTGCGGTAAATGGTCAGGTCGAGGCGCGCGGTAGCCAAGCCGCGGTGCGCGCACAGACCACCAACGGCAATCTTAGGGTGGACGGGGTGCGCGGTGCGGCGCATTTGCGCACGCAAAACGGCAATATTATAGCGCGCATAGACGCGCTGCATGAGGAGGGGTTATTCAGCACGCAAAACGGCAATATACATGCGCATATTGCCGCCGGCGATGCGGCCCTAACGGTCAGTTCGACCAATGGACAGCTCGAGGTGCACTTGCCCGATGCGTATCCGGCCCGAATCGACGCGCGTACGACCAATGGATCGGTCGACTCTATGCTGCCCATGCACCGGGTCGAGCTCGCCAAGCGCACGCAGTTAATCGGTCAGTTGGGCACCGAGGCCAATGGCGTTATTCGGTTGCACACGCTCAACGGAAATATACGGTTAAAACCGCTGGAACAATGTTCTGATGAACCCGCTGTAGAGCGCGGGCATGGCCAGCACAGCACTGATCAAGGCGACTAAGTAGAGTCCGGGCCCGCTGATGGCCAACCACCACCAGCGGCTCAGGCGCAGCGCCGCCCATGCACAGGCGGCGGCGTAGACTAAAAGCCCGATGCCTAGGTGTAAATTGGCGCGCGCGAGCATGGCGCGCACGCCGTCCTGTGCCAACTGCGCTTGCAGCGATGCGGGCATTGCGGCGGCGTAGTGTTCGGTCATTTCCAGCATGGCGGGGCGGCCAATGGCAGACGTCAGGAGCATAATAAGCGCGGTGCAGCAGCCGATGGCGGCGGGTTTGAGCTTGAAGAATAGTGGGTTTTTGAAGTAGTAGGCCAGCGCGGCAAAGGCGATAATCAGGGCAAAAAACAAGAGCGAGAAGGCGTCGATGCCGCCGAGAAAGAAGTGGCTGTAGGCCAGCTCGAGCACTGCGGCTAGGGCGGCGCCGATCAAGGCATAGCGCACGTTGCCCGCACTGTCGAGGATGGCGAAGACGGCCAGCGGCGCAAGGTCGAGCAGTAGGCCGCTCCACTCCATCAGACCCCCACGCCAAATTCCCTTTTGAACTCAGTCCAGATCTCTTCGGGGACGTCGGCCGTTGCCGCGTCAAAGGCATCGTCGACTTCGGCCGCATTGCAGGGACCGGCCATGACGATGCCGTCGATGGGTGCAGCCAGGCAAAACTGCATAGCTAGATGGCGTATATTAACTCCGCGCTGTCGACACCAGGACCACATCTGGTGGGCCCGCGGTTCGCCGTTTGGGTTGCGGCGACGCTCCGTCTCCGCATCGGGCTCGACGCCGGTCAGCGTGCCCATGGCAAAGACGCTAGCCAAAATGATACCCACGCCGCGCTCTCGCGCCAGCGGCAGCGTAGTGCGGGCGACCGACTGGTCGAGCAGCGTGTAGTCTAAAAAAGACAGGACGATTTCAATCAGCCCGGTCTCAATAGCGCGGCGGTGAAATTCGTGCTGGCGCACGCCGAGTCCAACGTGGCCGATAAGGCCTTCCTCTTTCATCTCGAGCAACTCGTCGAGCGCATGGCCCGGTGCCAAGGGTACCTCTATGTCGGACGGGTCGTGTATGAGGACCGAGTCCAAATAGTCTGTGCCCAGCAGGCGCAGGCTGTTTTCCACGCTCCAGCGAATGGTTTTAGCGCGGTAGTCGCCGCGGTGCTCGGGGTGCGTGCCGGCTTTGGTCTGTAGGTAAATTTTGTCGCGATAGCCGCCGGCCAGCGCCAGCCCGACGCGGCGTTCGCTCTCGCCGTAGCCGGCCGAGGTATCGATGTAGTTCAGGCCCAGGTCAATGGCCCGGCGCACGCCGGCGATAGTGTCGGCGTCCGAGCTCTTGTCGCTGCCGAACCACGCGCAGCCAATGCCCAGCGCCTTGGGTGTCATACCGGTCTTGCCGATGGCTCGCTCTTCTATCGCGCTCATGGTGCCTCGTGTGAAATTACGTTCAGGTAAAAGACCCTGTAGGATAGGAAATCGGCGCGGTGCGTCAAGGGAGAAAAAGTGCTTGACAGCTGCACATAAGTGCAGTTTATTTTTATAGTGCACATAAGTATAGCTTTTTCCTGCAGCGTCCACTCCGGTTGCCCCCAACCGGCGTTTCCCCAGGAGATTGTCGCATGAACATTCGCACCAACCGCCCGTCGATAGCGCGCCTTAGCTCGGATATCTGCGCCGTGATCAATCGGGTGCGGCTTGCCTTTGGATCCCACTCGATGCGAGCCTTTGCTGCCCGGCCTTCGATTCGTCAGGCCGAACGGACTATCGACCAAGTCGCTCGCCAACTGCTGCGCGGCGAGGCCGATCTACGCGCCTGGCATCGCGCGCTGCGCCAGTACGAAACCCGCTGGATGATTGAGTTGGAACTGCTGCGCAAATCGAAAGGAGACCGGCACGCCGCATAGGGCGAAGGCCTGCTTTCTGCACGGGGCTCCGTCCTAGTATGCGTTAGGAGGGGCCGCGGATAATGGAAAACGCGGTGCCGCCCTCGCGGTCCACTTCGACCCGCCCCTGCAGCTGCATGGCCAACGTATGGACCAATTTCAGGCCCAGGCTGTTCGTGGTCTTTTGGTCGACATCTTCTTTCATACCCACCCCATCGTCTCTCACCGTGAAAACGAAATCGTCAATGCTATGGCTCGTCAGCTCGATGTTTATGCGCCCCGGGCGATTCTCCGGAAAGGCGTATTTGAGGGCGTTGGAGACCAATTCATTCATGATCAGTCCCATGGGGATGGCCCTCTCTAGCGTCAGCGGCTGGGCATTAACGCGTATTTCTAACGAGACACCGACGGGGCTATAGGTCCTCATCAGATTGTTGGTCAGGCTGTGGGCATAGGTTAAGAAGTCGATGCGCGCCAGATCGCCCGAGTTATAGAGCTCTTCGTGTATCAGGGCCATCGAATTAATGCGGTGCTGACTGTCTTCGAAGACGTTGCGCAATTCGCTCGGCAGACGACGGCTCTGCAGGTCGAGCAGGCTAGAAATGATCTGTAGGTTGTTTTTGACTCGGTGGTGAATTTCTTTGAGCAGTACTTCCTTTTCGGCCAGGGACGCTCTGATGGTATCCTCGGCTCGCTTGCGATCGTCGACGTCCTGCACCACGATCTGTATCAAGCTCGGTCGGTTGATTTGCGCATCGCCGTCCGTTTCGAAGATGGGAAAGGACGAAGCGCTCGCCCATCGGTAGTCTCCGTCGCGATTGAGCCAGCGATACTCTACGCTGTCGCTGGGTACGTGCGACGTCAGCAGATGCGTTGCCGCCTCTCTGTCGTCGGCGTGGACGATATTTAAAAAATGGGTGGGATCGTCGTAAAAATCCTGCGGAGCGTAGCCGAGCCAGGGGTTGATTTGCGGACTGACATAGAGGAAGTTGCCCGCCGTGTCCGATAGGAGGATCAGCAGATTAGGCGTTTCGACGATGCGGCGATAGCGCTGCTCGGAAAGCGTCAGGTCGATTAGGTCTTCGACGCGGCGAAAGCCGTCGGATAGCACGTTCGACAGCTCGTCGATAAAGTCGAGATCGCGCGTTGAGAAGGGCGTATCGCTGGTGGTAATGGTGAGCACCCCGTGTGAAAAGGGGACGTCGATAATCGACTCTATTGGCCCGTACAGCTCGCCTAGTGCCAGCGGGTTTTGCTCGGAGCTGGCCTCGCTAAGCGAGGAGGTATGGACCGCGCTGCCGCGCTGCCATGTATCGATGATCGTCTCGGCGAGGCTCTGGGTATCGCCGACCATCCACTGCGCTTTGCGCTCAATGCACTCGCTCTTATAGGTGCTGTAAAACTGCACCGTCGGCGGTTCGTTCATATCGATTACGGAGACGCCGAGTTCGGCATAGGGTAGGTCTACCGTTTGCAGCGCGCTGCGTATGCCTTCGAGAACGATATGGATGTCGTCGGCCCGCGCCATGCTCCAGATGGCGCGATCCAATTGATTGAGCGCATGGCGCTTGGTCTCGCTGTACTTGCGCGCCGTTACGTCGCGCACGACGCCGTGCGTGCCGATAAAATGGTCGTCTTGGTACAGCCCGCTGGAACTGAGGGCAAGGTGGCGAATATCCATTTCGACGTTGCGCACCTTGCCGCTGCGCGACGCCAGTCGCACTTCCAATCGATTGGTGGCCCGCTGGCCGGTGCGGCGCTCGGCAAACGAGGGACCGAGCGATTCGACGTCGTCGGGGTGCATGACCTCGGAAAAATGCTTGCCCAGCATTTCCTCCGGGCTATAGCCGAGCAGATGCTCTACTTCGCGGTTGGCAAAAATAAAGCGCCCTTCCTTGTCGAGCACGTAGATAAAGTCGGAGGCCCCTTCTATGAGGGCCCTATACTTGGCCTCGGAAAAGCGCAGCTGCCCATCGTCGTCGGCCGACAAATCGGGTGTGGCGCCATCTGGAGATTGGTCGGATGTTTCGTTGTCGTTTTCCATTGGGGCTCAGTTAGAGAGTGATGGTGCGCCGCGGACCGATGGCGTCGACGGGAATGCGTTTAAAGCCTAGTTCATAGGCTGGCGAATCGATGCGCAGTTGAAAGTCCATGCCGTCTGCGTCAACGAATAGCGGATCTTCGTCAACCATGTTGTTCTGCACCGCGATCATTTTGGGATTGGCGTTCCAGCGAATATCCAGCCAGGCCCCGCGACAAATATTGCGCACGATGAGGTTGCCCTCCGGCGGAATGCCCACGCCCTCTGCATAGTATGGATCGAGCTGGCGCAAGTCCGGATAGCGGGTGCTATAGGGCGGATTGCGGTGATCGACGGCATCGAGGCGCTCTCTCATCGTGCGATCGACCATGGTGCGCCAAACGGGACTGGGGTCGAGTCCGCGACCGTCTATGTGCACGGCCGGATCGCAGTCGACAAAGATATTGTTTTCCACCCGATTGTTGCGCCCGCCGCCGACCATGACGGCGCGCGTGCACTGGTAGAATATATTGCCGAACACCGTGGTCGACGAGGCGCAGTCGTCCAGATAGACGGCCATCGACCCCATGCCGACGCCCTGCGTGTGGTGGAAAAAGTTATGGCGCAGCACGTTGCCGCATTCGCTCCAGTCGCGTCCCATGTAGAATGCGCCGACGTCGCCGCTCTCTTGGCAGACGTGGTGGATGTGGTTGTACTCGATGATGTGCTCGTTGCCGCTGAGCAGGATGCCGTTGTGCGGTCCGTCGTGTATCAGATTGTGCTCGAGGCGCTGCCCTACTCCGCTGACGCGAATGCCCGGCTGGTAGCAGCGCGACCATTCGCCCATGTGGTGAATGTGGTTGTCGGCGGCGCGATGGCGTCCCGGCTGCAGCGTCTGCCGGTCGCCGCCGGCTAGGACGATGCCCGAATCGCCGCAGTGGTGCACGTCGCAGTCGACGATTTCGCAGCGCTGGCCTCCCTCCACTTCGATGCCGTGGTTGCCGACGTTGCGCACGGTGCACTTGGCCATGACAATGCATTCGCCGCCGGCAATTGACGCACCGCTGCCGCGCCCGTACTCAAGGGTGAAACCCTCGATGCGCACGTGCCGAGCACCGTCAATGCACAGGATGGGATCTTCCAGGACGGAGACGGCCACTTCGGCTGCATCGAGCGCTGCCGGGGGCCAGAAGTAGAGCAGGCCACGGCGCCGGTCGACGTAGTAGTCGCCGGGCTGGGCCAGCTCTTCCAGCACGTTGAGAAAGTAGAAGCGGGCGCCGGCGCGAAAGCCGTATAGCCCATGCGGAGGCCGAGTGCGAATCAGCCCGCTGTGCGGATCGCGCGATGCGACAGCCTCGTAGGAATTGGCCCAGTCCCAGCCCCAATACCCGTGCATCCAAACGTCGTCGAGGTCCTGCCAGCGATCGAGCCGCGGCTCGTCGAAATAGAAGCCTGCCTGCAGGTCGCCCAGTTGGCCGCCGTGCTCGTCGTCACCGGGGTCGGCCGGTCGGTCGATCTGTGCCCATCCCGAGTTGGGCCAGCGCGCAAGCTGCATGCGCTTGCCGTTGAAGAATAGCTCCATATGGGCGGGCGTGATGGGGCGGCTGAAGCCGCGCGAGCGGAGCTGTCCGAAGTCTTTGATGCCGTGCGCGCGCAGGTCGAATTGCACGGCGTGGTCGCGCGCTGCAGCGGGCAGACGGGCTCGCGTGCGCTCGTCCTCAATCGCGGTGAAGGCGGATAGGATTTTCCCCCCGAGAAGGCGCGTGCCGCCGAGTTTGGCGGCGCAGTAGGTAATGGGCGCCTCAGCCGTGCCCGAATCGGCTGGACCGAGTGCAAAGCTCTGGTCCATTGCGACGAGATCGCTGTCTACGACGACGCGTGCTGGCACTCGGTCGCGCATCGAGCGCAGGTAGTCGCGCGCCCCTTCTAACGTGGGGAAGGCATTGCGCCCCGTGCCGACGTGCAGCACTATGGGCATTGTGGCTTGAGCCATGATTGCATCGCACATATGTAAATGGGTGAACGGCCATTAAAATAAGCTAAATTTGACGGGGTGAAAGCAATTTTTGTCTCTTTACTGTGTTTTTCTGCAAATTTTGCCGCATGCAGGCAGAATGCGCATGCAACTGAGTGGATAAGCGGCGCGCTCTATTGGTTTTTCCACTCAAATTGCATACTATAGCACACGTTTTATTCCTTTGCTCAAGGAGCGAGCATGCCCCGCCTATTTGCGCACGGGTTGCCCTTCGGCAAGGCGCCGACGCTCATCCTAGTTGTCACGGTGCTCGCCGGACTGTATCTGCTGGTCCATCCCGTTGAAAAGTCGACGGCGACGCTGCGTCTGTGGACCTTTGCCAGCAATCACGCCACGCCCTATCAGAAGGCCATACCCTCGTTTGAAGCCAAGCATCCAGGCGTCGAGTTGGAGGTGCAGCTGGTGCACGGCGATGCGGTAAACAGCCGTCTGCGCGCCGCGTTCTGGGCCGATCTCGACGTGCCCGATTTGGTCGAAGTGGAGATCAGCCGCGCCGGATCCTTTTTTCGCGGTCCAATCGACGACGTTGGCTTTATCGATCTGATGCCCATCTTGCAGCGCACGGGCTATTACGAGCGCATTGTGCAAACGCGCTTTGCTCCCTATCGCAGCCGCGGGCGAATCTACGGGCTGCCGCACGACGTGCACCCGGTGGTGCTGGCCTATCGCCGCGACTTGTTCGAGGCGTTGGGCATCGACGTAGATCAGATAGAAACGTGGGAGGATTTCGTGCGCATTGGCCGCCAGGTTAGCGTGCCGGGTGAGCGCTATATGATCGAGCTATCGGATAATAACGCCGGACATTTCGAGATGTTTCTCTTCCAGCGCGACGGGGGCTATTTCAATGCAGATGGCCAACTGATCATGGACGACGAAGTGGCGTTGGAAACCCTGCTGTTCTTTATCCCGCTCGTCGCCGGGCCCGAGCGCATCGGCTCTGATTTGGGCTCGAGCCGCCTGTTTACGCAGGCCGTAGAGAGCGGCTATTTTCTCTCCTTTATCTGTCCGGACTGGCGCAGCAAAGGCACCGAGACCGACATCCCGCGGATGGGGGGCAAGATGGCGCTGATGGCGCTGCCCGCGGTAGAGGTAGGTGGGCGACGGACCAGCACGTGGGGCGGCACTATGTTGGGCATTACCAAGGCGTGTCCCGACCCCGAACTGGCCTGGCAGGTGGCCGAGCACATGTACTTTGACAAGGCCGAACTGGCCGAGCGCTTTCGCGAAACCAATATATTGCCGCCGCTCAAAGATGCCTGGGAGCATCCGGCTTTTGACGAGCCGCGGCCCTACTGGTCTGGGCAGAAGCTGGGTCGAATCTACGCCGATTTGGCCGATGATGTGCCGCCGCAGTACGCCAGTCCGTTTATCGAGACGGCCAAGAGCAAAATGGCTGGCGTCATTTCCTCCTGTGCCGCCTACTACCGCCAGCACGGCGAGGTCGGCTTTGAGGACTTTGCGCGCCAGCGCCTGCGCAGTGCCGCCGAAGAAGTGCGCCGCTACATCGGGAGAAATCCCTATTGAATACCCTCTTTTTTCGCCTGCAGCACCGCTATGCGCCCTACCTCTTCGTGGCGCCCTTCGTCGTGCTCTTCCTGACCTTTACGCTCTACCCCATTGTCAAGAGCATACTGCTGTCGTTTTACATTACCAACGGGCCCAAGTCGCAGGTATTTGTCGGCTGGGACAACTTCCGCTTTCTCTGGGGCGATCCGGCTTTTCACAAAGCGGTAAAAAATACCTGCGTGTATGCGCTGTGCTCGGTCTTTTTGCAACTGCCGCTCAGCTTGGGATTGGCCCTGTTGCTCAACAGCCGCCTGGTGAAGGGCCGCGACTTTTTTCGCTTTAGTTTTTTTTCGCCCCATTTGGTCGGCCAGGTCTTTGTCGCCGTGCTCTTTTCGGTCGTGTTTATTCCTAAGTTCGGCCTGCTCAATCGCGTGCTGCATGCGCTGGTGGGAACGGCTATCGACACCAAGTGGTTGGGCAGTCCCGAACTCGTTATGCCAGCGCTCGTGCTTACCTCGCTGTGGATGTACGTCGGCTTCAACATGATCTACTTTCTCGCGGCGCTACAGGCGGTTGATAAGGAGCTCTACGAGGCGGCTCAGGTCGATGGGGCGGGGGCCTTTAAGCAGTTCGTGCACGTCACGTTGCCCGGCATTCGCTCGGTGGCCGTATTCGTCACGGTGCTCAGCACCATCGGATCGTTCCAGCTATTTGAGCTGCCCTACGTGATGCTGGGCAATACGGCCGGTCCCGATAACGCCGGGCTGACGGTGGTGATGTATCTATTCCAAAATGGGTTTATCGCCGGCGATCTGGGCTATGCCTCGGCTATTGGCTGGACGCTGACGATGGGCGTGCTGGTCATTTCGCTGGCGCAGATGCGCCTAACCGGCACCTGGAAGAAGGAGTCGTAATATGGGTTGGCAGCGCACCTCCCTCTACGCGATGCTGATGCTGTGCGCGGTCGTTATGCTGACGCCCATGGCGTGGCTGGTCGCCGCCGCCGTCAAGGGGCCAGACGACCTCTTCCACTACTTATTCTTTGCTCCGCTTTCGCGCTTTTCGCTCTACAATTTTCGCCAGCTATTCGAGCAAATCCCCTATGTGCGCTTTATGATAAATAGCCTCTTTGTCTCCGGCGCGACGGTGCTGGTGCAGCTGTTTTTTTCGTCGCTGGGCGGCTTTGCACTGGCCAAGTACGAGTTCGTGGGCAAGCGCGTTATCATGGTGCTTATGCTGACGACGATGATGATACCGGCACAGGTGATGCTGGCGCCGATGTACGAGCTCATTTACGCCATGGGGCTGGTCGATTCGTACGTTGGGCTGATCGTTCCCGGGGCGGTGAGCGTCTTCGGCATGTTCCTCTTTCGCCAGTCCATGCTCGATCTGCCCGACGACTTGCTACAGGCCGGCCGCATGGACGGCTGCACCGAACTGCGTCTCTATTGGGACGTCGTACTGCCGGTGCAGCGCCCGATGATCGGCGCCTTTTGTCTGATCGCCTTTATGGGATCGTGGAATAATTTCCTGTGGCCGCAGATTGTTCTACACAGCCAAGAGCGCTTCACCCTTCCGATTGGACTCAACCAGATGGTTGGTCTCTATGCACAGGAATACGGGGCGATGATGGCTGGCACGCTCCTTGCCGTACTGCCCGTCGTGCTGCTATTTTTCTTCCTGCAAAAGGAGTTTATCAGCGGTCTGACATCGGGAGCGATCAAGGGTTAAGTGGGGGGGGACGCGCATATCGGACGAGGGCAGGTGCTTGCATGAGCCGCCTGCCCTTCTTCTATGGCTGGATCATGGTGCCGGCCGTCATGCTCGTATCGATCTGCACGTCACCGGGTCAGACGTTCGGCATTTCCGTTTTTAATCCCTATATACAAGAGGCGCTGGGTCTGTCTAGTTCAGAGCTTAGCGGGGCTTATATGGTGGGCACCATGCTCGCTTCGCTGCCGCTGTTCTGGGTTGGCGCGCTGATGGATCGCCACGGTCCGCGCAGGGTGTTGATCGGCGTTGTGTTGCTCTTTGGGGCGACCTGCATCGGCATGCGCTACGTGTCGGGGTTGGCATCGCTTTTCGTCGCCTTTTTCTTTTTGCGATTTCTCGGCCAAGGGGCCATGAGCATGCTGGCGCGTAACGCGCTGGCCATGTGGTTTGAACGCCGACTGGGTTTTGTCAGCGGCCTATCAAATATTGGCATGGCCGCTGCCGTCGGTGTGGTACCGGCGCTGGGTTTTGCTCTGATCGATGCCTACGGATGGCGCGGTGCCTACACGGCATTTGGGGTGGGCATATGGGCGCTCATATTGCCCCTGTTATTTTTTGTATTCCGCGATCACCCGCAAGATATGGGGCAAGAGCTCGACGGAGGAAAAGAGAACAGAGAATCCGTTGTAGCAACGGTAGTTGAGCGTTCGTTTACGATGGATCAAGTGCTGCGTTCGCGCAGCTACTGGATTGCCGTGGTTTGTATGGCGTCCTGGTCGATGAGCGGCACGGGGGCGCAGTTCCACGTCGTATCGATCTTTGCCGAACGCGGGCTGGGCGCCGGCCCGGTCGCGGTGATGTTTTCGCTCTACGCCGCGGTGATTGCCTGCGCGCGCCTAGTTGGAGGCGCGCTGGCCGACAAGGTGCCGCTGAACGGATTGACCGCTTTGTCGATGGTCTTTCAAGGCGTGGGGTTGGCCTTCCTCGTTGCTGCGCCTGCGCCGCTGCTGCCCTATGTATATGCCGTGGTCTTTGCCCTTGGCAGCGGTTTACTCATGGCGGTTAGCGAGACGATTTGGGTGCGCTATTACGGCCGGGCTCATTTGGGAAGAATCCGCGGGCTGGTATCGACGATTGGCGTGGCGGCCTCGGGTTTGGGCCCCTTCTTGATGGGAGTTGGATACGATCTATTCGGCTCTTTTGCTCAGGTGCTGTGGTGCTGCGCCGGCCTGTGCGTGCCCCTGGCGCTACTGGCGCTGTGGGCGACGCCGCCGCGCAAATAGGGTCCCTTGTTTATATGAATATGCTGTGCGCGTGAAAGTCAGTATAACAGCGCGCGTTCCTCCAGCGCGCTATCCGACCAGTCTTCCAGCACGCCCAACTCGCTCAGCAAATGCAGGATAGTGTAGCGGGCGCGAATGTCCTTGCCGTGCAGCAGGGCACAGCGCACGCGCTGGGGGAGTACGCCCAGTTCGGCAAACGTGGTAGGGGCGCCAGCGGCAGTGAGGTCGGCAATGATGTCGGCGGCAGGGCGCAGGGTCGCAGCGAGCGCAGCGACGATCTCCGACCAGTGCGCCTGCAGGCGCTGTAGCCGCTCATTTAGCTCTGAGCGACTGGGGTAGCCCTGCTCGGCATGGGGCAAGACAGCGGGTGCCAACTGTGCGAAGTGCGTTTCTACTGTGCGCCGATAGATCGCCCAAGGCAGGAGTGCCGCGGTGCGCGCCGTCCGGTCGATGTGCGCCGGGTCGAGCGCGAGCAGCTTTTCGTAGAGCGCCGCCGTTGTCGCAGTGGCCACGCCGACCTGACAGCCGTGCAGGTCGTTGGGCTGGCCAAAGGCGTAGTGGGTCATGTCGAAGTAGTGGCTGATGAGGTGCTCGCCGCCGCTGGATGGGGCCGACGAGCCGGCCACGGCCATGGACAGACCGGAGAGCAGCAGGCTGCCGACGAGCCGGCCGACGGCTTCGGGCGCGCGTTGGGGCAGTTGGGTTGCCATGCCGTCGAGTAGTGCTGCGCTGGCATCGATGAGCTGAGCGGCTTGCGCGGAGTAGGGCGCGTCAGTCAGGTGGTGGGCTAGCAGCCAGTCGGCCTGGCTAACGGGTTTGGAAATCAGGTCGCCAAAGCCTGCGGCGATCATGCGGTAGGGCGCGGCGGCCAGCAGGTCGATATCGGCTACTACGGCGATGGGCGGCGTGCAGGGCCGAGTGGTTTTGACCCCGTCTTCGAGCAGTGCGGCTATGGCCGAGGTATAGCCGTTCATCGACGGAGCCGTCGCCACGGCGGCATAGGGGATGCCGGCGCGGTGGGCAGCCATTTTGACTAGGTCGTTGATCGTGCCGGCGCCCAGCGCGAGGGCGGCGGTCGATCCATCGAGAGCGGCGTGCAGGGCTTCGACGGCTTCCATCGTCGGCGCGGGCCGCGCGTCGTCCATTACGTGCAGGACATGAGAGATGCCGGCGTTGCGCAACTGGGCTGAGAGCGCCGGTCCGGCCAGCGCCCAGGTCGTTGCGTCGGCTACTAGGTGCCAGCGCCCGGCCGGTAGCGCGGCGCGAAGAACGTCACTGGCGCGTGCCAGGGCACCCTGAGCAACGCAGAAGTGGCGCGTGTGGATGGATGCACTATGTGGCCGCACAAGTGCGGCGATGTCGAGATCGACGTAGGGCATGCCTATGCTTTGCATCTATGAGGGATAGCGGTACGGCAGTGCGCTGTAAAAGTAACGTCGCTGCAAGGGCCTTCGGCAAGCTGCGCTCGGCGTCGATAGCGCGTCGGTTCGGCGTGGTCCGCGCGCTGCAGTTGTCATTTTGCCTTTCGCCCCCTTTTTTAGTGGGCAAAACGGATGCGAGCGAGATGTCCATTGTAACGGGTACAAACGTCGGGCGATCCTACGGCGACTTCGACGTGTTTAAGAATGTGCGGTTCAGCATAGAGCACGGCGACCGAATTGGCCTAGTCGGTCCCAACGGCGAGGGCAAAACGACGCTGCTGCGCCTGCTGGCCGGCGTCGACGAGCCAACAGTGGGTGCGATACACTACAAGAGCGGCTTGCGCGTGGGCTATTTGCCTCAGGATCCGCCGGCGTCAACCGACAAGACGCTGTGGGACTCCATGCTCGATGTCTTTGCCGATGTGCGCCAGATGGAGGCCGAACTCAATGCCCTCTCTGCCGACCTAGGCGATGGGGCAGTGCTCGAGCAGTACAGCGCGCTGCAGGTGGAGTTCGAGCGACGCGAGGGCTACACCTATGAAACGCGTATTCGCACGGTGCTTAGCGGATTGGGTTTTGCAGAGGACGAGTATGCCCAGCCTTTGGATCAGCTAAGCGGTGGGCAGAAGACGCGCTCGCTGCTGGCGCGCCTGCTGCTCGATGCGCCGGACCTGTTACTACTCGACGAGCCGACCAACCACCTCGACGTATATGCCGTCGAATGGTTGGAAAGTTTTTTACAGATGTTCAAGGGAGCTCTGGTCGTCGTCTCACACGATCGCTATTTCCTCGATGCGACTACCGAGCGCACGTGGGAGATGGCCTTTGGTGTCCTCGAGACATACCGCGGCCACTACAGCCACTACGTTCGTCAGCGCGAAGAGCGCTATGTCTTTCGACTCAAGCAGTGGAGTGAGCAGCGCGAACACATCGAGAAGACGGAAGATTTTATTCGCCGCCATATCGCCGGTCAGCGCACCAAGGAAGCGCAGGGGCGTCGGACGCGACTGCAGCGCTTTTTGCGCGACGAGGCCATTGAAAAGCCGCAGCGCGCCCAGCAAATCCGCGTGCGGCTAAATCCGCCCAAGCGCAGCGGTGATATTGTGCTGAGCTTTTCCGGCGTCGGCGTGGGATATGACCAGCCGTTGGTGCGGGTTTCCGATATGGAACTGCGGCGCGGCATGCGCGTGGCCATCGTCGGTCCCAACGGTGCTGGTAAGACGACGCTGGTGCGCAGTATTCTCGGCGAACTCGCCGTGCTGGAAGGCGAAATCAAAAACGGCGCCAATGTCGAACTCGGCTACCTGTCGCAGGCGCATGACTACTTAGATCCCCTGCAGGATGTGCTCGGTGCCGTGCGCCAAGTTAAGCCGCAGGTGCCCTCCGAACAGGTGCGCTCGCTGCTGGGCAGTTTCCTATTTAAAGGAGACGACGTTTTCAAGTGCATCGGCGAACTGAGCGGTGGACAGCGCAGTCGCGTTGCGCTGGCGCGCTTGGCCATGCTGGAAGTCAACGTACTGATCCTCGACGAGCCGACCAATCACCTCGATATCGCTTCGCAGGAGGTCTTGGAAGATGTGCTGCACCACTTTGATGGCACCTTTCTCCTAGTCAGCCACGACCGCTATCTGGTGCAGGCGCTGGCCACCCACGTATGGGCTATTGAAGAGGGCATGCTGCACGTATTGGAAGGGGGTTGGCACGAGTATATGGCCTGGCGCAGCGCGCGCCAGGAAGCCGCTGCCATCGCTGCAGGGACTACGCGCCAGGACCATCGCGAAGCGCAGCGCGAGGCGCGGCGCGAACGCAAACAGCGCGAGAAGATGGAAGAACGCCAGCGCGCGGTAGAGGAGGAGATCGCCAGTCTTGAGGAGCGCATGGAGACCCTGAGCGTGCGCATCGGCAAGGCCGGTGAGGAACAAGACTTGGATATGGTGCGGACGCTTGGAGACCAGTACGCCGAATTGGAGGCCGCTTCGCAGGCCCTGTGGCAGGAGTGGGAGGCCTTGGCCAACGCGCTGGAAGAAGAGACCCTGACGGCTTGAAAGAGGTGTGTATGTTGCCGCTGAACCGATGGCCTAGCTTAGATGGAGAACAGTACGCGGACCGTATTAATCACATATAGATTGGCTAAATAGGAGAGTGTATATGGCTATCCCCACGCCTCTATCGCTGAGCGCGCTATGCCGAACGAGCCTGCCCCTAATGCTGCGCCAAAGCAGCGGCAAGCGCATGCTGGCGCGCGTTGCCGACATTGTGGAAAGCGATCGCTGGAACTCTTTTGATCACTTTCACCGCACTACGGAAAAGCTCGTGCGCTACTACAGGGAGGCGGGCGCCATCGCCGAAGTGGAAGCCCTGCAGACGGGAGGACAGATCGGCAGCGGACGGTGGATTATTCAAGAAGCCGCTGATGTGCGCAGCGCGACGGTCGACGTAGTGCATCCCTTCAAAGAGCGCGTTCTAGATTACGCTGAGAATCCTTGGCACGTCGTGCAGTGGAGTGCGGCTACGCCAGCCGGTGGCCTGCGCGCAGAGCTCGTTGTACTGGACACGCGCGAGGCTATAGAGCGCATGCCGGCGGGTCGGCTGCGCAACAAAATCGTCCTGACCAACGGCGATCCGCGCGCGCTTATGGAACTGCTGGCCGATCGGGGTGCCATCGGCGTCATTGGCGATCGACCAGTGCCGAACTATCCGCGCGCGTTGGCGTGGACCAAATTTGGTTGGGGCGCGATTCCAATGGGGCATGCTACCGCCCGCCTCGTCGGTTTTGTCCTTTCGCAGCACCAGGGCGAAGCGCTGCGAAAGAAGCTGCAGAAATTTGGTTCGCTGCAGCTCCTGCTCAAAGCGGATATCCGCAAGTATGTCGGTCACCACGACGTCGTAAGTGGCATCGTGCGCGGCGCCGATGATCCGCAGGATGAAGTGTGGGCAATTGCCCATAGCGCCGAACCCGGTGCGACCGATAACGCTTCGGGCGTTGCGCTCACGTTGGAGATTGCCCACGTGCTAGAACAGCTGATTGCCAGCGGTCAGTTGGCCAGACCGCGGCGCAGCATACGCCTGCTAAATGCCTACGAGTGCTACGGCTTTTTTGGCTATCTGGAGCGAACGCGCCGCCTGCAAACGCCGCTGGCTGGCGTTTGTATTGATACGTTGGGTCTCAAGCCGACGCACTGCGGTGGGCGCTTGGAGTGGCACTCGACCATCCCCATGTCGGCCTCGTTCGTCGACCGCATCGGCGCCTCCGTGCTGCGCGCTGCCCTGCGCCGTCATAAGCCCGGTTATGCACTGCACTTGGAGCCGTTTGTCTCGACCTCCGATACGCTGATCGGCGATCCCCAGTACGGCTTTCCCTGTCCCTGGATTACGACGCATCACAAGCGCTCTGGCAGCGGTTTTGATGCCTATCATTCGTCGGCCGACCAGCTCGCGTTGCTCAGTGCTAAGGGCTTGGAAACGTGTGCGGCGTCTATGGCGGCGTACCTCTATTACCTAGCCAATATGGGCAGCCGCGAAGTGCTCGAAGTAGGCCGCATGGAGCGGGCACACGCCGTGCAGCTAGTTGGACGAGCGCCCTCGCGCAAAGAGGCTGACTACCTGCGCGACGTGCATCGCGAGGGCAATGCGCGCCTGCGGCGGTTTCTATGGGGCGGCGATCGCCGCGCCATACTGTCTGAGTTGGACGATGCCGAGCGCGAGGTGGCGGAACTGTGCGGCACAGTGCGCGCCGTCAAAAGAAAGGGAGCGCTGCCGACAGGGGCGGGCCATATACCGCGGCGCACGGCGCTCCTTTCGCCCACCCCTGAAAATGCGCCGCGCGAGATTGGCCAGCGCATTGGCCGAGCGGGCTTGCCTTCGTGGGCGCTATTCTGGGCCGATGGCAAGCGCAGTATTGCCGAAATTGTCGAGCGCGTCGAGTGCGAAGAGACGGCCAGCGTGGGCGGCGGTCGCACGCGCGGTCGCGCGGTCGATGTGGCAAAAGCCATCGACTATTTTGCCGCACATGCCGAACTGGGCTATGTCGAATTGCTCGATCCGCGCGATTTGTTGAGCAAGGCGCGTCTGGTAAAAGACCTGCGGGCATTGGGCGTGAAAAAGGGTATGGATCTGATGGTGCATTCTTCGCTGGGCGCCATAGGACGCGTGCAGGGTGGCGCGGATGCGGTCGTCAGCGCGCTACTGGACGCGGTCGGGCGCAGCGGAACGCTGCTCATGCCTTCGTTTAATCATCGCGCGGCAGCTGTGTACAACCCGATGACGACGCCAACGACCAACGGCGCCATACCCGACGCGCTATGGCGCTTGCCGCAGGCCGAGCGCAGCGTGCATCCAACGCATGCGGTTGCGGCCGTTGGCGCGCGCGCGGCCGACTACTGCGGCGAGCATCTGGAAGTGGGCATTTGGGATGCGCGCAGCCCAATTGGCAAATTGGTGCACGGCGGTGGCTATATTCTGGCGCTGGGTACGACGCATTGGACGTCGACGGCCTACCACGTAGCCGAACTGTCTGTGCCCTGTGGCTGCATCGACTCCTTTGCCAACGAGGATCGCATTGTCGACGCTAATGGCCGCGTGCGTACAGTGCCCGGATTGGCCTTTCGCAGCGGAGAATGTCCCGTCTCCATCGACGCGCTCGAGGCGGCGCTCGACCGGCGCAACATACAGCAACGGGGTCGGGTTGGCCAGGCCTCGGCCGAATTGGTGCTGGCACGCGACCTGTGGCGGGTGCGACGCGAACAGCTGCGCCGCGCCTGTCCGGCGTGCGAGGTCAAACCGAATATCCGCCCGAGGAATTAGGCCGATATCTTCTGTACATGGAAGCGGGGCGCCCGCTCTATGGGGTGCCCCGCTTTTGCAGCGTAGTAGAAAATGCGCCGGGTGCGGACGATTACCGGCCCATACCCAACTGCTGTATGATGATATCGGGTAGCTCGCGTATCTGCTCTTTGGATAGATACGCGTCGGCGCCGACCTGTTTGCACTTAACGGCTATTTGTTCGGAAATCATCGACGAAAGAATGATGACTTTGCTCGGCGATTTGCTCTCTTTGAGCTTGCGGCAGAGCGTCAGACCATCGAGCTGTGGCATTTCTATGTCGGAGATGACGATATCATAGGGCGTGGCGCGGTTGGCCTCAATAGCTGAAAAGGCCGTGGCACCGTCGTCGCAAATAGTCACGTTGAAAAAGCCCTGCTGGGCGAGCAGGGCCTCGGTCTGCTCGCGGACCATTTGTGAGTCATCAGTTATTAAAATCTTCGTGCGCTGTCGAATTGCCCGCTCTTCCCTCGATAAATTGCGCACAATGTTTTCCGCCTCTTCCAGCTCGCTGCCGCCGCTTATATCGTCGATGATGGCTTCGAAATCGATGAGCAGGACGTCGTTGCCCTCGGCGCTAACGATGCCAGTAACCATGGAATCACCTTCTGTTATGATCGACGTCGGCGCCTGTATTTGATCCCAACTGCAGCGAAAAATGCGATCGACCGCATCGATGAGAAAACCTTGGTGCGAGTTGTTGAATTCGCAGACGACGACGACCTGGGGCGACGAAGATTGAACGGGTTTTCTTTCCGGGAACAGATAGCGGTTGAGATCGGTCAGCAAAATCGGCACTTCGTGGAATAGGAAGGTACCCTTAATAGCCGGGTGGATATCGGGTGCGTGGAGCGTGGCCACCTTTTGCGGGTCGTAGGAAATAATCTGCTTGATTTTGAGCACGTTGACGCCGAATAACTGGCCGCTGATAAGCAGTTCGAGTACTTCTAGTTCGTTGGTGCCCGACTCTAAAAGAATGCCGGAGTGTTCGTTCATGGTTATCCTCGCTAATCGCTATATACAAGTATCAAATAATTATACCATAAAACGTTCGCAATGAACATTAATTTTCTTCGCGGCGCGGTGCACCGTCGGCTAATTTGTGGGCCAGCGGTAGAACGCGCGCGGGCAAGTATCGGCGTTGGCTGCTCTCCAGGCCTCGAGCCACTGCGCATACGTCGTCGGCGCGCCCATTTGGCTGCGCGCCAGTATGCCGGGAAGCGGACGACCGCAGGGCTTGCGCGCGTCGTTCCAGCGCAGGTCGAGGCTCCAGCGCACGGCGTTGCTGCGGTTGGGCAGCGAGCCGTGCGGCGTGCGGCCGTGCAGCAATACAAGTCCGCCGCGCCGCACGGGGAGGGCGAGGGGATTGCCTGTTGGCACGAGTTGGGGGTCGATAGTCCAGCCGTAGGGACAGCGCACATGGCGCAAAATATCGCCCTGGTGACAGCGCGGAAAGAGGTGGAGCGTGCCGTTGTCGACGTCGGCGTCGACCAGGGGGATCCAGGTCGTCACGACTAGCGTGTCGTCGGCTTCGGGCAGGAGCACGGCGGCGTCTTGATGAAAGGGCGATTGCTGTATCCAGTGGTCAAATCCAGCCGGTAAGAGCGCTTCGGGTAGCTTGGGACGCACGTGTTGCGTGGGATTGCAAAAAATTTCCGGTCCGACGATATCGCCTACGATATCGAGCAACTCCGGTGCGCAGAGAAAGTCGTAGAGAGCGCGGCGGAGATTGTTGGGAAACGACAGATCGGCTTGCAGCGACTGGCCTGCCTGCTGCGTCAGCAGGGCAATGCGCTGGTCGAACGGCGCATCGGCGCACAAATCGTCAATGCGTTTTTCGGCGTAGAGGCGCTGGGCGATCTCTTCAATCAGCGCTTCAAAATCGGCCGTCAGGGCGTTTAGTGTATCGTCGGCGAGGGCGTCTTCGACGACGAGATACCCATCGCGGTGGAATGCTTCAATCTGTGCTGATCGGAGTGTCATAAGGGCTTTATCCCGCAGGGAGAGAGCCGGCAGCCGCGCGTGTGCCGGCTCGAAATGAACGGCCAAGACGCAGCATACACTACGGCGGCCGGCTGCGCGCATCAAGGCTGGGGTGTGGCCAAGTTGAGTTGAGACGCGGCTGGCGTTGCGCTATTTTTACTGTTCACCGCGTGCAGTTGGGGACGCGGCTCGATGGGTAAATCGAGTCCCCTACACGTGGACGACAAATCATAAAAAAATGCGGAGGACTCAGTGGAAGAGCCGTTCAAGCTGTGCATCTTATTTGGCGACAAGCCGGAAATCAGACCGCCCGAGCAGATCGGCGATGCGTGGGACCTATGTGAAATTCCCGTGGCGCTGCAGGTTAAGCCCTTTGAGAGCGAGGCCATTTGGTCGGCGAAAAAGGCAGAGATACAGACTTGGGGTTTGCCTCCCGTGCGCGTTGCCAGCCATTTCCTGCAGTTTTGGGGTTTGAAGGCGGTTGGTCCCGATGTCGATTGGGAACAGTTGGAGTTTTGGACGCGGCGCGCCTTCCGCCGGCTAGCCGATATCGGCGTAGAAGTCGCTGGAATCTACGGCGGATTCTTTGCGGTGCCCGAGGGGTTTGCTCGTAGCGAGGCCGAAGAGCAGGCCGTGCGTTTTTGCCACCTGCTAGCCGACCATGCCGAAGCGCACGGAATTGTTGTGGCACTAGAGGCGTTTTCGGATTTGACGACGCTCTTTCCGCGCTATCTCGACAGCATCTCGTTTGCCAAGAGAGTAGATCGGCCGTCGATCAAGGTGATGGCCGATCTCAACTATTTTTTGAAGTTAGACCAGCCGCTCGAAGATATTGCAAAGGAGCCGGAGTGGTGCGCTCACGTGCATATTGCCGAAGGTGGAGGGCAGCCGGGTTCGGGCGAGCGCGAGCCCATCTACGAGCGCCTCTTTCGCATTTTGCGCGATGCGGGGTATGAGGGAGGCGTCTCGTGTGCCTGCGCATGGGTTAGCACAGAAGGCGGCAATTTAGACTTTGGCAGAGAAACGGCCAAAACGCTGGCCTATTTGCGGGAACTGCGCGCCAGAGTATACGCCGAGCGGTGATTTATTTGCACTCCGATTTAATTCGCTCGATCTGTCGCCGATAGGTGTAAGAGAGCTGCGCGTTTGTGCAATCGAAATGGACGAGGGCATCTTGCTGGGTCGGATTATTCTGCTTGTGCTGTGTGCGCTGAGCTGTGCGTGGGCTGTCCACGCGGCCGTCTGGGGCCGTGGCGTAGATCGAAGTCGCGCCGGTCAGCGTCTGCTCGTGCACGAAATGGCGCAGATGGATGCTTGCATCGAGCCCATGCGCACAGTGTCGGTAGGTGAACTGCCCGTCGTCGACGTTAGCGCCATCGGTCGGGCATTTGGCGTGCCGCCGGCATCGCTGCGCCAGTTTCGCCGCGGCTATTCGCTCGCTCCAGAGGGACATCGGCTGCGCCAGACGCGCTGGTATACGATCTGGTATGACGCCTTTCCCGGCAGCGGTGGCCCCGGCCAGTTAACGCTGCGCGTGGGGGCAGATGGAACGATTGTCGAACAGAAGCACTGGTAGGGGATGCGCCAAGCACTCGCGGTGTGTTCACGTCGGCTCCGATCAAACGCCGCTGTCGGATTGGATGTGCTCGCCCCACCTGCATGAGCTCCTCGTTATTTTCCTCCTGAAGACAAGTGTTTTTCGCACGGCCTTACCGCGCCGTATGCGCCGTAGAATTTCTCTTGATCCCTTGCTGTTGGCGCGGTCAACGCGCTTTTTAGGGAGCCCGTTTTAATGCCGTAAGGAGTATTTTGAACAGACATATCCCACTCATTTACGACGAGTATTTAGCCAGCCGTCAGGAGGCTTCGTTGGGCGGCACCAGCGCGCGCGCCGGCCTGTCGGCGCGCGGATTTTGGGTGGGCTCCTTTCTCAGTTTTTTGCTGGCTATCGGCTCGCCCTACGCCAATATGGCCATGCGCGCCAGCAATATGTCCTTCGACTTCAATACGCCGGGTGCCATATTTCTATTCCTCGTTCTGATTGGACTGATCAATGCGCTTTTCAAATGGGTGGCGCGCAGCCCCGCGCTGTGCACGGGGGTAGCTGCAACAACGGCGTTGGCCTACATCGCCCACTATCTACACGTCGGTGCCATTGATATCTACAAACCCGGTTTTTGGCTGGCGTCTTTTGTCGTTGCCTCGCTGTGGATGAGCGTGCCCATCGTGCAGCGCGGTGGCAGCCTGGCGCTCAACCGTGCTGAACTCGTGCTCGTCTACGTTATGTTGATGGTCGTTTCGTCACTGTGCACAATGGGCATGACGCAGCAGCTATTGCCGACCATTACGGCGTTTTTCTACTACGCCACGCCCGAGAACAAGTGGATTGAAAAGCTGGTGCCGCTGCGCTCGGAGCGCGTGCTCTTTGACGATGGACAGCAGAGCGTGGGGTTTTACGAAGGCGGCCTTGCCGAAGTGCCCTACGTCGCGTGGATTGGGCCGTTGCTGTGGTGGGCGATCTTTCTGCTCGCCCTCTACGCGGCGATGGTGGCCACGGCGGTCATCCTGCGCCGCCAGTGGATGGAGCGCGAGCGCCTGGCCTATCCGCTGACTCAAGTTGGCTTGGCCATGGTCGCCGGGGAAGACGAAAAGAACCTGTTGAATGGCTTTTTGCGCCGACCGGCCCTCTGGTGTGGCGTTGCCATTCCCCTCTTCTTTGGTTCGCTGACGGCCTTGCATCGCTACGATCCGTCCGTGCCGGTAGTCAACCTCATTTGGACAGGCGAATTCTTTGGTTCGCAGCAACTGCAGTACCGCATCAGCTTTGCTCTGCTGGGCTTTTCCTATCTCATCAGCACGCAGGTGGCGGCTGGCATTTGGATCTTTCACCTGCTGTCCAAGATAGAAGCCGAGTTTATCGCCGTGGCCGGTTTAAAGTCGACGAGCAAATTCGTCTACGGCGTAGCGGACCAACCGCTGCTAGCCTATCAGGGTGGGGGCGCGCTGTTGGCGATGGTGCTGCTGGGTTTGTGGGTGGGACGCGACCACCTGAGAGACGTCTTTGCCAAAGCGCTGGGACGAGCGCCACAAGTGGAAGATGGCGATGAGATCATGTCTTATCGCGCCGCCGTTATCTGCTTAGTCGGCGGTCTGCTGATCATGGTAGGCTGGCTGTGGGTCATGGGCACGGTGCTGTGGGTGGCGGCGCTCTTTGTCGTCTTGGCCATGCTCATCTTTATCGGCATTAGCCGCGTGGTAGCTGAGGCCGGCCTAGCGGCGGTGCGCTCGCCGATGATTGCGCCCGATTTAATCATACAGGGCATTGGCACGCAGTGGATTGGTGCAGGCAGCGTATTTAATCTGTCGATGGCCTATATATGGGCCGCCGACATTCGCATTTTTTTGATGGCGATGTTGGCCAACGGCCTGAAGCTCATCGAAGACATGGACCGCCGCAGCCGTCGTCTGGTCTTCCACGGCGTAGTGCTGGCCATTTTTATTGGTGCGGTAGGGTCGTGTTGGATGGTTATGCATATGGCCTATACGTACGGCGGCATCAACCTCGATGGTTGGCGCTTTCGCGGTGGTCCCGAAACGATTTACAACAACGCCGTGCGCAATCTGCAGCCGCTGGGCGTCGACTGGACGGGCATGAGTTTTTTGGCCGGTGGAGCAGTCGTCATGCTGTTGCTGACCTGGGCACGCCAGTATTTGCTGTGGTGGCCGCTGCACCCAATAGGCTTTCCAATCGGCGCTAATTTCATGATGAACAAAGCGTGGTTGAGCGTCGCCATTGCCTGGCTATTAAAAAAGACCATTCTGCGCTACGGCGGTGCTGCTCGCTATCAGAGCAGCCAGCATTTCTTTCTCGGCTTAATCCTCGGTGAAGCGCTGTGCAATGGATTGTGGATCGTGATCGACTACTTCACCGGCAAGGTAGGCAACGCCATTTTTAACTTAGGTTAGGTCGCCGACTGGACTGTATCTGCGCGCGGAGGCCAAGGCTAATTCAAACGCAAAAAAGACGAGTACGGGTAAGGCAATCGGCCGCTGATCGCCGCGTTGTTCAGCGGGTTGACACGCCGCCTACAAGGTGCTAAGATGAGCCCACCTGATTCAGCGCACATGGAGAGGACGCAATGGCTGCTATATCGCATATGAAAATCGAGCCCGGTATGAAGGTGGCGGCGCAAATGTCCGCCGAGCCAAGTGCCGAAGAATTTCAATTGGCCCAGCAGATGGGCATTGACTGCGCCGTGACGTGGGTGGACCCGCAAAAGGCCAGTGCCGAATACTATCGGAGCCGGCGCGAAGCGTTTGCCGAGCACGGCATCCACCTGTATGGGTTGGGCAATGGCAGCGTGCACAACGTCGATGCCATAACGCTCAACCTGGCTAATCGAAACGAAAAAGTCGAGGAATACAAGAATCACATACGCAACCTCGGTGCGGCCAATATTCCCTATACCACGTATGCGCATATGGCCAATAGCGTGTGGAGCACGCCGCGCGAAACAACCCGCGGCGGTGCCCCGGCCCGGGCTTTTGACGTCAATCGCCTCGACGAGGCCAGCGGCGGTTCGTTTCGCGGTGCTCTGACCCACGAGCGGACATACGAAGAGGAAGAGCTGTGGGATAATTTTGCCTCGTTTATCGGCGAGGTTGCACCGGTGGCTGAGGAGGCCGGCGTGCGCATCGGTATTCATCCGGACGATCCACCGGGCCTCGTACTGGGCGGCGTACCGCGTCCGATTTTCAGCTCGTTTGCTGGCTACAAGCGCGCGTTGGAGATGGCCGATAGTCCCAACGTCGGCATGTGCCTATGCATCGGTTGCTGGCTAGAGGGGGGCGATGCCATGGGTGAAGGCGTCGAAGACACCATTCGCTATTTTGGCGGACAGGAAAAAATTTTTAAGGTCCACTACCGCAACGTCGATCAGCCGCTGCCGCACTTTGTCGAGACCTTTGTTGACGATGGGTACTTCGATATGTATAAGGCAATGCGCGCGCTGCAGCAGGTGGGCTTTGACGGCGCGCTCATTCCCGATCACATACCGCTGATGGGCGACGACCACCGCTTGGGAACGGCCTACACGCTGGCCTATATGAAGGCCCTAAAAAAGCGCGCCGAAGAAGAGGTATCGCGCTGATGCGGGGTCAACCCTGCGGTGGGGGAACGAGGCGGCGATGAAGGCCATCATGGTCATGTTCGACTCGCTCAATCGCCACATGCTGCCTCCTTACGGCTGCGATTGGGTGCACGCGCCCAATTTTCAGCGCTTGGCCGAGCGCAGTGCGACCTTTGACAATAGCTATGTGTGCTCGATGCCGTGTATGCCGGCGCGGCGCGATCTGCACACCGGTCGCCCTAACTTTCTCCACCGGGCCTGGGGACCGCTCGAACCCTTTGATGCCTCCGTGCCGCGCATGCTGGCCGAGGGGGGCATCTCGTCCCATCTGGTCAGCGACCACCAGCACTATTGGGAGGACGGCGGTGCGACCTATCACACGCAGTATAGCACTTGGCAGTTTTTTCGCGGTCAGGAGGGCGACGCGTGGATGGGCCAAGTTGCCGATCCGCCCAGACCGCATGCGCACGGTCGCAATGCCGATAACGAGCGCTGGCCGCATCGCCAGGACCTAGTCAACCGCCAGTTTATGCGCCGTGCCGAAGACCAGCCGCAGCGCAAGACCTTTGCCGCCGGCCTCGATTTTATGCGGCGCAACAGCGGCGACGACGATTGGTTTTTGCAGATTGAGACCTTTGATCCACACGAACCTTTTTTTACCCAGCGCGAGTATCAGGACCTCTATCGCGATCGCATCGGCGATCGCAGCGGTCCGCTCTTTGACTGGCCTAGCTATGGCTCCGTGACGGAGAGCGCCGAACTCGTCGACCAGTGCCGCGGCCACTACGCTGCGCTGCTGAGCATGTGCGACGCTTCGCTGGGCAACGTACTCGACGAAATGGATCGCCTGCAGATGTGGGACGATACGATGCTCGTCGTGTGGACCGATCACGGCTTCTTGTTGGGCGAGCACGATATGTGGGCCAAGGTGCACGTGCCGTGGTATGGGGAAATGGCGCACACCCCCTTTTTCGTATGGGATCCCCGTTCGCGCGTTGCCGGTCAGCGCCGGCACAGCTTGGTGCAGCCCTCGATCGATCTAGGTCCCACACTGCTGGACTTCTTTGGCATGGAGCGCGATGAGCATATGCTTGGCCAGGCGCTAGGCGAGGTGATTGCCGGGGATAGTGCGGTGCGTGAGGCGGCACTTTTTGGCCACCACGGCGGTCAGGTCAACGTCACCGACGGGCGCTACGTCTATATGCGCGGCCCGGCATCCGACGACAACGGGCCGCTCTACAATTACACGCTGATGCCCACGCATATGCGCGGTGCGTTCTCGCTCGACGAACTGCGCGCGGCCGAATACGCGTCGGACTTTTCCTTTACGCGCGGCTGTCGCCTGCTGCGCACAGCCGCGGGAGGGCGCTGGCCCAGCCAGTGTGCCTATGGCAATCTGCTGTTTGATCTGCAGTCCGATCCGCAGCAGCAGACGCCGCTAGTCGACGAGACCATGGAACAACGCATGGTCGATCACATGATCCAGCTGATGCGTGCCTGCGACGCGCCAGAGGAGCAGTATGCGCGGCTGGGACTTTAAGGGGAGAGGGCTATGAGCGCCATAGGCGCCTACTACGTGCGTGCGGGCGAGGTGGAAGTCGCTGCCAGCGCCGCGGTCGCACCGCGGTCCGAGCAGGTGCGGATTGAGGTAGATTGGTGTGGCGTTTGCGGCACCGATTTGCACATCTATCAGGGGCATATGGATGGGCGCTTTGACGGAAGGCGCGTCATTGGCCATGAAATGTCGGGGCGCATTGCCGAATTGGGGCCCGGCGTCGCCGGCTACGAGGTGGGCGATCCCGTCGTCGTGCGCCCGCTCGACGCGTGCGGAACGTGTCCGGCCTGTCGGGCAGGACACGGCCATATTTGCCAGCGCCTTAACTTCATTGGCATTGACAGTCCGGGCGCGTTCCAGACCTCGTGGACCGTGCCGGCGCATCTACTGCACAAACTGCCGCCCGACGTGGCGATGGACCGCGCCGCCCTCATCGAGCCGTTGGCCGTAGCCTGTCACGACGTGCGCTTGGGGCAGGTAGCTACCGGTGAGAAAGTGGTGGTAATCGGTGGCGGCCCCATTGGCCTGCTCAACGCGCTGGTAGCGCGCCACGCCGGCGCCGAGGTGTTGCTGAGCGAGGTGAGCGCGTTTCGCCTAGCCAAGGCCCAGCAACTGGGGTTGGCGACGGTCAATCCGCTGCGCGAAGACTTGGAGGGCCGCGTCCAAGAGTGGACGCAGGGAGCTGGGGCCGACGTCGTATTTGAAGTGTCGGGTTCGGCTGCCGGCGCGGCGGCTATGACGCGCATAGCCAAGGTGCGCGGTCGCATCGTCATCGTGGCGATCTTTGCCCAGGCCCCGCCTGTAGACTTATTCCAATTTTTTTGGCGCGAACTGCAGCTGTGCGGCGTGCGGGTCTATGAAAAGGAAGATTACGAACGCGCCATTGAGCTGGTTGAGCCGCTGGGCGATGTGCTGGACGCGCTGGTGACGGCGCGCCGCCCGCTGGATCAGCTGCCGGGCGTATTGGCCGAAATGGCGGCCGGAGCCGAAGAAGTCAAAGTGTTGATCGATATCCGAGGAGCGTAGGGGATGGGTATTTTAGACCTGTTTAAGCTGGATGGCAAAACGGCCTTGGTCACGGGCTGCAGGCGCGGCATAGGGCGCGGCTTTACCCAGGCTCTGGCCGAAGCCGGCGCTGATATCGTCGGGGTGAGTGCATCGCTTGAAGCCGACAGCGAAGTCGAGGCCGACGTGCGCGCGCTGGGCAAGCGCTTCAGGGGTTATGCGTGCGACTTTTCCGACCGCGCTGCGCTGCGCGCCTTTGCCGAGCAGGTAGAGCGCGAGGTGGGGCAGATCGACATCTTAATTAACAATGCCGGCACGATTATGCGGGCTCCGGCCGAAGAGCATCCGGACGAATACTGGGACAAGGTCATCGAAGTCAATCTCAGTGCGCAGTTTGTGCTGGCACGCGAGTTCGGCCGCTCGATGGTGGCGCGCGGCAGCGGAAAAATTGTCTTTACGGCTTCCGTCTTGACGTTTCAGGGCGGCATTACGGTGCCGGGCTATGCGGCGGCTAAGGGCGGTATTGGCCAGCTGACCATGGCCCTGTCCAACGAGTGGGCGGGTCGGGGGGTTAACGTCAATGCCATCGCCCCGGGTTATATCGCCACCGACAACAATCAGGCTCTGCGCGACGATCCACAGCGCAACGAGCAGCTGCTGGCGCGCATACCGGCCGGACGCTGGGGCGCGCCCGATGATTTGAAGGGCGCAGTCGTTTGGCTGTCTTCGGCCGCTTCAGACTACGTGCATGGATCGGTCGTCGTAGTTGACGGCGGTTGGTTAGGCCGCTAAAACATTGGATGCAATAAGGAGCATATAACATGGCCATTCGAATGGCACAGTATGGGACAACGCACGGACACGCCAGCGGCAAATTGCGCGCTATGCAGCAAAATACGGATGTTGAATTGGTGGGTGTATACGAGCCAGACGCAGCGCGGCGAGCCGAGTGCGAAGGGGGCGATGGTGCCTATGCCAATGTGCCCTTCTTCGACGCCGAAGAAGATATGCTTGGCGACGACTCCATTGCCGCCATCGCTTCGGAAGGACTCAATGCCGAAAGCTTGGAGCAGACGGCGCGCATTGTTGCGGCCAATAAGCACGTTTGGTACGACAAGCCGGCCGGCGACGATTGGGCGCGCTGGCAGCAGGTCGTCGCCGATGCCAAGGCGCGCGGTGTGCACATTCAGATGGGCTATATGTTGCGCTATCACGACGGTTTTCAGCAGGTCGCCGAATGGGCTAGGAGAGGTGTGCTCGGCGATATCTACTCGGTGCGTGCGCATATGTCGACGAATATCTCACCCGAGGCGCGCGCCGTGATTGGCCGTTCGCACGTGGGCGGTATTTTTTACGACCTGGCTGGCCACATGCTCGACCAGGTCGTATGGATTCTCGGTCGCCCGCACAAGGTGACGTCCTTCCTGCGCAACGACAGCGGCCAGGTCCCCGGTTTTAGCGACAATACGCTGGGCGTATTCGAATACGAGCGCGCCATGGCTTGGGTGGATATTGCGGCGATGGAAGCACGTCCCATGGCGCGTCGCTTTGAGGTCTACGGCAGCGCGGGCAGCGCTATCCTCGTCGAGCCATTCGAGCCTGGCCGCGCCATCAGGCTGTGCCTGGAGGAGCCGTTTGGCGACTACGTCAAAGGCGAACAACTCGTGTCCATTGAAGGGCCTTCGCGCCAAACGACGTACGAGCGCGAGTTGGAGGCCTTTGTCGGCGTGCTTTCGCAGCAGCGCCCGCCCGATCGGACGCTCGAGCACGAACTGCTCGTGCAGGAGACGCTGCTGCGCGCCGTCGGCCATATCGCCGAAGGCTAACCCTTGCCGCGATCGAGTTCGGCGTGGGCCCTCTTGGCCAGCGTGCGCGACTCGTCGTAGCGCGGGCTGGTCGAGCGCACGATGTTGAGATACTTGATGGCCTCCTGCCAGTCGCTGCGCTCAAAGGCCTCTTTGCCAACGAAGAAGTTACAGGCGCTGACCATTTCGCGCGCCTCTTGGTAGTCGGCAAACTCCGCATCTACTTGCAGCAATTTGTCGGTCGCCTTTTTCCACTGGCTGGCTGCGTAGAACTCTTTACCCCAGTTGAAATACGCTTTGGCGGTCATCTCGCGGGCGGCTGGGCGATCGGCGTTGGTTGTGGCTACGTGGCCGTAGTGAAAAATGGACTTTTTCCACTGGCCGCGCGCAAAGGCCTTGTTGCCGGAATCAAATTGGTTGGCACAGCCGATAGCAAAGGTGGAGAGAATGAGGAAGACAAGTGTTTTCATGCGATCACCTCCTTGCGTAAAGGGCGTGCTTACCCACAACTACGCAAAACGCGTGCCGTTGATAGGGGTGCGCTCGTTCGCTCTATTTCGCTCTATAAGATTGTGTTTTTTAGCGGTTAAATCGCCGTAAGGGAGCCTATCCGAACACCGCTTCCACCGTGCTTCAAACGTCTCAGTGTGGTATTACTGTCGCTAGTTTTGCCACGATTCGGCAATGACGGCGCGGAGGTGTGGAGCGGCCAGCTGAAAGTTGCGACCGACCGATCGGGGATGGGGAAACCACTTCCACAGCAGGGCGCCGACGATGCGCTCTTCCCCTGCGATGGTCTGTAGAGCGGCGCGCATACACGCTAGTTGCACCGGGCGGGCATCGTCGCCGTCCGTGGCGTAGTCCCACGGCTGTAGCGGCGCGCGATGCGACTGGTTGTAGCCCAATTCGGTAAAGAGGATACGGCGGTTGTGTGCGTCGGCATAGGTGCGCAGCTCGTCCGCGCGCTGCTGCCAGCCGCGGCGAATGGCCTCCTCGCTGAAGTCGGTGCTGTCGGCCAAGGGGAAATAGGCCTGAATGCCGATCACGTCGAGGGCATCCCAGAACGGCACGCGGTCGTAGTCGGTCCAATTGGCGGCGTAGGTCAGCGGTGCGCCAGTCTGCTCGCGCACATCGGCGATCAGTGCGCGCCACTGCCCTTCAAACGACAGCGTGCGGTCGAGCTCGGTGCCCACGACAAAGCCGTCGGCTTCGCTGCAGGCGGCCGCCAGCAGCAGAATCCACTCGCTGTAATCGCGCCAGAAGTTGGCCCACTGCTCTGCTTGGGCAAACTCGATTTCTCCGCGCCATGCAAAGGGTGAACCCCAGTAGGCAATATGCGGCTTGATGCAAATGCTCAGGCCGAGTTGGTGTGCTTCGCGGATGGGGCGCGCTAGATAGGCCGGGGGATCGCTTGGGTCAAAGCGCCCAAACTGCAGCGAGCCATCGCCATTAATGCGCGCGTAGGGATGGATGGCAACCCAATTGGCGCCGAGCGCGCGGATGTCCTCTAAGGTGGTCAGCATGGCGTCCGAACCCCAGTCGCGGCCGCTGCCGTGCGTGGAGATGGTAATGCCGCGCACGATGTGCTTGTCATCGTCGGACCAGGTAGCTCGGGCAAGGAGAGAGAGCGCGATGAATAGAAGCTGGACCATGCGTGGCATAGGGCGTCGGCGTCGCGTTGTAATGGGCAAAACGCTTGCGTAGATTAGGCTCTAGTTACTGCGAAAAATATAAGCGCGCGCACGGCGAGGACCAGTGCGGTTCTCGATTAGTCATTGCGCCGCGCTCATCTGCCACAGGCGCCTAGCCCGCCCCAAGGGAGGTAACGCGATGTCGACTATGGCTGCACTGACGCAAAACGGCCGCACGTTCCTACTGCTCAATGCCGATGCCGAGATGGGGCCTGACGATGAGCTGAGCGTAGATAGAGATGCCGACGAACTGGTTTGCATGGTCGGTCAAAGCGGGGTGCCGGCCGCGGTGAACGGTGTCCTATATCGGACTGGATTGGCGCTGCTGTCCCTGCCCGCGGATGCGGGCGTGCCGCTTTCCTCGCAGATTCTGGCCGACTGTTGCGACGTATGTAGCGCTCTAGCGCGCATCGAGGGCGAAGCGGCGCGCGATCCGGTCCAGCTCAGTGGTCAGGTGCTGTTGGGCGATGGCGATTGCATCGCGCTGGTCCGCTATGGAGCCGGGGAGGTGGAGTGCGAAACGCGTGAAGAAGGCATATTGGTTTGCGCAGCATCGGCACCGTGCGATGGAGTTGAGAACGGGGAGCCGGACGATGCCTTGCGCAGTGACTCCATGCGCGGATTTGTCGAAGAGCTCTATGCCTGGTTACCGACGCTCGACAACGAAGACGTCGTCGAGCGCTGCCGGGGAGCACTGCGCAAGGAGCCGTTGTATACGGCGCACACGCGCTACTCGCTCGTCTTAGATGTACAAGAACGCCGCATTGAGTGGGCCGGGCGCGGCGCGCGCTGGCATGCGTTGTAGTCAGCGTATCTATACGGGAGAAAACGAATAATGGACGGTCGCTATAGAGTAGCTTTAGTTGGCTGCGGTGGCATGGGGCGTCAGCATATCAGCGCGCTGAAAGACGTGCGTGCATTCGAGTTTGTCGCCCTCTGCGACGTGTCAGATGAGGCGCTGGCCCGCGCTGGGGAAATGGTCAGCGCCAAGGCATACCGCGACTGCGCGGCGATGTGCGACGAAGCCAAACCGGACATTGTCGTCGTGGCGACGCAGACGCGCGGACACTGCGCGCCGAGCGTGGAGGCGCTGGAGCGCGGGATTAGCGTGCTGTGTGAGAAGCCAATTGCCATCGATTTGAGGGAAGCCGATGCGATGGTCGATGCGGCGCAGCGCAGCGGCGCGCGTCTGGCCATTAATCAGCAAAACCACGTCAATCCGGGCATCCGCAAGGCCCAGCAAATGGTGCGCGAAGGGGCTATTGGCGAAATCGTGTTGGTGCGCGGGCGCAACAAGTGCGGGCGCAAGAGCGGCAACGAGTTTACCGAAATGGGTACGCATGTGACCGATATGATGCTCTGCTTTGGTGGAAGTCCCACTTGGTGTTCGGGCACGGTGTATTGGCAAGGGGCGCTGGCCGGCGTTGACGCCGTTATGGAGGCCAAGGAAATGTCGCCGAAAGACCGCGATTCGGGTCCCGTGCTCGGCGAGCGCGCCATCGGACAGTATGGATTTGCCAACGGCGTGCTTGGCGAGATCCACTTCCTCGGCTACCAGACGCTGATGAACGACAATTACGGCATCGATGTGTTGGGCACAGAGGGTCAATTGGCCGTGCGCGCATCGCGCAGAAAAGATCCGTGTCTGTGGCACCTGCCGCGTCCTATGGAGGGCACGCCGTCTGACTTGGGTGATTGGCAGCCGGTAAACCTGGGCGATAGGGCCGGCGAGGATCCCATCGTGCAGATGTACCGCGCTCTGGCCGAGGCCATAGAGGGCAATCAGGAGCCGCCGAGCAGCGGGGTCGAGGGGCGCACGGCCTTTGAGATGATACTGGGCCTGTATCAGTCGCACCGCGAGGGCGGACGACGCGTTGACCTGCCGCTGGCCGAGCGCCGGCATCCGCTGGAAGTATGGCGCGTGGAGGCATAAACGGGGGGCGGTGGGCCTCGGGGGACCGCTGCGTTGATGACCATGGCTGAGATCGATCGTCGCCGGGCATATGTCTACGGCCTCGTCACCGTACTGCTGTGGTCGACGGTGGCATCGGCCTTTAAGCTTTCGCTGCGCTATCTCGACTACGCACAGCTACTGCTTTACGCCAGCGCGGTTTCGACGCTGGTGTTAGGGCTCATCGTGTGGCTGCAGGGGAAAAGTCAACTGCTGTGGAACGGCGGCATACGCGCTTGGAGCCGTTCGCTGCTGTTGGGGCTGTGCAATCCGCTGGCCTATTATCTGGTTCTGTTTGCCGCCTACGAGCGCTTGCCGGCGCAGGAGGCGCAGCCGCTCAACTATACCTGGGCGTTGACGCTGACGCTGCTATCAATACCCCTGCTAAAGCAGCGCCCGAACTGGAGCGATGCGCTGGCCGGTCTCGTTTGCTACAGCGGGGTGCTCGTTATCAGCACGCGCGGCGATGTGCTGGGCATGCGCTTTTCCGATCCCATCGGCGTTGCGCTGGCGCTGGGCAGCACGGTGCTGTGGGCTCTCTACTGGATATTCAATACGCGAGACGATCGCGATCCGGCCGTGCGGCTATTCTTAAATTTTGCGCTATCCCTGCCTTTTGTGTGGCTGTACTGCCTGTGGCAGTCGCATCCGTGGCCGGTGCCGGTCGAGGGCCTATGGGGTGCAGCCTACGTGGGGGTTTTTGAGATGGGAGTGGCCTTTGTACTCTGGCAGCAGGCGCTGCGCTATGCCGAACATGCGGCGCAGGTGGGCAACCTCATTTTTATTTCGCCGTTCCTGTCGCTCGTGTTGATCCACTTCTTTGTCGGCGAAGAAATTCTACCTTCGACGTTCGTCGGATTATTTCTGGTCGTCGGCGGCCTCTTGCTGCAGCATAGACGGCGCTCGCCTTAAATCGGCTGCCGCCTAGCGCACGGAGCCAAAGTGCGCTCCCCACTGCTCTGCAATGTGCTGGCCCTGCTCGAGCAGCGCGTTTTCCTCGTCCACCGTCAACGGTTGGTAGCGCCGCACCCACTCGATATTTTGCTCCAACTCGTCTTCGTTGTATAGGCCGACGACGGCGGTGCCGACGCCGGGCAATCCGAGCGCGTAGCGCAGGGCCTGTTCGTACTGGCTAAATCCCTGCGGCTGCAGGGCCGCGGCAACGGGTCTTTCGTATTTCATATCGATGGCACCGCCGTACACTTTCATGGCCGCCACACCGACGCCCTTTTCGCGCGCCAGCGCCAGCACTTCGCCGTCGAAGCGGTAGGTGAAGTGGTCGGCGAAGTTGAGGGCGATCATGATAACATCGATTTCAGCTTCGCGCAGAACGCGGGCTACCTTCCACGGGCAGTGGTGTGCCGTGACGCCTAGGTGGCGAATAAGTCCTTGGCGCTTGGCCTCGTGCAGGGCGGCCAGCGATCCGTTGGCTGCCAGCACCTGGTCGACATCGTGATTGCCCAAGGAGTGCACATACATCAGATCCAAGTAGTCCGTTTTTAAGTCGCGCAAATTGTCCTCGACGATGCGCTGCATCTCGTCGCCATCCGCCGTGACGCCCTTGCTGATAAGAAAGAGTTCGTCGCGGCGCGCCGGCACGATCTCGGATAGCTGTCGGTGGGCGCGTTCGTATCCTGGGGCGGTATCCACGTAGGTCACGCCCAGATCGATGGCTCGGTTGAACAGGGCGATGGCCGCATCGTCTTTCAGACCCATGCCGCCCGGAGCCGTACCCAGTCCGAGCATGGGCACGCGCTCGCCGGTCTTGCCGAGTTGGCGCTGAGGCAGGGGAGTTGCGAGGTCTTTGCTGGTGGGTGCTGTAGTCGTCATGGGCTCAATTCCTATGGGGTCGCGTTATGTCGGCAAATATAGCCAGCCCCCTTCTCGCTGTAAATCGCTCTCCTATTTGGTACTCCGGCATTCGCTGCGTACTTTACGCGCGCACTATATTCGCGAAAAGGAGCGAACAATGGCCAAAGAAAAAATTGAGCAACCCGTATTGCACCAGTGCGCCACGCTGGGTTCGCTAATGGGATACGGCGACAAAAGGGGCGAGTGGAGCATCGATCAGAAAATTGCCAAGGTTCGCAAGGCCGGCTTTGCCGGCTTTGTTGGCCGTACGGCCTTTGTCAGCCCCGAACAGGTAGCCCAGTCGGGTTTACTCTTTGCCTGTACAACGGACCTGGGCGGCATCGGTCAAATCAAGCCCAAGCTGCGCGCGATCAAGGCGACGGGCGCGCGGGTCGTCAACGTGCAGATGCTCGATCATGACACGCCGACCAAGCGCGCGCTGGAAGTAGCGCGCCGCCTGATGGCCGCCGCCGACGCGATGGATATGGACGTATCGATCGAGGTGCACCGAGATACCTGCACGGAAACGCCGGAAAAGGCCTACGCGCTGGCCGAGGGGTTTGAAAAAGCGGAAGGGAAGAAGCTGAAGATGACCTGGGATTTTTCGCACCCGGCTATCGTGAAGCACCTATCGCCTCCCTATTGGGATCGCTTGGCTGAGCGTCCCGACCTGATCCAACACGCCAACCAGCTGCACTTTCGTCCGTTCAACGGCCACCATGCGCAAATTCCCGCCCTCGATGCCAAAGGAGCCTTTACGCCAGAATTTATGGACTGGTTAGCGTTTGCCGAGCGCGTGTTGGCCTGCTGGCTGGAAGCGGCTGCGCCCGGCCGCGAGCTCTTTGTATGCCCTGAGCAAATTGCCGGTGGCTATTTCGTATCGGTCTTTGGCGATCGCTGGAAGGATGTGCTGGCGATTCAGGGGGAGATTGAGCGCGTGTGGAAAAAGCAGCTGCGCAAGTGGAAGGCGCCGCGCTAAATGGCCGTAGTGCGCAGCGGAGCGCCCGGCGGCGGGCAGGTTTGGCACTGGCCGCAATTGGCGCGCGATGAGCGCGCGCGCCGCTGGGGAACGCTGCGCTGTCGAATGCCGGCACAGATAGTCGCCGGTGCAGCGGTCGACGCCGAATTTGCGTTTTGCGCAGGCGAAGCGGGACTCGCTGAAGGATCCGCCCTGCGCATTGCCTGGCGCTGGCCCTTTGATTGGGCGCGGCCGGAGCGCGTGGACATCACCTGTGAGAAAGCGGATATCGCGTACGCATTTGAGCCGCAGGGCGATCTCAATCCCTGGCATCACCATATGGAACTGCGGGTCGTAACCGGCGCGCTGCGCGCAGGCGATGCGATCGCCCTGCGCTGCTATGAATGGGGCGCTCCGACGTTTATAACGCGCGACGCGCGCTTTTTGCCGCTGGTCAGCGGCGAGGACGCGCGCAGTTGGAACCGCTTGGCCGATCTCGCACCGTACGATATTGTCGCTGGTCGCGCCGAACGCCTCGTCGTCGTATGCGAGGGTGAGGTCGCAGTGGGCGAGGCGACGACGGTGCGCGTATACGGCGAAGATCGCTGGGGCAATCCCGCACCGCTGGACGGCGAACCGACGCTTGAGGTAGCTGATGAGGTTGTCTGCCAAGGCGAGGGCGAGCGCTTCCCGGTCTATACCTATAGCGTCTGCCTACAGGCCGAGGGCGTCTATCGCCTGCGCGCGCGCAGCGGTTCGCTGCAGGGCGAGAGCAATCCGCTGCGCGCTGTTTCCCCTTCGATGGCCGAGCGCCTCTACTGGGGTGACTTGCACTCCGGGCAGACGGAGATCGGCTGTGGGGCTGGCTCACTTGGGGATCACTTTGCCTACGCCCGCGATGTGGCCGGACTGCAGTTTGCCAGCCAGCAGGCCAACGACCACTACATCGATTCGGCTACCTGGCAGCACATACGCGAGGTTTCGCACGCGGCTGACGAGCCGGGGCGCTTTGTCTGCTATCTGGGCTGTGAGTGGAGCCCGTTCAGCGAAGACGGCGGCGATCGCAACGTGTTCTACCGGGCCGACGCAGCGCGGCTGCGCCGTTCGGACCGGTTTTTTGCCGAAGAAGTTCCCGATCCACAGCCCGATCTGCCGCGCGCGCCGGAGTTTCTCACTGCCATGAAAAAAGAGCAGGTGCTGCTCGGACTGCACGTGGGCGGCCGGCCGACCAATCTCGATTTTCACGCGCCCTCCATAGAGCCGCTCTTTGAAATTCACTCGACGCACGGGACGTCGGAGTGGTTTGTTTTCGACGCGTTGCGCCGCGGGTATAAAGTCGGCATCACGGCAGGGACCGATGGGGTGATGGGACGCCCGGGCGCCTGCTGGCCGGGACGGCGTCTAACGCGCAATGTGCGCAATGGATTGACGGCGGTGCGCGCCGGCGATCTGAGCCGTCGTGGGCTGTGGTCGGCGCTGCAGGCGCGGCGCTGCTATGGGACGAGCGGTGCGCGTATTTTGCTGGACGTAGAAGTCGACGGGTGCGGCATGGGTGGAGAATGCGCGGTGCGCGATGCGCCAGAAATATGCGTGTGTGTCGAGGGCACGGCTGCCATAGAATGCGTCGAGGTGCTGTGCGATACCGATGTAGTGCACCGCTGGACGGTCGCCGCATATGATCGCTCGCGCCTGCGCGTGCTCTGGGGCGGAGCCGAAGAAGAAGGGACGGCGGGCGCCCAGCGCGTGCCGTGGGACGGCGTGCTCTGCGCGGAAGAAGGTCGGTTGAACGACGTCGTGCCTGTGGGACTGCAGTCGCCGCTCGATTCGGTAGAGCAAATGGACGAGCGCTGCGTGCGCTGGCATTCGGCTACGGGAGGCAACGAAATGGGATTTAGTTTTCGCCCCGACGGCGTTGAGCGCATGCGCTTAGATTCACTACAGGGAGCGGTGGAAATAGAAGTAAATAAAGCGCTACAACGGGAGCAATTCGCCGCGCTGGGCGGTGCCTCAAAGCACGTGCGCGTCGGCGCGGCTCTGCGCGGCGATGGGCCGCGCTCCGCTCAGCTGCGCTGGCGCGAAGAAACGTTTGGCCAAGGTACGCGCGCCTATTGGGTGCGCGTACTGCAGGTCGACGGCGAACGGGCGTGGTCTAGCCCGATCTACGTTACAAATGCCGGATAAATGATCGGCTAAACGCCGTCTTGCCGAGCCCAGTAGAGCGGCAGCGGACACCACTGCTCCAGCGCTGCGGCAGCCGGTGGCAGGGCTATGGTAGCCGATGGAGCCAGCGGGCCAAAGAGCAGGCGGTGTGCCGTTGGCGCGTCAACGCGCAGGGCGGGCTCCTCGTCGGTCGGACTGCACGCCGTTTCTCCGTTTTGTACCTCAAGTGCCAGCGTGCCGCAGTCGGCAATGTCCACGGCGACTCTTCCATCGATCAGCGGCCCCGTGCTGGCGCGCACGTTGAGCAGGGCTTCGAGCGTTGCCCGCCAGTTAAAAACCAGCCAATTGCCGGTAGAACTCGTTGAGAACGATTCCGCTAGGGGACCTAATTTGTGGACGAGCGGATGCCAAGGGGATAGGTCGAAGCGGATGCTGCCCGAGCGTTGCTGGGCGGTCCACGCGCGGGCGATTTCCAGTTCGGGGTGTCCCTCCGATACGGCGCACAGTTCACACACCGAGTCGCCGCTGCCGTTGGCCACTAGGTAACCGACCATGCGGCCGTCGGGGGCTAGGGCGATGTGGGGCTGATGCTTCCAACTGCGCAGCAGCGCGTCAAAGCGCTCGGCCGGGCGCAGACAGTGAAAGGGCTGTGCATCGTGTAGCTCCATGCAGCCGGCGCGGTGCACCGCGTCGCCGGGCTCGAGCGGGCGAAACGATAGGCGACTGGGCGCATCGCCGTAGACGTGGCGTAAATTGGCTTTGCTCAGCGTGAATGTATATCCCGTGCCGCACTTTTCGTAGCCAAAATAGGCGTAGCGCTGGCGTTGACCGCCGAGCCAAGACAGATGTTTGCCTTCGTCGCGCATGCGCTGAACGCAGTGCTCCATGAGCTGGCGCATATAGCCGGCGCCGCGGCGGCGCGGATGGCTGGAGACGCCGCCGATGCCCGCTACGTCAAGCCGCGCGTCGCCCAGCTGCCATTGGATGGGAAATGAGCCGACTACGGCGCGGATGCGCCCACCTTCGCGCACGGCCCAGTTCCAGCCCATCATTTCATCGTCGGGTTGGTAGAGGGCCGGCAGCAGCTGCGTGAAGTCGATCGGACCGTGGGCACTAAAGACCAGATTCATGAAGTCCATCGCATCTTCAAAGTCGGCGGCGTTCAGTTGCACTAATTCGGTGGCCATATAGCAGTCCTATAAGTCTCACGGTTTGCGAACCTCGAAGAGGTTGTCCAAAGAGCCAAGGCGCGCATGCGCCGCTGCGCAAAACGATGGTTTAGGGGGGACGTGGATCTCAAGTTATTTTTTGCGACCGCCTGCATCGCCAATAAAATTTAAAATTGCATCCATTGATGGATCCTCGCCCGAGAAGTATTCATCCGAGGACAAGCCGATAGGCATATGCGGAGCAACCCAAATGCGGTGATCTTCTGGCTCACCTGATTGGTGAAATTGTGAAGAAACGATGCCCGTTAATCTACTGTAGGGTAAGTTAAACCAGCCCGATTCACTCAGTGCGTTGGGGCGTGATCCCGATGGTTCGCCCACGACAATTACATCGGTTAACCGGGAAATATCTAGCAATAGGTTATGTGCTGCTGAAAACGTATTTCTACCGATGAGCACAAACAGCTTACCATCGGGTTTATGCCCCTCAAAGAAAACCATGGTTGCAATCATTGGGGGATTAATAGAGCCGTCTCCGCCGCTGTTATGGCGCAAATCTAAAATGAAATTGTCGACATGCTCTGCTATTATTTTTTTTCTGAGCTGAAGGTTAAATTCCTTGAAAGAAACAGATGCCTTATTGGCAATATCGTTGACTTGAACATAGAGTGCATTGCGTTCACTGACGAATTCAGACCAATAGGTGTCATGATTATTGGCCAAATAGCGCGGAGACGCATTCGCTGTTAATGGCGGAAGCTTGGGGAAGCCTTGGAAATGTATCGCGTGGGTCTTAGGTTGAATTTTATGCGCTGTGCCAGAGGGTTTGCGCAGGGTTAGGGAAACGTGGTTGCTATTCTCAACGATCCCTAGTCCTTCGAGTACGGTTGTTAAACTGAGATAGTATGGGCTTAACCAGCGCTGCTGCATTTCATTGTCTCTGGCGTTAATCGACGCTGTCTTTGCCAGTGCCTGCTCGGTCGGCGTGTTGCCAAATGCTTCGACCGCACTGCCTATCCATTCCCGATACTCTTCGCTGGCACCCACGATATACAGCCCATCAGAGAACCAGTAGAATTGCATTGGCAGTTGCGCAAATGAACCTTTCGCACCAAAGCCAGGAATGATGAGGTTATGCCCATTGCCTACCGAACCCAACAACAGCATAAACTCAAAAACCACTTGCTGGTCGGTCAGTGATGGTATTTGTTGATCGATGCTGTCCACCTTGCGTTGAAACGCTTCTGGACTAAGGGTGTGGTACATGTGTACATGTAAGCGCTTTATTTCGCCCACCAGGAAGCGTAGGTCCTGCCGCCAGGCCTCGTCACGAGACAGCGTTGTGTCTAGGTAGCTCCCCGCGGCTTTTTGGAATGATTCCGATGTTTCAAAAAGCGCAAAGTTTGGATTTTTCCCCCGAGTAAATATGCTGGTGCCCGCTAGCGTCGGTCGATCATCCCAACGAGCAGAAAGGGATTGGTTGATCCAGGTAATGGCCTCTTTCTCATTGCCCAAACGACCGTGTGCCTCAGCAATTTTGATCATGATGTCGTTCGATGGTGCAGAGCCCGTTGGAATGTCGTGCAGAGCAGTCCCTAGCGCGATAGTTTGTTCAAGCGCATCGATTGCTTTTCTCCATTGTTGATGCTGAAGGTAGGCCAATCCCAATAGGTACCAGGTATCGCCGTCGTCCGGGTATTGCGAGGTCAATTCCTCTAAGATGGGTTTAGCTTCCTGCCATTTTTCTCGTCGTGCCAAATCGATGGCTTCTATTCGATTGACACAGTAGGCGACAGGATTGACGACGCCAATCCTTGTCGGTGTTCTGATCCATGCATTGTTGGTCAATTCAGTGGCTTTGTTTACTGCCAATACTTCCATGGGAATCCCGATTAATAAGATGACGATGAAACGCTGTATAACCATTGTAAGTTGCATAGACTCTATTCTACAGCCTTGGTATTGGGATGTTGAAGAGGTCACATAGCGAGTTATTGTACCGCAAAACGCGCTACATGTCGGTCCATTGTGGACATGGGTCAATCGCTATTGGAGCCTATATATGAAATGTTTGGCAGGTTCATTCCTATAGTTCAAGCACCGAAGTATTCGAGAATTCGATAAAGGGAAAGCACTCGGGCACGTGCGAGTCCCACACGCCGTGCGGACTCCACGCCCAGCCGCCCGGATCGCGCGAAGGAGGGGCCTCTTTATACTGGTTAAAGCGGGAAAAGTCCATGCGCCACACGTCTCCTTCGTTTGGCGGTAGTGCGCGTCCATCGCCGCGTGCCAATACGTCCATGCCCGCCCAGGGGAACGCCAATTCTACCGTCCAGCCGCGGTCGCGGTCGCTGTCGTCGTTGAGCGTGCCATCGACGTGCACTGCCCACTGCAGGCCGGGTAAGTCCCAGCGGAAAAAGCCCCTGCGCATGCCGCGCGGATGGTTGCTCAGAGCGACGCCATTAAAGGGCTGTGCGCCCTCGGCATCGGGCTGTAAACCGGTCAGTTTGTCGTAGCCATCGCGCTGGTAAGCCTCTTCCCACACGAAGAGCACTTCGTAAATCGTGCCGAGTGCGTTGATCTCGAATTCGTAATAGGCGTCTTTGCCAGCTATAAATACTTCGACGTCGTTGTTTTGGTATATGGGAGCGTCGCGCTCGGTCAGCGTAGCTGTAACAAACGGCTCTTCAATCCAAAAGCCAACATACAGATAGCGTTCGTCCCACAGCACGGCCGCGCGGGTGTCATGGAGGCCCGGTGCGCCGTGTACGAGATCGCGAAAGCGCGGGCTGCGCGGAGCTGCCAGCCAACTCGGTTCGTCGAGGTGGCCGTCAACGGCGATGGGACCGGCGGCTCGGTAGGCGGTATAGCGCGCTACGTCGCCTTCGGGCCAGGGAGGAAAGGGCGTAGACATAAGGTCACTCCTATACGGGTTGGACGATGGATAGCGGCGCTTCGCCGCGCAGGGCGCGTGCGGCGTTGGCTGCTACATGGGCCGAGCCATGAATCCCCGATTCGATGGCTCGGGCGGCGTAGTGCGGCGTGATGGCGACGTTGGCCATTTGTAGGAGCGGATTGTCCGGAGCAATGGGCTCGGACTCCGTCACATCTAAACCGGCGCCGGCAAGCTGGCCGCTTTGCAGCGCTGCAATGAGGGCCTCTTCGTCGACGACGCCTCCGCGGCAGGTGTTGATAAAGAGCGCTGTCGGGCGCATGAGGGCGAATTCGCGTGCGCCCATCAGATGGCGCGTCAGGCGGTTGAGCGGCACGTGTAGCGAGATGATGTCGCAGGTGCTGAGCAACTCGTCAAAGGGTAGGAGGCGGGCGCTACAGGCGCGCAGATAGCTGTCGTCCAGCATCGCGGTATCAAAAAAAAAGACCTCGCACTCCCAGCCGGCCAGGCGCTTGGCCACGCGCGAGCCGATGCGGCCTAGTCCGATCAGACCGACTCGCTTGCCTTCTAGTGTGTGCATCTGCGCGGTGGCATTGCCCATGCCCTGCTGCCAGGTGCCCTGGCGCACGCTGGCCAGCTGTGCGGCAAAGTGGTGATAGAGTTCGAGGATGAGCGCTATGGCGTGTTCTGCTACGGCCGTAGCATTGGCACCATTGTTGTCGGAGACTTGCACTCCTTTAGACGCCAGCGCCGCCACGTCGATCCAGTCGGTGCCGGCGGTAAAGGTCTGTATTAGGCGTAGAGCGGGTAGGTGCTCGGCTAGCTCAGCTAGGTGGTAGTAGTTGCCGCCGACGACGATAACGGGCGTATTGCCGCACTGTGCGGCAATGTCAGGGATCGCTTGCTCGCAGTCGACAAAGCGCAGGCGCAAGCCGGCTTCTAAGCCTTCCAGATGGCGCAGATGTTGCTCGATGCCTGGTCTGGATTGGGCCAGATAGACGGCTTCCATTACGCTGTGACCTTCAGGCGATCGCCAAAGGTGCTGCGAAACTTGCGAAGCTTGGGATCGATGACTACTGCGCAGTAGGGCTGGCGCGGGTTGTTCTTAAAGAAATTTTGATGGTAGTCTTCTGCTGGGTAAAAGGTGGTAAAGGGGTCTATGCGGGTGACGATGGGATCGGACCACAGGTCGCTGGCGTCGGTTTCGCGCAGCGAAGATTGCGCCGCGGTTCGCTGCGTTTCGTCGTGATAGAAGATGGCCGAGCGGTACTGCGTCCCACTGTCGGCACCCTGGCGATTGAGCGTGGTCGGATCGTGCGTGCGCCAGAATATGTAGAGCAGGTCTGCGTAGGCTATGTGCGCTGGATCAAAGCGGATTTGCACGACTTCGGCGTGTCCCGTTGCACCGCCGCACACGGCCTCATAGGTCGGATTGTCTACCTGGCCCCCGCTGTAGCCAGAAACGGCGCTGTGCACGCCGCGCAGGTCCTGGTAAACGGCTTCTACACACCAAAAGCAGCCGGCGCCAAAGGTGGCCAGCTGTAGCTGTTCGGACATGCGATTGCTCCTTGCGATTAGGACGGTTACCGAGCATTGGGTCGGCAATGGGCCATAGTATACTGCGCGTGTGCGATGCCGACAATGGGGGCTGTTATGCTTGACAGAGTAGGTTGAGTCTGTCATATTTGAATTGCTCTGATATCCCCACAGAGGCGCTCCCCCGTTGTCACATACGCGGGTAAAGTTTCATGCCTCTAGCTTTTGATGTGCTGTACCGCAAGGGAAACGATGAAAACTGGAAAATGACCAAGACCTTTCTCTTGGGTTTTTTCGTCGGTGAGACGTTTCTGTTGCTGTTGTTCGGCGTCGTGCTCTAACACGGCCTACAGAGAAAAAGAAAAAGAGGACGACCTACGCGGTCCGTCCTCTTTTTCTTTTGTTAGCGCTCCTACCTCCAACAAGTACGTAAGATGGCCAGACACAGAACGGATTGCTACGCGCTAATGTGTGCGAAAAAATCGCCAGCCAAGGCGGTGTAGTCGACTATGGATCCGGCCGCAAGGCCGGCCGGCGGCGACGAAGTGCTGTGCGTTACGGCAATGGCCTGCATGCCGGCGGCGCGTGCGGCCTGCAGACCGGGAACGGAGTCTTCAAATACTAGGCATGCCGCCGGTGCAATGCCGAGTTTGTCCGCCGCCAGCCGATAGCACGCTGGGTCGGGTTTAGAGTAGGCATATTGCTCGTTGCTGACGTAGAATGAGCAGGCGGTTTGCAGACCGGACCGCTGCAGAAAATTCTCTACGGCAGCGGCGTCGCTGCCCGTGACGATGGCGGTGGGAAAGAGGGCGCTGGCGGCGAGAAAAGCGCGCTGAGCATCGGGTATGAAGGGTGGTGGTTGGCACTGTGCCAGCTGTGCGCAGTGCGCGGCTAGTGCTTGGGCCAGATTGCCGGCCTGGCCGAGTTTGGGAAACAGCGCCCGCAGCATTAGGTCAATGCCCTGCCAACTGACGCCGTGAAACTGGCTCAGGTCGAGATCGTCGCCTGCGATCGAGTGCGTTTGCAGCAGGTCGAGCACGGCGCGGTCGGTCAGCGATTCCGAGTCAATTAACGTGCCGTCCAAGTCAAAGAGCACGGCGCGGATAGCGTGTAGCTGCTTCATAGCATCTGGTGCAGAGGCATCGTTGGCAGGGCGGATGGCTTAGCTGATATGGACTTCATCGAGCTGGGCGATCGACTTTGTTTCGGTATAGTGGGCCGGCGCCATCAGCTCGCGAATCTCAGGCGAAAGGCGCTGTTGGAGCGCGTCGGGTAGCGCGTGTGGCCGTCCTTTAAACTGGGGTCGATAGCGCAGGACGAGCGTGCGCCTCACGCGATCTGTTGGTCTCCACTGCAGCGTGCCGTGCGCCAGCATCTCGGTCATTACGACGGCGTCTCCCGCTTTGGGCGTGACGTTGACGACGCTCGGCGGCAGCGCCGCTGCATCGGCGCCGTTTGTGCCGTCGAAGAATTCAGCCGGACGCGGAAAGGCCGCTTTGTGCGAGCCGGGTACGACCAGCAGGCCGCCATCGCCCGGATTGACATCATCAAAGTAGGGGAAGATGACGAAATCGTCGCAGTATATGCGCCCTTCGCGGGTGTCGTAGCGCGTGCTCTGCCAGCCGTAGTCCTCGCGGGCGCAGTGCAGTTGGAGCGGCGGATGGCGGTGGGTATCGACCAGCAGCGTGCCGCGCGAAAAAGCCGGCTTATCGTGGGTGAACTCGCGGATAATCGGCCACAGCTTGGGATGAACGACAATCGACTCAAGTGCCTTGTCGAAGGCGAAACCGTTTTCGTAGCTCTTGCCGTCTGCCGAGCGCGCAAAGCCCTCGGGCAGTTGGTCGTCGGGCGTTGCGATATAGCGGTCGATGGCCTCGCGCCCGGCGGCCAATTGGCATTGGCTAAGGACGTCGGGAATGTGCAGATAGCCCTGCAGGTCGAAAAGATAGCGCTGAATGGGGTTCATAGGCGGCTCCCGTGCGGCATTGGCAACTGTACATATGCCTCTATTGTAGCGTCATCTTGCGCGCGCGGCCAGTGCCACCTCGCATTAGGTGGCCCGCGCATGGCTGTATCGATGCGAATCGGATACTTTATAGTAGCGCACGGGAGGGTGTAATCGAAATGCATATAGACTTTATTGCCATAGTCGAGGCGGCCTGGCAGGAGTACGATCCATCGCGGACCGTGCTGTCGATCAACGATATTAGCGCCATGGTTTCGACTAATCACGTCTTTCGGCTGCGGCTAGAAGACGAGACCAAAATCATCGCCAAATTCTCCTACTTTGGGACCTACGATGACTTTGTCGAAGATCACTCACTGATCAATGCGCTGGCCAATAATTTGCCAGAGCCCTACGACAATTTTTTGTCGCGCTCTCTGCTGCGCAAAAACCAGCTCTTCACCTACCGACATCGGGATGGACTGCTCGATGCGTGGGTCGTGTTTTACAACCCGATACGCGTAGCGCACAAACTGCCGCGCGTTCTCAATGAGCAGCAGATTGCAATGCTCGGTCGAGAACTGGCTCATTTCCACAAAACCTGCTATCGCTTGCGCAATATACTGCCCGACTGGTCCAAGACGCTCAAGGGCGATCTCATGCGCCTGCTGTGGCACCTCGATACGGAAGATGGCCAGTTTCGCCATCGCGGCACCGCCGATGAGATCCGCCGCCAAATCGACGTATTCGACGCCAATATGGAGGAACTCGATGCCTATAAATGGGAATCGATACCGGTCTTTGTCGATTGGAATATTGGCAATTTTTCCGTCACGGAGGAGACCAAGTTGTTTTCGCGCTGGGATTACGACTGGTTTCGCATGAGTTCGCGCGTGCTCGACTTTTACTTTTTCAGCCGCGTGTGCTCGACGATTGGCGATCGCACGGTCTTTTCCTACCTAATCGATCCCGTCATGGAAGAGCGCTTTTTAATTTTTCTCAAATCCTACCACGCCGTCTATCCTTTGACGCGCGACGAAATCCTCTTTATGAAGGAAGCCTATCGCTTTTTTATTTTGAACTACGTCATAAAGTATGGGCACTACTTCTTCCACGAACTCTACGCCAACAAGCTGCAAAAAGAGGCGTTCGAAATCTATTTTCCCAACTTGGAGCACCGCTTTAACCCCAAACTCATTTTCGAGGCATTGGATTTGTAAAATGGACATTGCAAATTTTGCAGAAGTAGCTAGCAAGTATCAGGTCATTTTTTTTGATGCCTACGGCGTGTTGAAAAACTCGCGGGGCGTGCTCGGGGGCATTGGTAAAACCTTTGATTTTCTCACCGAGAGCAATATCGATTTTTACATCGTTACCAACGATGCCTCGCGCGGTCCAGAGGCGCTGGCCCAGGCCTATATCGACCAGGGGTTAGCGATGATCGAAGCCGGTAGAATTATTTCCTCGGGGATGCTGGCCACCGAGTATTTACGTCTCAAGGTCAAAAGCGGCACCGTCGCCTATCTCGGCACGCAGGCCTCTGCCCACTATCTGGAGGAAGTGGGTCTCCACACGCTCTCCATTGCCGATCTCGATCTGGAGGCAAGCGAGGACGTCAACGCGCTCGTCTTCCTCGACGACGAGGGTTTTGATTGGAACCGCGACGTCAACAAAGTGGTCAATCTGCTGCGGCGGAGAAACATTCCTGCCATCGTAGCCAACACCGATCAGTCCTATCCGGTTTCCAGCCGCGAAGTTGCCATCGCCATCGGCGGCATGGCCAATATGGTGGAGGCGATTATGGGGCGACGGTTTATCAAGTTTGGCAAGCCCGATGCGCAGATGTTTATTTTTGCCTACGAGCATTCGCAGCGTGCACAGGACGTTGGCAAAGAGCAAATTTTAATGGTCGGCGATACGCTGACTACCGACATTCTAGGCGGCAATAAATTCGGGATTGATACGGCGCTGGTGCTGTCGGGCAATACGCTGCGCGAGTCGGCGCTGGAGCAGATTCACGCCACCGGCATCATTCCCGACTACGTGTGCGAGAGTGCCGTGATCGACTGAGTGCCGGGTCCGTTCAGCCGGCCATGCCCGCTAGGTCGAGTTCCTCGGCGCGATGGCAGCTCACCTCGTGTCCGGACTCTACGGTGCGCAGGGCGGGCACTTCTGTTGCGCACTGGGGCGTGGCGTAGCGGCAGCGCGGGTGAAACGGACAGCCGGATGGGGGATTGGCTGGGTCGGCAATCTCGCCCTGCAGGAGGAGCGGGGCTTGGCGCCGCGCCGGGTCGGCGATGGGTACTGAAGCCATGAGGGCTTCGCTATACGGGTGGCGCGGCTTTTGGAAGAGCGCGTCAACTGGCGCATTTTCGACAATTTTTCCCACGTACATAACGGCGACGCGGTCGGCGATATGGCGCACTACGCTGAGGTCGTGCGCGATAAATAGGTAGGTCAGGCCGAGTTCGGTTTGCAGCGCTTGCAGCAGGTTTAGAATCTGCGCCTGTACCGATACGTCAAGGGCCGAGACCGGTTCGTCGGCGACGATGAGGCGCGGATTGAGCGCGAGGGCGCGGGCGATGCCAATGCGCTGGCGCTGACCGCCGGAAAAGGCGTGCGGGTAGCGCCGCATATGCTGTGGATCGAGGCCGACCTGGTGCATGAGCTGTCGCACGCGTCGTTCGCGTTCGCCGGGTGCGGCCACGCCGTGAATGAGTAGGGGTTCGCCGACGATATCGAAAACGGTCATGCGCGGATTGAGCGAGGCGTAGGGATCTTGAAAGATCATCTGCATGTGGCGACGCAGTGCTTTCATGCGCCGTTCGTCGGCACCCATCACGTCAATGGCTTCCCCGTCTAAATAAAACTGTACGCTGCCAGCCGTGGGTTGGTAGGCGCGCAATAGGGTGCGACCGACGGTCGTCTTTCCCGAGCCGCTCTCCCCAACCAATGCTAGACATTGGCCCGAATGCAGAGAAAAGCTGACGCCATCGACGGCCTTTACCTGTCCCACGACCTTGTCAAATAAGCCACTGGTTATGGGAAAGTACTTCTTTAGATCGCGCACTTCGAGCAGCGTATCGGTCACGAATCCCGCCTTTCGCCCCGGAGTAGACAGGCGCTGACATGGCCCGCTTCGACAGTGTGCAATTCGGGTCGCTGTCCGCTGTCGCACAGGCCGGGCTGGCATTCGTCGCAGCGCGGATGAAAGGCGCAGCCGTCCAGTCGTTGGAAGGGATCCGGCACGCTGCCGCGAATGGCCTGCAGCTGGCTTTTGCGCTCTATATGCAGACCGGGCAGCGAGCGCATCAGCGCCTCCGTATAGGGATGCTGGGGATCGGCGAAGATGCGTTCGACGCGGCCGTATTCGACGATGCGACCCCAGTACATCACGGCGACTTCGTCGGCCATTTGCGCGACGACGCCCAGGTCGTGGGTAATCAGCAGGATAGCCATATCGAGCTCGGCCTGCAGTTCGCGCATCAGGGCGAGTATTTGCGCCTGGATCGTCACGTCGAGCGCCGTGGTCGGCTCGTCGGCGATGAGCAGCTGCGGCCGACAGGACAGCGCCATGGCAATGACGGCGCGCTGGCGCAGGCCGCCGCTCATCTCGTGCGGATACTGCCCATAGCGGCGCCCGGCATCGGGAATGCCCACGCGATCCATAATATGCACGGCGCGGGCCTTGGCTTCGCGCTTATCGACATCCATGTGCAAGCGCACGGCTTCGGCGATTTGGCTGCCCACCGTATGCACTGGGCTGAGGCTGGTCATCGGTTCTTGAAAAATCATCGCTACCTCGGCGCCGCGAATGCGGCGCATTTGCTCGCCGTCGGGTGGTAGCTGCGTCAGGTCGATATCGCCCTCTGTCCGGTGCAGAACGACGGAACCCTCCGTAATGCGCCCCGGCCGTGCAATCATTTGTAGGATGGAGAACGCCGTGATGCTTTTGCCGCAGCCGCTCTCGCCAACTACGCAGAGCGTTTTGCCGCGCGGTATGCGCAGGTCAACCCCATCGACCGCGCGCACGGTGCCTTCATCGAGAAAAAATTGCGTGTGCAGATTGTGTATAGTCAGTATGGAATCCATTGCGCAATCGCCCGTTATCTGCCGTATGGATCGGCGGCGTCGCGCAGGCCGTCGCCGACAAAGTTAAAAGCCAGTACGGCGACGACGACGAATACGGCCGGCGTCAACAACCACGGTTGCATGGCCACCGCCTGCACGTTCTGCGCCTCCTGCAGCAGCACGCCCCAGCTGGTTATAGGTGAGCGCAGCCCTAAGCCGAGAAAGCTCAGCGAGGTTTCGCCGAGAATCATACCGGGCAGCGCTAGGGTCAGACTGACGACGATGTGACTGGTAAAGCCGGGCAACAGATGACGGCCCATAATGCGGCTCTTGCTGGCGCCCATCAGCACGGCGGCGGTAGCGTAGTCCTCTTCGCGCAGGGCGAGGATTTTGCCGCGCACGACGCGCGCCAGTCCCGTCCAGCCCAAAAAGGACAGCACGACCGTAATGCCAAAGTAGATTTGCAGCGGTGACCAAGTGGCCGGCAGCGACGCGGAGAGCGCCATCCACAGCGGTATGGAGGGAAAGGAGCGCAGGATTTCGATTAGGCGCTGTATGAGGTTGTCGATCCAGCCGCCGTAGTAACCGGAAATCGCGCCGATAGTCAGGCCGAATACAAAGCTCATCGCAACGCCGATCAGGCCAACCGTCAGCGAGATGCGCGCTCCGTATAGTATGCGCGTCAGCAGATCGCGTCCCAGCGAGTCGGTGCCGAGCAGAAAGAGCGTGCCGCCCTTGTCTACGCCGATCAAGTGGAGATCGGTTTGGACGAGGCCCATAAAGCGATAGGGCTTGCCGCGCGCAAAAAAGCGCAGTGGATAGACCTGCTGGCGGTCTTCGGCGTATACCTTGCGCAGCGTTTCGGGATGGCGCATGCCCTTGATGCCGTAGACAAAGGGGATAAGGTGCAAGCCGTCCGGTCCAACCCAGTGCAAGCGCTGCGGCGGTGCGTAGATATAGTCGATGTGCTGGTCTTCCAGTGCATAGGGCGAGAGAAATTCGCAAAAAAGCGCACTCAGATAGAGGACCAATACGATCAGCCCCGACCAAACGGCAAGGCGGTGCTTGGTGAATTTGCGCGCCATGAGCTGCCACTGCGAGGCCGTGTACAGGTCTTCGCCGTCGCGCATTGGGTCCGTAGATGCCATCGCGCTCACGTATAGGTTGGGGCGATGAAGACATCGCGAAATGCGCCGCGCTCTTTGGCGCGCATATACTCGCGCTCGTAGGGCGACTCGCGCAGGCGCGTCGGGCTGTTGCGCACGTCAAAGGGCATATTGAACGACTGCGGGTAGTGGCTGTAGATCATCAGGCGGCGCGGCTTGCCCGACGTATTGGGGCGCGAGTTATGCACGACTAGCACGTGGAAGATCATAAAGGATCCAGCTGGAGCAATCATGTCGATGCCGCCGGCGTGGTCAATCCGTTCGGGTTTGACCTCGAGGCCATTTTCCATGCGCTGGTGTTCGAGGTGCTCCCTGTGCGAGCCCGGCCAAATGCGCAGTGGGCCGTTGTCGGCCGTGCAGGCGTCGAGCAGGAGCGCCGAAGACAGCACGCTCTGCGGATAGTGTTGCGCCGCGTAATACGCCCAGTCATTATGCACGGGGAAGTAGTCGTCCATATCGCGTATCGGCAGGCCCTCTACGTCGTTTGGCAGCGGCTGCTTGTAGTTGAGTTTTTCCTCCATTAGCACCGGCTCTTCGCCCATGATCTGGCGCAGCGGGTCGACGACGCGCTCGTCGGCAATGGCTCTGCTAAAGGCCAGTGACAGATCGTTTACGGGCTGTATTTTGCGGACCATCTGCACGCCCTGTGACGTGCGGCGCCAGTCGAGACGGCCGCTGGGCCGATCGTTCATGAGCGAGGAGTTGAGTATGAGTTCGAGAAGGTAGTCGGCTTCGGCCTGCAGAGCGGCCACTTCCTCTTGAGAAAAGACATTTTCGATGATCAGATAGCCGTTTTCGCTAAAGAAGTCGATTTGTTCTCGGGACAGTTCGGTCATATTAACTCACCTTGATAAGCGCCAGACCGGCGGCGATAGAGAGCACGCCTACCAGCTTGAGCGGCGTGTACTGTTCGCGCAAAAAAACAAAGCCAATGAGCGAGCCAATGACGACAGAGGACTCGCGCGCGGCAACGATATAGCTGACGGGGCCCAGCGTGTAGGCGTAGAGAATGAGTACGTAGGTGCCGAGGGAGCCCAAGCCGATAAAGGCGATGTAGCGCAGGTGTGTCCGTGCCGTCTGCATCAGCGTGCCGCGGCGCTGGTGCCAAACGGAAGGCCAGCGCAAGAGCGAGCCGATCAGCCACATGCCGGTTATGTAATAGAGCGGGTGCATATGGGCGACGCCGAGCTTGTCGACCAGCGAATAGGCAACGATCGATAGACCTACGGCCAGTGCCAGAAAAAGGCTGCGCCGATTGGTCGCAGCGCCGTGTAGCGCCGGTGCGCCAATCAGCGCGATGCCCAGCAGTATGAAGCCGATGCCTGCCCCCCCCCATGCGGTTACATTTTCCCCGAGCAGCACAACACCTCCCAGCGCCGTGAGGCCAACGCCCGATCCGCGCGCAATGGGATAGACCAGCGAGACTTCGCCATATTCGTAGGCGCGCGCCAGCAGAGCAAAATAGACCGCGTGTAAGACGCCGGTGGCCAGCAAGTAGAGCAGGGCAGTTTGGCTTATGGCGGGCGGTCCGTTTTGCCACCACAGATATAGGCATGGCGGTATCATGGTCAGTGAGCCAAGGGCAAAGGACAGCCATAAGACGGCGATGTCGCCGGCGACGCGGCGGGCGGCTGCGTTCCACAGCGCGTGGCCGATAGCCGCAATCATAACCCACATCCAGACCTCGTCGCTCATGCATCAGCCCTTGCCCTCATAGCGAATGCGTGGGTCGAGCCAGAGCAGCAGCATATCCGATAGCAGCGTGCCGATGACGGTGAGAAAGCTGAGCAGCATGACCATGGAGCCGGCTAAATACATATCTTGGTTTTGCAGCGCGCGCAGCAGCAGTGGGCCGGTCGTGGGCAGGCCGAGGACGACGGCGACAATGACCGAGCCGGAAACGATGCCCGGCAGCACCCAGCCGACGGTGCTGATGAGTGGGTTGAGGGCTACGCGCACGGGATATTTGATTAGTAGTTTCCACGGAGAAAGGCCTTTGGCCCGTGCCGTCATCACGTATTGCTTGGGCAATTCGTCGAGCAGGTTGCCGCGCATGACGCGGATCAGCCCGGCCGTGCCCGAGGTGCCGATGACGATAACGGGAATCCATAGGTGAGCGATCAGATCGGCAAACTTGGCCACCGACCATTCGGCCTCGACGTACTCGGGCGAAAACAGGCCGCCGGCACTGACGCCAAAGACGGAGTAGCCGATGTACATGAAGATCAGGGCGAGTAAAAAATTGGGCGTGGCCAGGCCGATAAAACCGAGGACGGAAAAAACGTAGTCGCCGATCGAATACTGGCGCACGGCCGAGTAGATGCCGATGGGAATGGCCAGCGCCCAGGTAAAGAGCAGCGTCGCAATGGAAATGACGATAGTGAGAAAGATGCGCTCGCCAATCAGCTCCATTACCTGCCGGTTCCATTCAAACGACATGCCAAAATCGGGCCACTTAAAGCCCGGCCAGTTAAACGAGCGCACTCCGCTTTCGCCGTAGATCCATAGATAGGAACCGCTGTCGTGGCGCGTAAAGCCAAAGGGCAGCAGGTTGTTGAGCCACTTGCCGTACTGCAGGAAAAACGGCTCGTCGAGGTTGTAGCGACGGCGCAGCGCCTCGACCTGCTCTTCGGCGACGGATTCACCTGTTTCCTCCAGCGCCGTGATATAGGAAGTCAGGTAGTCGCCCGGAGGCAGCTGGATCAGGGCAAAGGAAATAAACGAGATGGCCAGCAGGGTGGGCATCATCCACAGCAGGCGTTTGAGTATGAGGTGAATCACGCGTTAGCCCTCGTCGATGGCATAGGATTCCGGCGCCGTGGCACCTGGTGTGCGCAGGGGCCAGCAGCCAACGGCGACTTCCGGCACGTTGCGAAAAGAGTCTTTGACGATAAAGAGCTGGGGTATGGCCCCGACCGTGCCAATGACCCACAAGTGCTGCCGATTGATTTCGATGATTTCTTTAAAAAGGCGGATCTGCTCTTCCTCGTCCACCGTGCGTTCGATCTGGCCGAAGAGTTCGAGCGCGCGCAGCATATCCGGCGGCGGCTCAGTTCCGGTCTTGCCATCGGAGCGGTACCAGCGCGCGTAGTCCAGCGCGTGGAAAGACGAGCCGCTGTAGGGAAAAAACCAGCGCGGGTCTAAGGTGGGAATAATCTCACCGGCGCCGCCCCAGACCAGCACGTCGCACAGCAGAGCGTTGCGGCGCTGGGCGTAAAGCTGGCGCGCCTGCGTTTTAACCTTGGCGTCCACGCCAACGGCCTGCCAGTTGGCGGCAATCATCTCAAACATCTTGCCGGCCCCGAGCATGGTCGACGAGGTCTCGATGTTGAGCACGAGCGGCTCGCCGTCGGGACGCAGGCGCATACCGCGCTCGTCGCGTTGGATCAGGCCGATGCCGTCGAGCAACTGGTTGGCCAGCGCCGGGTCGTAGGTCAGGTAGCCGTAGGCGTGTTCGGGTACGTGGTAGGCCGATATGGGCGGCGGCGAAATCTGTCGCGACTCACCCACGCCGAGAAAGGCCGCTTCGCGGATGGCGTCGCGGTCGATGGCGTGCGACATGGCGATGCGGAAATCGCGCTGGTGAAAGAGGGTGCGCAGCGCCTCGTCTTTGTGGTTCAGGTTGAAGACTACTGCGGTCGTGCCGTCGCCGCCGTCGAGCCAGTGGCGCACGCTGTAGCCACCGCGCTCCTGGTTGGCCATGAAGATGGGGTAGTTCTGAAAGGTCAGGTGGCGGCCCTGCATACCGATCTCGCCGTTGATCGCCTTGATATTGATCGTTTCGAGATCGTATATATCGAAAGTGATGCGGTCTATGTAGGGCAGCTGGCGGCCCTCGGTATCGACCTTCCAATAGTAGGGGTTGCGCACGAATTCGGCGGGGCGCGCCGGCGGTGGTTTGCTGACGACCCACGCCCAGATGCGCGGGCAGTCGACGTTGCGATAGTCGTGGCGATCGCGGAAGAGCTGATACCAAAAATCCTTGCCCTCGGTTCGCGCTAGCTGCTCTAATTCTTCCACGGGGCGGTAGTCCGGATGGAAGTTTTTCAGATAGTGTGCTGGATAGTAGACGAGCTGGTAGCTCAGATTGGAGGCCAGCTGTTTAAGGAAGAGGCCGTAGGGCTCGGCAAAGCGAAAGCGCACGGTATAGTCATCTATTTTTTCGCACTGGACCGTCTGACCACCCTTGCGGTATTCGACGGGAATAACCGGCGTCAGCTCCTCGTTGTGCAGCACGTCGCGATACCAGAACAGGATGTCGTC